>JAGZOP010000017.1 GCA_018383195.1 Clostridiaceae bacterium | reverse complement strand
GCTGAAGGTTGACGATAACATGACCAATATCGTCAAGGGCCTCATCATCGTCGGCTCGGTTATCCTTGATATGCGCAAGAACGCAAAGCGCGCGTAAGTGTGAAAAAATCCCCATCCGCAAAAGCGGATGGAGAAAATAAAATTACTTCTTCTTTCTCTTTTTTATGGGGGTCAGACCGCATGGGATTCTGTGCGGTCTGACCGTTTTTTTACAGAAATTTAGTTTTCGCGATTGAGACTGCGATATTGCGCTGGGCGCAGACCGGTTTGTTTTTTGAATAGTTTACAAAAATTTCGGTAATCGGAAAACCCGGCTTGGGAGGCACATTCCTTGAGCGGAGCGTCTGATTCGCGCAGCAGCAGTTTCATATGCTCCATGCGGCAGTTTTGCAGATAGTCGCTGAAATTTACGCCCATTTCTCGCTTGAAAAGATAGGAAAGATAAGCAGGATTGAGATGGACTTCTGCTGCGACTGTAGAAAGCGAAATCGGCTGAGAAAAGTGCTCGCGCAGATAGGCTGCGGCATGCCGGATGGAATGATTTCCGTTGATGCCGCGTTCTTCTGCAAGCTGCTGAATGACATCTGCCAGTTTTGCCGTACATGCCTCAAATGTGACTGGTGCATCATCGTCCACGCCAAGGATTTGCAAAAGCTCAGAAAACCAACGTTTTACTTCTTCGGGGGGAGCTTGTCTGTGACTGCACAGGGTAAGGATGCGCTGTGCGTCCTCGCTGATACGCTCATATAATCCTTCCTCCACCATTGTGGGCAGCCGGTGCAAAATCGAATATGCATCTTCGGGAAGGGTGCCCTCGCTTTTTTTCAATTCGGCGGCATAATGAATGCTGGGGTCATAGAACGCATGATCGAGCGCAATACGTGCCTCGGATACCGCCTGATGCGATTCGATAATGCCGGCATGGACGGTGCTGACCCCTAAGCAGGGCTGCACATTCAAATACTCATTGATACAGTTGTAAAGTCCTTTGACGAAGGTGTGTACCCAGTCTGTTTGAGTACTGTCTGGTGAAATGGAGCTCAGATCAAGGAGAAGAAAACATGCGTGATCATCATAGGGCAGACAGAATGCCGGCTTATTGCGGCAAAACTGACCGCAAACTTGAGCGAGTGCATCATGGCGCGCGGTTTCTGCGGAAACCGCCAATGCAGCGCAGATGTGAAACGATCCATCCAGTCCGGCTTCGCGGAAACTGTGTAAAAGTTCTTCTTCCGCTGGCGCATTGTGCAGCAGGCTTTGCAGCAATTCGAAACGCAGCATTTCTGTTCCTTTTGCAGCGAGGTGCCGAAGCTTATCTGTTTGTTCTGCGCGTTGCGCAGCATTTTCCAGCTTGGTGCGCGCAATTTCGAGCTGCTTACATAAACCGGGAGCATCGAGCAGATTTTTCAGCACATATTCATTGGCGCCCTGCTTCATTGCCTCTTTGACATATTCGAATTCGCCGTGACAACTGAGTGCGATGATGTAGCTGTCCGGAAGTTTGGCACGTGCCTGCTCGATCAGCTCGATTCCATCCATGCCGGGCATGCTCAGATCGGTGATGATGAGATCGGGAGAGAACTGGTCGATCAGTTCCAGAGCTTCTTCACCGCCGCATGCATCCCCGATCAGCTCGAACCCCTGACTTTCCCAGTCGATGAGCTGTTTCAGAAACATGCGCACCAGAAAATCATCATCTACAATGAGAGCTTTAATCATGTGCATCCCTCCGCTGTAAGTAATCTTTCATAAAGTCATCCACATTGCGCCAGGTCAGCAGCTCAGCGGACAGATAGATATTCTGTTTGATTTCATTTCCGGACAGATAACTGAGGATGGTATTGATGGCAAGATGGCCGGCTTCATACCCATCCTGTGTGACCATTGCATGAACCAGACCAGTGTTTACAGCAGAAAGCACATCACTTTGAGTGTCCTGCGTGACAACCAGTACCTGCTCCTGACGGTAGTTTGCCTTAATCTGCTCGGCGGCACCCAGTCCGATTACACCGCTTGTACAGAATACACCGCTTAGATCGGGGTAGGTATCGAGAAGCCGCTGCATCACATCCATGGCAGGAATAAAGCCGTATTCGCTTTTCGGATAGCAAATATCCACAACTTCGATATCTGGGAAAGTCTTCATGATTTGCACAAAACCTTCTGCGCGCTCAACATGGCATTGTTGATTTTGAGGGCCGGCAATTACTGCAAATTTTCCACGATAATCGGAGGATTGTGCAAGCTCCTGTGCTGCTATACGACCAATCCGCAGATTATCCGCGCCAATATAGGGCAGATCGACACCATCTGCACGGGTGTCCACTGTAAATAGCGGAACACCCGCGGCATCCGCCATCGCTTTCATCTGCGGGCCGAGCGAGGAATCACAGGGAGCCCATAGAAGCGCATCTGGCTGCTGCTCCAAAATATCCTGAAAAATCAGGCTTTGCTGTTGGGTATTGGTTTCGCTTTCAGGGTAGAGCAAGATGATATCTACGCCGCGTGCTGCGGCGGTGTCCAGAATGCCCTTGCGCATCTCCTGCCAATGGGGATTGTCTATCCCCTTGAGCAGAACCGCAATGGTTGTGGTATCGGTTGTTTTATCTTCCTGCATGCTTGAACCTGTGCAGCCGCTGAGAAGCAGGAAGGTGAGCAGCAGACCGGTCAGTCGTTTGATCAAGGGAATCCCCCCATTAGATTTCATATTCGCTGGCACTGCGGCTGGCAGGCAAGGTAATGACCGCGCGTGTACCGAAGCCGGGGGAGCTGGAGTAGTGAAGCTGCCCCATATCGCCGTAATAGAGCTTGAGACGTTCGCGGATGTTGGGAATCCCGATACCGCTGAATCCGCCTTTACGCGCCAGACGTTGACCGCTCATCAGCGCATTGACTTCCTGCTCGGTCATGCCTGTTCCATTATCGGTGACGCGCAGGATAAGGCTGGGACCGTTGAGCTGTACAGCGATTTCGATGCGGCAGTCGCTGCGATGCAGTTTGGTGCCGTGGAGAATGGCGTTTTCTACAAGGGGCTGTAGGATCAAACGGGGGACATACAGCCGCTTGGTTTCCGGTTCAATGCAGTATACCACTTCAAACGCATCCATATAGCGGAATTTTTGGAGCTTTACATAGTTTTCGACCATGTGTATTTCTTCCTCTACAGTAAGGAATGCCCCCTGTCTGCTGATACTGGCTTGCAGCAGCTCAATGAATGCGCCGAGCTGCTCGCCGATGCGGTCTGCACCTTGCAGCATTGCAGCATACTTAATGGAATTGAGAGTATTGTACATAAAATGCGGTGTAATTTGGTATTGCAGCGCATCGAGTTCTGCCTCTTTTTTCTGCATGCGCTCCTCAACAAGCTGACCGATCAGTCGCTCGACCTGCTCGACGGTTTGGTTGAATCCCTCGCTCAGCTCTCCGATTTCATCATTATCCCAGACGGTTGCTCGCGCAGACAGATCGCCTTCCTGCACGTGGTGCATTGCGTCTTTGAGATTTTTGACGGGTGCATAAATCCAACGGGAAACCCATAGTGCAACGAGGAGCATGACAAGGGTTGTAATCAGCATGACAATAAAAATGTAGCCGAGCTGTGCGCGTAGATCGTGCACCAGTTCTTCGCGGTCGCTCAGGCACAGCAGACGAAATCCGGTCATCGGGGAGTGGAGAGATGTCAGAAGCTGCTTTTCTCCGTACCGTACCGAGTTCAGAGTGCCGGTGGGAAGTTGCCCGCCCGGACGGACTTCGGTAAACAGGTGTCCGATTGCGGAGGTATCTGTGGTCATGGTGATTACGCCGTCACCGTCCAGCAAATAGTATTCATCGCCCCCCATTTGAGTGCCTTGGCTGAGCAACTGGTAAAAGAGATCGCGTTCGCTGAGATTTACAGCCAGCCAGCCGAGTGGTTTGCCGTCTGTACCGTAGACTGGACGGGTATAGGCGAGCACATATTGGGGGGCACGGTTGACTTCATCATACAGCAGCACCGGGGCAAGACGGGTACCGGTAGGGCACTTGCTTTGGTAAACCATCCATGGATAGTTTTGCGCGAAAAAGATTTCCTGTACCGCATGGTAATCGGCAGAGGTAATCACCTGATTGCGGGCAGGAAGGTAGAGATAGATGGAATCGACTAAGCCTCCATCCGGCTGATATTGTTTCAGATATGCAGAGATTTTTTGTGCATCTTCCAAACCGCCGTGCGTTTCGATATAGCGGTGCGCCATATCGGTCAGCGCATCATCGCAGGTCAGCGCAACGGTGGTATCATAAGCAGAGGACATCAGCTCTTCCAGCGAACGCATGGTTACGCGCAGCGTGCGTTCCTGCAAGTGAAGATAGTTATTTTCCACAGTCTGTGCGGAAAGACGAAAAAAGAAAAAAGAAATCAGCGTGCATGCGGTCAGCGTAATGCCTGCGATTGCAAACAGCACCTTGAAGCGGAAACCGAGGAGCATGCGCATCTTATTGCTTTGTGAAGAAGTAGAGCGTTTTGCCATGATACACCTGCACAGTTGAAAATCGACGTTCGGATTATTGTTATTATACTGTAAATTGTGCGTTTCGTCAAAGCAGTGCGCAGAAAAATTGAAAATTTTCCTGCGTTTTATAAAGAATACACCGGTTGGAAGCAGGATAATACTTTCCTTTTGGAAATGAATGTGGTATCATAAAAAACAAACCCTGCGGGGCGTTTGATACATTCAGGAGGGACATAATATGAGTGAAATGATGGAACAGACGGTTTCTGCGGAAACAGAGGTACAGGAGCCGGAAACTGCACAGGCACAGGCTATGCATGCGATGGAGGAGGAGAACCTGATGGCGGTCAAGCGCCGCCAGTGGTCTGCGTTCGTAGAAGGTCCGGCAGCGGATTTCTTTACCGGATACAAGCTGGAGAAAATGACGATTGATGACGGAAGCGGGAATAAGGCAAAATTCAGCCGCACAAAAGATGCAGGGATTAAGGTGGAATACACCTCAGCAGTCCTACTGTGATAAAAAACCGGCGCTCCTTCGTAACGAGGGAACGCCGGTTTTTGTTATTGAGAAAAATCAGAATGCAATCTTCTTGGCAAGATAATGGGTCAGATCGTCGATCTTTACACGCTCCTGCTCCATGGTATCACGGTCACGAACGGTTACACAACCGTCGTTTTCGGTTTCAAAGTCTACGGTAATGCAGAACGGCGTGCCGATTTCGTCCTCTCGGCGGTAACGCTTACCAATCGAGCCGGCATCGTCAAAGTCCACGTTGAACTTCTTAGACAGCTTCTCCCAAACCGGCATCGCCTGTGCGGTCAGCTTTTTGGAGAGCGGCAGCACAGCAGCCTTGAACGGCGCAAGCGCCGGATGCAGGCGGAGTACGGTGCGGACATCATCCTTACCATTCTTATCCTGACCAACCACTTCTTCATCATAGGCTTCACACAGGAAAGCGAGTGCAACGCGGTCTGCACCGAGCGACGGCTCAACGACATACGGGATATACTTTTCGTTGGCTTCCTGATCGAAGTATTCCATCGATACACCCGAGGTGTTCTGGTGCTGGGTCAGGTCGAAGTCGGTGCGGTCTGCAATGCCCCACAGCTCGCCCCAGCCGAACGGGAACATGAATTCAATATCGGTGGTTGCATTGGAGTAGTGGGACAGTTCCTCAGGGTCATGGTCGCGCAGACGCAGGTTTTCGTCCTTCATACCGAGATCGAGCAGCCACTGATGACAGAAGTCCTTCCAGTATTTGAACCAGTCAAGATCGGTACCCGGCTTGCAGAAGAATTCCAGTTCCATCTGCTCAAACTCACGGGTACGGAAGGTAAAGTTACCCGGTGTAATCTCGTTGCGGAACGATTTGCCCACCTGACCGACGCCAAACGGAATCTTTTTGCGGGTGGTGCGCTGTACGTTCTGGAAGTTTACGAAAATGCCCTGTGCGGTTTCGGGACGCAGGAACAGTTCGTTCTTTGCATTTTCGGTAACGCCCTGAAAAGTTTTGAACATTAGGTTGAACTGACGGATATCGGTCCAGTTGTGTTTGCCGCAGGTCGGGCATGCAATTTCGTGTTCATCGATGAATGCTTTCATCTCCGACTGGCTCATTGCATCGACACTCTTGCCGAGGTCGAAGTTATTTTCCTGACACCAATCTTCGATTACCTTATCCGCACGGAAACGTTCTTTACATTCCTTACAGTCCATCAGCGGGTCGGAAAAACCGCCGACATGACCGGAAGCCACCCATGTAGTGGGATTCATCAGAATCGCTGCATCCAGACCAACATTATAAGGACATTCCTGTATAAATTTTTTGCGCCATGCAGCCTTGACATTGTTCTTGAATTCCACACCGAGCGGACCGTAATCCCATGTGTTTGCAAGACCACCGTAAATTTCTGAGCCGCTGTACACGAAACCGCGTCCTTTGCAGAGGGCGACGATTTTTTCCATGGTTTTTTCAGTGTTTTTCATGATTTTTCTCCTTTTGACGTATATGGCTTATACGTGCAGAATTAATTGCAGTCCTTAAAAAGAACTTGACATAAGACTAGTCTATCGATATAATAAGAAATTGTCAAGGGAGTTTCAAAATGAAACTCTGGAATGATGGTTTTCATATGAATATGGGCCTGTAGCTCAGCTGGGAGAGCGTTCGGTTCGCATCCGAGAGGTCAAGGGTTCGAATCCCTCCAGGTCCACCAAGTCGCCGCGGACGTTATATCGTTTGTGGCTTCTTTTTTACAAAAGTCACCGCTTACTCATTTTGTCGTGGCTCTTTTTCCAAATCGAACCCGCTGCGTTGGGCTTCGATTTGGTATTAGACGCAAGCCTGAAGACTACGGTATCTATACCGTTGTGATGTTTCAAGATGGTGTTGATGAAAAAATGCACAGCGTTTACGCCGCACAGAAGTGCGGCGTATTTGCGTTTTAAGATAAACAAGGTGATGGAGTGTGCAAAAAACAAAATATGGATTGTAAGGACAGAAGCTTTCGGCAATGTTTGCTGTCCACTATGGATACCAAAAACAAAAAACGCCCCGTGATGTAAAATACTGCATCATGGGGCGTTCACATTATCCATTTGAGATACGCAGGATTTCTTTGCGTTTATGGGCACTGTTTTGGTGCAGCCGCTCAATGATTTCCAGTTTTTCTGGGGTAATTTCCTCACCGGACAGGTATGCATCAAGTTCCGCGTAGGTGACGCCCATTTCGGTTTCATCGGTCTGTCCATCAAAAAGTGCTGCGGAGGGCGCTTTTTCAATCACACACCTTGGTGCGTCCAAGTACCGTAAAAATTCATATATTTCGGTGACAGTCAGATCGGAGATCGGGTTGAAGTCATGGGCGCCATCTCCCCATTTTGTGAAATAGCCCACATAGGCTTCGCTGCGATTGCCGGTGCCGGCAACCAGACGATTTTCTGCGGCAGCTACTGCGTACAATGTCAGCATACGCAGTCTCGGCGCCAGATTGGAAAGCGCTGCAGCATTCAAAACGGCAACATCACGGAGCGCCTTTTCCTCTGCGCTTTTCACAGGAGTCAGATCTATGGTATGCGTTTCAATTTGGTATTTTGCAGCAACGACTTTTGCATCTTCCATATCCTCTTCATAATTCCTTTTTGAAGTACATGGCAGAATGAAACCAACGGTGTTTTCACAAGCAGCCTTACAAAGAATTCCGACCAAAGCTGAATCCTTTCCGCCGCTGTTCCCGTAAATAATACCGGATGCTCCGCTTTCAGCAAGAATGGATTGGATGAAGTGAACCCTTTTTTCAAATTCAGCCTGATAATTACGCATAATAAACCTCGTTTCAATCAATCGTATAAAGTTCCGGATGCCGGTCACGAAATACTGGAATGCTGCTTCGGATTTCAGAGAGTATCTGAAAGTCACAGTCGGCAGAAATCAATTCTTCGGATGAACCCGCTTGGACAAGTATGTTTCCGAAGGGGTCCAGAATTGAGGAATGTCCGCCAAATACAGTTTGTTCCGCTGTGCCGCAGGAATTGCAGCAAGCTACAAAAATCTGATTTTCGATTGCCCTGGCAGCAGTGAGCGTTTGCAGATGGGGGATTCGCTCCTTGGGCCACTGGGACACAACAAAGAGTAGATCGATTCCGGACAGGCATAGTGTGCGGACCAGTTCGGGGAAACGCACATCATAACAGATGATGACCGCGCATGGAATGCCATCCAACAGAAAACGGCACAGATGATCGCCGCCGGTATAGAAGTTGTGTTCTCCCATGGGCGTGAAGAGGTGGGTTTTATCATATTCGGCAATGCATTGACCGCTTCGGTCAAATACCATCGCTGTGTTGTATATGTTGCCGCCGCGCACATTGGACACGGAGCCGGCTACAATATGGACATGGTATTTTTCTGCCAGACTGCCGATGCAGCGTTTCACCATATCGCCATCCTGACAGGAATATCGGGCGAGGTGTTCTTTCGGGAAAAATCCGGTGTTCCATGTTTCCGGAAGTACGAGCACATCGGGTTTTTCCTGCATTGCCCGGTCAATCAGATGCTCGGCGTGGGAGAAGTTTTGTGCGGGGAGCCCGAACTTCATATCCATTTGCAGACAGGTGATTTTCATGAATTTACTCCTTGGCAAGCAGCTTGCAAAGCCGGTCGGCAGCTTCGCGGGTTTCCTCCGGATTCCCAAAGGTTGAAAAACGGAAATAGCCCTTTCCGCAGTCTCCAAACCCGTCTCCGGGAATCCCGACAACCTGAATCTTTTGCAGCAGATAATCGAAAAACGTCCAGCCGCTCATGCCGTCCGGACATTTCATCCAGAGATAGGGGGAATTTTTGCCGCCGCAGTACCAGATGCCTGCGGCATCCAGCGCTTTCATAAAGCAGGCGGCATTCTCTTTGTAGACACGGAGATTTTTCCGGATTTGCTGCTGCCCTTCCGGCGTGAATACGGCAAGCGCACCTTTTTGCAAAATGTAGGAGACGCCATTGGTGCGGGTTTCCCGGTTGCGCGACCACATTTCATGAAGATGCATGCCGCCTCGAATCAGGTTTTTAGGGACAACAGTATAACCAAGCCGGGTGCCGGTGAAACCTGCGGTTTTGGATAACGAGCAGATTTCAATGGCACAGCGGTCTGCGCCGCGCAGTTCATAGATGCTGTGTGGAATATCCGGTTCTTCGATAAAAATTTCGTAAGCGGCGTCGAATAAGATCACCGCGCCGATCTCGTTTGCAAAATCTACCCATGCCTGCAGCTGACTGCGGTTATAAACCGCACCGGTCGGATTGTTGGGGGAGCAGAGGTAGAGAATATCGGCTTTTGCCTGTGCGCTGGGCATGGGTAAAAAATCATTTTCGATTCCGGAAGATAAATGAATGATTTTACGTCCAGCCAGAATATTGGTATCTACATATTCGGGATATGCCGGCTCGACCACCATCACCGTATTCTCCTGATCGAATAACTCCAAAATATCGCCGAGATCATCGCAGGCGCCGCTGGAAATGAAAATCTCCTGTTCGGAAACTGCTGCGCCCATCTGCGCATAATATCCGGTAATGGCTTTGCGGAGGGCAGCGTCGCCGCACTCCGGCATATAGCCATGGAATGTGGCGGCGGCAGACTGGTCGTCAACTGCGCGGTGCAGCGCCTCGATGACTGCATCGCACAGCGGGAGGGATACATCGCCGACCCCCATGCGCAGTACTTGCTTTTCTGGATTTTTTTCGAGATATTCACTTGTTTTTCGGTAAATGGTGTTGAATAAATAGGAGTCCTTTAGTTCCCGGTATCGTGGATTCGGCTTTAACATCGTTTGTGTTCTCCTTCCTGCAGGGTATCATACATGCGGTGCGCTCATTTCCCGTCGATGGTAGAGATGCCGAGCGTCACCTCTTCCAGTACGTCCAGAAGCATCCGAACGGTATCGAGTGAGGTCAGCATGGTGATATTATTCTGTGCCGTACATTCGCGGATCGCGATTCCATCGCCGAAGTGTTTCCCGGAGAGGACCGCGCGGGTGTTGATGACATAGCTGACATAGCCGGCACGGATAGAATCCAGCACTTCTTCACTTCCTTCGCTGGGCTTGCGGCGAATGCGGGTACGAATCCCGTTGGCTTTCAAAAATTCGCCGGTCAGCGCAGTGGCTTCAATATTAAAACCCATGTTGTAAAAACGCCGGACGAGCGGCAGCGTTTCCTCTTTGTCCTCATCGGCGACACTGACGATTACCGTCCCGTAATTGCGCAGCGTAAGACCGGAGGCAATCATTGCTTTATAAACGGCACGATGCAGCTTTTCGTCGTATCCGATCGCTTCACCGGTGGATTTCATTTCAGGAGACAGGTAGGCGTCCATCCCTTGCAGCTTGGAAAAAGAGAATGCAGGCGCTTTGACGTAAAAGCGTCCTTTTTCCGGCGGGTAAATCTCGGAGATTCCCTGCTCTGCAAGAGAGGTGCCGAGGTTGCAGCGCGTCGCAATGTCGGCAAGGCTGTATCCGGTGGCTTTCGACAGAAAGGGGACCGTTCGGGAGGAACGGGGATTGACCTCGATGATGTAGACATGACCTTGTGCATCTACGATAAACTGGATATTAAACAGGCCAATGATGCCGATTCCCAGTCCGAGTTTTTCGGTGTAATTGAGGATGATTTGCTTGACCTCGGCGGAAAGGCTATAAGAGGGGTAGACGCTGATAGAATCGCCTGAATGGATGCCGGTGCGTTCTACAAGCTCCATAATACCGGGGACAAATACGTGAGTTCCGTCACAGATTGCATCGACTTCCACTTCTTTTCCGCAGATGTATTGATCGACCAGAACCGGTTTGTCTTCATCGATTTCCACAGCGGTTTTGAGATAGCTGCGAAGCGCATCCTCCTTGGCGACAATTTGCATGGCTCTGCCGCCAAGCACAAAACTGGGACGGACCAGTACAGGGTATCCGATCTCTTTGGCGGCTTGAATCCCGGCTTCTACACTGGTGACGGCACGGCCCTTTGGCTGCGGGATATGCAGGGCATTGAGCAGCTTCTCAAAGGCGTCGCGGTTTTCGGCGCGCTCAATCGCGTCGCAGTCTGTGCCGATGATTTTGACGCCGCGCTTTTTCAGCGGTGCGGCAAGGTTGATTGCGGTCTGACCGCCCAAAGTTGCAATCACGCCCGCCGGCTGCTCCAGCTCGATGATGTTCATGACGTCTTCGACGCACAGCGGTTCAAAATACAGCTTGTCCGAGCAGGTATAGTCGGTGGAAACTGTTTCGGGGTTGTTGTTGATAATAATCGCTTCGTATCCCGACGCCTTGATGGTCTGAACCGCGTGGACGGTGGAATAGTCGAATTCTACCCCTTGTCCGATCCGGATGGGACCGGAGCCGAGTACAATGACCTTCTGCTTAGACGATACAATGGATTCGTTTTCGTCTTCATAGGTGGAATAGAAGTACGGGATATAGCTTTCAAATTCGGAAGCGCATGTGTCGATCATTTTATAGACCGGAAGGATACCGTGACTTCGGCGCAGGGAAAATACGTCGGATTCGGAGAGATTCCACAGATGCCCGATGATTTGATCGGAAAAGCCCATTTTCTTGGCGTCGCGCAGCACGGAAATATCCCGTGGATGCTCCTTGATTTCGCGCTCTTCCGACACAATATTGCGCAGTGCCTGAAGGAAAAAGCGATCGATTGCACTTGCAGCGGCAATCGGTTCGATGCTGCATCCGAGACGAAGAAGCGCTGCGATGGCATAGATTCGGTCATCGGTGCCGGTTTTGATATATTCCAGCAGCTCTTCGGCGCTGACAGCATCGAATTTGGGATGATGTAAATGGAAAAGACCGACTTCCAGGGAACGAATTGCTTTGAGGAGGCTTTCTTCCATGGTTCTGCCGATGCTCATTACTTCGCCGGTGGCTTTCATCTGGGTGGAAAGCGCGTTGTTGGCATCCGAAAATTTATCGAACGGGAAGCGCGGCATTTTGGTTACAATATAGTCCAGCGCCGGCTCAAAGGATGCGGGGGTATTGGCGATTTGAATTTCATCAAGCG
Source organism: Clostridiaceae bacterium (assembly GCA_018383195.1). Taxonomy (GTDB): domain Bacteria; phylum Bacillota; class Clostridia; order Oscillospirales; family Butyricicoccaceae; genus Butyricicoccus_B. The sequence continues at coordinate 27,576 of JAGZOP010000017.1, read as the reverse complement.
TCATACCAATACCGATTTTTGCAGAAACCCGCGCAATCGGATACCCGCTGGCTTTAGAAGCCAGTGCAGAGGAGCGGGATACGCGGGGATTGACTTCGATCAGGTAATATTGGAACGAATGCGGGTCCAGTGCGAACTGGACGTTGCAGCCGCCCTCAATTTCAAGTGCACGGATGATTTTGAGCGCGCTGTCCCGGAGCATGTGGTATTCCCGGTTGGTCAGCGTCTGAGACGGGCAGACCACAATCGAATCGCCGGTGTGAATCCCGACAGGGTCAAGGTTTTCCATATTGCAGATGGTAATGGCGGTATTGTTGCTGTCGCGCATGACTTCATATTCGATTTCCTTATATCCCTTGATGCTCTTTTCAATCAGAACCTGTTTGACCGGAGACAGAGAGAGTGCGTTCTTCATCAATGGCAGAAATTCCGCTTCATTGTCAGCAAACCCGCCGCCGGTACCGCCCAGCGTAAAAGCAGGACGCAGGACAACGGGATACCCGATCTGCTGCGCTGCCTGCAAACCTTCTTCCATCGAACTTGCAATTTGAGAGGGCAAAACCGGTTCCCCGAGGGATTCACAAAGCTCCTTAAACAGTTCGCGGTCTTCTGCATGGGCAATGCTGCTGCTTTTGGTGCCGAGCAGTTCCACGCGGCACTCTGAGAGCACCCCCTTCTTTTCAAGCTGCATGGCGAGGTTCAAACCTGTCTGACCGCCGATGCCGGGGAGAATTGCATCCGGGCGTTCGTATCGGATGATTTTAGCAATATACTCCAGAGTCAGCGGCTCCATGTAAACCTTGTCCGCAATCGAAGTATCGGTCATGATGGTTGCCGGGTTGGAGTTGCATAGAATGACCTCGTAGCCCTCCTCTTTCAGGGCAAGGCACGCCTGCGTTCCGGCATAATCGAATTCTGCTGCCTGACCAATTACAATCGGACCCGAGCCGATGACAAGCACTTTTTTGATATCTGTTCTCTTAGGCATGAATTTGTTCGTCCTCCATCAGTTTGATAAAGCGGTCGAAAAGGTAGGCGCTGTCCTGCGGTCCCGGTGCGCTTTCCGGATGATATTGTACGCTGAACGCTTTATCCTGTGCGCATTGCAATCCTTCCACGGTATGATCGAGAAGGTTGATGTGCGTCAAGGTCAGTCCGGTGCCCGGAAGGCTGTTGGCGTCCACTGCATAGGAATGGTTTTGCGAAGTCATTTCGATTTGATTGGTTTCCAGATTGCGTACCGGATGATTCCCTCCGCGATGGCCGAATTTGAGCTTGTAGGTTTTTCCGCCTTTGGCGAGCGCAATAATCTGGTGTCCAAGGCAGATGCCGAACATAGGATATTTTCCGAGCAGATGCCGGACGGCTGCAATGGTTTCCGGAACGTCGGAAGGGTCGCCGGGACCGTTGGAAATGAAAATGCCGTCCGGCTTGAGGGCGATAATCGATTCTGCGGATGTATTCCATGGTACCGCCGTGACCGTACAGCCGCGTTGGTTCAGCGATCGCACAATATTCTGTTTCATTCCGCAGTCAATCGCGACAACGTGATATTGCGGAAAGGATGCGGCAGAGACGATTTTTTGTTTACAGCTTACGCGGGACACCGCATTGCGGGGAAGCGTTGTGGATTTGAGACGCGCAAGCCCGTCTTTCAGCGGTGTGGAACTGCCGGTGATCAGGACTTTGCGTGTTCCAAAATCGCGGATGGAGCGGTTCAGCTTTCTGGTGTCGATACCGGAAATACCGGGAATCCCGAATTTCAGCATGACCTCGGACAAGGTGGCGGTGCTGCGGAAGTTGGAGGGTTCATCATGATAAGCGTGGACGATCAGGGCGCCGATCGAGGGGGTGTCCCGTTCGTAGTCATCCTCTGCCATACCGTAATTGCCGATGAGTGGATAAGTCATCACGACAGCCTGATCGGTATAGGAGGGGTCGGATAGAATTTCCTGATATCCGACCATGGAAGTGTTAAAGACAATTTCACATACGGCTTCTGCATCGGCGCCGAAACCATAGCCGTAATATTCCTGCCCATCCTCCAAAATAAGCTTTCTGTCAAATTCTTTTTTCATCATCGGAACCTCACTTCTTTTTATCGGATAATCGCTGTTCAAAACGATCTTTTCGGGTATCGGTGGGGACTGCGGTGGGATAATCCCCGCTGAAGCAGGCGCTGCAAAAATGTTCGCTGCCCGTGATGGCGCTGAGCTTTTGGATTGGAAAATATCCAAGCGAATCGGCGCCGATGATGCGGCATATTTCAGATACGCTGTGCTTGCAGGCGATCAGATGCTCTTCCGAGTCAATGTCGGTTCCGTAATAGCAGGGGTGGAGAAACGGCGGGGATGAAATGCGCACGTGCACTTCTTTGGCGCCTGCATCGCGGAGCAGCTTTACAACGCGCCCCATTGTATTGCCTCGGACAATGGAGTCGTCTACTAAGACGACCCGTTTGCCTGCGATGCTTTCTTCCACGGCGGCAAGCTTGATTTTCACCCCGTCAATCCGTGCACCCTGCCCGGGGGAAATAAAGGTTCTGCCGATGTATTTGTTTTTGATAAGCCCGATGCCGTAGGGAATGCCGGATTCCTGACTGAAACCGAGCGCAGCGTCCAATCCGGAATCCGGCGCGCCGATTACAAGGTCTGCCTGAACCGGATGTGTCTGCGCAAGAATCTTTCCGGCTTTGACACGGGATGCGTGGACCGAAATGCCGTCAATGATGGAGTCCGGACGCGCAAAATAGATGTATTCAAAGATACAGGGGGTGGGCTCTTGCTTGCGGCAGTGCTCCCGGCGGGATGTGACGCCGGTTTTGGTAAAGACGAGAATTTCCCCGGGCTCGACATCGCGGATGACTTCGGCGCCGACCGCTTTGACAGCGCAGCTTTCCGAAGCGACCACATACGTGCCGTCTGCGGTTTTTCCATAACAAAGGGGGCGAAAGCCGTGCGGGTCTCGGACGCAAATCAGCTTTTGCGGAGACATCACGACAAGAGAATAGGCGCCGTCAAAGGCATGCATTGCCTGACTGACGGCATCCTCAATGGAAGCCGTGCGCAGCCGCTCTCTGGTGATAATATAAGCAATCGTTTCTGTATCGCTGGTGGTATGGAAAATTGCGCCGCTCAGTTCCAGTGCGCTGCGCAGCTCCGCAGAATTGCTGAGGTTGCCATTGTGCGCGAGCGCCATTCTGCCTTTTTGATGATTGACCTCAATGGGCTGGCAGTTGTTGCGGTTGGTGCCGCCGGTGGTGCCGTATCGGGTGTGCGCGACCGCCATTGTGCTCTGCGGCAAGCTTGATAGGATTTCATTGGAAAACACTTCGCTGACAAGACCCAAATCCTTGTGAGAGACGAATACACCGTCGTCATTGACTACGATACCGGCGCTTTCCTGCCCGCGGTGCTGCAGTGCATACAGCCCGTAATAAGAGATTCTTGCCACATCACAGGGGGTTGGTGCAATGACACCGAATACCCCGCATTCCTCATGAATACTCATGCTCTGCCTCCAATCGTATGCGACAATGCGGCTTCGATGAATCCTAAAAACAGCGGATGCGCCCGGTTGGGTCTGCTTTTAAATTCGGGATGATACTGTACCCCTACATGGAAAGGGCGATCGGTCAGTTCCACGGTTTCAATCAGCCTGCCGTCCGGAGAGATGCCGCTGAGCGTAAGACCGGCGGCTTCCAAAGCATCCCGATATGTGTTATTCAGTTCATAGCGGTGCCGGTGGCGCTCGCTGATTATTTGGGCGCCGTAGCAGCGTGCCATGGTGGTTTCCGGCTTGATGCGGCAGGGGTATGCTCCAAGACGCAGGGTGCCGCCTTTGTCGATGGCATCGTTTTGCCCGGGCATAAAATCAATAACCTTGTGCGGACAGGACGGGTCAAATTCACCGGAATTGGCGCCTTTGAGATGCAGGACATTGCGGGCATATTCGATCACGGCAATCTGCATGCCAAGGCAGATTCCGAAATAAGGGATACCGGACTCCCTGGCATATTTTGCGGCCAGAACCATGCCTTCAATGCCGCGGCTCCCGAATCCGCCGGGAATCAGGATGCCGTCCAGACCGGAGAGCACAGCGCCAATGTTGTTCTCTTGTAGCCCTTCGGCGTCAATCCAGTGCAGATGAATCTGTGCATTATGGCGATATCCTGCGTGCTGCAATGCTTCCGCCACTGAAAGATATGCGTCGTGCAGCCCTACATATTTCCCAACAAGTCCGATGTTTACATGATGTTTTCTTGTTTTGATACGTTCGACCATAGAAATCCATTCGCTCAGGTCGGGTTCGGCGGTCTGGATGCCCAGTTCCCGACAGACAACCGAAGAAAAATGGGAACGCTCCAACATCAGCGGCGCTTCATAGAGGTTTGGTAAGGTGATATTTTCGATCACGCAGTCCGGTTTTACATTGCAGAACATGGATATCTTTTGAAAAATGGAGGATTCCAGCGGTTCGTCGCAGCGGAGTACAATAAGGTTCGGCATGACCCCCATCCCCTGCAGTTCTTTTACAGAATGCTGCGTGGGTTTGGATTTATGTTCGGCTGATCCTTTCAGAAAGGGAACCAGAGTTACATGGATGAACAGGCTGTTTTCCATGCCGGCTTCCAGAGAGATTTGCCGCACCGCCTCGATAAATGGCTGGGATTCGATATCGCCGATGGTGCCGCCGATTTCGGTGATGACGACATCGGCGTTTGTTTTTTGTCCGACACGGTAGACAAAGTCCTTGATTTCGTTGGTGATGTGCGGGATGACCTGTACAGTAGAACCGAGATATTCCCCACGCCGCTCTTTATTCAGTACGTTCCAGTAGACTTTGCCCGTGGTGAGGTTGGAATATTTGTTTAAATTCTCGTCAATGAAGCGTTCATAATGACCAAGATCCAAATCGGTTTCAGCGCCGTCCTCGGTAACATAAACCTCGCCGTGCTGATAGGGGCTCATGGTTCCGGGATCGACATTGATGTAGGGGTCCAGCTTCTGGGCAGCAACTTTCAGCCCGCGCGCTTTTAACAGTCGTCCAAGCGAGGCTGCGGTGATACCTTTCCCGAGACCGGATGCGACGCCCCCTGTCACAAAGATATATTTTGTCATGGTTTCCCCCCTCAGATATGACCGGTCAGGCGGTTCATGACTTCGGTGTATGCATCTTCCACGCCGCCGAGATCACGCCGGAAACGGTCTTTGTCCAGCTTTTCACCGGTTTTGGTATCCCATAAGCGGCAGGTGTCGGGACTGATCTCGTCGGCGAGTACGATCGAGCCGTCCGCAAGCTTGCCGAATTCCAGCTTAAAGTCTACCAAGGTAATGCCGCATTCGAGCCAAAAAGCTTTCAGGATGTCGTTGATGGCAAAGGCATAGGATTTGATGCATTCGATTTCCGAAGGAGTTGCCAGATTTAACGCAGCAGCGTGAGATTCTGCCATCAGAGGGTCGCCCAATGCATCGTTTTTGTAGCTGAATTCGATGGTAGGGGTCGGAAAAATGCGTCCCTCTTCTACGCCGTAGCGCTTTGAAAAAGAGCCGGCTGCAATATTGCGGATAATGACCTCCAGCGGGACGATGGATACCCGCTTTACCAATGTTTCACGCGCGTTCAATTCTGCGACAAAGTGCGTGGGGATTCCGGAGTCTTGGAGACGCTGCATCAGCAAATTGCTCATACGGTTGTTGATGGCGCCTTTGCCGGAAATCGTCCCTTTTTTCAGACCGTTGAACGCAGTGGCATCGTCTTTGTAGGAAACGATCAGAAGTTCCGGATTTTCGGTTTGAAAAACTTTTTTTGCTTTGCCTTCATAAAGCTGATCTTTTTTTATCATAGCAATCTCCCTTTGCATGATTATTGACTGTGAGAACACGAAAAAAAGGCAATGATGCTTTAATGCGTAAACATTAAAGACACCATTGCCTTTTACGATTTTGAGTTCTGAAAACAGGGCAGAGACACTGAAAACGACAGACGCCTTTGCCTTTCTAATTCAATAGGATACTCTTTTCTTCGCGGTTTGTCAACGGGGAATTTTCTGAGGGAGGAAAGAAAAAGAGGTCTGGCGCTTTTATGCGCCGGACCTCTTGCGAATATGAAGCAGGATTGCAGTTATTCCACATCCTGAAGCGCGTCGTAGCCTTCCTCTCCGGTGCGAACCTTCACTACGTTCTCAACATCGGAAACAAAGATCTTGCCATCGCCGATATGTCCGGTGTAGAGGACCTTCTTAGCGGTTTCAATGACGCTGCGAACAGGGATTTTGCTGATTACAATTTCAACCTGTACCTTGGACAGCAGATTGACTTCGACAGGAACGCCGCGATAATATTCCGGTTTGCCCTTTTGGGCGCCACAGCCCAGAACGTGGGAAACCGTCATACCGGTGATGCCAAGTTCCATCATTGCAGCTTTCAGCGCTTCAAAACGGGATTCCCGACAGATGATTTCCACCTTGGTAAATTTGGGCTTATCCGATTCAAACGACGGCATTTTCTGAACCGGAACCGCCTCTGCCACCGGAACATTGCCGACAACAGTGACAGGTGCGGCTGCCGCATCCTCGTCTGCAGCCATTGTGTCAGGAAGCATTGCAAAGCCTGCATATGCGGTGAGCAGTCCGTGCTCCGAGACATCCAGTCCCATCAGTTCATCCTCCTTGTCCGCGCGCAGACCAATGGTGTGCTTGATGCAGAGGAAAACAATGGAGATTACAATGGCGACATACGCAGCAACCGAAAGCACGCCGAGCAGCTGCACGCCGAGGAAGTGAAACCCGCCGCCGTAGAACAGACCTTTTTCGGTGGTTACGCCGGTGGCAAAGAAACCGGTGAGGATGGTGCCCAAAGCGCCGCATACGCAGTGAACCGATACTGCACCGACCGGATCGTCGATCTTTGCGATTTTATCAAAGAATTCTACGGCAAATACAATCACAACGCCGCATAGAAGACCGATAACTGCGGCGCCGAGCGGATTGACGGCATCACAGCCGGCGGTAATGCCGACCAGACCGGCGAGCGCTGCGTTATATGTCATCGAGACATCGGGTTTCCGATAGCGGAGCCAAGTGACAACAAGCGTCGTGCAACAGGCGACGGCAGCCGAGAGGTTGGTGTTGAAAAAGACGCGGCCGGCAGTTTCCATCAGCGCATCGCTGTCCATGCCGACGGTAGAAGCGCCGTTGAAACCGAACCAGCAGAACCACAGGATGAACACGCCCAGAGCGGCAAAAGTGAGGTTGTGTCCGAGGATTGCGTGCGGCTTTCCGTCTTTATCATACTTTCCAATGCGGGGACCAAGAATCGCGGCGCCGATCATGGCGCAGATACCGCCGACCATGTGAACTGCGGTAGAACCGGCGAAATCATGAAATCCGAGCGCACTGAGCCAGCCGCCGCCCCAGATCCAGTGTCCGGAAATGGGGTAAATGATCAGGGAAATGGCTGCCGAGTAAATGCAGTAGGCGCTGAATTTTGTTCTTTCTGCCATCGCGCCCGAAACGATGGTCGCAGAGGTTGCGCAGAATACGGTCTGGAAGATTGCAAACGCCCAAAGAGGAACGCCGGCAGGCAAAATATTGCTGTAATCGCCCAGAATCAGCGGATCAAAGGAGCCGAAGAAAGCTGTGCCGCTTCCGAACATCACGCCGAATCCGACCAGCCAGAAAGCAGGGGTTCCGATACAGAAGTCCATCAGGTTCTTCATTAAGATATTGCCGGTATTTTTGGCACGGGTAAATCCGGCTTCGCAGAGCGAGAATCCGGCCTGCATAAAAAATACAAGCGCAGCGCCAACCAGCACCCAAATTGTATTAACAGGAGAATACATCATGGAAATCATCCTCTTTCCTTATTTTACGCCAAACAGCAGGTCTGCATAGACGGGGAACGGCCAATATTTTTTCGATGTCAGCGTTTCAGCCTCGTCGCAGGCGACGCGCAGTTCACCCATCAGACCGAGCACCGTATCGCGAATCATGGCAGACTGGACGATGATGTCTTCTGCATGGTCTAGGGAAAGTGCGGCATCTTTCAGTTCCTCTGCTTTCACGCCAATGCGGTCGGTCAGCGCAGAGAGTTTTCGGACGATGCCGGTTTCATAGCTGCAAGCCAGAGCAGGATCGAGCGCTTTCTTTGCAGTAGCGGTTGCTGCAAGATCGGCAACGAAAGATTCAATGGAGGGGATAATTTGGGTCTGCGCCATATCGACCATGGTGTTTGCTTCGATCAGAATTGTTTTGCAGTAATTTTCCAGCATGATTTCGCATCTGGAATGCAGTTCGGCTTCGGTGAATACGCCGTGCGAGGTCAGCATATCCACATTTTTCTGGTCGAGCAGGTGCGGCATGCAGTCTGCGGTGGTGCGGTAGTTCAGCAGCCCGCGTGTTTCGGTTGCTTCACGGATCCAGCCTTCGTCATAACCGTTGCCGTTGAAAATAATATGCTTGTGATCTTTGATCGTTTTACGGATCATCTCATGCAGAGCGGTTTCAAAATCTTCCGCCTTTTCAAGACGGTCTGCGTAGATTTTAAGAGATTCGGCGACAGCGCTGTTGAGCATAATGTTTGCACAGGCAATGCTGTTGGAGGAGCCGAGCATACGGAACTCGAACTTGTTGCCGGTAAAGGCGAAGGGCGAGGTTCGGTTTCGGTCAGTCGTATCACGATTGAACTTGGGCAGCACATCGACACCCAGCTTCATCTGGGTCTTTTCCGTGCCGTTGTAGGGCGTATTGGTTTCAATCGCTTCGAGTACAGCGTTCAATTCATCCCCCAGGAACATGGATACCACGGCGGGAGGCGCTTCGTTTGCGCCGAGACGGTGATCGTTGCCTGCGGTTGCAACCGAAATGCGGAGGAGGTCCTGATAATCGTCCACAGCCTTGATGACCGCGCACAGGAACAGCAGGAATTGTGCGTTTTCATAGGGGGTTTCGCCGGGGGAGAGCAGGTTCTGTCCGGCATCGGTGGCAATCGACCAGTTGTTGTGCTTGCCGTTTCCGTTTACACCCGCAAAGGGCTTTTCGTGCAGCAGGCAGACCAGACCGTGCTTGGAAGCGACCTTCTGCATGATCTCCATGGTGAGCTGGTTGTGGTCGGTTGCGATGTTGGTCGTGGTATAGATCGGGGCAAGCTCGTGCTGTGCCGGCGCGACCTCGTTGTGCTCGGTTTTTGCGAGGATTCCCAGTTTCCACAGTTCTTCGTTCAGTTCCTCCATAAAAGCGGCTACGCGCGGCTTGATGACGCCAAAGTAGTGATCGTCCATTTCCTGCCCCTTGGGAGGCTTTGCGCCGAACAAGGTGCGCCCGGTAAAGCGGAGATCGGGGCGCTGGTCATACATTTCCTGCGTGATGAGAAAATATTCCTGCTCAGGACCGACATAACTGGTAACGCGCTTGACAGAATCACTTCCAAATAGTTTGAGGATACGCAGTGCCTGCTTGTTGAGCGCTTCCATGGAGCGGAGCAGCGGGGTCTTTTTATCGAGTGCATGACCGCTGTATGAGCAGAAGGCGGTAGGGATGCACAGCGTTTTGCCCTTGATAAATGCATAGGAAGTGGGGTCCCATGCGGTGTAGCCTCTGGCTTCAAAGGTGGCGCGCAGTCCGCCGTTGGGGAAGGAGGACGCGTCCGGCTCGCCTTTGATCAGCTCCTTGCCGGAGAATTCCATAATAACGCCGCCGTCGGGCGAAGGCGTGATAAAGCTGTCATGCTTTTCTGCGGTAATGCCTGTGAGCGGCTGGAACCAGTGGGTATAGTGTGTCGCGCCGCGGGAAACCGCCCAGTCCTTCATTGCGGTGGCAACCGCATTGGCAACGCTGATATCCAGTTCCGTTCCTTCGTCAATGGTCTTTTTGAGCGAAGCGTAGACCTTCGCGGGCAAAGTAGCTTTCATTACGCGGTCATCAAAGACCAAGCTTCCGAAGTAGTCCGACACCGTTTTCATGTAACATTCTCCTTTTTCGTCAGGTTGTGGATGTATAAACCAAAAGAGAAAGGCACCTTTCATGAGGGGAAAACATGAAAGACGCCTTTGCCTTCTGGTTTGTGAAATTGTAGACTGAAAAGCAAAACAGCGTCTTTGAGCATTTCCACTCAAAGACGCCGTTGCCTTTCTGAGTTGCATAATACACCTTGCGAAAATGTTTGTCAACGATTTTTTGAAAATATTTTGCGCGGACTGCAAAAAGTTTGAAACTTTGCAGCGAGCCATTGACAAAATATAAAATCCGTCGTAGAATACTTGCGGATGAGCAAAGGCGTTCATTTCAGTGCAGAAAATTTCTGCATTGAGATGAGCGCCTTTTCTTTTATTTCAGCCCGAAAGGAAAGAAAACGATATGAAAATAGAAGGTCAGGTGCGAATTCCGTCCGGCTGCGCAATTGCAGCGGTGATTTCCAAAGAAGGAAAGAAAATGTCCGGTAAGAGAATAATCGACGCGATGATCCCGATGCATGACCGCTCCAACGGACTTGGCGGCGGGTTCGCCGCATATGGGATTTATCCGGAGTATCGGGAATTTTATGCACTGCATATGTTTTTTGATTCGCGCGCAATCCGGAAGGAATGCGAAGTGCTCCTGAAAGAGCGTTTTGAAATTGTCAAAAGCGAAATTATTCCTACGCGGACCATTCCGCAGATTACAGACGAACCGATCATCTGGAGATATTTTGTCGCTCCGCTGCAATCGCAGCTTGCTGCCATGCAGCTGGATGAAAAGGAGTTCGTTGCGCGTATTGTGATGAAGATCAATGCTGAAATGAAAGGCGCCTATGTGTTTTCCAGCGGAAAGAATATGGGAACATTCAAGGCGGTTGGGTTTCCGGAGGATGTCGGCGTATTTTACAGGCTGGATGAGTATGAGGGATATGCATGGACTGCCCATGGACGGTATCCGACGAACACCCCCGGCTGGTGGGGCGGCGCACATCCGTTTACGCTGCTCGACTGGTCGATTGTACATAACGGAGAAATCTCTTCCTATGATGCCAACCGGCGGTTTATTGAGATGTTTGGGTATCAGTGCACCTTGCAGACCGATACCGAAGTGATTACCTATATTATGGATTATTTGCTCCGTGTGCAGGGGCTGACGCTCGGGGAAGCCGCAAGTGTGATTGCTGCGCCTTTTTGGAGCACCATTGCAGATAAAACCGATTTGAAAGACCGGCAGAAGCATCAATATCTGCGCACAGTATTCCCGAGTTTGCTGGTTACCGGACCGTTCTCCATTGTGCTTGGATTTCACGGCGGCCTTATGGCGCTCAATGACCGGCTGAAGCTGCGCTCCATGGTGGTTGGGGAAAAGGACGATAAGGTTTACATTGCCAGTGAAGAAGCGGCAATCCGTGCAATGGAACCGGATGCGGAAAATATCTGGGCGCCTGCGGGCGGGGAACCGGTCATCATAAAGGTAAAGGACGGTGCGTATTAAAATGCATATGGAACTTATTTATCCGGAATTTGAAGTGGTGAGAAATCAAGACCGCTGTATCGTCTGCCGCGTATGCGAAAAACAGTGCGCCAACGAGGTGCACAGTTTTTGTGCGGAAAAGGGTGTGATGCTGGCGGACGAGAGCAAATGTGTAAACTGCCATCGCTGTGTTGCCGTTTGCCCGACACGTGCGCTGAAAATTGTAAAAAGCGACTGTACGATGCGCGAAAATGCAAACTGGAAAAGCGATACCGTCAACGAGATTTACAAGCAGGCAAACAGCGGCGGCGTTTTGCTGTCCTCGATGGGCAACCCGAATCCGCTGCCGGTATATTGGGATAAAATCTTAATCAACGCGTCTCAGGTGACAAATCCGCCGATTGACCCGCTGCGGGAACCGATGGAAACGCGCGTGTTTCTGGGCAAGAAGCCTGAAAAGATTGCGCGTGACGAAGCGGGAGATATAAAATGCGAACTGCCGCCGCAAATCGAGCTTTCCATGCCGGTTATGTTTTCTGCCATGAGCTACGGCTCCATCAGCTATAACGCGCATGCTGCGCTTGCGCGCGCGGCAACCGAACTCGGAATCCTCTATAATACCGGCGAGGGCGGGCTGCATCAGGACTTTTATGTTTATGGAGACAATACGGTCGTTCAAGTGGCGAGCGGGCGCTTTGGCGTTTATGAGGACTATCTCAAAGCGGGCGCTGCAATTGAAATCAAAATGGGGCAGGGGGCAAAACCCGGAATTGGCGGACATCTGCCGGGCACAAAGATTGTAGGGGACGTTTCCCGCACCCGCATGATTCCGGAAGGCTCGGATGCAATTTCCCCTGCACCGCATCACGATATTTATTCGATTGAAGACCTGAGACAGCTGGTATTTTCGCTGAAAGAGGCAACCGAATACCAAAAGCCGGTTATCGTAAAAGTGGCTGCGGTACATAATATTGCGGCAATTGCAAGCGGCATTGCCAGAAGCGGCGCAGATATCATCGCCATTGACGGATTCCGCGGAGGAACCGGCGCGGCACCCACGCGGATTCGGGACAATGTGGGAATCCCCATTGAACTGGCGCTTGCGGCGGTCGATCAGCGGCTGCGGGATGAGGGAATCCGCAATCAGGTTTCCCTGATCGCAGGCGGCAGCATCCGCAGCGCGGCGGATGTTGTAAAGGCAATTGCGCTCGGCGCAGATGCCTGCTATATCGCAACGGCAGCGCTGCTTGCACTTGGCTGCCATCTCTGCCGCACCTGCCAAAGCGGAAAATGTAATTGGGGAATTGCAACCCAGCGTCCGGAACTGGTAAAGCGTCTCGATCCGGAGGTTGGAAGCCAGCGCCTTGTCAATCTGATGCAGGCATGGCAGCATGAAATCAAGGAATTGATGGGCGGTATGGGGATTAACTCCATTGAAGCGCTGCGCGGCAACCGTTTGATGCTGCGCGGAATCGGGCTGACAGAGAAAGAACTCGAGATCCTGGGTATTTCGCACGCCGGAGAGTGATAGGGTGCAGCGGATTTTCCATAAAAGCTTAACGAGAAATTTAGACGAAATGCTGTAGAAAGAATAGGCGGAGACGTGATATAATATGTTATTCGATGGAAAAGAACTGGATTACAGAGCGCTGAACGAAGCGCTTCGCAAGACGCAGGAAGATTGCCGGATTACCGGCTGCTGCGGTCAGCGCTTCATTGCGGCGGGCATGTCCCGACAGAATATTACGATTGAAGGCGTTCCGGGCAATGCGCTCGGCGCCTATTTGAACGGTGCGGACATTACGGTTTATGCCAATGCGCAGGATGCAGTCGGGGATACGATGAACGGCGGCAGAATTGTGATTCACGGGGACATTGGAGACGCGGCAGGGTATGCCATGCGCGGCGGAAAGATTTTCGTCAAGGGCAATGCGGGATACCGCGCAGGAATCCATATGAAAGCCTATCAGGATAAAGCCCCTGTCATGGTAATCGGCGGAACGGCGGGCAGCTTTCTGGGCGAATATCAGGCGGGCGGCACGATCGTGGTGCTGGGGCTTGCAGCAGAAAACCGCAAAATCGTCGGATTTTTTCCCTGCACTGGAATGCACGGCGGAAAAATGTTTTTGCGTTCTGCATGCGCGGACATCAAATTTCCGAGTCAGGTGACTGCACGCCCGGCAGAAAAAACGGATTTGGAAGAAATCAAGGGGTATGTAGACGAATACTGTGCGTTATTCGGATGCCATGCCGATGAAATACTGGATGCGCCGTTTACAGTTGTAACGCCGGACAGCAAAAACCCCTATCATCAGATGTATGTGGCAAACTAAGCAGGAAAGCGGGGAAGCGGTTATGAAGTATTCAAAGGAAGAAGTTATACAGTATGTGCAGGAGGAGGATGTCAAGTTTATTCGCCTTTCCTTTTGCGATGTGTTCGGAAAGCAGAAGAATATCTCGATTATGCCTGACGAACTGCCACGCGCGTTTGAATACGGAATCGCGTTTGATGCGTCTGCAATCGCCGGGTTTGGAGATGAATCCAGATGTGACCTGCAGCTGCATCCGGAGCCCGAAACCCTGATGCTTTTGCCGTGGAGACCGGAGCATGGAAAGGTTGTGCGGATGTTTACCCGCATCACCTATCCGGATGGCACACCGTTTGAGTGCGATACCCGCAGCCTGCTGAAGCAGGCAATAGAGGATGCCGGAAAGGCGGGATATCGTTTTGCATTTGGCGCGGAGCAGGAATTTTATCTTTTCCAGCTGGACGAGAATGGAAAGCAGACAAGGATTCCATATGACGATGCGGGTTATATGGATATTGCGCCCGAAGACCGGGGGGAAAATATCCGCAGGGAAATCTGCCTGACCTTGGAACAGATGGGGATTCGCCCGGAAAGCTCACATCATGAGGAAGGCCCGGGGCAGAATGAGATCGATTTCCGGTATGCGGATGCGCTGACCGCTGCCGACCATGTGATGACGTTCCAGACCATCGTGAAAACGATTGCGCGCCGCAACGGGCTGTGCGCAGATTTTTCGGCAAAGCCGCTGGAAAATGAGCCGGGCAACGGGTTTCACATCAATATGTCGGTCAGACCGAATGAAACTTCGGAAAATCTTTGCTACATGATTGCGGGAATTCTGGATAAGGTGGAGGAAATGACGGCGTTTCTGAACCCGACTGAGAATTCCTATCAGCGGTTCGGGAAAAATAAAGCGCCGGGATATGTTTCCTGGTCGAGCGAAAACCGCTCTCAGCTTGTCCGGATTCCGGCGGCAGTGGGGGAATATCGCCGCGCGGAGATTCGTTCCCCCGACCCGACGGCAAACCCCTATCTGGCGTTTGCGCTGATGATTTATGCGGGATTATACGGGCTTCAGAATAAGCTGGACATGCCGAATGCCGCAAATCTGAACTTCTATAAGGCAGATGCTGAAACATTGGCAGGCTTCAAAAAGCTGCCCGAAAACTTGCGGGAGGCCTGCAAACTGGCTGCGGAGAGTGAATTTATTCGAGAACACGTATCCGCAGCTATCTTGGATATTTACTGCAATCAATAAAGTGGAATTCCGGTTTTCAAAAGGGGAGAGGAAAAATGAGTCTGAAAGAACGGACTTACAGCATTCTGATCGTTTCGGCAGCAGAAGGATTCAAGAATGCGCTTTCAACTCTGCTGCCGGAAGCAAAATATACGCCGATTCATGTGGTATCCAGCATAAGTGCGGCAAAAAGAGCCTGTGCCGAGCGAAGTTTTGACTATATCATGATCAATTCCCCGCTGCCGGATGAGGTGGGGACTCGGTTTGCAATTGATATCTGCAATACCAGCGGAACGGTTGTGCTGCTGTTTGTTCGCGTAGAAGTTCATGAGGAAATCTATGATAAGGTCGCCGGATATGGAGTGTTCACCCTGCCAAAGCCAACATCGAGGTCAACCATTGCAATGGCGCTCAACTGGATGGCGAGCACACGGGAGCGGCTGCGGAAAAATGAAAAGAGAACGCTCACCATTGAAGAGAAAATGGAAGAAATCCGCCTTGTAAACCGTGCAAAATGGCTGCTGATCAGCGAACTGAAAATGGATGAGCAGGGCGCACACCGCTACATTGAAAAACAGGCAATGGATCGATGCATCGCGAAAAAAGTAGTTGCAAAGGAAATCATCAAAACCTATACATAAAAATAGTTAAGATATTGGGGCTGATCGGAAAGAGCAGATCGAGGTCAAACGGCGGTCATTGCTCCAAGTAAAGCCGGAAGTGCACCTGCACAAAAAACAGACCTGCATGTTGCAGGTCTGTTTTTTTACGTATGGATAGGATGCTTCAGGAATCAAACATCACGCAGATCTCCTGCATGACCCGTAAAGCTTTAGACATATACTTGTTTTTATGCCGCACAAAATGAAAATTCCGAATGACATGAAGGTTTTCAACCGGCAAAATCTTCAGACTTCCCTCCTGTACCTCCTTATCAATCATCCGCTTTGAAAATATTGCGATACCTCTGCCATGGATTACTGCGTTTTTGATTGCTTCGGTATTGGTGCTGCAAAAAATCCGTTTCAGATGAATCTTCTGCTGCTCCAGTAATTGTTCATACTGGTTTCTTTCGGCACTTCCGCTTTCTCTGCTTACATAATTCTGCCCGTCCAATGCTTGCAGAGTGATCTTGCCCTGTTTCGCAAAGGGGTGCGTAGTTCCGCATACAAGGACGAGCTCGTCTTTGCACATGGGAATCATGGTTAGGTTTTCGTCCGAAACAGACCCTTCAATAAGCCCGATGTCGATTTGATTTGAAAGCAGAGCCTGTTCGATTTCCGAGGAATTGGTAACCATTACATGAAACTCGCATTGGGGAAGCGCTTTTTCGGCTTCATCCAAAATCCCATTGATCAGGCAAGTTCCGACAGAAATGCTGCACCCGATCTCAATTTGCGTTTTTTCGGTTTTCTGATTCATAGTCGCTTCCATTTGCTGATAAGAATCCAGGATATGACGCGCAAAAGAAAGCAGGAGTTCCCCATCCTTTGTCAGATATAATCTTTGTGAAAGACGCTCAAACAGTTTTACGCCATAATGCTGCTCGAGTTCGGCGACAGCTTGACTGATGCTCGGTTGGGAAAGATGCAGTACTTTTGCGGCTTTGTTCATGCCGCCGGCATCGATAACGGCAGCGAAAATGGTTAAGTGTCGTAAAGTCATAAAAATCCTTTCTGGTTAGACAGCACCAAGCAGTACATACATGAATGTACCAATGATACCACTTCCCAGAATAATTGCAACAGCGCTAGTTTTATATTTTCGTAAAATGAACAGGGCGGCTGCAAAGATGACCAGTTCTACAAGGCGAAGATTGCTGAGCACGATGCTGTGCAATTCGGCTTGGAATAATCCCAGCATCAGAATCGAAGCACCTGCGGAGGCGATTAAGGCAACCACTGCGGGACGCATGGCTCCCAATACAACCTGCACGCCGCTTACGCTGCGGTATTTGTAATAAAAATGGGCTAAGATCAGGCAAATGCAGAACGAGGGAATGATGCAGCCGATGGTGCACAGCAGAACGCCGGGAATCCCCGCAATGCGCATGCCCACGAATGTTGCGGAGTTGATCGAAATCGGACCGGGCGTCATCTCTGCGACGGTAATCAGGTCGGAAAATTCACTTAACGTCATCAATTTGTAGATGTCAACAATTTGCTCTTGAATGAGCGGGATTGCGGCGTAGCCACCGCCCACGCTAAATAAACCGACTTGGATAAATGCGATAAAAAGTTTAATGAGCAGCATCGTTCAGTTCCCCCTTTTTCAAATTCTTTCTGGTCTGCATCAAAAGGTCTACAATTCCAATGCCGAGGCATACGAGAATAATCATCATAGCGCGCACATCGAACAGGTATGTTGCAATAAAAGCGACGATCATCATACCGATATAGAGGCTTCGCTTCGTGCGGATTACATTCGTCGCAAGGTTGATTACCACATCAAAAATCACAGCTGCGACACCGGCGCGCATGACCTGCAGCGCAACATTGATATAAGGGTTCGTGCGGAACTGTTCATAGAACAGGGAGATGATCGAAATGATAATCATGGGCGGGAGAATGGTTCCCAGAATTGCGGTTAACGAGCCGACAATTCCTGCGATGCGGTATCCAATAATAACGGAAGCGTTTACGGGCAAGGGACCCGGAGCAGATTGCGTAATCGCGGTCACATCCAGCATTTCGTCCTCTTCCAACCATTTAAGCTCTTCCACATACCGTTTCTTCATCAGGGAAACGATTACAAATCCACCGCCGAAGGTGCAGGCGCTCAAAATAAACATCGATTTGAATAAAACCCAGAGCTTGCTGTAATCTTTTTTCATGAATTGAACCTCCATTCGTTTTTTACACTAGGATTGTATCATGCAAATAATTATATGTAAAATACATAATTATTATAAAAATTATAGTAAATACTTATAATTAGAAAGCGTGCTGTGAAGAGGAAAAATTCAAGTTTCAAGCTGCTTCCCAATCAAAAAAGCAGACGTGATACGTCTGCTTTTTTGAGTTGCAATTTGATGGATTATTTACTTTGGGAAAATAAACGTGCTCCCATTTTGAATGATGGATTTATGCAGCAATCCATGCCAGCAGGCTGTATCCAATCAGGGTGAGCAGGGTGTATACGGCTAAAACCGAGCCGACATAGGATTCTTCCTGCCGTCTCTGCGTATATGCTGAAAATACAAAAGACGGAGGCAGGATGAATGTCATAATCACAGCGAAACCATATAGCGGGTCAGCGGGCAGCAGGGTGCACACCAGACGATAGACCAATACACCGCATATGCCGAAAATTACAACGCGGGCAGCAATGGTGCGCAGGGTTTCGCTCCAGCGAATGTCGGAAAAGTCCATACCGAACCCGACAACCAGAAGAATCAGCGCACCGGTTGGACCGCTGACAAATGACAGAACCGACTCTATGACTGCACCGACAGGGGAAGTGCTGATGATACGGCCAAGACCGCAGGCATTGACTAATAAGCCGGAAACAATGGCGATATTAATCGGTGTGATCAGGGTTCGCACGGTTTCACGCACGCGGACGGTTCCCTGTGTGCGCATCCGTAAACAGGTCAGCAGTACAGGGAATACAATAATCGTATTTCCCAGATCGAAAAGCGCCAGATGGTATAGATTATCCTGCCCAAACAGCAGGATAAATAGGGCATAGCCTACCATACCGCCTTCGATTGTGGTGCATAAGTAAGGCATAAGCGGCTGCTTGATGTGCAATAGGCGCTGTGCTGCGCCGCCAATGGACCATGCTCCCAGCGTAAATACTGCCATGATGACGCACAGCAGAATTGCAGTGCCGGTAAATTCGGTTGCATAAAAAGTATTGAAGATTACTGCCGGAAGGCAGATGTTTACAATCAGCGATTTGACATCCTCAATACCTGCCTGAGATAGAATGTGTTTTTTTCGTGCCAGAATGCCGAGTGCAATCATCACAATAACTGGCAGCACGACTTGAAGCACATCTGCAAATTTTTCCATAGTGTTCTCCCCTCTTTTTCATAGCATGATTATATCATAGGGAAAGGGGATTTGCAGAACAAAATTTTTGATTCATTGAAAAGGGATTCATATAGCGCTTGACAAACGGATAGCTGAGGTATAATATGAAGTTAACTTCATGAGAAGCAAACTTCATATTTGCGGAGGGAGTGCATGAAAACCAGAGTGAAAGAATTTCGGACTGCGGCGAAAATGACTCAGCAGCAGCTTGCAGATTTGGTATATGTTTCATCACGCACCATTATTTCGATTGAAAAAGAGCAGTATAATCCATCGCTTATGCTGGCATACCGCATGGCTGAGGTATTTGGCGTAAGTGTAGAGGAGTTATGCTGTTTGAAGGAAAACAAGGCGTTGGAGGATGAAAAATATGAGGATTTATAACAGAAAGAAATTTGCAGCCGGCATCGGAATGGTGGCGCTTGGCATGGTCAACTTTGCGATGGACCTTGCAAACAAGACGGTGGACGGAAAAGGACTGCTCCTCGCAGCGGCGCTGCTGCTGTTCGGAGGAGGTGCGATTGGGCGCAGCCTATCCCAAAAAATGACGAGAGAAGATCGAATGGAGGACCTGGATGAGCGTAACCGGCTCATTGAATGGAAGTCACAGAGCAAGGCATTCCGGTTGACGCAGTCGCTTTCCTTTTCTCTGATGCTGGCGCTGCTGGTCGCGGGAAAGGTTTCCGGTTATGAGGGCTTTATTGCGATGGGCGTGGGGCTTGCATTTGCATGTTCCATCTCCATGTTTGCAGAGATTTTCACGTATATGTATTATGAATCCAAGAATTAAGAGGAGGACGGACGATGAAACAGCCGCCGAGACAAAGACCGCTGCGCGATGAGCGCGACGAACAAATCAAGAAGGATGCTCAAGTCTATGCCATGGAATGGGTCATCGCAATTACCCAGATTTTAACGATCATGTGCGCCGTCAAGGGCAATCCGGCATGGAGGGGGACGCTGTCCCTGCTGTTCTTCGGCGTTGCATTTACGCTTTTTTATCACTTCAAGGAATATGAAGAAAAGCCGTTCAAGCAGGTCGGCGTAGTGTTTCTGGCGATTGGAGTCGCGTTGCTCGTCTGGTTTGGCGTGACCGGATAAACGGCGTTAAAATATCGCTTCAATCCAGAAAATTATGCGATATTTGAGAAATATGGAGGGAAGCTATTGATTTAAGGGCGTATTTTGGATAAAATGATAAAAGAAGATTTTCCGCGCGCAGGAATCTGTGCGCGGTTTTCATTGTGAAAGGAGATCAGGATGATGGAAAAGAAACCTTACTATATATCCACCGCGATCGCATACACCTCGGCAAAGCCGCATATCGGCAACACCTATGAGATTGTGCTTGCGGATGCGATTGCGCGCTACAAGCGCATGACCGGCTATGATGTTTACTTCCAGACCGGCACCGACGAGCATGGTCAGAAGATTCAGGACAAGGCAGAGGCGGCAGGCGTGACCCCGCAGGCGTATGTAGACGGCGTGGCAGGTCAGATCAAGGATATCTGGGATTTGATGAACACCACCTATGATAAGTTCATCCGTACCACCGACCCGATGCATGTGGAAAAGGTGCAGAAGATCTTCAAGCGTCTGTACGAGCAGGGCGATATCTACAAGGGCAGCTACAAGGGGAAATACTGCACGCCCTGCGAGTCGTTCTGGACCGAAAGCCAGCTTGTAGACGGCTGCTGCCCGGACTGCGGACGTCCGGTCGTGGATGCAGAGGAGGAAGCATATTTCTTCAAGATGTCCAAGTATGCTGACCGCCTGATGAAGCATATCGAGGAGCATCCGGAGTTCATCCAGCCCGAATCCCGCAAAAACGAGATGGTTAACAACTTCCTCAAACCCGGCCTGCAGGATTTGTGCGTATCCCGTACCTCGTTCGATTGGGGTATCCCGGTGACATTCGATGATAAGCATGTTGTTTACGTTTGGCTGGATGCGCTCACCAACTATATCACCTTCTGCGGCTACGACCCGGACGGAAATCACGATGAGCACTACAAGAAGTTCTGGCCGGCAGATGTGCACCTGATCGGCAAGGACATCATCCGTTTTCATACAATTTACTGGCCGATTTTCCTGATGGCGCTCGGCGAGGAGCTGCCCAAGCAGGTCTTTGGTCATCCGTGGTTGCTGGTCGGCGATGGCAAGATGTCCAAGTCGCTCGGCAACGTCATCTATGCCGACGATCTGGTTAAGTGGTTCGGCGTGGACGCGGTGCGTTACTACGTGCTGCATGAGATTCCGTTTGCAAACGACGGCGTGATGACCTATGAGATGCTGATGGAGCGTATCAACAGCGATCTGGCAAACGTGCTCGGCAATCTGGTGAACCGCACCATTGCCATGACGCAGAAGTATTTTGACGGTGAGATTCAGGCGCCGACCGCCGCAGAGCCGGTGGACGAGGAACTGAAAGCGGTTGCGCTTGCATTGCCGGGCAAGGTTGAGGAGAAGATGGCGGGTCTGCATGTTGCGGACGCGATTGACGAAATCTTTACCCTGCTGCGCCGCTCGAACAAGTATATCGACGAAACCATGCCCTGGGCACTCGCCAAGGACGAGGAAAAGCGTGCGCGTCTGGGCACCGTGCTGTACAACCTGCTCGAGTCCATCCGCTTTGCAGCGACCATGCTGAAGCCCTACTTGCCCGAGACTGCGGATAAGATTTTTGCACAGCTGAACTGTGAGAATGTGGGCGTAGAATCCCTTGCATCTTTCGGTGCACTGGAGGCGGGCAAGAAGGTCGGCACGGCAGAGGTTCTGTTTGCGCGCATCGATATTCCGAAGAAGCTGGTCGAGATTACCGGCATTGACCCGGAGGAGCAGAAAAAGGCAGAAAAGGCTGCCAAGGAAGCGGAAAAAGCCGCAAAGAAGGCAGAAAAGGCTGCAAAGAAGGAAAAGAAGAAGGTCGAGCTTCCCGAGGGCTGCATTTCCATTGATGAGTTCGCCAAGGTTGAGATGACAGTCTGCAAAGTGCTCGCATGTGAGAATGTCGAAAAGAGCGAAAAGCTGCTGAAGTTCCAACTTGACGACGGTTCGGGCGCACCGCGTCAGATCTTGTCCGGTATCGCGAAATTCTATAAGGCAGAAGATCTGGTTGGAAAGACGCTGGTGGCATGCACCAACCTGCCGCCGCGCAAGATGATGGGTCAGGAGTCGAACGGTATGATTCTCTCCGCGGTGCGTGAAGCAGAAAACGGCGAGGAAGAACTGCATCTGCTGATGCTGGACGATGCCGTTCCGGCGGGCGCAAAGCTCTGCTGATTGGAGCATCCGGATAGCGGTATTCGGGCGCTGAACTTGGTTTTTGAAAACCGATGGAAGAATGACTGATATGCGCAAAAAGTATTTCTTTTTTGATATTGATGGGACGCTTGCGCTGGACGGTACGCTCTGCGTTCCTGAAAGCACCATGCGTTGCCTGCATGCGCTGCGGGATGCGGGGCATTTTACCGCGCTTGCTACCGGGCGCTTGCAGGCAGATGCGGCGCTCTTTGCCCTGAAGTATGGGTTCGATGCACTGGTGGCGGACGGAGGACACAGTGCTGCGATTGGCGGCAAGCTGCTGTTTATGGACAGCCTGCCCGTGGCGGATTGCGCCGCGCTGGCTGACCGGCTGGATGCTGCGGGCATCCCGTGGGCTGTCAATGCAGCGAATGAAACCGTGCGCCTGACGCGCGACGGACGCTTTGCCGCCGCAGCCGGAGACAGCTATTTTATCACGCGCATTGTGCCGGATTTGGACATTCACGCGCAGAAAGCCATCTATAAGCTGTTCATCGCCTGTACGCGCGAGCGGGAGGTAGAGATCGACTTCGGCGGTTTGCCGACCGTGCGTTTTACCCCGCACTGCATGTTTATCGAGCCGACCGACAAAGCGCACGGCATCCGCCGCCTGATGGATGCACTCGGCGCACCGGTGGAAGATGTGGTCGTGTTTGGGGACGGAACAAATGACCTCAAAATGTTCGACCCCGCGTGGCTATCCATTGCCATGGGAAATGCACGTCCGATTCTGAAAGAGGCGGCTGACTATGTGACGGATGCCTGTGACAAGGACGGCATCTGGAATGCTTGCCGCCATTTTGGATGGATCTGAAAAGAAATTGACGGAAATCGAAAAAAAAGCTTGCAATCCGATAGGTGCTGTGGTATTATAACCTTACGACTGTAATGCCTAAACCGGAAAGAGGTGAAACAACATGAAGCAGGGTATTCATCCCGATTACAAGCAGACTACGATCCGCTGCGCTTGCGGTAACGTAATTGAGACTGGCTCCACCAAGGAGAACATCGTCGTAGACGTTTGCTCGAAGTGTCACCCGTTCTTCACCGGTAAGCAGAAGCTGGTAGACACCGGCGGACGTGTTGATCGCTTCAAGAAGCGTTTCAATCTCGACAAGTAATGAGAAACCATCGAAGCCGTTCTCGGTTTCGGTGGTTTTTTGTTTATTCGCAGGGAAAAAGAATACCCGGAATCCATGTGGATTCCGGGCACGTGGAACGATTTACTGTGTGGCTTCGCTGAAACGGGCAAGGATGCCATCCCAGTCGGCACGAAGGACGGTGGAACGAGGAGAAAATGCACCATTTTGAAGGGGGAGCACACCTGCTCCTGCCATGGTGCATGCAGCATCTGCTGCCCATGGAGCAATCGCGGCGCGGTCGGAGGGGGCAGCCTGTCCCTGTACCGATTTGCCGCGGAATGCAGCGTAACGGCTCAGCACAGCGGCAAGCTCCTGTCGTGTAACCGCACGGTTGGGAACGAAAGAGACAGTGCTTTCACCGCACATCAGGTTGTTTGCCTGTGCCCACGCGATATAGGGCGAAGCATAGTGGAACGGAGTGACATCCGTAAAGGGAGATTGCTGTACGGAGAGTGCGTTTCCGGTTTCGGCGATATATGCACGTCCGAGTGCGGTTGCCAATGCGCCGCGCGTGAGTACGGTTTTCGGCTGCACCGCGTCGCCGGTGCGTGCCAGAACTGTTTCTACCGCAGTATCCTTGCCGCTGAGGTAATCGGAAATGGTCTGCGGCGCTTCGATATCGGGCGGCAGGGATTCGGTATCGTAAGGCTTTGCAGCATCCAGAAGAGAACCGAGGTCAAAGAAGTTGTTCGAGTACTGTACTGCGATGCCGGAATGGGGCAGTGTAAAACTGGATACCTCGCCGAAGTGATCGACACTGCCGCCGGTCGGCGTACCGACCAGTATCGCGCCTGCCTGCTTGAATTCTACGGCGTTGATGAGTGCGGAAGAAAAGGTTTTGTCTCCAATCAGCGTGTAGAGCGCAAGACCGTCCTGGTCGTGCTTTTCTGAAAGCAGGTAATAGAGCGGCATGATGATGCCGTCTGAGCCGCCGCCATTGTTCCGCAGGTCAACGATCGCGCGGGTATAGCCGTTCTGTTCGAGTGCGGTGCGCACCTGCTCTGCAAAAGTGTCCATGGGGAGCGCAGGGTCTTCGCGGCACGAGTTATACTGGATGTACAGCGTGCGGTCATCGAGCGGCTTCATGAAATAGAGCTTGGAGGAATCGGCTGCGGTCGCAGGCGTGGTTTCACGCTCCAGATAAACGGCGTCCATGCTTTGCAGTGCGGCAGAATCGAGCGCATCCACAGTGATTTCTTTGGCGCCGGACGGGGTCTGCACAGTCAGACGGATGTCTTTGGGCTGCTCCGCGATGCCATAGTGCTGCAAGATTTCATACACATAGAATGTACCGTAGAACTGGCGATGCCGCCGCGCATCATTGTCTGCGGAAAGCATGGGAGAAATGCGCTGCTCCAGTTCATCCATGGAAACGCCGTTTACGGCAGTGAGTACGCCGCCTAAACAGTCTTTATATGCTGCCGGCAGTCCGGTGATGGTCAGTCCTTCTGCCATGGGAGAGAGATTCAGCGGCAGAAAATGCGCGGTGCTGCCGAGTACAGAGCCGATGCTTGCCAGAGTGTGAGAGTCCCCAATGAGCGCGGTCAGTTCGGAAACCGCGATGGCAAAGTCGAAATCGCTCAGGGTATCCAGGCTCTTTTCAATTTCTGCACGCTTTGCATCGAATTCGGATTTGGAATGCTTGCTGTACAGGTTTGGATGCTTGCTTTCGAGCGTCTGCATCAAGGTGTCGAGGTCGGCGCGGCGGTTTGCGGCGATGCTGTCGGACGCAGTCACAGCAGACCCTGCCTGCACCGCCAAGGCTGTGGGCACGGTGCCTGCACAGAGCGCGGCAGCCAAAAGTGCGGATAAAATTTGTTGTTTCATGTTGTCAAACCCTCCGTTTCATGCTTATACTTTATTATAGCAAAGTCCGAGGATGGAGAATTGAACAAAGTATGAACGGATTTTTAAAATACAGGGATACTAGAATCGGAAAGGAAGTGCTGTATGATGGAAAATAGATTGGATGAAGAAAAGCAGGAAAAAGCGGTGCTGGTCGGTTTGTCGTGCCATTCGTTCGGTCCGGAGGATAATTCGGACGAGCGCACCATGGCAGAGCTTGCCGCGCTGCTCGAAACGGCGGGCGGCGAGTGCGTGGGCATGACGCTGCAAAGCCGTCCGGCGCCCGACGCGCGAACCTTCATCGGCGAGGGTAAGGTAGAAGAAGTGAAGCTGCTCGCGGAAGCGGGGGGAGCGGATTTGATTGTCTTTGACAACGACCTGTCGCCCTCACAGCTGAAAAATCTGGAGGAGATGATCGGAAGAACCGTACTTGATCGTTCTGCGCTCATTCTGGATATTTTCGCACAGCGCGCCCGCACGGGCGAAGGCAAACTGCAAGTTGAATTGGCGCAGTATCAGTATATTCTGCCGCGCCTTGCGGGTATGTGGACGCATCTGGTGCGTCAGACTGCGGGCGGCGGAAAAAGCCCGATTGGTACCCGCGGCCCTGGCGAGACACAGCTGGAGACTGACCGCCGCCATATCCGACGCCGCATCGACAAACTGCGCGGAGAACTGGAGCAGGTGCGCCAGGTGCGCGCCGTGCAGCGACGCCAGCGCAAAAAGACCGAAATGCCGCTTGTCGCCATCGTCGGCTATACCAATGCGGGCAAATCGACGCTTTTGAATCTGCTGACCGATGCAGGCATTGAAGCAAACGACCGGCTATTTGATACCCTTGACCCGACAACACGCAAAAAGCGTATCTCGGAAACACAGGAGATTTTGCTGAGCGATACGGTTGGGTTTATCCGTAAGCTGCCGCATCATCTCATCAGCGCATTCAAGGCAACGCTCGAAGAACTCAGCTATGCCGACCTGCTGCTGCATGTGGTGGATGTTTCTGACCCGGATTGGGAGCTTCATGCACAGACTGTGGATAAAGTCATTGCACAACTCGGTGCACAGGAGATTCCGCGCGTGATGGTTTATAATAAAATTGACCGCTGTGAGAATCTGCCGTATCTTTCGCAGGACAGCGTGCTGCTGTCTGCAAAAACCGGACAGGGTGAGGCTGAGCTGCTCGCAGCCATCGAAAAAGCGCTCGGACGCGGCAAGCATCAGATGCGTCTGCTGATTCCGTACAGCGATGGTGCGGCGCTCGATATACTGCACAGGGAGGCGCAAGTGCTTTCAGTTGAATACGCGGGCGAGGGAACCGTTGTAGAAGCGATTATGGACGATAAAACCTGCGGACGGATGCAGAAGTATGCGGTTGAGGAAGCATAATGGCAGAAAAGGACTACTTTGTCCCGTTTGAGCGCTACGGGGAGGATAACTTTATAGAAAAACGCTCGAAATTTACCGGGCGTCTGTGGCATGTTGAAACAGCGGAGGAAGCCGTTGCGAAAATCAAGGAAATGCGCGAGGAGTATTGGGATGCGACGCATAATTGCTGGGCGTATATCCTGCGTGACGGCAATATTATGCGCTATTCGGACGACGGAGAGCCGCAGGGTACGGCTGGTATGCCGATTTTAGAGGTACTGCGCCATGAAAATCTGGTGGATGTCTGCTGTGTTGTGACGCGGTATTTCGGCGGGATTCTGCTTGGTACAGGGGGGCTTGTGCGCGCTTATACCAAGGGGGCGCAGATTGCGGTTGCGGCGGCAGGCGTGCAGCAGATGAGTATGTTCTCGGTATTACTGATTGCGTGTCCGTATAACCTACTGGGCGTTGTGCAGCAGGTGCTTCCGGCGCACGACTGCACGATTGAGGACACGGACTATGGCGCAGATGTGACGTTGACCGTTACCCAGCCGGACGGACGTCTGGAAGAACTGAACCGGGCACTTGCCGATGCTACTGCTGGAACAGTCTATGCAGAACTTATGGAAACTAAATTTATGGGACGGCGTGTTAAATAAGGAAAGGCGGCGCGAATGCGCCGCTTTTTCCGTCTCGCGAAGAAATTTGAGAAAAATCAAAAAAACTGTTGACAATGGGCAGGAACTGTCGTATACTAATCAAGCTGTCTCGTGAGGGACGGCGGTCACGAA
This sequence comes from Clostridiaceae bacterium, assembly GCA_018383195.1. Classification (GTDB taxonomy): domain Bacteria; phylum Bacillota; class Clostridia; order Oscillospirales; family Butyricicoccaceae; genus Butyricicoccus_B. The sequence goes on along the minus strand of JAGZOP010000017.1, from coordinate 119 downwards.
AGAAAATCTTCTCACAAATAAAAAAAGTTGTTGACAAGAGGTTTTTCGTGTGATATACTAAATAAGCTGTTCAAAAGGACGGCGAACCCGCTCAAAAAGTTTTGAAAGAGCTTCAAAAA
>JAGZOP010000083.1 GCA_018383195.1 Clostridiaceae bacterium | reverse complement strand
TGTGTGTGCTAAACTGTTTGCCATAAAAGCATCGTCCTTTCTTCTGTAAAATATTTAGGCTTGAACACCCTTATTTTACAACAAGGACGATGCTTTTTGATTAAGCTTTAATCTCACCCGCAGAGCGGGCGGTTGTTAAAGGCTGCTTTGCAGCCTTCAGCACTAAAGTAATAATGAGAAAGACGGGGCGAAAGCCCCGCCTTTTTGTTGTTAGGACAGATCAAAAGAATTTGTACGATGGGCATCAATCCGAAAAGCATTTTTACGGCAGATTGATGTTTTGATTGTAAGAGATACGTGAAATTGTAAAAAATCATTTTTAATAGCTTGAATTGTATCTTCATAAGTAAGTAAAGCATTAAAAAAAGAGCTTTGATAGAAGTACTTATCGTTTAATTTAGGTAATTCAGCTATTGTTTTTTGTATTTCTTCATCAGATAATGGTTGTATAGCAGTTACTTCGGCGTATATGCTAAATTTCATTGATGATTGATTGAAAAGATAAAATCCATTCCATTTTTCATAATCTATTTTAATAAGATGATCTAATAAAGGAGAAATTTCTTTTCTAAATTCATTTGTTATTCTATTGTCGTTATCGCCATGCCAAATGTCCCCCATATCAAAGGAACGATGTGAAATATTTAGATTTTTGAGTTTTTGTTTGACTGTATTTGGGTCACTTACTGCTTCAAGTTCTTGATCAAAATATAAGCGGATTTCAGGTAAAGCTCTACGAAAAATAATTGAAATAAATTCTTTTCTTGTTATAGGAAAAGGATAGGATATTACATGGGGCGAAAAGACATTTATTACCATCTGATTTCTTACTACATAACGAGCGCCTTCATCAAATTCAAATGGCTCAATTAAATGAGTCCAATCATCTTTGGTTGAACAGAATGATTCAGATAGCCAAGGGGCTGAATAGTATTTGGCTTTTTCGTCGTTGATAGTTTCAAAAGCATGAATTATAAAATCCGATGGCAAATTTCTATTGGTTACAGATATACTTAGAACCATATCAAATGTTTCTGCAAATTCTTTTTGAAAGTTTATTTCTCCTTTAGAAATATCAAATACAGAATATGCACTAAATATGGTTGGTTTATAATTTCTACCATCTAAATCTACTAGCTGATCCCAATTATCATAGGTTTCAAAAATCGATGGTACACCTTTGATACTATAAAAGTAGGTATCACGAGGTTCCTGATATTTATAACAATAAACTAAGTATAAAATTAGATGAATGGTAGCCCAACTCCTTGTATCATTTGAATAATAGAGTAAAAAGTCATTATAGTTAGATTCTTCCGTTGGAATAAAAAAACTTGGAGAAAGCCAGGAAGTCATATGTTTTAATATGTTTATACCAAAATATTTTCTACGCGATGATAATAAATCAAAGAACATACAGCTATATTTTGGTTGCTTTTGAGATAAATCAAAAAATAAATCATATAGTTGCTTTTTTTGCTGGGGAGAAGAAAAGGCAGTAAAAAGCAATTTTGTACCAAATATTGGATTCTTAACGGTTGTAAAAAGGGCGTAAATAACTTTTGCGTAAATTTTTGCAATTTCTTGACCTATATCGTATGTCACATATGATGTATTTATAATTGCCGCAGTAAAAGAAACAAAAGCGGACAAAACAATTTTAGCATTCTCGATGTTTGAAAAATGAAGAACGTGTTTGTCAAAAATGGAACATAATAATTTTTTTTCAATTACAAGTGATTCATTAGATAAGCTGTTTTCTTCAGCAAGAACTTTAAAAAAAACAGATATCAATTCTATTTTTTCGTTTTCTGAAATTGTTGGATGATCAATCACATTTTGGATATATATTTTGTACAAATCTTCAATTCCAAAATTTTCTTTATTTTTCTCTTTAAAATCACGAATTTTCTTTGGAATATTCATAGATGATAGTGTAATAAAGTCTGAAACTTTAACTGCTGACATGCCATGTTCAATTAAAGATATTTTATTTTCAGAAGGTAATGTATTATCATACAATATGGTTTTAAAGTATGATGTAAAAAGTGTACTATCTACGGAAGGTGTAAATAATTTTATAATTTTATTGGTGAAGTCAGAGCATATATTTATTTGCTCTGATGGTTTTGTTTTGTCAGACGGTTTTGACCAAATTTCCTTGTTGAAGTTCCAGAACATGTCCCAAACAGCATCTTTTTGTTCTGTAGAAGATGTTTTTGATAAATCCGATAAATGATTTAATAGATGCGTATTAATTTCATCTTTTAAGGATGGATTATTCCTTTTTGAAGATTGTGTTTCAATATAAGTAGTTACAATATGTTCGCATTCTAAATCATTTGTGATGATCTTAAAGATTTTTCTGAAATAATTAAAATTTACAAATAATAAAAAAATAAAAACTGCAGTAATCAAATTATAAGATGCCAATATCAAACCAAGTAAACCGAATGCCATACATAAAAAAGTAACTTTGATGAAAGTATTTATTGAGACATTCGATTCTTTCATACGGATAATTTCCTTCATTGAATAGCCATAGTATGTCTTATCAAAGCTATTAGGAAGTAGAGATACAACTGCTATCCCAAATCCGGCTAAAGTGATACTTGCGGAAAATATTGTTGATAAGTAGGAAGGATCTAAAACTAATATCACTGGAACTATATTGGTAGATATTAAATAGTCAATGATAAATCCACAACCAATTATTATGAATAAACAAATGTATGTCATAGTTGTACTCCTTCAATTTTTTTCTATATTATATCATATCTTTTGGATAACTGTCTGTTGTTATCGCTTTGCAGCTTGAAAAATATGATACTCTTTGGAACTTCCTCTCTGTCATAATAAACTTCTAAGACAGAGAGGAGGACTACTATGAACAGTTTTATCACATGGATTGGTGGCAAAAAGCTGTTACGAGAAACCGTTGTTTCCCGTTTTTCAAAAGAAGGTATACAGAAATATGTAGAGGTATTCGGTGGAGCCGACTGGGTTCTGCTTCATCAGAACAAGCTGCACTGAAAGAAGTATATAATGACATCAATTCAAATCTGGTAAACTTATTCTGCATGATGAAGCATCACACAAAAGCGATGATGAATATCGAAACTAGGAATATTGTAAACATATTAAAGTATGAGATTAAGTATAATTGTAAGAGGTCAAGGGGAAAAAACTGTGGTTTTTATGTCAAAATTTCGAAATATGGGACTTTTTTAGACTTTTTTCGGTGTATTTTTAAAAGTATAAAATGTTATCTATGTAGAAAAATATTTAGAGAGATATTTTGAAGGAATTAAAGAAATAAAACTGATTAAGAGATTAAAAATAACGCTAAAATTGGTGATATTAATTAAAAAGCACCTAAGATAATATTGTAAAATTAGAAATCCTGACATATAATATATGTATATGTACATAACAATTGAGAGGAGGGGAAGCTTGTGGGTAATGAGTATAATGTACTTGATATCGCAAAATATGTTATTTATTATTGTACAAAAAAAGGATATTTAATTACGAACTTAAAATTACAAAAGATATTATATTTTATTCAAGCTATTTTCTTGGTAAATACAGGTTCCCCTTGTTTCAAAGAAGAAATAGAAGCTTGGGATTTTGGTCCTGTAGTTCCAGAAGTATATCATGAATATAAGTTTTTTGGAAATTCAAATATTTTTTTAGAGGATGAAGATATTCCTTATATCAATAAAGAAGATAAAAAATTGATGAAGAGTATGATAGATGAGTGTTCTGACTATTCTGCTGCAGAATTAGTGAGTTTGACTCATAAACAGGCACCTTGGAAAAAGGCTTACAAGAAATACTACAATAATGTCATTTCCAAAGAATCTATTAGAGAATACTTTGAGGATTAGAATATGCAAAATGGATTTATTGGTAAAACAGATGATAACGAGCAACTTCAAAAAATTCAAGACAGAGAAGAACATATAGAAAAAATTTGCGAAAGGTTATTTCTAACAACTGTAAATTTTAAAGAAGACGAGGTTTATAACCAAATATTGGAATATGTACACCAATATGAACGCTTTTTATATTCTACAATAAGTAATTATATCTTCCGTAAAGTTCAAGAAGACGCTGAATTTGTTATTGTGAACGTTAATATGGAAAGGTTATATAGTTATTTAAATGAGCTTCAAAAAAATGGAAAAGTGGACGAAGAAGAGTATAAATTAATGAACAAGGTGCTTCTTAAGATATATGATCATGTAAATCTTGCAACTAGACAGTTTATTGTACTAAAAGACACAGATGAAGAGTTTAAAAAAAGATTAGAGCGTCATGCAGCACCTTACCAAGAAGATATCTCTAAAAAAATGAGTATGCAATTGCTTACGATGGTTAGTATTTTTACAGCATTAGCATTCTTGATGTTTGGTGGTATCAGTTCTTTAGGAAGTATTTTTTCCAATCATACATTACCTGTATTGAAAGTGATGATTATTGGTTCTGTGTGGGGATTATGTATTCTGAACGTAGTTTTTGTCTTTTTGTTTTGTGTAGGAAAAATGACAGGTATTGATTTTGCATCTAGTAAAAATTCTGATGTTAATATTGCTAGAAAATATCCTGTTGTATGGTGGAGCGATTTAATTATTTTAGCTATATTGGCAATGAGTTTATGGACATATTTTGTTGAAGAAAACAACCTTGATTTTCGGTTTGTGAATCTTTGTAATCAACACCCATTAAGAGTAATGTCATTTGGTTATGCTATAATTTTTATAGTATTTGCTATTCTAATACTTTGCATGTTTAAACGAAAAAAGAAATGAAAGAAAATCGAGGGAAACCTCGATTTTTTCAATTTAAGGTTTCGTTGTGAATTAATAGTTTGAATGGTATAATTTAGGATAGTAATTACAAATTGATATAATTTAAGAAAGGGATTTTTAACGATGAACCATAAAGATAGATGCTTTGTTATTACTCCAATAGGAAGTGAGTCAGATCCTATTAGAAGACATATTGATGGGATAATTGAAGCTGTAATTGAACCAGCTTTATCTGATAAATATGAAGTTGTGGTATCACACAAAATAAATGAACCAGGAACAATAACAAAACAAATTATCAAAGAGATTTATGAAGATAAGTTGGTAATTGTAAATCTTACAGAAAGAAATCCAAATGTTATGTATGAGTTGGCTTTTCGACATAGCTTAGGAAAGCCAGTGATTTTGATTGCTGAACATGGAACAGGGCTTCCAGCTGATATTATTTCTGAAAGAACCATTTTCTATAAAAATGATGCAAAAGGAACCTTGGAATTAAAAGAAAGAATAAGAAAAGCAGAAAGTGAGATAGATTTTGCAAAAACATCAAGTCCCATTTACGACATGCTTAAAGAAATAAATCAGGAAATAAGTATATTAAATAATGAAGAATTATTAGGCGAAGATGATGAGAAAGATACAGATAAGTTGGTATATATACTCAATAGACTAGGAAAAATAGAAAATATGATTGCAAAAACTACGGTTCATTCATATGAAAAAGAGGCATCAAGAAAACGGCGAGAAATATTTATCTATACATTTGCGATGGATGAAAGTCCAGACGAAACAGATTTAGGAGTAATAATAAACCAAGTTCAAAGGTCTACATTATGGAAATTTGATGCGTACAAAAAATATAAACTTAAGCCTATGGCTATAACTATAAGCAGTAGTACAATCAATATTATGTGTGAAAGTTTTGAGAACATTCGTGTGGCTGATGTAAATGAATTAGGCATGGCTTTTGCTGAAGAAATGAAAACATTGTTCAATCGGGAAATAACTTTTGTAGGTGTAAGTTGATATTAAAATATTGATACTTTTTGGGACTTCCTCTCTGTCATAATAAACTTCTAAAAACAGAGAGGAGGAATACTATGAACAGTTTTATCACATGGATCGGCGGCAAAAAACAACGTAAGCGCTTAATTTTCAGGTGTCGCTAGAAAAATATCCGACTACTTTTCTGCAGTCGGAGTACCTTGACAATTCACATATGATTGATTATTCGTC
>JAGZOP010000016.1 GCA_018383195.1 Clostridiaceae bacterium | reverse complement strand
CTAAAGGGCCTGCCGCCTGCTCTTCACAGACAACAAGCCCTTTCGGTTGATTGACCAATTTTACATTCAATTATTGTTTAACTTTTGGGGGGCACCTCACTTCGGTCGGGACGTTTTTTATTTGCATAGAAAAAGGTCCCGGCCTTTGCCGGGACCTTTTGTGTATTAAATTAGTCCTGAGCCTTCATCTTTGCGAAGCACTCGCTGCAATAAACCGGACGGTCAGACTTGGGTTCGAAAGGAACTCTTGCCTCGCCGCCGCAAGCAGCACAAGTTGCGGTGAAGTACTCGCGGGGACCACGAGCTGCATTCTTCCGCGCATCGCGGCATGCCTTGCAGCGCTGGGGTTCATTCTGGAAGCCGCGCTCTGCATAGAACTCCTGCTCACCGGCGGTGAATACGAACTCGCTGCCGCATTCCTTACATACTAAAGTCTTGTCCTGGTACATTCTTTTTACCTCTCTTTGATACCTTGGTTCCCATCAGGAACGCTGAGTGAAATTTATGCGGAACAGGGATGCGCCCTGATGCCACCTTAAGAACCCACGGAAGCCGATTTGTGCCTGATTCGCTGAATGGCATTGTCCACAGATTTCCGCGACCTTGAAAGCCGCGCTGCGATTTCATCATAGGAGAAACCGTCTAAATACAGGGACAACACCTGCGCTTCGAAAACAGAGAGAAGCTCCCGCAGGCGTCCCAACCGTTCTGCCTGCTCTTCCATACTGATAAGCAGGGTTTCCGGATTGGAAGCCGCCGCACTGCCAGAGTGGGATTCCGCATTGTCTTCAAAAAGAGGCTTTTCAAGCGAAAGGGACGTGTTCAGCGGCTCATGCTTTAACGCGCGCGCATCCCGAACCGCCGAATAAATCCGGCGGCTGATGCAGGTATGCGCATACGCTTCAAACGGCACCCCGCGGTTCGGGTCAAAGGTAATCACCGCCCGCCAGAGTCCCAGCATGCCCTCCTGAATCAGGTCTTCCCCTTCTGCGCCCGCCAGATAGTATGCGCGTGCACAGGTTTTTACAAGTCTGGAGTATCGACCGACCAACGCTTCCACCGCGTCGCTGTCTCCAGCTTTCGCGGCTGCACATAATTCATTTTCGTTCATATTGCCGATTTCCAGTCCCATTCGCTCGGTTCCACTTGTCATATTTTTTATCATTATATTATGGTTTCCGCATACTGTCAATAGATTCTTATTTTATCGTGAATTTTGCGCTATAATCGACAGTATTATTTGTATATTTTGCACATAAATTTATTCTACCGTAACCGATTTCGCGAGGTTTCTCGGCTTATCGACATCGCAGGAACGCTCGACCGCAATGTAATAGGCGAGCAGCTGAAGCGGCACAATTGACAGCGAAGCGCTGAGTTCGGGCAAAATCTTCGGCAGGCGCAGTACATAACTGCAGCACGAAGTATCCCCTTCAAAGTCTGCTCCCGTCACAAGCACCACTTCCGCGCCGCGCGATGCAACCTCCCGAATATTCGAGATAGTCTTTTCATACAGTTCCGGCTGTGTCGCAAGCGCGACAACCAGTGTACCTTGTTCAATCAGAGAAATCGTGCCATGCTTGAGTTCTCCCGCTGCATATGCCTCGCTATGCACATAAGAGATTTCTTTGAGTTTAAGCGATGCCTCCATCGCAGCCGCATAATCGAGTGTGCGTCCCAGATAGAACACACTGGAACGGTTCGCATACCGGGTCGCAATAAACTGCATCCGCTCCTTCATCTCCAAGACCTCGGCAATCCGTTCCGGAATGGAATCCAGTTCTCTGCAATAAGCCGCTTCCTGTTCTGCGGTCATTGCGCCGCGCACACGTGCCAGCTTCACCGCAAACAGATACAGCGCTCCCAGCTGTGCCGAATATGCTTTGGTTGTTGCAACCGCGATTTCCGGTCCTGCCCATAGATAGAGTACCCCGTCTGCCTCGCGCGCAATCGTCGAGGAAACGACGTTCACAATCGCAACCGTGTACGCTCCCGCCTGCTTTGCCTGACGCATCGCAGCAAGTGTATCCGCAGTTTCTCCCGACTGGCTGATAATGATACATAAATCATCTGCATCAATAATCGGATTTTCATAGCGGAACTCTGATGCAATCCATGTATTGCAGCGCACATGGCTGAGTTTTTCAATGACCGAGCGTCCCACCATTCCTGCATGCAGGGCAGAGCCGCAGCCGATAATGTGGATGTTTTTTGCTTTTTTCAATCGCTCCTCGGTTAATCCCGCATCTTCAAAAACGATGTGCCCTTCTTTGATGCGCGGATGAATGGTATTCGAGACTGCCTGCGGCTGCTCCATCATTTCTTTCATCATGAAGTGCTCATAGCCACCCTTTTCTGCCGCAGAAAGATCCCAGTTTACCTCCTGTACTTCCTTTTCAACCACATCTCCAAAGGCATTCATCACCGTCACCTGATCCGGACGTACAATTGCAACCTCACCATCATCCAGAATGATGTACTTTCGAGTACGGGAGATAATGGCTGTGATATCGGACGCAATCATGTTCTCGCCTTCTCCCAGACCGATGACAAGCGGATTGTCGCGCCGCGCCGCAACAATCTCATTGGGATCATCCATGGAAACGACGCCGAGCGCGTAAGACCCGCGCAGCATAGTGACCGCTTTCAGCACGGTCATTGCCAAATCTTCGTGCTTTCCAGTATGCAGATAGTCCACCAGATGCGCAACCGTCTCGGTATCGGTTTCGGACTGGAACACGTATCCGTGCTTTTCCAGACGGCTGCGCAGTTCGAGATAGTTCTCGATAATGCCGTTATGGACAACCGCAATCCTGCCGCTGTCCCCGCCCAAATGGGGATGGGAATTGCGGTCGGATGGTTCTCCATGCGTCGCCCAACGGGTATGACCAATTCCGCAAACCGCCGACAAACCGCCGTCTGCATGAATTTTTTCTTCCAGCGCCGCAATCCTGCCGCGCGACTTTACCACCTTCAAGCCTTCTGCCGTAAACGCAGCGATGCCCGCTGAGTCGTAGCCACGGTATTCCAAGCTGTACAGTCCCTTAAGCAGGATCGGCACAGCGTTTTCTCTGCCGGTAAAACCAACAATTCCACACATATTGAATGTCCTCCTAAATATCAAAAACACGGTAACTTTCTAAAAAAGGGTATAAAAATAGTGCGTTATGCGTACTTCCTTGTTGCGGGATCACTCCCGTTCTTTGAAAAGCCGCTCACGACCAACCCACTATCGGCCGAAGGGTCATCCGCCGAATCTTTCGATCAACCCTTACCTCGTCAACTGGAATACCGGCTGCACCCCAGTCCTGGCGCTTCATTATGCAGTTTTACTGATTTTATCACCTCCAAAATGGTTGAAATCACGAAGGCGGAGCTGCTTGTTTTTGGCAGCCCCGCCTCTGCAACGGATTTATTATACAATGGATTCAATGGATTTTGCAACACTTTTTGCCGCAGCATCCACTTTTTCTGCATCAATACCCTCAACCATGACACGTACAAGCGCCTCTGTACCGGAAGCGCGCACCAGAATGCGCCCCTTTCCAAGATTCGACTCAGCCTGTGCGATTGCCGCCGCCACTTCAGGACGCTGCGCAATCGTTTTCTTCTCGCTGTTCGGCACCTTGACGTTAATCATTACCTGCGGCCACGGAACAACTTCCGCTGCAATCTCAGAGCATTTCTTGCCGCTCTCCTTGAGAATATGCATGAACTGGATTGCGGTCAGCTGACCGTCGCCCGTAGAAGCATACTCGAGGAAGATGACATGACCGGACTGCTCACCGCCCAAAATATACCCCTTATCGAGCATCATTTCAAGCACATAACGGTCGCCTACATTTGCGCATTCAATCTTAACACCCATCTTCTCTGCATAGGCGTGCAGCCCCATGTTGGACAGCACAGTTGCGACAAATGCGCCGCCGCGCAGCTTGCCCTGCTGCTTCATGCGCGCCGCACAAACCGCCATGATGCGGTCGCCGTCGAGCACCTCGCCGGTTTCGTCAACGATCAGGCAGCGGTCTGCGTCGCCATCGAACGCCACGCCGATGTCATATTCCCCGGTGCGCATGCGCTGCTGAAGATTTTCCAGATGGGTCGAGCCGCAGCCGTCATTGATATTGATGCCGTCCGGCTCGTAGAAACGATAGTCCGCGCGGCACTCCATCAGGCGCATCAGACGCTTGATGGTGGTCGAGGACGCGCCGTTCGCGCAGTCTACTGCCACGCGCAGCCCGGACAGATCGCCCTGCACGGTTTCTGCCAGATGATCGGTGTACTCAATCACCGGATCAATCGCACTTTTCAGAACACGTCCCAACTTTTCGTGGCTCGCTTTGGGTACGCTGTCGAAATCGTCAATCAGAGCCTCAATGCGGTTTTCCAGTTCGTCAGACAGTTTGTAGCCGCTGCCTGCGAAAATCTTGATGCCGTTATATTCGTAGGAATTGTGGCTTGCAGAAATTACGATACCTGCATCTGCTTTGTGCTTAATGGTTAGATATGCAATCGCTGGAGTCGGGATCACGCCGAGCAGTTCTACATCCGCGCCAACCGAGCAGATGCCCGCAACCAGCGCGTTTTCCAGCATATCGGACGAAATACGGGTATCCTTTCCGATAAGCAGCTTCGCCTTGCCGCCCTGTTCGCGCTCCTCGGTTAAAATATGCGCAGCAGCGGCGCCGATTTTGAACGCCAGCATTGCATCCAGTTCTACGTTCGCAACGCCGCGAACGCCGTCAGTACCAAAATATTTTCCCAAAGTTAACACCTAGCCTTATTCGTTAGATTCTCAAAGATGCTGCTGACCATCTGCCGGCTCCATTTTGAGGTGTTCATACGCGCGCAGCGTCACACAGCGGCCACGCGGCGTACGGTTCAAAAATCCAATCTGCATTAAGTACGGCTCGTAAACGTCCTCAAGCGTCACAGCCTCCTCACCGATGGTCGCGGCAAGCGTTTCCAGTCCGACCGGTCCGCCGTTATAATTGAGGATGATGCTTTTCAGCATACGGCGGTCAATATTATCCAGACCAAGCGGGTCGATCTCAAGCGCCGCGAGCGCCATATCTGCCGCTTCTCGGGTGATCGTCCCATCTCCGCGCACCTGTGCAAAATCACGCACACGCTTGAGCAGACGGTTTGCGATACGCGGGGTGCCGCGCGAGCGGCGCGCGATCTCAAGCGCACCGTCATACCGGCTGTGCACACCCAAAATCCCCGCAGAACGGGTGACGATCTTCTCCAGCTCCTCCGGCGTATACAATTCCAGACGGAGCATGACGCCGAATCGGTCACGCAGCGGCGTGGTCATCTGTCCCGCGCGCGTGGTTGCACCGATCAAGGTAAACCGCGGCAAATCCAAACGGATAGAACGCGCGCTCGGTCCCTTTCCGATGATAATATCCAGAGCGAAATCCTCCATCGCGGGATAGAGAATCTCCTCTACGCTGCGGTTCAAACGATGAATTTCGTCGATGAATAAAATATCATTTTCACTCAGGTTTGTCAATAGAGCCGCCAAATCACCGGCTTTTTCGATTGCAGGACCGGACGTGATGCGGATATTGACCCCCATCTCGTTTGCGATAATGCCCGCAAGCGTGGTTTTGCCAAGACCCGGCGGTCCATACAGCAGCGTATGGTCGAGCGGTTCGCCGCGCTGACGTGCCGCTTCGATGAACACCGCAAGGTTCTCCTTGACCTTGGTCTGCCCGATATATTCGTCAATGGCTTTCGGACGAAGCGAATTTTCCGCTTCATCGTCCCTCGTCTGACGGCTGGAAACGATGCGTTCATCGTCTACCATGCCGCCCGAAAATTCGATGCTCAAGCTATCACATCCTTACTGAATTGCAAGCTTTTTCAGACAGCCGCGGATAATATCCTCGGCTTCCATGCCCGCAGTGTCCATGCCCTCCATAGCGCGGAACGCTTCCGCCTGACTGTATCCGAGCACCATGAGCGCCGCAACCGCCTCCTGCGTGTGGTTCACGCCGCCTTTTTCCGGCACCGCAATGGCTTCCGCAGCGCGTCCCGCCGCACCCTCGAGCTGCCCCTTGCTCATCTTATCGCGCAGTTCGAGCACAATACGCTGGGCAATCTTTTTCCCGATGCCGGGCGCTTGGGTCAGCAGCTTTGCATCCTCGGTAATGATGGCAAGCGCAAGCTGCCCGGGAGGCGCGACCGACAAAATCGCAAGCGCCGCTTTGGGACCGACTCCCGATACACCGATGAGCATTTTGAAGCAGTTCAGTTCCTCCTGATCGGCAAATCCAAACAGCTCCATTGCGTCCTCGCGCACATACAGATAGGTATAAAGCCGCGCTTCCTTACCCATTTTGAGTGCACCAAGCGTATTCTGCGACGTATGACATGCATAGCCGACCCCACCGCAATCAATTACTGCAAGGTTCTGCTCCAGCGCCGCCACACGCCCTTCCACATAATAAAACATTTACTTCTCCCATAATCTCGACCGGCTGGAATGCCCGTGACAGATGGCAACAGCCAACGCATCGGCCGCATCGTCCGGACGCGGGATCTTGCTGAGCCCAAGCATACTTCGCGTCATCTCCATGACCTGCCGTTTTTCTGCCTTTCCATAGCCGACTACCGACTGTTTGACCTGCGACGGCGTATAGGATGCCGGATGCAGACCTTTCTGTGCCAGCGCCAGCATGATCACGCCGCGCGCATGCGCAACCTGAATGCCGGTTGTAATGTTATTGTTAAAAAAAAGCTCCTCCATCGCGCATTCGTCCGGATGAAAGGTGTCGATCAGCGTGCATACATCGTTGTAAATCTCGCACAAACGATGATGAAACGGCTGACCGGGCGCGGTGGTAATCGCGCCGTACTGAATGGGCGTGAAGCGCACGCCCTCATACTTCAAAACCCCGTAGCCGGTGGTACCGTAGCCGGGATCAAGTCCAAGGATAATCATGCAGTCCTCTCTTTCCCATTTGCCCAATTATTATAGCATACGGTTATGCCCATGACAATGTGTAAAATACGCAAACCCTCTTTCTTCCGGACAAAAAACAGTCCGGAAAGCCGGACTGTCCCTCAGTTGAAAATTTCTCCGCTGTCCGGTCGGAACATACGCTCGACCCGCCCGCGCAGCGCCGGATATCCGCAAAGCAGCGGATCTTCCCGCAAAATGCTCTCGGCTTCTTCCCGCGCTTCCTGCATCAGCTGCAGATCGGACGCAAGATCTGCCATTTTCAGACCGGGCAGACCATGCTGCCTCTTTCCGAAGAAATCCCCCGGACCGCGCTGCGCAAGATCGGCTCTGGCAATCTCGAAGCCGTCGTTCGTATCCACGAGCACCTTGAGCCGCTGGCGCGCGGTCTGTCCCTTGTCCGCGCCGAAAAAGACACAAAATGATTCCCGTTTGCCGCGTCCGACACGCCCCCTGAGCTGGTGCAGCTGGGACAATCCGAACCGGTCTGCATCCTCGACCACCATCAGGTTTGCATTCGGGACATTCACGCCCACCTCGATGACCGTTGTCGCAATCAGAACATCCAGTTCTCCTGCCGCAAATCTTCCCATCACCGCGTCTTTTTCCGCAGGCTTCATGCGGCCATGCAGCACACCAATCCGGCGATGCGGCAGTTCGTTTTTCAAGGTATGGGCATGCTCCTCCGCACTTTTGAGGCGTACATCCCCTTCGCCCGCCTCCACAAGCGGGCAAACGACATAAACCTGCCCTCCTGCCGCAATCTGCTTTTCCATAAATGCATAGATGCGCTTGCGCATACGCTCTCCAACCGCATAGGTCGCCACCGGTGTACGACCGGGCGGCAATTCGTCGATCACTGACACATCAAGATCTCCATATAAAATAAGCGCAAGCGTCCGCGGAATCGGGGTTGCCGACATAACAAGCGTATGCGGCGTTTGCCCCTTGCCGCGCAAGCTGGCACGTTGCGCCACTCCAAAACGATGCTGCTCGTCTGCCACCACTGCGCCAAGCCGCGCAAACTCCACATCTTTTTGGATCAGCGCATGGGTGCCAATTACAACATGTGCTTCGCCGGACGCAATCCGCGCAAGCGTCTCACGCCGCGCTTTGACCCCCATAGAACCGGTCAGCAGTTCGGCGCGCAATCCCAGCTTTGCAAACAATGCGGACAGGGATTCATAGTGTTGGGATGCCAGAATCTCTGTTGGCGCCATAATCGCCGCCTGATAGCCGTTCTGTGCGGCAAGCACGGAGAGCGCAGCCGCCACAACCGTTTTTCCTGAACCGACATCGCCCTGTACCAAACGGTTCATCGGCTTGCCCGAAACCGTGTCCCGCACACAGTCCTCGACTGCGCGGCGCTGCGCGCCTGTCGGCGCAAACCCCAACACATTCCAAAACGCCTGCAAATCCGTATTTTCAAACAAAAGTCCACTTTCTTCTTTGCGGCGGTCTTTCAGGCGCTGCAAGCCGCAGCAAAGCAAAAATAATTCTTCAAAAATCATGCGCCGGCGCGCCGCGTACACCTCATCGAGTGACCGCGGACGGTGAATATACCGCACCGCGTCCCGATAGTCCGGCAGTCCGTAGGCGAGACGAAGATGGGACGGAATCGGGTCGTCCGCCAGATCTATCGGGCAGCTCAGCGCAGCGGCAGTCAGCCTTTCCATATCCTTTTGCCCCAGTCCGGCAGTCAGCGTATACACTGGCACAATACGCCCTTTTTCCTGTCCGGTCACACATTTTTCGCAGGAAGGAGAAACCATTGTACGCTGACGTTCTTCCCCCTGCACACGACCATGAAACAAATATTCCTCGCCTTCCCGCAGCTGCGCGGCGATGTATTTGTTATTGAAATATGTAAGATTCAGCGTACCCGAGCCGTCAAACACCGTCAGCTTGGTAATATCCATGCCTTTTCGGATATGGCGCAGCACGGGAGCTGTACCAACCACCGCACGCACGGTTACCTTATCTCCATCCCGCAGGTCTGCAATATGGGATTCGCGTGTACGGTCATCATAATCGCGCGGATAAAAAGACAGCGCATCCGCAAGCGTCAGGATTCCCATTTTTTCGAGCAGTCCAACTTTTTTGGGACCAAAGCCGCGCACTACGCTTACACGGTCTTCCAATATCATCATCTGTTATACATTGTACTCGCGGTAAACCGCCACGACCAGACCCAAAATCGAACATTCGCTGCCGTCAATCGGCGGATATGCCGGATTTTCGGGCATCAGCCAGACCTCGCCATCCTGAAGCAGCAGACGCTTGCAGGTTGCTTCATCCTCAATGAGCGCCACGACAATCTGTCCCGAGCGCGCCGTCGATTCCTTGCGCACAATGATAAGATCGCCGTCCATAATGCCAGCGCCGATCATGGATTCGCCGCTGATGCGCAGCGCAAAGTGTTCCCCATATTTTCCTGCGCCCTCATACGGCACATATCCTTCCACTTCTTCGACCGCCAAAATCGGCATACCGGCTGTCACCTTGCCAAGAATCGGCACCTGACCAGTCATTACCGCGCCGCCCCGTACCGAAATCGCGCGGGTCTTGTGGTCATCCTTTTCAAGATATCCCAGTTCACGCAGACGCTTCAGGTGAGAGTGTACGGTCGATGGCGAGCTAAGTCCAACCTCGGCGCAGATTTCGCGCACAGACGGCGGATAACCTTGCGCGGTCGTATATTCACTGATATATTCCAAAATTCTTTGCTGCTTGGCAGAGATTTTTTTCATCGTATATTCCTCCATCTGATCGCCGCAGTCTTTTCACTGGGCAGCCTATTTCAAAATCGTTGTGCACGCGTTATTATATTCAAACAAGTGTTTGCTTTTCTGTTTTCTCTATTATATAATACTTCCACTCAGATTGCAAACATTTGTTTTGCTTTCGTCACAAGTCACGATTTTGTAAAATCTCCTTGTGCTCTTATAGAAAGTATTATAAAATAGGAATAGCATATATTGATTACCGACCTTTATCGCAAGGAGGATATTATGACCATTCACACGGACCTTGGATATATTGAAATCACTTCGGATGTCATCGCGGATATTGCGGGGCATGCAGCCTCTTCCTGCTTTGGCGTCAAGGGTATGACCGTCCGCTCGGTATCGGACGGACTGGCGCACCTGCTGCGCAAAGAGAACCAGCGCCGCGGTGTAAAAGTCACTGAGGCTGAGGACGGCGGCGTAACCATCGACCTTCATATCGCGGTAGAACACGGCATCAACATCGCTTCTGTCTGCCGTTCAATCATTGGTGAAGTGCGCTATCACGTGGAGCGTCTGACCGGTGTGGACGTCAAAAACGTAGATGTCTACGTGGAAAGCATCAAGGCCGACTGATTACGGCTGTAGGAGGAACTGTAACTGATGAGTGAAAAACTGATTGACGGACTGCTTTTTCAGAGCATGGTGATTGAAGGTGCACTCGCCATTGCGGAAAAGAAAGAGCAGGCAAATGAACTGAACGTATTTCCTGTGCCGGACGGCGACACAGGCACCAATATGTCCCTGACTATGGGTTCTGCGATGGCTGAGATGCAGCGTCTGAACGCACCGACACTTGCCAAAGCTGTAGATGCCACTGCGTCCTCCCTTTTGCGCGGTGCACGCGGAAACTCGGGTGTTATTCTGTCCCTGCTGTTCCGCGGCATGGCAAAAAAGCTTCGCGAACACACCGAAGCGGGCGGCAGCGACCTCGCGCTTGCTCTGCGCGAGGGTGTGGAGGCTGCCTATAAGGCGGTTATGAAACCCGCGGAGGGCACCATTCTGACCGTGTCCCGTGTTTCGGCACAGCACGCAGTCGAATGCTGTCAGGCAAATCCCAACCTGTCGGTCGAAGAGGTTTTTGCAGCGGTTTTGGAGCGTGGTCATACCGCACTCGAGGAAACCACCCAGCAGAACCCCGTACTTGCCAAGGCGGGGGTTGTCGATGCCGGCGGTTTCGGCTTCCTGACCATCCTGGAAGGCATGCGCGATGCTTATCTGGGAATCCATAGAGAACGTACCGTTGATGCATCCGCATCTTCAAACTCTTCCGCAGACTTTTCTGCAATTTCGGATGAGGATATTACCTTTACTTACTGCACAGAGTTTATTGCACAACGCAAGGATAAGGCACGTAACGTCGGGCGTCTGCGCGCTATCCTCAATGAGATCGGCGATAGTCTGGTTGTCGTGGACGATGATGATATTGTCAAGGTGCACGTACACACTGACGAGCCAAACAAGGCGCTCGAAGAGGGTCTGAAGTTCGGTCCCCTGCTGACCGTTAAGATTGAAAACATGCGCGAGCAGCATACTGCTAAGGTCATTGAGGGTACTGAGCCGCGCGAGCGTGTCATCCGTGAACCCGAAAAGAAATATGGCTTTGTCGCAGTTGCTGCGGGCGATGGTCTGAGCAACGTCCTCACTGACCTTGGCGTCGATGTTGTGGTCAAGGGCGGTCAGACTATGAACCCCTCTACCAACGACATCCTGTATGCCATTGATGCTGTTCCTGCTGAGGTTGTATTTGTTCTTCCGAACAATAAAAACATCATCATGGCTGCTGAGCAGGCTGTGCCGCTGTCCGACAAGCAGGTTGTCATTATCCCGACGAAAAACATTCCGCAGGGCATCTCTGCGCTGCTGAACTTTGATCCGGATGGCGAAATCGAGACCAACACCGGCGCAATGAAAGAAGCCATTGAAGCGGTTACTGCGGGCCAAATCACCTATGCAGCACGCAACTCCGAGTTCGACGGCAAGAAAATCAAAGAGGGTGAATATCTCGCCCTGTGCGAAGGCAAGCTGTGCGCAAACTCCAGAAAACCGTTTGACGCGGTCAAAAAACTTGCGCGTGAAATGATAAAGGATGACAGCGCGTTTGCAACGATCATCTTTGGCGAAGGTGTTTCCGAGGAAGAAGCCGCCAAAGTCGAAGAAATCTTCCGCAAAGAAAACCGCGATATGGAAATCACGGTGATCGACGGTGGACAGCCCGTTTACTACTACATTATTTCAGTCGAATAATCACACAGCGGCGGGGTTTCCCGCCGCTGCTTTTCTGAATCAAACCATTATAAAACAAGGGGAAACCATGTCTATTTTTGACGTTTTTGCGAGACTTGAAAAAGAAAAGGCGGACAAAGCCGCCAAAGAATCCGCATCTGGTCCGATTGAATGGCTGATTGTCGGTCTTGGCAATCCGGGCGCGAAGTATGACGGCACACGCCACAATGCGGGTTTCCGTGCACTCGACCACTACTGCAAGGTGTCCGGGCAAAACATCGACCGGATGAAATTCAAAGCACTCGTGGGCGAAGGTCAATTTGGCGGCGCGCGCACGCTGTTCATGAAACCGCAAACATTCATGAACCTGTCCGGCGAAGCCGTGCGCGACGCGGCGGCGTTTTACAAGCTTGATCCCAGCCATATTATTGTGCTGTCTGATGATATTTCGCTTGATGTCGGGCGCATCCGTGTACGTGGCAAAGGCTCAGCAGGTGGGCAGAATGGTCTGAAAAACATCATCTATCACCTGAACACCGAGCAGTTTCCGCGTGTCAAAATCGGCGTAGGTGCGAAACCGCATCCCGATTATGACCTTGCGGACTGGGTGCTTTCCCACTTTACGAATGACGAGCAGGAAGCCATCGACAGCGCAGCAGCGCGTGCTATGCAGGCTGCCGAGGAAATTGTCCGCAGCGGTGCAGCGGCTGCCGCACAGAAATTTAACGGAAAATAGCAAAAAGCCTCCCGCTTGGGAGGCTTTTTTTATCCAATGACACTCGAAACCGTAAGCACGATCATATACAAAAAAATAGCTGCCACAGAACCTGTGGTGAAAAAATTCCGATACGTTTCATGAGGCGTCCGGTTCGTGCGCAAATCACGCAGCAGCGGTTTGCCGCCGCTCATCAACATCAAAATAATGGTCGCAACACCGGCGAGCATCAGTCCGCCGTTTACCGCCGCCCCCAATGATTCGCTGAATGCACCCAAACGGCCGATCAGCTCAACAAACAAATTGTTCATCACATGCAGCAAAATGGTCAGCCGGATCGAATGCCGCAGCGCCAAATAGCCGAACACCAATCCGATTACAAGCGCGACCGGCATCTGTACAGCATTGCCGTGCATGAGTGCGAAAATGAGCGCGCTGATGCAGATTGCAAACCAGCGCCCATAGCGCTCCAAATAACGCAGCAGCGCGCCGCGGTATATCAGTTCCTCAATTATAGGCGCGATCGCAATGGAATAAAAGAGCATGGATACCGAATCCGAAAACGATGTTGCCGCATCGCTTGCCGCGCCGAATGAAAACCCAATCGATTCCAAGAGTCCAACAACGGGTGCGCACACCACGGTCACAAGCATCTGCAAGCCGATTACGACCAAAAAATAGAATATAAGCTGTACTGGCCATACTTTTTCGCCGCGGTCAACAATACCGTTTAAGCGGTCATTCCCCACCCCCAATGCAAACATCGGAAGCGCACCGGCAATCACCGAAATGATAACGATATACCCTTGCAAAAGCTGCCATGTGCCACGCAGCGGGCTGAACAGCTCGAGTAGCATCGAAAGTACCAGTCCCCCGCCCATTGTAAGGAACATCAGCAGAAGCTGCGACGATATCAATGCCCATCCGAGTTTTCCAAAGTCTTCGCGCATCTCATCCCGATCAAACTTCTCCATTCTGTCCCTCCTTTCGCAGGCTTCTGCGCTCACTCAACAACAGTCCGGCGAGTACCAGCACCATTCCTGCGACTGCCCGTACAGTCAATCGTTCATGCAGAATCACCGCAGCAAGAATCACTGTCACAACCGGAGACGCATAGATATATGCACAGGTTTTCACCGATCCAAGCACTTTGACCGCGAAATTCCATGTGATAAAACAAATTGCACTTGCACCCAGCCCTAAAAACAGTAAATTCCCAATTTCAACTGCTCCCGCTGTGAACAGCGCGGAAATCCGAAACCCGCTTACCGCCGCAATCGGAATCATCATGAGCACACCATACATAAAAATAAGCTTGGTCGTGCCCACAGTCGGATATCCATACTCCGCAATTTTGCGGGTTAATGTGGAATAAACACCCCATGCCACAGCCGCAAGCAGTGAAAGCGTCAACCCCTTTGGCTGAATATGCACAGAACCGCTTCCGAGGCTGATCAGGCAGATGCCGGAAATTGCAATCACAAACCCAAGTGCAAACCCCGCTCGAATCCGTTCCCCAAGAAATATCGCCGCACAGATACCGGAAAATAGCGGTGCAGAAGATACTAAAACGCCGACAATCGACGCATCGCCATAGTTCAGCGCAATGTTCTCGCACAGATAATAAAGCACCAAACCACTCAACCCCGCACCTGCAAAATACAACGCATGCCGCCGGGATTTGAGCGGCATACGTTTGGGGCTGATTACCCATAGCGCCGCAAGACCGAGCACAAACCGCAGCACCAGAATCTCAGTCGGCGTAAAATGCCGCAGCAGCACTTTCGTACTGATAAATGTCGCGCCCCAGACCGAAACTGTGCCAATCGCCGCCAAGTGCCCCTGATGTTCCTGCTGCATATTCCATCCCCCACTTTGTCCAATCAGTCGATGAAGCCTCCGCCGATGACGATATCTCCATCATAAAATACTGCCGCCTGCCCGGCTGCGGGCGCACGCACCGCATCATCAAACTCTACACGGGCATTTTCTCCCTCGGGGATGACGGTAGCACGCTCTGCCCGTTTGGAATAGCGCACGCGCACCTCGCAGGAAAATGCTCCGTTTTCAGCATATTCCTGCGCGCAATAGTTGATATTCTTCACCAAAATCTGCTTTCGGAACACATCCTCAAGCGACAGCACAACCTCGTTTGTCTCCGGGCGCAGTTCATGCACAAAGAGGCGTCCCTCTGCCGCAACGCCAAGCCCCTTGCGCTGACCGACCGTGTACTGGTGAATGCCCTTGTGTCTGCCGAGCACATTGCCCTGCTCGTCCACAAAGTTGCCCTCGGGCAGCTGAACCCCATGCCGTTCGAGCCAACCGCACCAATCCCCGTCCGGAATGAAGCATACATCCATGCTGTCTTTCTTATCCGCAACCGGAATTTCCCGCGCACGCGCTTCTGCGCGCACTTCGTCCTTATTTTCCGCTTCCCCCAGTGGGAAAATGCAGCGCTCCAGCACTTCGCGCGGCAGGCGATGCATCATATAACTCTGGTCTTTGGGGGAGCATGCGCGCAGGAGCAGCGCGCGTCCCGCGCTGTCCCGCCCGATGCGGGCATAGTGACCGGTTGCCACATAACGCGCGCCAATCTTGTCCGCACAGTCGATCAATGCACGGAACTTGACCGTTGGGTTGCAGACCACGCAGGGATTCGGTGTACGCGCATTCCGATATTCCTCCGCAAAATAGGCACACACATGGCGCTCCAGTTCCTCCGCGCGATGCGCAATATGAAGCGGCACGCCGATGGCGTCCGCAATCCGCTGCGCTTCCTCTGTACCGCCCAGCCCGAGTTCCAAAAACAGACCGTGCACCTCATACCCCTGCTCTCGCAGCAGGGCGGCAGCTACTGCCGAATCCACACCACCCGAAAGCCCGAGCACTACTTTTTCCATCATGAACTTCTCCTCCATCCTGCTACGCCATGGAACAACCAATATGGCGATGGGTTAAATCCGGTAATCAAACCGCTGCGCACCACAACCTGATCGTGTGTAAATGCAATTGGCGCGATGGGCATTTCTTTCAGAAATTGTGTATTCAGCGTTTCTCTGGCTTCTTCCGTCCCTGCCGCACGCATCTGCTGAATCAGCCAATCGGTATCCTGATTGGAGTATTTTCCATAATTCATTGCACCAGCTGCTCCGATCAATGCACGCAGATCAAAATCCGGAGACATCTTCACTTCGCCATAGTACAAATCAAACATACCGCCCGACAGCCGCGCAATATAGTCCTCAAAGGGTACCGCTTCGACCGTAGCAGGTATCCCCGCCGTCAGCAGCGTATCCGCGATTTGCTGCGCTGCCGCAGTTTTAAAAGAATTCTCGCTGTTGACCACGATAACCGGGCGCAGGTCGGTCCGTCCCCCCGCGCCGTTGTCATAATCGAGCACGCCATCCCCATTGGTATCTGCGATTCCTGCCTGTGCCAGCGCCGCAGCCGCCGCTTCCCGGTCGGATTCTGCACTGGTTTCCACCGAATCAGGCTGCGGATTGACCGGAAGCACTGCCGGGTCTGCAAAGCTTTGAAAGGTTGTGCTGCAAATATTTTCGCGCGCAATCAGCAGCGAAACCGCTTTTCGCACCTCCGGCAGGCTGAACGGTCCCGCTGCGCAGCCAAACCCCAGATAATGCAGATTGGTCGTCGGGGTCTGATGCAAATCGACTGAGCCGCTGATTGTGACCGGATTTGTCCCGATGCGCTCCACGCGGGTCAAGGAGACATCCCCTGTTTCAAATGCATGCGCAACCGCATCCGACCGCGTGGTATTTACAAGGTCAATCCGTTCAAATGTGCCTACCGAACCGCCATGCCATCCAGTATACGGCGCAAGATACCATGCGCCCTCATCATGGATCGGCTGGTATGCCCCTGTGCCGTCTGCAAAGGTTTCCTCCTCCGTGCCCTCCCGGAAAATCGGGATATCCATCAGGCGCGGGAAATCCATGTTGGGGGTCCGAAGTACGACGCCGACTGTATAGGTATCGTCCGCAAAGATGGACTTGACATCTGCCATGCGGGAATAGTATGGGGATGCCTCATTCGCCTTAGCGGCGCGCAGCGAATACACCACATCATCCGCAGTCAGCTCCTCGCCCGACCAGAATGTTACGCCCTGCTTGAGGCGGAAGGTAAAGGTCGTGCCGTCGCCTTCCCATGACTCGCACAGCATAGGCTGCGGCTGAAATTTGCTGTCCAGATAGAACATGCCCTCATACAGCGCTTCCGTAAGTACGCGGTTGATATGCGAGGTGCTGAGCACCGGGTTAACTTTTTCTCCGGTGTAATAGGCAAGTCCGAAGTATCCCGCTTCATGCTCGTCCATGATTTCAGGCTGCTCGTCACTGCCGTTTCCTGTACCAATGCGCTCGGTCAGTGTGCAGCCGGTGAGCAGACATCCCGCCAGCACGGCTGCAAGCAGTCTTTTCACGTGCAGAAATTTCATAGTTTTATCCTTTCTCCAGATCAAAGGCAGATAACGCCCGCCTGCACCCCGCGCTCGCCATGCGTGACGCGATGGGACCAGAACTCGTCGCTATGGCAATATGTGCACAGTCCGCTGTCAATGATATTCCCGGCATTCAGTCCAGCTTCCTGCAGCAGCATGGCATTGATCCCCTGCAAATCGACATGGAATTTCGCGCCGCGTGCTTCGACAAACGGATGCACCCGCTCCCCCATTTCCCGCTCCATTGCCTCCGGTACATCAGCATCGGTTTCAAAGCAGCACTGTCCAATGGAGGGTCCAATCACCGCAACAAGGCTTTCCCGTTTTGCTCCAAGCCGTTCAGCCATCACATCGACCGTCTTGGGCAAAATGCCCATTGCCGTACCGCGCCATCCGGCGTGACATACGCCGCAGCTCCCGCTTGCAGCATCGTACAAAAGCGTTACAACGCAGTCTGCATAAAACCCCGCCAGCGGTGTATTCGGCAGGTTGGTCACAAGCGCATCTGATTCCCACGCCATCGGACGGGTCAGTCCCATACCCGCAGTTTCTTCTGTGACGACCGAAACCTCGTCCCGATGCACCTGTTTTGTCATCGTCAGGCGGTCATAGGGCATATCGAGCGCAGCGGTCAGAATGCGGTAATTCTCCAGCACATTTTCGCGCGCATCGCCCCGGTTAAAGCCCAAATTCAGGCTTTCGCACGCGCCCGTGCTTACACCGCCTGTCTTGGTCGTAAACGCATGGCGCACCGGAATCCGTGCCGAAGTGTAGTAAGAAAGCGTACCGCAGGTACAGCGTCGCATTGTGATATCCATAAAAAAATCCCTCGATTCCTGATCGGGCAGCCGGACCGCCCATCCAAAGCGTATCAAAAGTGCTTTAGATTGTATTATACACCGTTCGTATACACCCGCACAACCCCGACAGCCGACCTTCGTCACTCTGCCCGATTTTCACTGTGCTTATCGTGTTTTCCTTGACATGCAAGACAAAAAGCATTAAGATATTTATGTAATACCTTTTGTAATGTCTGTCGCATCCAGCTATGGATTTTTATATAGGGATTATGTTGCTTTGCATTTTGAAATTTTAAAAACCACAGGAGGTGCCCCACACAATTTTATGGATACCGTAATAATCAAGCTGATCATTGGTGTTGTCTGTTTGATTATCGGCGTAATCATCGGCGTTCTTTATCGCAAGAACGTCGCGGAAAAAACAATCGGCAGCGCAGAACAGGAAGCAACCCGCATCATCAACGATGCAATTAAGTCGGGTGAAACCAAGAAGCGTGAAGCCATTCTGGAAGCGAAGGACGAAATTCTCAAAGCACGCACCGAAGCGGACCGCGAGCTGAAAGAGCGTCGCAGCGAGGTTCAGAAAACCGAGCATCGCCTCCATCAGAAAGAAGAAGCTCTTGAGAAAAAGACCGATGCGATGGAGCGTAAGAGCGATGAGCTCAGCCGCAGAATCGCACAGGCGCAAAAAACGCAAGAAGAATCCGAGCGCATCCGCACAGAGCAGATTGCGACTTTGGAACGCCTGTCCGGGCTGACCCGTGACGAGGCAAAAGATTATCTGGTTACCTCGATTGAGCACGAAGCGCAGCATGACGCGGCGCTCAAGCTCCGCGAGATCAACCAGCGCATGAAGGACGAAGCTGAAACCACGGCACGCGAGCTGATTACAACCGCAATCCAGCGTTATGCTGCCGATCAGGTTTCGGAGGCAACCGTTTCGGTTGTACCGCTCCCCAACGATGAAATGAAGGGTCGCATCATCGGTCGTGAAGGTCGCAATATTCGTGCCCTTGAAAACCTCACTGGCGTTGACCTCATCATTGACGATACGCCTGAGGCAATTACGCTGTCCTCCTTTGATCCGGTTCGCCGTGAAGTTGCACGGATGAGTCTGGAAAAGCTGATCCTCGACGGTCGCATCCATCCGCCGCGCATTGCGGAAATGGTGCAGAAAGCACAGCGCGAAGTCGATCAGATCATCAAATCAGAGGGCGAGCGTGCTACTTTTGAAACCGGGATCCATGGCATTCACCCCGAGCTGGTTCGTCTGCTCGGCCGCCTGCATTACCGCACAAGCTATGGACAGAATGTTCTGCTCCATTCGATTGAGGTCGCGCACATTGCCGGCATGCTGGCTTCCGAGCTTGGTATCGATCCGACCATCGCGCGCAGAGCCGGTCTTCTGCACGACATCGGCAAGGCGGTTGACCATGAGGTCGAAGGCTCCCATGTCACCATCGGCGTAGACCTCGCCAAGCGTTACAAGGAATCCCAGCCGGTGATTCACGCCATTGCTGCACATCACGGCGATGTAGAGCCCACGACAATCGAGGCTTGTCTTGTACAGGCAGCGGATGCCATCTCGGCAGCACGTCCGGGTGCACGGCGTGAAAATCTGGAAAACTATATCAAGCGTCTGGAGAAGCTTGAGGAAATCGCGAACACCACGCCCGGTGTAGAGCGTTCCTATGCAATTCAGGCAGGCCGCGAACTGTGCATCATCGTCAAGCCCGAAGAGGTTACCGATGACAGCATGACCCTGCTCGCCCGCGATATCGCAAAGCATATCGAGGATGAGCTCGACTACCCCGGTCAGATTAAGATTAACATGGTGCGCGAAACACGCGCAATCGACTACGCGAAGTAAATGACAACACCAATTCGGGCAGAGTTTTACACTCTGCCCGCTTTTTATATTTCTTTCAGCTTTCCTGATTTGCTCGCTTCTGGTGTACTGAACTTAGCAAGGAGGCGGCATGAAAAACTGGAAAGCCATACTCAGTACAGCTCTTATTCTAGGCTATATTCTGCTGTGTGTATTTACGATCCCCTATTTTATGACCGAGGCCCTGCACTTTCGCGGTGAAATATACGAGATCACGGAGCAGACCGGATGTACCGTCTATACCTGCGAGGATAAAGCCATCACCGTCTCGTCTGGCGACCGCAGCATTGAAGTCGTATTTCACACCGGCAGCGCGCTCACCGCGCAGTACGCCATCCAAAAGAGCGGCAACGTGGTGACGGTCTTTGACGAAAGCGACGCTCCTGTCCTTTCCGGGACATGGAAGCACGGCGCGCTGTATGACGAAAACGATCTACCGGACATCACATACAGAGAAACTTCCGAGATCGAAAACAACGAATTCCTCCCTTTCCCCGCCGAGGCGCTTTCAGTTGCCATGGGCAATGGGCATGGTCCGCGCGGCTGGCACTGGCTCCTTGTTGTGCCACTCGGAATCTGTGTCATGGCAGCCGGCGGTCGTTCTCCTCGTCCGATGTATCCCCGTGAGCGCGATTTTCTGCACCGGCACGGCATGGGCAGCGATGTCAAGGGCTATATGGAGCGCTATTTCAGAAAATAAAACAACCCGCCCGAAGCAGTTTTTCTGCTCTGGGCGGGTTTGCGTTTACTCTTCTTTTTTCGAGATACCGAGCCGTCCTGCCTGCCGGCAGGTCAGCAGGATAATCTGCCGCTCCTTGGAAAGCGTTTGCAGCAGCCGCAGACCGCGTTCCATACGCTTATTGTCCCAAGTGAGGAACGGATCATCCAGCACCAGCGGCACGCTCTCCTTGCCGCTCAGCACCTGGCACACCGCGAGCCGCAGCGCGAAATACAGCTGGTCGCGTGTCCCGGAGGACAGGCGCAGCGCATCCAATAGCGTCCCATCATCCCCCGCACAGCGGGCGCGCAGCGAGGAATCCAGTTTAATTTCTTTATAGCTGTCACTGGTCAGGTATGCGAGATACTGCTGTGCAAGTTCGGTAATCTGCGGCGAAATCCGCGCGCTGAGCGCTGCATTTTCAGACTTGATGGCTTCTTCCGCCATCCGGATTGCCTCAAGCTGAATTTCAGCACGGCGCAGCGCCTGCTGTGCGTTCTCCAGTGCGTTCTGCCACTCCGCTCGGCTGCCATAGGCTTGCAGCCGCCCTTCCATCTGAGAAAGTGCCTGCTGTGCCTCTTCCGCAGCCTGCCGTGTGCGGCTCGCGCGGACACGCGCGGTATCGACCTCACTTTTGTGCGTTTCATCCTTCTCAGAAGCCTCATTCAGGCGCTTCATCTGCACCAGAATATCTTGCAGCTTGCTCTGCTCTCTGCGAAGCGCCTGCCAATCGTCACGCGCTGCACGAATCCACTCTCCCGCCTGCTCGATCGTCTCGGCATTGGGCCACAGCTTGCGCGCCGCACGCAGCGCGGTATCGTACTCCTCCTGCAAAACGGAGGCTGCCATGTGCTGGTCGTCCACTGTGCGCCGATGTTCCAGTGCGAGCTGCTGCTTGGATTCGTCATAATCCTCGTCCGGGTCATCAAGACGGGGGACGCTGCCGAGGAAGGACAGCAGCAGGGAGAGCGCCGCCATGCCGGACAGCAGATATGGCATATACTTAGTCAAAATACCAAAATCCGCTCCGGAAAGCGCAGTACCTGCCGCAGCAACTGCAAGCAGCAGCGCAAGTATCAGCGCTGCCCAGCGGATACGCGGCCGGGTCGCACGGTTGCGCTTGACCTCTTCCGAGGTCTTGCGCGCGTCAACCTCGCGCATTTTATGCTTATAATTGGAATCTACATAGGGCATGCCCGAACGTTTCTCCCGCTCGAGCCGCACCGCGCCTTCATATCCATAAAGCGCTTCTTCCGCTTCACGCAGCAGGATTTCATCCGGCAAGCCGTCTTTCAGATTGCGGATGCGCTTTTCACTGTCCGCTTTCAGGATGCGAAGCTGGCTCTCTTCCCCAACCATCTTGCCGGCATATACCAAATAGAGTTTTTCATAGGTTTCGCGCGCCTTGTCTGCTTCTGCCTGCATTTTTTGCACATGCGCCCGCTGCGCTGCGGTTTTATTTTCTAACGCAGCAATTTCTGCCAACCGCTTTTCCGCAGCACGGCAGTCCTCCTCCAGCCTTGGCTGTTCCCCGTGCCCGTTTCCGGAATTGAGGTCAAGCCTCCAACGTGCCAATGTTTTGAGCGCTGTGCCGCAGCGGGCATTGGTGTCACCGGACTGCGCCATGCTGAGAATAATCTCGCTCAGTTCTGAGGACGGTCTGGTCATGTCCAGTCCGTCAATCATGGCACTCGACAGAAAAGCGTCCTCTCCCATGCCGAGCAGCACATGCCCGCAGTTTCGCGCCGTCAGCAGCGTGCACTGTTCCCCGGTGTCCTCATAAAACGCCTGAAACCCCTGCATCATCCCAGCTCGATTACTTTCGCGTACAATCGTAACCGGACGCCCCGCAAATTCGACAGTCATACGCCCACTCATGGGTTTGCCATCCTGCGGATAATATTTTGTCTTATCGGAAAGCGCACTTGCTGTATCGCGGCGTGCTGTATTCAAACCGTACAGCATAACGCGGATAAACGCACAAAGCGTGGTTTTCCCCCAGCCATTGGGAAGCACGCGGCAGCACAGACGGTCGCTGAAATCAATTTTCTGCCCGTTCATGTTGCCAAAATGCCCTTGTATGGATAAAATCTTCATGGAACTCTTAATTCTCCAAAAAACAGAATATCGGCTGTTTCCAACCATTATGAATAGTATATCATACCCGCGGCACACTCCGCAACGCCGCGTGCACGCCCTGTAGAAATTTTTCTTTTGCAAAATCGTGATTTTCCCGTTGACTTTCCCATGCTAAATTGTTACAATAGATGCACAACATCTCGTTCACATGGAACCCGAAAGGAAGTTTTACTGATGAAGACAAAAAGACTGCTCAGCCTGCTGCTTGCAGGCGCGATGACCACCGCAATGCTCGCCGGCTGTGGCAGCAAGGACTCAAATAAAATTGGCAGTGCTGATGGTTCTACCGATATCGAAGTGACCGACAGCGATGCCGCATATGTCAAAGACAAGGGTACCTTGATTGTAGGCATCACTGATTTTGCACCGATGGACTACAAAGAAGCTGGCAGCGACGAATGGATCGGCTTTGACGCAGATATGGCGAAAGCTTTTGCAGAAAGCCTTGGAGTAAAAGCTGAATTTATTGAAATCAACTGGGACAACAAGGTTATGGAACTCGACACCAAGGCAGTCGACGCAGTTTGGAACGGCATGACGCTGACTGACGAAGTCACTAGCACCATGAATTGCTCCGACCCCTATGCCCTGAACGCACAGGTTGTTGTCGTTCCGGCTGATAAGGCTGAACAGTACAAAGATCTCGAATCCATCAAGGAGCTGTCGTTTGCAGTAGAATCCGGTTCTGCCGGTCAGGAAGTTGCCGAAACCTTGGGTCTGAACTTTACCGCAGTCCAGACGCAGGCAAATGCGCTGATGGAAACCAGCTCGGGCGCATCGGATGCCTGCGTGATCGACCTGCTGATGGCGGGCGCAATGATCGGTGAAGGCACCAGCTATCCGACCTTGACCTATACGGTTAATCTGAACGAGGCAAGCGACAGTGAATTCGAACACTATGGTGTCGGCTTCCGCAAGGGCAGCGACCTCACCGCAGCATTCAATGAATTTTACAAATCTGCTTACGAATCCGGCAAGGTAGAAGAACTGGCTGCCAAATACGGTGTACAGGACAACATTGTTGTCCCGCAGTAAGCAAATCCAGACGCACTGGTAATTGAAGGCAGAGGGCTTTGTCCTCTGCCTTTCCCCGGCTTTTAGAGAAAAGAGGAAAGGTTTCTTTATGTTAGGTTCTGTTACACTCACGCTGCTCGGCGGCTTTGCAACAACGTTCAAACTATTTGCGCTGACGCTGCTGTTTGCACTGCCGTTGGGTCTTATCATCAGCTTCGGCTCCATGAGCCGTTTCGCACTGCTCCGTATCCCGATCAAAACCGCTGTCTGGGTCATCCGCGGCACACCGCTTATGCTCCAGATTATTGCCATCTTCTATGGTCCCGGTCTGCTCTGGGACGGCGCTCTGCTCCCCCGCTTCAGTGCCGCGCTCGTCGCGTTCTCCATCAACTATGCCTGCTATTTTTCTGAAATTTTTCGCGGCGGCATCCAGTCCATTCCGCGCGGACAGTATGAAGCCGGTCTGGTGCTCGGTATGACCCGCCCGCAGATTTTCTTTAAGGTCACGCTTTTACAGGTCATTAAGCGTGTCATCCCCCCGATGGGCAACGAATTTATCACTCTGGTCAAAGATACCGCGCTTGCCCGTACCATTGCAGTCTACGAAGTGCTGTGGATGGGAGAAACCTTTATCAAGAAAGGGTTCATCTGGCCGCTGTTCTATACGGCAGTATTCTATCTGGTGTTTAACGGTGCACTGACGCTGCTGTTTGGCTGGCTAGAAAAGAAGATGGATTATTTCCGTGTATAAGGAGGCGCTGAAATGCCTATTTTGGAAGTCAAAAATATCAATAAGAGCTTCGGCTCCACCAAGGTCCTTAAGGACATCAGTTTTTCGCTTGAGCGCGGACAGGCGCTTGCCATCATCGGCTCCAGCGGTTCGGGTAAGACCACGCTGCTGCGCTGCCTGAACTTCCTCGAAACACCAGACGGCGGCACGATTGCAGTCAACGGAGAAACTCTGTTTGACGCTGCCAACCGGACATCTATGTCAGATGCCGAAATTCGGCAGAAGCGCCTGCATTTCGGTATGGTATTTCAATCGTTCAACCTGTTCCCGCAGTATACCGCACTTGAAAACGTCATGCTTGCAAATCTGCTGCTCGCCAAAGAGCAGCCGGATTATAAGAAAAACAAGCGGGAAATTCATGAGCGCATCGAACACGAAGCCATGGATTTGCTCGAGCAAATGAGCCTTTCTGGACGTATGAGTCACTATCCGCACCAGCTTTCGGGCGGTCAGCAGCAGCGCGTTGCGATTGCGCGCGCACTCGCCATGAAGCCGGACATCCTGTGCTTCGATGAACCGACCTCCGCCCTCGACCCCGAACTGACCGGCGAAGTCCTCAAGGTCATTCGCTCTCTGGCAGACAAACACACCACAATGGTCATCGTCACCCATGAGATGTCCTTCGCGCACGATGTTGCCGACCAAATTGTCTTTATGGATAAGGGAGTTGTCGTCGAACAGGGTACTCCGGAGCAGGTATTTGAACATACTCAAAATGAACGTACTCGTGCATTTTTGAGTAGATTTTCGCAAAATTCCTAGTTTCAGCGTCTTATCCAAAAATTCAATTGGGTAAAACAGCGAATTTCAGTTTACAAGTCATCGAATTTACGGTAAAATAGGGGCATGTACAGAACTGTTGTACATGCCCCTTTCATTTTTGACAAAATTTTTTGGGGATATTTTTGTTATTTTATGTTGAAGTTCTGGCATGATTTTGCTACAATAGATGTAGCGTTCTGCGGTGCTCTTCATTTCCGCAAAATCGCATCTGACACCTATGTTAAAACGCCCGGAAAAGGGCCTTTTATACAACAAATTTTTTAAAATTGGAGATGTTTATTATGGCTATGGATTCTTTTAGCGCCTCCCTGATGAAGGACAAGAGAGAAATCATCATTGCTCCGACCATCTACAAGTTCGCAAACTTTGGCGAATTTGCTCAGGAGTTCGCTCTGGGCGAGCGCGATGTCGTTCTGACCAACGAGTTCATTTACAAGCCCTTCATGGAGCAGTACAACCTGGCTTGCACCTACGTATTCCAGGAGAAGTTTGGTGTAGGCGAGCCGTCTGAGGCAATGATCGAGACCATGTACGAAGCAATTCCGTACGAGTCCTACGACCGTGTTATCGCAATCGGCGGCGGCGCAATCATGGACCTGTGCAAGCTGCTCGGCTGCAAGCGCCCGTCTTCTGTACATGAGCTGTACTTCAAGCGTGAGCCTGTTGTACATGAGAAGGAAGTTATCGCAATCCCGACCACTTGCGGTACCGGTTCTGAGTGCACCAACATCTCGGTTGCAATCGTTAAGGACGAGAAGGACGGCAAGCTGACCGGCGGCGAGACCAAGCTCGGCCTGGTTTCCGACGACATCATCCCGAACAAGGTATGCCTGATCCCGGATCTGCTCAAGACCCTGCCGTACAAGCCGTTTGCTTCTTCTGCAATCGACGCGCTGATCCATGCAACCGAGTCCTACCTCTCTCCGCATCGTAAGACCATCACCTCCGAGCTGTTCTCTGTAAAGGCAATGGAGATGATCCTGAAGGGCTTCGTACAGATCGGTGAGAAGGGTCCTGACGCACGTCTGGATTACCTCGACGAGTACGTAACCGCTTCCCTGTTTGCAGGTATTGCATTCCTGAAGGCTGGCTGCGCAACTGTACACGGCATGTCCTTCCCGCTCGGCGGCACCTACCATGTACCGCACGGTGAGTCCAACTACGCTCTGTTCGGCAAGATCCTTGAGATCTACGACGAGAAGAACCCGAACGGCGAGCTGATGAACTTCAAGAAGCTGGTTGCTTCCATTCTGGGCTGCGAAGTCAACGATGCAATCCCGGCTCTGAACGCTCTGCTCGAGAAGGTTCTGCATCTGAAGCCGCTGCGTGAGTACGGCTTCAAGGAATCCGACATTGTGGACTTCCCGGAGTCTGTTATGGCAAACCAGCAGCGCCTGATCACCAACTCCTATGTTCCGATGACCAAGGAACTCATGGAGCGCATCTACCGCGAGTGCTACTAATTCACAAATCAGTTGACCCTGTGACGTGAGCCGAGGGGCGGACGATTTCCGTCCGCCCCTTCTTTTTACAGTCTATCTGTAAACCAAATTTCTGGAGGTATCTTTTACTATGATGACCAAAGACCAATATATTGAGAGCCTGCGTAAGCTCAATCTGAACCTGTGGATGTTCGGCAAGAAGATTGAGAATCCGGTGGATGACCCGGTAATCCGCCCCTCGCTCAACTCCTTTGCTGCAACCTATGAGCTTGCAGAGGACCCCCAGTATGAAGATCTGATGACCGCAACTTCGCACATTACCGGTAAGAAGATCAACCGCTTCACCCATATGCATCAGTCCACCGATGACCTCATCAAGAAGGTTAAGATGCAGCGTCTGCTCGGTCAGAAGACCGCAGCATGCTTCCAGCGCTGCGTTGGTATGGACGCAATGAACGCGGTATTCTCCTCTACTTACGAAATCGACGAGGCTTGCGGCACCAAGTATCACGAGAATTTTGTAAAGTTCCTGACCCGTGTACAGGACGAAGATCTGGCTGTTGACGGTGCAATGACCGACGTCAAGGGCGACCGTTCTCTGGCACCGTCCAAGCAGGCAGACCCGGACCTGTTCCTGCATGTTGTTGAGCGCACCGCAGACGGCGTTTACGTTACCGGCGCAAAGGCACATCAGACCGGCTTTGTAAACTCTCACGAAGTTCTGGTTATGCCGACCATCTCCATGCGCGAGGGCGACGAGGACTATGCGATTTCGTTCGCGGTTCCAACCGATTCCGAGGGCATTACCCTGATTTACGGCCGTCAGTCCTGCGATACCCGCAAGCTCGAAGAGTACAACGACATCGACGTCGGCAACAAGGTTTACGGCGGCCATGAGGTTCTGGTTGTATTCGATCATGTATTCGTTCCGAACGACCGCATCTTCCTCAACGGCGAGGTCAAGTTTGCCGGCATGATCGTAGAGCGTTTCGCAGGCTATCACCGTCAGTCTTACGGCGGCTGCAAGGTCGGCGTAGGCGACGTTCTGATCGGCGCAACTGCACTGTCGGTTGAGATGGCTGGCGCTGCAAAGGCTTCCCATGTCAAGGACAAGCTGATCGAGATGACCCACCTGAACGAAACCCTGTACTGCTGCGGTATCGCATGCTCTTCTCAGGGTTCCAAGACCAAGTCGGGCAACTACCTGATCGACCTGCTGCTCGCAAACGTCTGCAAGCAGAATGTCACCCGCTTCCCGTACGACATCGCACGTCTGGCGCAGGATCTGGCTGGCGGCGCAATGGTTACCCTGCCGTCCGAGGCAGACTACCGCACCCCGGAGCTGCATGACATCATCGACAAGTACTTCAAGGGCGTTGCTGACGTTCCGACCGAAGACCGCATGCGTGTTCTGCGTCTGATCGAGAACATGACCATGGGTACTGCTGCTGTTGGCTACCTGCCGGAGTCCATGCATGGCGCAGGTTCCCCGCAGGCACAGCGCATCATGATCGCTCGCCAGTCCAACATGGAGATGAAGAAGGATCTCGCTAGAAAGATCGCTCGCATCGACTAATTTTAATGATATAGGCACTCTCGAGCGATCCTGAGTGCCTATACATTCGTTTGATTCCCCCGTTTCGGAGGTTGCCATGCTCAGCTGCACGGTTAAATTTTGCGGCGGCTGCAATCCGCGATATGATCGCGGGGAAGCCTACCGCCGTATTCGCGAATCGCTGTCTGGAGTTGCCCGCTTTTCTCTCCCTGAGGACGGCGCATCCTACGATGTGCTTGTCATTCTGCGCGGTTGTACTGGCTGTGAATATCTTTATGAGGATATTCAGGCCGATGTTCGGCTGATTGCAGTCTGTGAAGCGGACATTGATAGTATTATTCGCAAAATTCAAACCTTAGAAATACATAAAAAGGATTGATTGACATGAAGAAAGTAAAAGTTCTGACTGCTGACGAAGCTGCTCTTCTGGTAAACGATGGCGATACCATCGCAACCGGCGGTTTCGTAAGCTGCGCCTGCCCGGAGACCCTGTCCAAGGCTCTGGAAAAGCGCTTTGTTGAGACCGGTCACCCGAAGGATCTGACACTGTTCTACGCGGCTGGTCAGGGTTATCGCGGTACTCCCGGCTCGGGCGGCGACCATTTTGCTCACGAGGGCATGGTCAAACGCGTTGTCGGCGGTCACTGGGACCGTGCGCCCGGACTGGGCAAGCTGGCGCTCGAAAACAAGATCGAAGCGTACAACCTGCCGCAGGGCGTTATCACCCATATGTATCGCGATATTGCGGCGCATAACATCGGTACGATTACCCATGTTGGTCTGTATACTTTCGCTGACCCGCGCAACGGCGGCGGTAAGCTCAACGATGTCACCAAGGAAGATCTGGTTAAGCTGATCGAGATCGAAGGTCAGGAGCGCCTGCTGTACAAGGGCTTCCCGATCAATGTCGTATTCCTGCGCGCTTCCTACTGCGACGAGCGCGGCAACTGCACCGTGCACCGCGAAGTTGGTCCTCTGGACGTTACCGCAATGGCACAGGCATGCAAAAACTCGGGCGGTAAGGTTATCGTTCAGGTTGAGAAGCTGGTTGCTGCCGGCTCTCTCGATCCGAAGCTGGTTAAAATCCCGGGCATCTATGTTGATGCTGTTGTTGTCGGCACCGATGAGGACAACATGCAGTGCATCGGCGTACCGTACGACGGTGCCGCTGCCGGCGAATACACCATCCCGCTCGATGCAATCCCGTCGATCCCGCTCAATCAGCGCAAGGTTGTTGCACGCCGTGCAGCAATGGAACTGCCGAACGATGCAATCGTAAACCTCGGCACCGGCATGCCCGAGCAGATCGCAAACGTTGCTGCGGAAGAAGGCATTGCAGACAAGATGACCCTGACCGTTGAGGCAGGTCCGATCGGCGGTATCCCGCTGGCAGGCCCGCAGTTCGGCGCATCGGCAAACGCAGAAGCAATTCTGGAACACAACGTACAGTTTGACTTCTATCAGGGCGGCGGTCTGGATATTGCGTTCCTCGGTCTGGCTGAGACTGCACCGAACGGCGACCTGAATGTATCCAAGTTTGGCACCCGTCTGGCAGGCTCCGGCGGCTTCGTTGATATCACCCAGAACGCAAAGAAGGTCTGCTACTGCGGCACCTTCACTGCAAAGGGGCTGAAGGTTGAAGTTGCTGACGGCAAGATCAAGATCCTGCAGGAAGGCGAAAAGAAGAAGTTTGTCAAGGAAGTTGAGCACATCACCTTCTCCGGCATCTATGCAAACAAGGTTCATCAGCCTGTTCTTTACATTACCGAGCGCGCTGTATTCGAGCTGCGTCCGGAAGGCGTTACCCTGATCGAGATTGCGCCGGGTATTGATCTCCAGACCCAGATTCTCGACCAGATGGAGTTTGTTCCGCAGATTGCTTATCAGGAGGACGGCACCATCAAGCTGATGGATGAGCGCATCTTCCGCGACGAACCGATGGGCTTGGCAAACGACTGATTCCACGCTTTCTTTGGTTGAAATGAATAGTAAAAATTATGCAAATTTGTACAGCATGCCGAATTTGTTAAAATAATAACGATTTTTTCGGAACTGCTCTTTTCAACCGCCCCCATCTTTGATAAAATAATAACGAAGTTACGTGAGGAGGGTCCTCCCTCCCCCGTTCTCGTATATTATTCCCGGCGTTCTGCGCCGTAATGAAAAGGAGACGAATCCAATGAACGTTTATATTTGCTCCGCTGCCCGTACTGCAATCGGTACTTACGGCGGCACCCTGCGTGATGTTTCTGCTGCTACTCTGGGCACCGCTGCAGCAAATGCTGCAATCGAGCGCGCAGGCGTTGATAAGGCTGCCATTGATGAAGTTCTGTTCGGTCAGGTTCTTCAGGGCGGCGTAGGTCAGAACGTTGCACGTCAGGTACTGATCGGCGCAGGTCTGCCGATTACCACTCCGGCAATGACTCTTAACAAGGTTTGTGCATCCTCCATGCGCGCGATCTCTCTCGGCACGCAGATCATCCGTTCCGGTGAGAACCAGATGATGCTGGTTGGCGGCTGTGAGTCCATGTCCGGCGCACCGTACATCTCCCGCAACATGCGTTGGGGCGCTCGCATGAACGATGTGAAGCTGGTTGATATGATGGTTTACGACGGCGTATTCGATGTATTCAATCAGTATCACATGGGTATTACTGCGGAAAATGTTGCCGAACAGTACGGCATCACCCGCGAAATGCAGGATCAGATTGGCTACGAATCCCAGATGAAGGCTGCAAAGGCAATCGCTTCTGGTCGTTTCAAGGACGAAATCGTTCCGATCGAAGTCAAGAAGAAGAAGGAAACCATCGTATTTGACACCGATGAGCACTGCCGCCCGCAGACCACGCTCGAGGGTCTGGCAAAGCTGCGTCCGGCATTTAAGAAGGACGGCACCGTTACCGCGGGCAACGCTTCCGGTATTAACGATGCAGGCGCTGCTATGATCATCGCTTCCGAGGATTTCGTCAAGGCAAACGGTCTGAAGCCGCTGGCAAAGATCCGCGCTTGGGGTTCTGTCGGCTGCGATCCGTCCATCATGGGCGTAGGTCCGATCGAATCCACCCGTCAGGCACTGAAGCGTGCTGGTCTGACCGTTGCCGATCTGGATCTTGTTGAGTCCAACGAGGCATTTGCTGCACAGGCTGCTGCTGTAAACCGTGAACTCGGCTTCGATATGGAGAAGGTAAACGTAAACGGCGGCGCAATCGCTCTGGGTCATCCGATCGGTGCAGCAGGCTGCCGTATCACCACCACCCTGATTTACGAAATGATCAAGCGTGACCTGACTCTGGGTCTTGCTACTATGTGCATCGGCGGTGGCATGGGCGAAGCCCTCATTGTAGAGCGCGACGAGCTCTGCAAGTAATCTTTCGGAGTCTTTTAATCCCCCGTAAACTTTCCCATAGCAGGATGCACAGACATCCTGCTATGGGTGCTGTTTTAAATTTTTTGACATCTAAATTGAAGGGAAGTCTTACCAATGACTGATGTAGTAGTTGAAAAGCAGGGCCATGTTGCTGTCGTTAAGATTGAGCATATGAAGGCAATGAACGCGCTCTCTACAGACATGTACGCGCAGCTTGAGGAAGCATTCGATCAGGTTGCCGCAATGGATGACGTTTACTGCGTTGTTCTGACCGGTTCTTCCACCGTAAACAAGAAGGGCAAGACCGTCAACTCCTTCGTTGCAGGCGCTGATATTGCAGAAATGTCCACCAAGACCTGTGCAGAAGGCAAGCTGTTCGGCAATGAGTCCAACCGCGTATGCTGGAAGATTGAGAACTTTAAGCGTCCGGTTATCGCTGCAATCAATGGTTTCTGCCTTGGCGGCGGCTGCGAACTGGCAATGTCCTGCGATATCCGTCTGGCTTCTGAGAACGCAATGTTCGGTCAGCCGGAAGTTGGTCTGGGCATTACTCCGGGTTGCGGCGGCACCCAGCGCCTCGCGCGTCTGGTTGGCGTAGGCAAGGCGAAGGAAATGCTGTACACTGCACGCGGCAACTACTCCGCGCAGGACGCTCTGGATATGGGTCTGGTCAACTACGTATATCCGCTGGAGAACCTGATGGATGAAGCAATGAAGCTGGCGAACGAAATCGCAGCACAGGCTCCGATTGCCGTTTCTCTGGTGAAGGAAGCAGTGAATGTCGGCATGCAGACCGACCTGAACTCTGCTCTGAAGTTCGAGGGCAACTGCTTCGGTCAGTGCTTCGCAACCGAGGATCAGAAGTACGGCATGGCATGGTTCCTCGACAAGAACCGTGACAAGCCGGCGAAGGAGTTCCAGAACAAGTAAGCGTATCTGTGAGAAATTGAGGAGAACGAATTCATGAAAGTATGTGTATTTGGCGCCGGCATGATGGGTGCTGGTATCGCGCAGGTATTCCTGACCGCCGGTCACGAAGTTGTTCTGGCTGACGTTCAGCAGCCGTTCGTCGATTCCGGTGAGCTGCGCATCTATAAGGGTCTTGATTTTCTCGAGGACAAGGGCAAGATCACGCCCGAGTTCAAGAAGGACTGCCATCGCCGTCTTGTAACTACCATCGACA
This sequence comes from Clostridiaceae bacterium, assembly GCA_018383195.1. GTDB lineage: Bacteria > Bacillota > Clostridia > Oscillospirales > Butyricicoccaceae > Butyricicoccus_B. Next base: position 7,839 of record JAGZOP010000016.1, on the reverse strand, counting down.
AGGATCTGGCGGCTGACGCCGACTTCGTCATGGAAGTTATCGTAGAGCGTATGGACATCAAGAAGTCCCTGCTCAAGGAACTGGATAAAATTTGCCCGGAAAAGACCATTTTCGCGTCTAACACTTCGGCAATGTCCATCACCGAGATGGCTGCTGCGATTCCGCACCGCTCTCACAAATTTGTTGGCTGCCACTTCTTCAACCCGGCTCCTGTTATGAAGCTGGTCGAGGTTGTACGCGCAATCCAGACTTCTGACGAGACCTTTAACTTTGCGTTTGAACTGATGAAGTCCATCGGCAAGACCCCGATCAAGGTTGAGGAAGGTCCCGGCTTCGTTGTAAACCGCATGCTCATCCCGATGATGAACGAGGCGATCAGCATTTATGCGGATGGTCTTGCTTCTGCCCATGACATCGACCGTGCTATGCAGCTCGGCGCAGGCATGCGTTCCGGTCCGCTGCATACGGCTGACCTCGTTGGACATGATGTAAACCTTGCAATCATGGAAACGATCCACAACGAGACTGGTGACCCGCGTTACCGTCCACACCCGCTGCTGCGTAAGATGGTTCGTGCAGGCTGGCTTGGTATCAAGACCGGCAAGGGCTTCTTCACCTATGACCGTAACGGCAAGGAAATCATCGAAGAGTCCGAAGAGGAAAAGAAGTAAAAATCTTTTCAGCCAAAAGCTGGGGCATTTGCTCCAGCTTTTGTATTTTTGCTTTTACACGCGTTTTCTTCATGTATGTTTTGGGACGATGCAGACCCGCAATAGCCAATCATATTTTTCTTTTGCTTCTATTTTATTCCTTTTTGCATGTTTTTTTCAGCTAAATCCTTGTAAACATTCCCAAAAAACAGTTGTATTTTTTGACGAGAACGACGATTTTTTGAAAAACACTGGATTTCTTGGTATAACCCTGTATAATATTAGGTGATATATTGTTCAGAAGAATAAGCGCACAAAAAAAGCTGATGCGACAAAGGCGGTCAAGTCCCCTGCCAATGCCGCCGGAACAGCGTAGCGCGTGTTCTTCATCCCAAGGTGACCGCAGTATAAACTGATGGTGTACAGGCTTGTTTCAGACGCACCGAGCATCACTGCAGCAACCCGCCCCGGGTAGCTGTCCACACCGGATGACCGGATGATCTCGCTGCCAAGCGCAAGTCCTCCCCCACCGCTTACCGGTTTTAACAGCACTAATGCGGTACATTCCTCCGGGATCCCAAAAACGGACATATACGGCGATAGAAATTTTCCTGCAAGATCAATACAGCCGGATGCGCGCAACATATAAACTGCTGTCAGCAATCCGACCAAGGTCGGCAGGATTCCAACCGCTGTGGAAAGCCCCTTTTGTGCACCTGTAAGAAATGTTGCAAACACATCTACGTCCTTATACAGGGCATAAAGTCCAATTCCTGCCAAAAGCACAGGTATTACGAACGAAATAGTGCTCCCTCCTCGTGCTCTTTTGAATGATATTTTCATGTTTATTGTTTTGTTTGAAAATATTCTCTCCCCTCGACAGATTGTGACAGATTATGCCCGATAAATCGTAGATAATACAAATTGTAAATGATATTTACAACATTTTATACACTTTTGCTCTTTTGCTGTTTCCGTTCTTCCGGAAAAGCGGGTCGAAGGAGATGTGCCATGAAAAGGACTACGGCCACGGAACAGGCAGAGGCGCACCAGACCGCCGGCATGATATCAAACGGCTGCGCAGCGCCATAACCGGCACGCACCGCAGCCACAGTCGATGGAATCAGCTGAATGGATGCAGTGTTCAATGCAATGAACATCAGCACAGCGTCCGGCGCCCCCCTGCCACCTGCTGTGTCATACAGCCGGGAAACAGCTTGTAAGCCGATCGGCGTTGCGGCATTACTCAATCCGAGTAGGTTTGCCGTTACATTCGCGCTGACTAGCTCCATGGCTTTTCGGTCCCGCGCCGTGTGACCAAACAGTCTGCGCAAAGCCGGACGGAGCATCCGTTCAATCTTCCCCGCCAGTCCGGAAGCCGAAACCAGCTCCATTACCCCTGACCAAAGACACATCAGACCTGCAATTTTTAGAATCAAATCAACTGCGGATGCTGCCCCAGCAGCGGCTGCCGATGAAACGGCATCCAGTCTCCCTGTGATGATTCCGAAAATAAGGCTCAGTGTCAGAAATCCGATCCACACCTTTGACAGCATTTCTATCCCCCATATTCCGTTAATCTGCAGACCGAAAACGTACGGTCTCTGGGTTTACAAGTATCAATTTATTTTAGAAAGGTAAGGAATAAATATGAAATCCACTGGTATTGTAAGAAAAGTTGACGAGCTTGGCCGTATTGTACTGCCGATCGAACTGCGCCGCACTCTAGACATCGAGGTAAAGGACGCTCTTGAAATTTATGTTGATGGTGCGCAGATTATTCTCAAGAAGTATGAGCCTGCTTGCATCTTCTGCGGCAACGCAAAGGACATTGTAAACTACAAGGGTAAGAATATCTGCCACGAGTGTCTGGCTGAGATGGCTTCCAAGGCGTAATCTTTACATATGAAACGGCATGTCTTTTGATGTGCCGTTTTATTTTTTTTGCTTCCGATATTTTTCCCGTGTCGCCATACCTCCGCGAATATGACGTTCCTTTTTGTTTCGGCTCAATACCTCCTGCACCTGTAAAAAAAGCATACGGTTGAGATGCTGCAAACGGGTCGTAATGTCTTTGTGCACGGTAGATTTACTGATTCCAAACTGTGCAGCAGCCTGCCGCACGGTCGCTCCATTCTCAATGATATACTGCGCCAGGCTGATTGCGCGTTCTTCCGGCAAGCCTTTCACATCTGTTCCCCCTGTTCCTCAATGGTTTACTGTATATCTATGAGACAGGAGGTACGCTTAGACCCTTTCACAGGTTTTATTTCAAATGTTTCCGAGCATAAAACAGCAGCCGGCAGAGCGTCTCTGCCGGCTGCTGTTTTCATTTCGATGTGAAGGCAGGTTTCCTTTGCCCTCACGCACTCTGCGCGCGCATAGTAAAGCACTCCCTGACCTGCTTCAGAGAAAGGCAGCTGAAACAAGTCTCCCCTATGTACCGCGCATTCCGGAAAAAGGAACCCTCACAGATCCTGTTTTCCTTCGGAAGCCATTCATCAACCCCTCGTTTCGATGAATCAGAAAACCAAACAATCGGCTCTCTCAACTTCCGCTTTCATTTTAGCAGAATTGTTCCATGAAAAACAAGTCGTTCGCAAAGAAAGCAAAGTTAATGTCAAAAACAGCACATCCATGCGCATTTCTCACGGAAATTTTCGCTTTTTTCTGTAATTAAAATGCATTCTTTGTCATGTATTTCCCTGAACCCGATTCAAAAAATCACCAAAAATTTCTTTTACCCGCGCCGTGTTCGGACGGCTGATTGGGATTGTTTGTCCGTTTATCATGACGAAATTGGTGCGCCGGAATTTTGAAACAAACCGCAGCCCCACAATATAGCTGCTATGGCATCGGACGAAATTTTTGGAATCCAGCATTTCCATCACCTCAGAAACTTTCTGATTCACCGCGTAAATTTCCCCTGTGGTAACGATATCAGTCGTCCGTCCATGATGTTCGCAGTAGATAATATCCTTCTGTGCAATCATCAGCTCCGCGTTCTTTTTCCTGATGCGCAGCATTTGTTCGTGCCTGCGTGGCAGATCAGTCATCACTTTCGAGAGCACATCCGGCAGACGCTGTTCCAGTTCGGATTTAAGCACAAAATAAAAATGTGGCGTATCATAGACATCTGTGGCGAAAACCAAGTAATTTGTTAAATAAACGACCTTGCATGCAGGCTGAATTTTCTGAAACCGTTTTACAACTTCGATTCCGTTTTTTCCTTCTGCACCTAAATGGATATCTGAAAACAACAGATCAATCTGCCGCTCCTTCTTCGCCCGGGTCATCAGTTCCTTTTCGGTCGTGTAGATCGAAATATCGCAGACCAATCCCACAGATACTGCATAAACTGCGATTTGATCTCGCGCGGTCTGCGCGTCCCGCAGATCATCATCGAAAATGCAGATTTCCAGCATACGATCTCTCCCCTTATTTATGTCAACCGCATTCCCATGCCAGTCTCCCGCCGCATCCGGATGCAATTCTATTTTCTATGATTTCTATTTTACATATATCCCTTTATAATACAAGGAGATTTACAACATTTTCTTAAATTCTCTCAATTCTACCTCAATTCAACGAATTTCCACTTGAAAACTAGATGATTTCACCATAGTTCCCCTATGCCTTTATGCATAGTTATGAGAAAGCTGTTTTTAAAATGCACAGAAAGCCCGGGTAAAACCGGGCTTTCTGTGCAGAACTTTTAAGAAGCTTCCGACTAAATGCGCGGCAGGTTCCGCGGCTGCGGCACCGGCTGTATATCAAACTCCGGATTATAGGCGTAGTAATTCTTGGCGTCCAGATTTTCCTGCACTGTGCGCAGCGCATCGCCAAAGCGTTTCGCTCAACTCAAAACCGCCACACCAGCGTAATCGTCTGCGCTTCCACATGCACTACTTCGATCATACTTCCGAAAATCTGCTGCTTTTCTTCGGTAGATAATTTTTCCCATCGAGATCGCAAGGCACGCTCCTGCGCCCGCAGCGCAGAAAGCTGCGCCTCAATCTGCTCTGCCCGGCGCTCTAATGCCCTCAGGAGCGCCCCAGACGCTTCAAGCGCCCGCTCCGCAATGGAATCCAGCATTTGCTCCAACAGGCGCTCCTGCGCGTTCTGCGCGCCCAATTCAACCGTTTCCTCAGCAAGCAGACCGGCAGCACGCCCGAGCAGCAGCTCCTCAATCGCCTGTTCCAAGGCATCCGCATAAATTGTCGGCAGTCCCATACAGCCGTTCACTTTGCCCGGGCAGACGAAATATCGTCCCGCCGCTGATTTGGAACGTGCAACGGTTAACGCCCGTCCGCAATGCGCGCATCGCACTTTGCCGCACAGCCACGAGCTTTTCCCCTGAACCGGTGCGGCAGCGCGGCGGTTTGCAAGCAGCTTGGAGCGGCAGGCAAGCCAGATATTACTTTCAATCATCCCCTCATGCGGGGCAAGCACGAGCCGCGTTCCGCGCAGATTGGTGCGTTTGTTCGCGCTCTCCCCGCGAAACAGATAGCAGCCGTTTCGTCCGATAAAATCCGCTTCCGGATTCACAATTTCAGCGCCCTGTGCACGGAAAAAGCGGTAAACTTGTTCGTCTGATCGGCAGTAGATCGGATTTTTAAGCAGTTCGCTCAAACGCGGCGCCGTCCAGATGCGCCCCTCCCTGCCACGGTACCCCGCGTCCGCAAGCAAGCGCGCCGTATCGCCAAGTGTAACATTTTCTCTTGCATAGGCTTCAAACATATAGCGAAGTACCTTCGCTTCCTCCGCAACCGGTATGTAGCAAGCCGTATGCACCCCTTCCAACACCAGTTCACCCAGCGAGAACCCATAAGGAACGCGTCCGCCCATATAGAATCCCCGCCGGCTGCGGTCGGCATAGGTGTCAAGCACGCGCGCCTGAATGGTTTCCCGCTCAAGCTGCGCAAACACGATGCAGATATTCAGCATCGCCCGTCCCATTGGCTGCGCGGTGTCAAAATGCTCGGTCGCGGACAGGAATTCTACCCGCTGCGCTTCAAAAACTTCCATCATTCGGGCAAAATCCAGAATCGAGCGGCTGACCCGGTCGAGCCGGTAAACGATCACCCTACCAATCTCCCCCGCGCGCACGGCATCCATCATGCGCTGAAATGCCGGACGGTTGGTGTTTTTGCCGCTGAATCCCCGGTCAATATACTCCCGCGCATCTGCTGCCGCCTCAAAACGGCACCGAATCAACTGCCCGTCTATCGAAAGGCTGTCCGCACGTTCCACCGATTGGCGGGCATAAATTGCATCCTGCCTCATGCCCCGAGCAATTTGCGTACAAGTGCAGCAGCTTTCTTTCTCTGCATCGTGCGCTCCGGATGCTCTTCTGTAACGTGTTCATAAATTTTCCATATTTGCTGCATTGAATATCCCTCCCCTGCATTTTATGTGATGCCCCACGTGGAAAGACCGGCTGCGCTGCCCACCCGCACAAGAGTGCCGATCTTTTTTCATTTGCATCCAGCAGATTACACAAAAGAATTTCACCACAATATTACGAAATTTTCGCATCATTTGTCCAAAATCATCATTTTCACTGTTTTTTGACCCGTTTCTCCTTTCAAAAATGCAATTTCACCCAAACATATGATATAAATATGTCAATTTTTATAGTTGACGAACAGGGCATATTATGGTATATTGAAGCAGAAAAACAGAACTTAACACAAATATGCGCAAAACCTATCTGCAAGCAAACCATACCAGTAGTTATTTTTTGCGTACCTCTGTCGCGTTTTTCTTTCCCTGTAATCGTACATAAGTGCAGCTCCTCTAACAACCTCTTTCCGGAATGTTGGCGGGCTTTTTTATGGTTTAGACTGCTGTTTGCAGCTACGTTACGGCAGAAAGCCGGTTTCTCCGGCATCGGCAAATACAAACAAATTAAAGGAGACTTGAACATGGATTTCCATCTGACCCGTGAGCAGGAGTTGGTTCGCCAGATGATGCAGAGCTTCACCGAGAATGAAGTGAAGCCGCTCGCTGCGTACACCGATGAGACCTGCGAATACCCCCGCGAGAACATCGAGCATCTTTTCGACCTCGGCGTTATGGGCATGATCGTTCCGAAGGAGTACGGCGGAGCTGGCGCTGACGATATCTGCGGCGCAATCGCAATTGAGGAGCTGTCCAAGCACTGCGCTTCTACCGGCGACATCCTCGCTACCCATAACGGTCTGTGCTGCGGTCCGATCATTCAGCACGGCACCGAGGAGCAGAAGCAGAAGTACCTGCGCATGCTGACTGAGGGTCACAAGGTAGGCGCTTTCGCGCTGACCGAGCCGGACGCTGGTTCTGACGCTGCAAAGGGTACCTGTACTGCTGAGCTGGTTGACGACCACTACGTACTGAACGGTTCCAAGATCTTCATCACCAACGGCTATGTTGCTGACGTATTCGTTGTATTCGCAATGACCGACAAGTCCAAGGGCACCCGCGGTATCTCTGCATTCATTGTAGAGAGCTCTTTCCCGGGCTTCTCCGTTGGCAAGCACGAGCAGAAGCTCGGTCTGCACGGTTCCCCCACGGCTGAGATCGTATTCACCGACTGCATCGTTCCGAAGGAAAACCTGCTCGGCAAGGAAGGCCGCGGTTTCCCGATCGCAATGCAGACTCTGGACGGCGGCCGTATCGGTATCGCTGCACAGGCACTCGGCATCTGCGAGGGCGCAATGAATGAGGCTGTTGCGTTTGCAAAGACCCGTGAGCAGTTCGGCCGTCCGATCTCCAAGTTCCAGAACACCCAGTTCCTGTTTGCCGACATGCATGTTGCAATCGAAGCTGCTCGTCTGCTGACCTACAAGGCTGCTGCGAAGAAGAGCGCTGGCGAAAAGTTCACTCTGGACGCTGCTACCGCTAAGCTGTTCGCTTCTGAGGCTGCTATGAAGATCACCACCAAGGCAGTTCAGGTACATGGCGGCTACGGCTACACCAAGGATTACCCGGTTGAGCGCATGATGCGTGACGCGAAGATCACCGAGATCTACGAGGGTACTTCCGAGATCCAGCGCGTTGTTATCTCCGGTAACATTCTGGGCAAGTAAGGAATAAGGAGGATTACATCAATCATGAAAGTTATCGTTTGTGTAAAGCAGGTTCCCGATACCTCCGGTAAGGTTGCAGTGAATCCGGACGGCACGCTGAACCGTGCATCTATGGCTAC
>JAGZOP010000082.1 GCA_018383195.1 Clostridiaceae bacterium | reverse complement strand
TTTGCCTCATACCGCAGGAACGCCCCCAGCTTGGGGTCAGGCCGTCCGTCAAAATACAGGCTGGCGGGCTGTTCCCGGTCGCCCTTTTCATAGTGCAGGATGATGGCGTCGGTCTGAACCGCCTCGGCTGCGACGTGCCGGAAATGCTGGGGATAGTCCAGCTCATAGAGATTGCCCCGTATCTTTCCGCCCACCTTGCCGGTCAGCTCCACGGCGTAGGCCAGAATACGGTCGCGGGTCTGCTCCCCATAAAAACGCCATGTGTTGTGCTGCCGGGTATCTTGCAGGAAAACGTCGCGCTCCCGGAAACAGTACGTCCCGGACGGGCGGGACATCCACAGCAGCGTTTTGTCCTCGGCCCTGTCGCTGGCGGCGGCCTGCCGGATCATCTCTTTGTCAATCTCAAAATCATTGCGGTAAAAGGCGGTGTTCTGCCGCATAAGCTGTTCCAGCGCGGCCAGCACATCCACGTTTTCAAACTTGTTCACGGCTTCACACCTCCAATTCCTTTGATTTTTCCCGTGCCGGTGACTTTTTGGCCTGTTCCTCCTTGGCGGCTTTGAGCTGCGCCCGGATGGACGGCTTTTTCTGGCGCTGGGCGCTCTTGGACGCCAGGCGGGTCTGCTTCGGCTTCTGTGCCTCCACCTTGGCTGCCTCGGCCACATCGAAAAGGGAAATCTGTTCCCCGGCCTTTGCTCTGGCTTCCAGTTCCCCCATCGACGGGGCATTGTTCAGGGTGCCGTCAATCATGTTGTAATTTTGCTCGGTGGACATTTCAGCGGTCTTGATGGGGCTTTCCCGCATAAACTCCGGCACAGGGGTAAACCCGATGCTGTCACAGTAATGGGCTTCCTCCTTGCCGCCGCGATTTACCACAACAACATCCGAAACGGACAGGCTGTGGCCCCGGAAACCGGCGGGCCGGTCGTCGGCGTTGAACGTGCGGTAAATATCCTCCAACGTGGTCTTTTTGTCCAGCGGGGCCGTGTAGACAAGCTCATAGTTTTTCCTGTCCACGGCCAGCCCTGCGGCCTGCAATTCCTCATAGGGCCGATAGCGGAAGTCGCGCCCCTGTGGGCCAGCAGGCACTTGATAGATGGAAAAGGTGTCCCGTTCCGGCTGGTCGGCGCTGCGCTGGGCCAGCGTTTGTTCCGCCCGTTCCCGTACATCATCCCGCAGCGGCAGCGCATAGAGGGTGGACGCAGAGGAAAAGCCCACGTTGTTAAACACATAGTCCACATCGGTTTCTTTCAAAGCTCCTGCCGTGAAGTAGTCGGCCCGCGTGGGGGTGTCGCTCACCTTGCCGTCTGCAATATCATGGCTCAATCCCGTTTCCAGATGGGTGCAGATTTTTCCGTCCACGGCCAGCGTCACATAGTACCAGCCCATATAGCCGCCGGTCTGCTCGTCGGCCCCGTCGTGAAACTCCACATTCAGCAGCGTGTAGGGCTTTAGGCCCTTTTGGGCGGCGATCTCGTTGTCCTTGGCTTCCCTCTGCAACAGGACAGGCAGGGCGGCTTCCTTAGTGGCCTGCACGATTTCCGGGTTATACCGTACCAACGCGCTGTTGACACATTCCGTCTGTACCTTTACGGTTTTGGCCTTTGGCGTCAGGTGGTTGCCGATGAACAGGGACGCGCCGTTGTCAAAGTGGATGGACATATCACTGGTGCCGCGCCATTTGCCGGTACAGGGGGACGTGCGGATTTCGCCGGTCTTGCAGCCAAACGCCTGCGCGATTACATCAATCTTTCCTTGCAGGGGCAGGTCTTTGTAGCGGCCAGCGATTTCCACCGCCTTTTTCTGCAAGTCGGTCAGGGGCTTGTCGGCGGACTTTTCCTGCGGCTCGGCGTCGGCCACATCATCCTGCGCCGTTTCCGGCTCCGGCGTGATTTCCTGCTCCGGCTCTGGTGCTGCCTCCTGTTCGGGGGCCGGTTCCTGTGGCTGCTCCTGTTCCTTGGCGTACAGCTCCTTGACGGCTTCCTGCGTCAGCTCCCCGGTGTTGAGCTGATCCAGCAGCTCCCGGCATTTTTCTTCCGCCCCGGCATAAAGAACCGCCCCGATTTTTACAGTGCCGTTCGTCTGCGGGACATAGGCTTGCAGCAAATACAGGTTCTCCGGGCTGTCGCTGCGGGTGGCGGCGTGTACCCGATAGACACATTCCTCCGGCTCGGCTTGGGCCTGTGCCATCTGCGCCTGCTGCTGCCGGATGCTGCTGCGTTGCAGCTCCGTGGGCTTCTCGCCGGTAAGAGGCTGAATACTTGAAATGCGGTCGGCGGCGTAATAGGCGTTCTCATTCAAAAGCCGCTGCCATGCCCCGACGCTTGGCGCCCATCGGAAGCCGTGTTCTTTCAACTGCTGGCGGGTGTCGGCGTCGGGTTTCCCATCAAAGAACACCTGCAAACGGCTCTGTTCCCGGTTGGCTTCCACATGGCCGCCCTCAAACTCCCAGCCCACATAGACGGTTTCTCTGGCGCGGGTCAGGCTGTCGATCCGCTGCCGGATGCGGCGGATTTCCGCGCTGTTGTTGGACAGCTCCCAGCTCTGAAAGGGTTTCTTTTCATAGTGCCAGCCGGACACCATAGCCGCTTTCAGCTTTTCAAGATTTTCAGGGGAAAGGTGTGGGCAGCCGTCCAGCGTGCCGTGTTTGCGGTAGTAAGCGTTCACGGCTTTCATGGTTTCCTGCGCCTTTTCCAGACCGGCCAGCTTCTTTTCCAGCTTGGGGATGGCCTGCGGGTCGTCCTGCCGGATGCCGCCCATGCCGGTACTGCGGATTTTATCAAGCAGCCCTTGGATGTACTGCCATTCCTGCATATTGCTGTCGCGGGCCGCGTTCTGTTTTTCTTTCTGGCGTACCGGAAAATTGGAACCACCGGCAATCAGGATTGAGGGAACACGGGCGTCAATGGCAAAGCTGTGGTTCATGTTGGCGGCCAGCTTCCGGGCGTAGGTGTCAAGCAGGCTGTCGATTTTCTCATGGTACATGGGATCAACGCGCTTTTTCTGTGCCTGCGCGATTTCAAAGGCATTATCCACATAATGCCGGTACTCCGCCGTGGCGCTGCCGGGCTTGTAATCGGAATAGCTGTTCATCTCCTTGGCGCGGCGGGCTGCACCCTCATTGATGGAATAATAGTAGTCGGACGCCGCAGGCTCTTTTGTCGGCTGTTCCGGGGCAGGCTCCGGCTCTGGTGCTGCCGGAGCCTCATAGCCAGCCGCCGCGTATTCCTCCACGGTCATACCGGCGTCAGCGGCTTCCTGCTCGATCTCGGCCATTACCTGTTCCCGGTATGCCTCTATGCTTGGGTCAAAATCGGAAAGCTGCGGCATTTCCGGCAGCGGTTCCCCCTGATTGAGAAGCGGGCGGCACTCCTTGGCGTAGTCCTCCAGCGCCTCATAATAGGTCGTTTCCTCCGGCGTCAGGGTATCGCCGGACGCTAAACGGGTTTGCGCCTCCTGTTCCAGCCGGGACAGGTTGCAATGCAGCTCCATGTATGGGATGATTTCAGATACAAAGGTTTCCCGGCTGGCCTGATTCTCGGCCAACGCCTCCGGCCCCTGATATTTCAACACATGATTTTTCCACTGTTCATCATGCAGGTAAAATTCCTGATAGCCCCGGATATGCTCGATCAGGGAACCGTCCCGGTCGCCAAAATCCTGCCGCCCGGAATAGCTGTGGGCCTCGCCTTGGAATGTAAAGTCAATGCGGAAGTCGGTTTTATCGTAGTAGCCGCCGCCTTGGTGTTCGGCGTCCAGCTTGGCAAAGAGGGCGTCGGCCTCATGCAGCGGCATTTGCTGGCCGGTTTCCAGATGGGGGCTTTCGCTGAACAGGATCGTCACAACCGGCTCCGCTGCCGGGTCAAGGGCCGGTTCTTCGGCCTGCGGCTCCGGTGTTTGGCTGGCCCCGGCCCGTTGCAGCGTCCCGTCGTCAGAGAGGACAAAGCCCTGTGTCTGAATGGCGTCCAACGTGCCTTGCGTCACCTCGCCGGTGGATTTCACATCGGCGTCGATCAGGGTTTGCAGCATGGCTTTCACACTGTCGGCCATTTCCTGCTGCTGTTCCGGGGGCAGCTTGGAAAACACACTGTCCGGCGCTGGCTGCTCGGCGGCCTGCGGCTGTTCCTGCGCCGGTGTCTGTTCCTGCTGGGCCTGCCGCTGTTTTTGAAGCTCGGCAAGGTGGCCGTCAATGGTGGTAATCAATTCATGGGCGGTGGCCCGTATGGTTTCAAGGGATGCTTTCAGCTCTTTTAAGTCTTTGCCGGAACTCCACCCGGCCACATAGCCAAAGGAATAGTCGGACGTGTCCAGCCCGTAGTGCTGGCAGACGGTATAGGCCACACTCTCGGCCTGTACCTCGCGGGTACGGCTGTCAGGCCGGTTCTGCTGCTCGGCGGCGGGGGCCTCCGGGTCAATGGCATGGAGCTTGGCATGGGCGATTTCGTGAATGGCTGTTTTCAGGGTTTGCAGCTCGCTCATGTTCTCCTGAATGGCGATCCGCTTTTCCGTCAGGTGGTAGTAGCCGTGGGAACCGCCCGGAATATCCTCAAAGGCCATCGGAACAGGGGAAGTCTGTTCCAGCGCCTTGAAAAAGTCCTGATACCGCTCCACGTCCCCGGCCAATTCCTCCACGCCCAGCGACGGCAGCGGTTCGCCCTCGGTCTGGCTCACATCAAAGACGGACACGATCTTGAACGCCGGGACTTGGATTTCTTTCTGCTCGGTGACGGTGTTCCCGTCCTTGTCCTTGACCGGCTGGCCCTGTTCATCCAGCTTCGGCACTTCCTTTTTCACCTTATAGGGGGCCGGGGCAAATATCTTGATGCCTTTTTCGCCCTTTTTGACATTGCGGTGAAATTCATCCCGCCACTTGTTGTAGCCCGCCACAAGCTGCCCGCCCTGCATGGCAATGAGGATGGTGTTGTTGAAGCTGTAATTGTGGAAACGGGCCATTGTGTCAAGGTAGGCTTGGAAACGGTCACTTTCAAACAAATCCATGATGCCGGTTTCCAGCTTGTCGGTAATCTCTTTCATGCGGTCGGCGCTGTTCTTGCTGTTTAAGATAATGGGGATCACCTGCGGCTGGGTCGGGGCCTCGGCGGTGGGGGCGGCTGTCTGCCGGGCCTGCACAGCTTCCCGCAGCACGTCCGGCTGGGGAAAGCCCATCACCCGGTATTCCTCCGGCACCGGCTGTCCCTCATGGACACGCTGCCATTCGTCGCCGCTTCGCACCAGATAGCCATAGGGCGTAAACGCGCCCTGTTCCTGCCGGGCGATATGCTCCCCGAACCGGGCCGCGTCAATCCCGGCTTTCCATTCCTCCGGCATATCCACCATGCCGGAACGGTTCAGGTAGTAGTCCCCCAACTGGCCGGGGGATTGCACATCCGGCAGATGCACAAAGTAGTCCACGTTGTCGGCATAGTCGATGATCTGCCCGATACTTTCAAAGCCGCCCCTTGGATTTTGCAGGGCGGCGTTCAGCTCCGCAAGGGCGGCAGCGTCCAGCGTGTCCAGCCTTGCGGCAAGGAAATTCAGTTCGTCCACGTCGGCGGCCAGCACCATGTCATAGGGAATGGCAAGGTGCCTGTCCTCCGGGCAGGAAAATCCGGCAATGAAAAAATCCTGTGGGTTGTCGGCGCTGATATGGATTTCCCGCATGGCCTCCTGTAACTTCTCGGCGGTGGTCGGCAAATCCAGCCAATAACCATGCGGCCCATCGTTCTGCGCCTCGGCGCGGTTGTCAATCATAATCGAAAAGACTTCGCTCACGGGTTCCCTCCTTTCTTGGTCTTGCTCCATCAATTTCTGCATCAGCTCGTAGTCCTCAATACTCATGTGGCCGTCATAGGTGTACGGGTCGATGTCGTCCCCTCGGTAGGGGCGCTCATAGAACGGCAGTCCGGCAGCATGGGCTTTTTCCCGCGCCGCCTCCAACACATCCGGCGGCAGTTCGTCGCTGTGGGCCTCCATGAATGGGGAAATGTTGTTCAGGTCGTTGTCGTAGTGGTGGCGTACTCCGGCAACCAGCTCCGCCACGTCCATTTTCTCGGATAGATAGCCGGAATAGTAGCCGTTCACCACAATGGCCCGTGGGTCGGCGGCCTGTATCTCTGCAAGCCGCGCCCTGTCCTCTGGATAAAGGGTGTCGTCCAGATCAAGGTGAAACGCCTCCGCCTGCCAGCTC
>JAGZOP010000081.1 GCA_018383195.1 Clostridiaceae bacterium | reverse complement strand
GCCCGCCAGACACCCCACGGAAAACAGACGGTGCGCCAGCTCATGGGCCACGGGGCCGCCACGAACAGCATCGAGGTGGAGTCCCCAAAGGACTTTGACCGGGTGGCCCGGAAATGGAATGTAGACTATGCCTTTTATAAGACCGGGCCGGACAAGTACCTGCTGTTTTTCAAAAGCGGGCAGGCCGATGCCATCACCGCTTGTTTTTCGGAATATTCCCGGCGTGTGATGAAGCGTTCCAAGTCCCGGCGCGTCCCGATCCGGGAACAGCTCAAACGGGCCGCCGCTGAACTGGCCCGCCAGCCGTCCCACAAGAAAGAACGTGCAAGGGAGGCGGTGCATGAGGACAGATAGCGTCAAGAAATATGTGATACCCAACATCCCGTACCTGTTTATCCTGTGGGCCTGCCTAAAGCTGGGGACGGCCTACCGCCTGGCTCCCGGAGCAGACTTTGCTCACAAGCTGATGGGCCTGGGCCAGAGCATCGGCCCGGCCTTTGCCGACTTTGCGCCGGGGCTTAATCCCTTTGACTGGCTCATCGGCATTGTGGGTGCGGTGGGCTTCCGCCTGCTGATCTATATGAAAAGCAAGAACGCAAAGAAATTCCGGCGGGATGAAGAATACGGATCGGCCCGCTGGGGCACCGAAAAAGACATCAAGCCCTTTGTCGATCCGAAGTTTGAGAACAACGTCATTTTGACAAAGACGGAGTTTCTCACCATGAACACGCGGCCCAAAATCCCAGCCAACGCCCGCAACCTCAACGCCTGCATCATCGGCTCGTCCGGGTCGGGCAAAACCCGCTTCTGGCTCACGCCCCAGCTACTCCAGGCGCACAGCTCCTATGTGTGCGTAGATCCAAAAGGCGGAGTGCTCTCCCAGGTGGGTGCTTTCCTGCAACGCCGGGGATATAAGGTCAAAGTGTTCAACAGCATAGATTTTTCAAAATCTATGCACTACAATCCGCTGTCCTATATCCACAATGAGGCGGACATCCTAAAATTCGTGGATACCCTCATAGCAAACACAAAGGGCGAGGGCAAGGAGGGCGATCCGTTCTGGACGAAGGCGGAAACGCTCCTTTATTGTGCGTTGATTGCCTATATTATCTTTGAAGCTCCTGCCGAGGATCGGAACATCAATACCCTGGTGGACATGATTTCCGGCATGGACGTGAAAGAGGATGACGAGTCCTATATGAACGCGGTGGACTATATGTTCAAGGGCCTGGAAAAGCGCAAGCCGGATTGCTTTGCCGTGAAGCAGTACAAAAAATATAAGCTGGCCAGCGGCAAGACCGCGAAAAGCATTTTGATTTCCTGCGGTTCCCGGCTGGCCCCCTTTGACATCCCCCAGCTCCGGGAGATTATGAGCTATGACGAGCTAGAGCTTGACCGCATCGGGGATCGGAAAACGGCGGTTTTCTTCACGATTTCCGACACCACCCCGACTTATAACTTCATTGTGGCCCTGGCCTTTTCGCAGATGTTCAATCTTCTGTGTGAACGGGCGGACAATGTTCATGGGGGCCGCCTGCCCCATCATGTGCGGGTGCTGTGGGACGAGGCTGCCAACACGGGGCAGGTGCCCTCGCTGGAGAAACTTGTGGCTGTTATCCGCTCCCGTGAGGTGAGTCTGTGCCTGTTCTACCAGCAGTACGCGCAGTGCAAGGCCATTTACAAAGACAACGCGGAAACGATCCTGGGAAACATGGACAGCGTGATCTTCCTGGGTGGTCGGGAAAGCTCTACCATCAAGGAAATTTCAGAGAACTGGCTGGGAAAGGCCACCATCTCCATGCAGACCGAGGGCCGCTCCCGTGGGCAGTCGGAAAGCTATAACCAGAACACCCAGCGGCTGGGCCGGGAACTGATGACACCCAGCGAGCTGGCTACCATGCCGGGCGACAAGTGCATTTTGCAGTTGCGGGGCTTGCCCCCGTTCTTTTCGTCCAAATACGATTTGAAACAGCATCCCAATTACAAGTACACGGCTGAGGCCGATAAAAAGAAGAACGCCTTTGACCTGGATAAGCTCATCAACCGCCGCAGGCGGCCTGGGCTTAACGAGGCTTGTGAGGTGTACGAGGTAGACGTATCCGAAGCGGGGCCCGTAAGCGAGGACGAGGACATCCTCAACTACGACGACGTGGACGATCCGGATGCCTTTGTATAAATCACTTCTGGACAAAGTGTCCAGAGGTCGCAACTTGCCGCCCAAACGGGCGGCTTTTTTCATGGCCGGGGAAAACCCGGAGAAATGGAGGATATATGGAATTTTTCGCTTCTGCTATCACGACTTTGCAGACTTTGGTTGTTGCGCTGGGCGCTGGCCTGGGCGTGTGGGGCGTTGTCAATCTGCTGGAGGGCTACGGCTCGGACAACCCTGGCTCCAAAAGCCAGGGTATGAAGCAGCTCATGGCGGGCGGCGGCATCATCCTGCTGGGCACCACCCTGATCCCTCTGCTGAGCGGCTTGTTCTAAGGTAAGGGCCTATGGATTTTCTCACCGACTGGCTCACGGACTGGCTCAAAGAGCTGTTGATTGGCGGGATCATGGGGAACCTGGAGGGGCTCTTTGATTACGTCAATACCCAAGTCGGAGAGATTGCGGTACAGGTGGGGACTACCCCGGCGGCGTGGAACGCCGGGGTATTTTCCCTCATCCGCCAGCTTTCCGAAACGGTGATCTTGCCGATTGCCGGGCTGGTGCTGACCTTTGTTGCCACCTATGAGCTCATTCAGATGCTTTTGGAAAAAAACAATATGCACGAGTTTGACGTGGCGAATATCTACAAATGGATATTCAAAACCGCTTGTGCCATCTTCATTCTCTCAAATACCTTTAACATTGTGATGGCCGTTTTTGACGTGTCGCAGACGGTGATTGCCCAGGCGGGCGGCCTGATCCAGGGCTCCACGGACATCACGCCGGATATGATGGCGGAGCTGGAAACCACCCTGGAGGGGATGGATTTAGGGCCGCTTTTGGGCCTGTGGCTCCAATCCTCTATCATTGGCGTTACCATGTGGGCGCTGGGCATCGTCATTTTTGTGTTGGTGTATGGCAGAATGTTGGAAATCTATTTGCTCACCAGTTTGGCCCCCATCCCTATGGCAACGATCTCCCATCGGGAGGTGGGACAGATCGGGCAGAACTATCTGCGCTCCCTGTTTGCCGTAGGCTTCCAGGGGCTGCTCATTCTGGTGTGTGTTGCGATTTATGCGGTGCTGATCCAGGGAATTGCCACGGGAGGAGATCCCATTGGGGCGATTTGGGGCACCGTGGGCTATACGGTTTTGCTCTGCTTCATGCTGTTCAAAACTGGGACGATTGCGCGAAGTATCTTTAGCGCACATTGAGAAAGGGGTGTTATATGCCGAGAAGATATGGGCCCGACGGGTCGCGCCTGTGGAACGGGAAAGCGCCGGAGGACTTCAACCAGGCCGATGTTTACCGCTTTATGGCGGAAACAGAGTCCGTTTTGCAAAAGCAGGAATTGCTGGGCGGCAGGGATGACGCGAAGAAGATTGCCCAGCAGTTAGCCGAGGGGCGGGCGCAGGCCGCCCGTGAAAACGCCGCCCGGCCCGCCCCGGCAAAGGGCAAGGAGGCCAGGGATGACCGATAATGGCACCTCTGGACAAAGTGTCCAGAAGTCCCCGGAGGGCCTGTTCCTTATGGATGGCATTGAGGGCCTGCGCTCCCTGCCCCGTCATTCTGTGGATATGCTCTTGACCGATCCGCCTTACGGCACCACCCGGAACTTTTGGGATGTGCCCCTGCCGCTCCCGGAGCTGTGGGAGGCGGTCAAGTGGGCAGTCAAGCCGGACGGCGCTGTACTGTTCTTTGCACAATGCCCCTATGACAAGGTGCTGGGGGCATCCAACCTGTCCATGCTCCGCTATGAGTGGGTATGGTACAAAAGCCGCTGCACAGGGTTTCTCAACGCCCGCCGCGCTCCGCTGAAAAAGACGGAGAATATTTTGGTGTTCTATCAAAAGCTCCCGCTTTACAATCCGCAGTTTGAGCAGGGCAAGCCCTACAAGAAAATTGCGGGCAATAACGGGAACAGCACCAACTACGGAAAATTTACCCGTTCCGGCAGCGGATCGGAGGACGGCCTGCGCTTTCCCGGAAACGTGCTGACCTTTCCAGCCGTCCAGCGCACCGTCCACCCCACGCAGAAGCCGGTGGCCCTGTGCGAGTACTTCATCAAAACCTACACCCGGCCCGGCGAGGTGGTTGCGGACATCTGCGCGGGCTCCGGCACAACGGCGGTTGCCGCCCTCAATACGGGCCGCCGCTTCATCTGTTTTGAAACCGTCCCCGCCTACTACGCCGCCGCCACAGAGCGCATCCGTCTGGCGCGGTCAGCATTGGAGGCCGGGGAGAAAGGAGTGTAACTATCGGACAGTATTCTGTGATCTATGCCGATCCCCCCTGGCGCTACACGCAAAAGGGCTTACAGGGTGCGGCGGAGAAACATTACCCCACAATGGGGATTGACGAGATATGCGCGCTCCCGGTGGCTGATCTGGCGGCCCCGGACAGCGTGCTTTTTTTGTGGGCTACGTTCCCGCAGCTCCCGGAGGCCCTGCGGCTAATCAAGGCGTGGGGCTTTCAATATAAATCCGTGGCTTTCGTCTGGCTGAAGAAAAACCGAAAGTCCGAGAGCTGGTTTTATGGCCTGGGCTTTTGGACGAGGGGCAACGCGGAGGTTTGCCTGCTGGCAACACGGGGACACCCAAAACGGCAGGCGGCAAACGTCCATCAATTCATTATTGCCCCGATCCAGGAGCACAGCCGAAAGCCGGACGAGGCCCGTGATAAGATCGTGGCCCTCATGGGCGATGTGCCCAGGGTGGAGCTGTTCGCAAGACAGTCCCCGCCCGGCTGGGATGTGTGGGGGAACGAGGTGGAAAGCACCGTCCCGGACTTCTGGACAAAGTGTCCAGAGGTGGGCGCGAAAGGAGGTTGATCCATGCCCTATGTGAATGTTCCCAACGACTTATCCAAAATCAAGACCAAACTGGCCTTTAACCTGACGAAACGCCAGCTTGTGTGTTTCGGGATCGCGGCGGCGGTGGGCATCCCGTCCTATCTGTTGGCCCGGAGCGCCATCGGCAACACGGGAGCCATGTTCCTGATGATGGCGGTGGCGCTCCCGGCGTTCCTGCTGGCGATGTACGAAAAAGACGGGCTCCCCTTTGAAAAGGTGGTGCGGAACGTCCTGCGGGCCCGTTTCCTGCGGCCTGGGGTGAGGCCTTACCAGACGGAAAATATCTATGCTCCGTTTACCCAGCGGGGCGCTGTGAGAAAGGAGGATGCGATTGCAAAAAGCAAAAAGCCCAAAGCGCGGCCCCGGAAAGGCCGCTAACCGGAAAGCTGCGTTGTCTGCCCAGCAGACGATCCCTTATCTGGTGATGCACCCGGACGGGGTGTGCCAGCTCCCTGGTGGGCTCTACACGAAAACCGTGGAATATGAGGACATCAATTATTCCGTGGCTTCTACCGAGGATCAGACGGCGATTTTCAGCGGGTGGAGCTCGTTTCTCAATTACTTTGACAGCTCCCTGCCGTTCCAGCTCTCCTTTATCAACCGCCGCTCCCGTTCCCGGAGCAAGTACAAGGTCAATATCCCACCGGCACAGGATGACTTTGACAGCATCCGGGCCGAGTTCACCAGTATGCTGAAAAATCAGATTGCCAAAAGCAACAACGGCATCGAGCGGTCTAAATACATCACCTTTGGCCTGCCCGCTGAGGGGATCGCGGAGGCCCGTCCCCGTCTGGAACGGGTGGAGGCCGACGTGACTGGCAATCTGAAACGGCTGGGCGTTCCCTCTGCTCCGATGGACGGGCAGGAACGGCTGGCGCTGCTTCACAGTCAGATGCACCCCGGCAGCCGGGAGCCGTTCCGCTTCTCATGGCAGGACATTCCCAAAACCGGGCTTGGCACAAAGGACTACATCGCGCCGGACAGCTTCGACTTCCGGCAGGCCCGGACGTTCCGCATCGGCCAATACTGGGGCGCGGCGTCCTACTTGCAGATTTTGGCGTCCGAGCTCTCTGACAAACTCCTGGCGGAGATACTGGAGCTGGATGCGGAAATGACCGTTACCATGCACATCCAGACGGTGGATCAGCTTAAAGCCATTAAGACCATCAAGGGCAAAATCTCCGACATCGGCAAAATGAAGGTGGAGGAACAGCGCAAGGCGGTGCGGGCCGGGTACGATCCCGACATTCTGCCCCCTGACCTGATTACATTCAGCAAGGACGCGGCGGAGCTCCTGGCTGACCTGCAGTCCCGCAACGAGCGGATGTTCCTGCTCACGTTCACAGTGGTAAACCTTGCCCCCACCCGCCAGCGGCTGGAAAATGACGTGTTCACGGTGGGCAGTATCGCGCAGAAATACAACTGTGCTTTGAAGCGGCTGGACTGGCAGCAGGAGCAGGGCTTCGTGTCCTCGCTGGCCCTGGGCTATAACGAGGTGGAAATCCAGCGGGGCATGACTACCAGCTCCACGGCAATCTTTATCCCCTTTATGACCAGGGAGCTGCGGATGGCCGGGCCGTCCCTCTACTACGGCATG
>JAGZOP010000080.1 GCA_018383195.1 Clostridiaceae bacterium | reverse complement strand
GGCGGGCAAGGATGCCGAGGGTAAGACCGGCGACGGGGTGGGCATACTCACCCAGATCCCCCACGCGTTTTTTGCCAGGGCGGCGGCGGAGGCGAGCATCGCCCTGCCCGGACGGCGGGACTACGGCGTGGGCATGTTCTTCCTGCCTCGGGATGGTTTGAAACGCCGGCAGGCCCAGAGACAGTTCGAACTGGTGACCGAGAAGGAAGGCATGGCTTTCCTGGGCTGGCGGGAGGTGCCCGTGCACCCGGAGATTCTGGGCCAGCGAGCCAGGGACAAAATGCCTAGCATCTTCCAGGCTTTTGTGGCCAGGCCGGAGGAAACGGCTCCCGGCTTGGATTTTGACCGAAAGCTCTATGTAGCCCGGCGGGTATTCGAGCATCTGAGCGGGGACACCTACGTGGTCTCCCTGTCCAGTCGCACCGTGGTCTACAAGGGCATGTTCCTGGTTCACCAGTTGCGGGCCTTCTACCCCGACCTGCAAAGCATAAACTATACCTCCGCCTTGGCCATCGTCCACTCCCGGTTCTCGACCAACACCAACCCCTCCTGGGAGCGGGCCCACCCCAACCGGCTAATAGCCCACAACGGGGAGATCAACACCATCCGGGGCAACATGGACCGGATGCTGGCCCGGGAGGAGACCATGTTTTCCCCCCTGCTGGCAACGGATAGGGACAAGGTGCTGCCGGTGGTGAACGCCTCCGGCTCTGATTCCGCCATGCTGGACAACACCCTGGAGTTCCTGATGATGGCGGGGATGGACCTTCCCCTGGCGGTGATGGCCTGCATCCCTGAGCCCTGGCGGAATGACCGCACCCTCTCCCGCTCCCGCCGGGACCTATACCACTACTACGCCACCCTCATGGAGCCCTGGGATGGCCCGGCGGCCATCCTGTTCTCCGACGGGGACGTGGTGGGAGCGGTGCTGGACCGCAACGGCCTGCGCCCTGCCCGGTACTACCTCACCGACGACAGCCGGCTCATTCTCTCCTCCGAGGTGGGGGTGCTGGACATCCCACCGGAGCATATCGTGGAAAAGTCCCGGCTGCGGCCGGGCAAGATGCTGCTGGCGGACCTGAGGCAGGGGCGGATCATTGACGACCAGGAACTGAAGGAGGGCTACGCCGCCCGGCAGCCCTATGGAGAGTGGCTGGACACCAATCTGCTCCGTCTGGCCGACCTGCCGATCCCAAACCAGCGGGTGGAGCGGCACAGCCGGGAGGAACTTAGCCGCCTTCAGAAGGCCTTCGGCTACACCTATGAGGACGTGAACGACACCATCCTGCCCATGGCCCGCACCGGGGCGGAGCCCACCGCCGCCATGGGGGTGGATATCCCCCTGGCGGTGCTGGACAACAGGGATCGGCCCCTCTTCTCCTACTTCAAGCAGCTCTTCGCCCAGGTGACCAACCCACCCATGGATGCTATCCGGGAGGAGATCGTCACCGACACCACCGTCTACGCGGCCGATGACGGGAATCTGCTCCAGGAACAGCCGGACAACTGCCGGGTGCTCCAGATCCACAACCCCGTTCTCACCTCCACCGACCTGATGAAGATCAAGGCCATGAACCGACCTGGCTTCCACGCAGCCACCGTGTCCCTGCTCTATTACAAGGGCACCCACCTGGATCTGGTACTGGACCGGCTGGCGGTGGCGGTGGACAGGGCGTACCGGGAGGGGGCCAACATTGTCATCCTTTCCGACCGGGGGGTGGACGAGAACCACGCGGCCATCCCCTCTCTGCTGGCGGTGTCTGCCATGGAGCAGCACCTGGTTCGCACCAGGAAGCGCACCGCCGTATCTATCCTCCTGGAATCCGCTGAGCCCCGGGAGGTCCACCACTTCGCCGCCCTGCTGGGCTATGGCGCCCGGGCAGTGAACCCCTACTTGGCGGAGGAGACCATCGTGGATCTGATCGAGGAGGGCCTGCTGGACAAGGACTTCCACACCGCAGTGGCCGACTATACCGCCGCCGTCCTCCACGGGGTGGTGAAGATCGCCTCCAAAATGGGCATCTCCACCCTCCAGTCCTACCAGTCTGCCCAGATCTTCGAGGCGGTGGGCATACGGCAGGATGTAATCGACAAGTACTTTACCAACACCGTCTCACGGGTGGGGGGCATCGGCCTGGAGGAGATGGCCGCCGCAGTGGAGCGGAACCACGACCGCGCCTTCGACCCCTTGGGACAGGAGACTGACCTGACACTGGAGAGCCTGGGGGAGCACAAGGCCCGAGCCGGTGGGGAGGACCACCTCTATAATCCACAGACCATCCATCTGCTCCAGCAGGCCGTCCGCTGGGAGGATTACGGGCTCTTCAAGCAGTACACCGCCCTGGTGGACGATGAGACAAAGCCCCACACCCTCCGTGGCCTGATGGAGATGAAATATCTGGGCGAGCCCATCCCCTTAGAGGAGGTGGAGAGCGAGGATTCTATCGTCAAACGCTTCAAGACCGGGGCCATGAGCTACGGCTCCATCTCCCGTGAGGCCCACGAGTGCCTGGCCCAAGCCATGAACCTGCTGGGGGGCAAGTCCAACGCCGGCGAGGGGGGCGAGGAAGACGACCGGCTGGGGGATCCGGAGCGGTACTCCGCCATCAAGCAGGTGGCCTCCGGCCGCTTCGGGGTCACCAGCGCCTACCTGGTGAGCGCCAGAGAGATCCAGATCAAAATGGGGCAGGGGGCCAAGCCCGGCGAGGGCGGCCACCTGCCCGCCGGGAAAGTCTACCCATGGATCGCTTGGTGCCGCCACTCCACCCCCGGCGTCACCCTGATCTCTCCTCCGCCCCACCACGACATCTACTCCATCGAGGATCTGGCCCAACTGATCTATGATTTGAAGTGCGCCAACCGTCAGGCCCGCATCTCGGTGAAGCTGGTCAGCGAGGCGGGGGTGGGTACCATCGCTGCCGGGGTGGCCAAGGCAGGGGCCCAGGTGATCCTCATCTCCGGCCACGACGGAGGCACCGGCGCGGCCCCTCGTACCTCCATCCACAACGCCGGTCTGCCCTGGGAGCTGGGTCTGGCGGAGGCCCACCAGAACCTGATCCAAAACGGCCTGCGGTCCCATGTGGTGCTGGAGACTGACGGCAAGCTCATGAGCGGCCGGGACGTGGCTATCGCCTGTATGCTGGGAGCGGAGGAGTTCGGCTTCGCCACCGCCCCTCTGGTCACTCTTGGCTGCGTCATGATGCGGGTGTGTAACCTGGACACCTGCCCCGTGGGGGTGGCCACTCAGAACCCGGAGCTGCGGAAACGGTTCACAGGCAAGCCGGAGTACGTGGTCAACTTCATGCGCTTCGTCGCCCGGGAACTGCGGGAGCATATGGCCCGGCTTGGGGTGCGCACGGTGGACCAGCTGGTAGGCCGCACCGACCTGCTGCGGGTACGGAAGCCCGCCGTCAACCAGCGGGCGGCCACGGTGGACTTGTCCGCCATTCTGGACAGTGCTTACGCCGGCTGGCCAAAGACCCGCTTTGATCCGGCGGACGCCTATGACTTCCATCTGGAGGACACAGTGGATCTGCGGGTACTGGAACAGAAGCTGGGCGTCGCCCTTGAGAAAGGCGACCATAGGCGGCTGGAACTGGCGGTGTCCTCCACCGACCGGGCAGTGGGGACTATCCTTGGTTCGGATATCACTCTCCTCCACGGGGAGGCACTCCCCGACGACACCTTTGTGGTAAAGTGTACCGGCGGGGGAGGCCAGTCCTTCGGCGCCTTCCTGCCCCGCGGCCTCACCCTGGAGCTGGAGGGGGACGCCAACGACTACCTGGGCAAGGGCCTCTCCGGAGGGAGGATCATCGTTTATCCGCCCAAGGACAGCCCCTTTGACCCGGCAGAGAACATTCTGGTGGGCAACGTGGCCCTCTATGGAGCCACCTCCGGCCAGGCCTTCCTCAACGGCGTGACCGGGGAGCGGTTCTGCGTGCGCAACTCCGGCGCCGACGCGGTGGTGGAGGGAGTGGGGGACCACGGATGCGAGTATATGACCGGGGGCCGGGTGGTAATCCTGGGCCCCACGGGCCGCAATTTCGCCGCCGGCATGAGCGGTGGGATAGCGTATGTGCTGGACGAGGACCATGACCTGTACCTGCGGCTGAACAAGGAACTGGTGTCCATGGGCCCGGTCACGGAAGAGGGAGATATGGAAGCGCTGCGAGGCCTGATCCAGGCTCACGCAGAGGCCACCGGCTCCCCCAAAGCCGGACGAATTTTGGCCAATTTCGGAGCCTGGTTGCCTAAATTCAAGAAGATTTTGCCCCACGACTACGACCGGATGTTGCGTACCATCGCCTGGTACGAGGCCCAGGGTATGGGCCGGGTCCAGGCAGAGACGGAGGCGTTCTATGTCAACGCCAGAGGAAAGGGGGACTGACCGTGGGAAAGCCCACTGGATTTCTGGAATATGCCCGGCAGGGCAATCCCTGCCAGCCACCGCTGGAGCGGGTGGCGTACTGGAACGAATTCCATCCCCGGCTGGGCCGGGAGGAGCGGCAACGGCAGGGGGCCCGGTGCATGGCCTGCGGCGTGCCCTTCTGTCAGTCAGGGGCGGTGTTGAACGGTATGGTCTCCGGCTGCCCACTGCACAATCTGGTGCCCGAGTGGAACGACCTGGTGTACCGCAGAAAGCTTGGCCGCGCTTTGGAGCGGCTACTGAAAACCAACGACTTCCCAGAGTTCACCGGCCGGGTGTGCCCCGCCTTGTGTGAGGCGGCCTGCACCTGCGGCCTAAACGGCCAGCCGGTGACGGTGAAGGACAACGAGCTGGGGATCATCGAGGAGGCCTGGGAGCAGGGACTCATGTCCCCTCGGCCGCCCGAGACCCGCACCGGTAGGACCGTGGCGGTGGTGGGCTCCGGCCCCGCCGGGCTCTCCTGCGCTCAAAGGCTTAACCGCCGAGGTCACAGCGTCACCGTGTTCGAGCGGGCCGACCGACCCGGCGGCCTGCTGATGTACGGCATCCCCAACATGAAGCTGGAAAAGTCGGTGGTCCAGCGGCGGCTGGATCTGATGGCGGCGGAGGGGATCGCCTTCCGTACCGGTGTGGACGCGGGCCGGGACGTGGGTCAGGAGGAGCTGAGAGAACAGTTTGACGCGGTGGTTCTCTGCTGCGGCGCGGCCCAGCCCCGAGATCTGGACGTACCAGGTCGGGCGGGAGTGGACGTCTGGTTTGCAGTGGACTTCCTGACAGGGGCAACCCGTGCCCTGCTGGATGGGACTTACTGTCCCTCTGCACAGGGCAAGGATGTGGTCATCGTAGGGGGCGGCGACACGGGCAACGACTGCGTTGGCACCTGTATCCGCCAGGGCTGTAAAAGCGTTACCCAGTTGGAGATAATGCGTAAAGCCACAGGCGCCCGCACCGCCAAGAACCCCTGGCCGGAGTGGCCGCGGGTGTGTAAAACAGACTACGGTCAAGAGGAGGCCATCGCCATCTTTGGTCGTGACCCCAGGATCTACGAGACCACCGTCTCACACCTGCTTCGGGATGCGGAGGGGCACCTCACCGGGGTGGAGACCGTCCTGCTGGGGCCGGACCGCAA
Organism: Clostridiaceae bacterium; assembly: GCA_018383195.1. GTDB lineage: Bacteria > Bacillota > Clostridia > Oscillospirales > Butyricicoccaceae > Butyricicoccus_B. The sequence goes on along the minus strand of JAGZOP010000080.1, from coordinate 1,194 downwards.
GCCTCTGACAGGAACGGAGAAACTGCTGCCCTGCCAACTGCTGCTTATCGCTGTCGGCTTCCTGGGCCCCCAGGACTATGTGCCGGAGGCCTTCGGACTGACGCGCACTCCCTGCTCCACTGTACAGACAGCGGAGGGGGGCTATTCCACCAACATCCCCGGCGTGTTCACCGCCGGGGACATGCGCCGGGGACAGTCCCTGGTGGTGTGGGCCATTCGGGAGGGCCGCGAAGCCGCCTGGGAAGTGGACAGGTACCTGATGGGACACGGCGAGTGGACCGAGCTCCCGCTGATTCAGACAGATTGAAAAACAGAAGGCTCGGTCGGTGCCCGCATTATGCAGCACTAGATAAGGATACATCGTGAACCAGGGGTTCATATCATTTTCTCTTAGCATAAGGCCACACCAATCTGGATATTTTAGGCGGAAAGCTTAGAGTACCAGGGGGTGTGGCTTTTCTATTTTCCCTAAAATTGACCAGATCAAAAAATAATATTTTCGAGGAATAAACACCCTTATAGAGGTTGTTTTCCAAAGTTTTGCGTGTTTTCCCTCTGTATTCCCTTTTAGTGCCCTATTTGCTCTCAAATAGGGCACTAAAATCTGAAAAATGATATACAAAAAGGAGAGCGCCGGTTTGTTGGTTTTGTCAACCATCAGGCCGGCGCTTTTTGTTGCCCGGGGAGTTCAAAAAGGGCATTTTCAATTTGCGCCGGAGAAGGATGACATAGCGCGCCAACTTTATTCGTACTGCCAAAAAAGGCACACACTTTTCCGTCTGATATGCTGAATAGATTTTTCGTGGAAAAGATGGCATGACGGAGTCCCCGAGAGTGGGACTCAAAAGGATGATTAAAAGGGGCATTTTGCCCGTAGTGAAGGAGGAGAACGCATATGACCAAAGAAACCTATTTCGAGGAACTGTCCTACGCCCTGCGGCGGCGGGAGCTGCTGCCCAGGCCGGTGGAGGAGGACGGCCTGCTCCCGGTGGAGTGGAACGGCTGCATCCTGTGCCGGGTCACGGAGAGCGGCGCCGTCCGGTATGACCCCACCTGGGTGGACACCAGCAGGGCAAAGGCCGCCCTGGCCCAGGTCACGGAGGCGGCGGGGACGGTGATGGAGTACATGACGCTTCTGGAGAATGCCCCACCTCTGAAGGCGGATGGCCTGGCGGACGGTTACCGGGTGCTGGC
>JAGZOP010000015.1 GCA_018383195.1 Clostridiaceae bacterium | reverse complement strand
GCACCCTGCTCGTGCGCGGTCAGCACGTGGCGGATGCGGTCGCGGTTGAGGTACAATGCATCGTAAATATTCAGCACCGCACCACCCGGATATCCGAAGATTGTGTCAACGCCCTGTTCGATCAGGACCTCAACCAAAATCTGTGATCCATTTAATTTCATCGTTCTAACCCTCACTTCATTCTGACAAGCCGGTCTGAACCGGATTTTCCCTACCGAAAACAAAAAAAGCCTTTGTCTCTTCAAGAGACAAAGACTTACGCTCTGCGGTACCACTCTTATTGCTGCACGGGATGCAACCACTCTGCGGGCGCCCTGCGGGCGCCGGAACCGTATAACGGCGGTCAGCCGTCCGCGCCTACTGCGGGAGATCTCCCTTTTCGACGCAGCCGCTCGCGGGCGACTTTCACACGCTCCTCCATACCGTCTTGCACCATTCCGGCGGCTCTCTGAAATGGGTCTGGAGGTATTACTTCCCCGGTCATCACATTTGGATTCTGTAATTGCTTTTATTATAAGTACGCTCGGTTCAAATGTCAACCATTTCTTTAACTTTATGCAGATTCCGTAATGAAAGGGTGTATAATTCCCCATTTTCCGGTCATTCTAACCAATATCATCTTGATTGTTGGAGCGATTTGATATGGTAATCTCATTTTTCCGAACATTTATTCTCTACGCCGCCATTGTGCTGGCGCTTCGTTTGATGGGCAAGCGGCAGATCGGCGAACTGGAGCCCTCCGAGCTCGTTATTACCATTCTGGTATCTGAACTTGCCTCCATCCCCATGCAGGACGTCACCGTCCCCTTGTTTGCAGGGCTGATCCCAATTTTCACGCTAGTCTCACTCGAGATTCTGGTGTCCTTCCTTTGCCTGAAAAGCAGGCGGATGCGGCGGCTGTTCAACGGGCGCTCGGCAGTCATCATCCGCGGCGGAAAGTTTGACCAACAGAAAATGCGTGAACTCCGCCTGACAACGGACGAAATCATCGAAACCCTGCGCCAGAACAACATTTCTTCCCCTAGTGACCTCAAATGCGCAGTCATTGAACCGAGCGGCCAGCTTTCCTATGTGCTGAAACCCGCCAAGCAGCCGGTGACTGCTGAAATGCTCAGCCTGACCCCGCCGGGCAGCGGGCTCCCGCTCATTGTCGTGAGCGACGGCAAGCCGGTACCCAGTAACCTGAAGCTGCTGCACCTCGAAGTATCCGACCTCGAAAAGCGGCTCAAAAAAGCCAATGTGCCCTGCATGACCGATGTGTTCCTGATGACGCTTGACGACTGCGGCAACCAGTTCATCCAGCGGAAGGAGGGATAACATGAAACGAATCGTAACCGCTGTACTGCTGATGCTCGCCCTCTCTGTGGGCTGTTTTTGTTCAAACCGGTATATCGTGCGCACCTCTGCCGCACTTCAAGGCAAAACCGACGCGGTATACTCCGCGCTCCAGTCCAGCAGCTTCCCGGAGGCGCACCGCGCCATGGCGGACAGCTATGCCCTCTGGCAGCAGTGCCGTGCGCCGCTCAGCGCACTGGTCCGCCATAACGAACTGGATGAAATCGACCGTCTTTATCAGCGCGCACGTCAGGCGCTTGACAACACCGACCAAAATGAATCGCTGCTCCAACTCCGCGAATTGCGCGCAATGCTGCGCCTGCTCCCCGAAATGGAAAAGCCGACCTATGCCAATTTGCTCTAAACGGTTTCCCGGAACATGAACGCAAACGCCAGTCCTAGGAACCCGCAGCACGCCAGCACCGCGCGGTCCCCCCACAGTCCGGAGCATCCAACGCCTGCCGCTGCACCGGCGATGAAATACGCAATAATCGCGCCATACCGCACCGCCTTGCGCCGCGCTGCCTCATCTTTTTCGGTACGCCAGCGCACCCATTGCTCGGTGGCGGAGCGCAGGTTCCCGGTGCACATGGTCGTGGCAAATGCGCTGCCGCGCACTTTGCGGAACGACTCCACTTGCAGCGCGCAGAGGAACGAAATCAGCGCATTGGCAAAAAAATTCATCTGCTGCGGCAAAAATCCGACCAGCAGGACGCAGACAATTTCGAGCAGCACAACAATCTGCCGCCAGTGAAATCTCGCCTTACGCTCCTTAAAACGCAGCTTGACCCATTCTGCCGCTGCAACCCCCAGTGCGAACGCCAGAATCGGGAACACATACCGCAGCGCATCCCCCCACTTTCCATTTGCCAAATTTACGCCGAGCAGAACCATATTTCCGGTCTGTGCATTGGCGAATACCCCGCCCCGGCACAGATAGGTATATGCGTCAAAAAAACCGCCTGCGACTGCCAGAACTGCACCAATACAGAACGATTCCGACATCTGTGCCGGCTCAGATTCTTTTCCCATCTTGCTCTTCCTCCCCGGTATCTGTAATGTTTTATTTTCAGGATATCACAGCAGCCGTTTTCTGTAAAGCAAGAGCCTTCCCTGAATACGGGAAGGCTCTCTGTTACTTGCAGACAAGCTGCAGGTTGGTATCGGTAATGAAGTTCTTGAGCGAAAACAGCAGTACGGTTTCATCAATTTCATGCTGCGCGATATAGCTGCTGAGCGGCTGCTTGAAATAGCGTGCATCAAACAGATGAATTTCAGAATACTGCTCCATCAGGAACGGTGCCAGACAGTCCGCGTAAGAGTCGCGCACAAGCAGCAGCTTTCCACCCGGATTGCCCGTGCGAATGACTGCAAGCGGCTGGTTTCCGCCAAGGAACATGGAATATTTGTCTTTCTTGTCCAGCCATGTGCGGTTATAAAGCGGTTCTTCCTCCGGCGCACCATTCCGCCACGATTCGAGCACCGCCTCTCCCTGCGGCACGTAAATGTCGATTGCATCCAGCTTCACCGTGCGCACGCCCGACGAGGAGTACAGCGTGCCGTTAAAATCCTCGGTCACGCGCTCCGGCTTGTAAGACGAAAGCGGCGCAATGTCCTTGCCGAGGCTTTCGAGCAGCGCTTCCGCGCCGTAATACGCGCCCAGCGTAGTCCAGTGGTGGTCGGTACGGTAGAAGATATACTCGTCCTTATGGCTGCGCAGCGCAGAAGCCAGATCGGCGTTCGGCACGCCTGTTTCCCGCGCAATGCGCTCGAGCAGTGCCTGTTGGTCTGCGCTCGGTGCGCCGGCGGGCAGGGTCTCCTTGTACACATCTGCCGCTGTGGGCGCGAGCGCAAGCGTCAAGGGCGTGTCAATTATGGACGCAAGGTGCTTGACTGCCGCAATATTGGTTGTAAGCTTCGCTTCTTCGGGCGCATCCACGCGCTCGATCAGCCGTCCTCCGGTCAGATACACGCCATTGAATTCCTTTTTCCCCGCAATGGCATCCAGTACAGTTTTGGCTTCGACGCACTCATCGCGCAGAATAAACTGGTCTGCAAGATAGCGCTCTGTCTCGTCCGCAAAGGTCCCTGCAAGCAGACCGCTTGCCGTAAAGACCGGCTGCTGCTGAAGCGCGCGGTTTTCCATCTCGGAAAATACCTTGTCCGGCATAGCAGCGCCGCCTAGCATAAATGCGCCGATAAAGCCGCCAAAAAGCACCGTGTTCACTTTTTCAGGGAGTTTTTTCATAATTTTCACCTCTCAAATTTCAGAATCGCAGGTTTTAAAAACGGAAATACAGGAACGGGTTATAGCTGCCTGCAACCAGGAATACCGTCGAAGCCGCAAGGCCGAGCACCATCAGCACGCTGCCCGCCGCGTTTCGTACCCCTTCCGGCAGCCGCGCAAAAATTCGCTTCGGCAGCGGGGTTGCCGCCAAAATAAGCGTGAGGAATGTCGGCAGGAACGAACGCAGATAATAGCCGGTCTCGGCGCTCATTAGCGGCGCACCGCCGAACATTTTGCTGAGGTACGGCACAAAACCGCCCGGAGTCGCAAAAATTGCCATCGAAACCACAACCACAAGCAGGGTATAACCATGCTGCACCGCGCGCGGAGCGCGGGCAAGCACGCCGCCAAGCACGCGCTTTTCCAGTACAAGCAGCACAGCGAAATACAATCCCCAAGCGACAAAATTCCAATCCGCACCGTGCCACAAGCCGGTCAGCGCCCAAACTGCGAAAATATTGCAGTACTGGCGCAGCGCGGGCACGCGGTTGCCGCCGAGCGGGATATACACATATTCACGGAACCAGCTTCCGAGCGTCATATGCCAGCGCCGCCAGAAATCGGTTACCGAACGCGCCGTATACGGGTAATTGAAGTTCTTCGGGAACGCAAAGCCCAGCATCCGCCCAAGACCGCACGCCATATCCGAGTATCCTGAAAAGTCAAAGTAAATCTGGAACGAGAACGCCGCTGCTCCCATCCACGCGCCCACAACCGTCAGGTCGGGGCTGGTGTGCAGCGTCTCCCATAGCCCGCCAATGGTATTGGCAAGCAGCACCTTTTTACACAGACCCACCGTAAAAATCTGTGCGCCCGCACTGAAATCCGACATCCCGGGACGCACACCGTGCGTCAGCTGATCGGCGATCTCGCGGTAACGCACAATCGGACCTGCAATCAGCTGCGGGAACAGGGTTACAAATACGCCGAACTTCACCAAGCTGTTCTGACGCTCGGCTTCGCCGCGGTATACGTCGATCGAATACGACATGGTCTGGAAAGTGTAGAACGAAATGCCGAGCGGCAGCGGAATCCCGAGCACCGGCAGACCCACCTGCGCCGCAAAAAAGTCCCAATATTTGAAGAAAAACAGCAGTCCCAGATTGAAAACCACCGAGGATGCTACAAACGCGCGCGCGAGTTTGTCGTTTGCGCGGTATTTATCAATCAGTGCGCCGTGCACGTAGTCGATCAGGATGGAGGCGAACATGATGCCGATATACACCGGTTCCCCCCAGCCGTAAAAGATCAGGTTCGCTGCGAGCAGCATGAGGTTGCGTGCGCGCAGCGGGCACAGATAATACAGCGCCAACGTCACCGGCAAATAGGCAAATAAAAATGTTAAGCTGCTAAAAACCATCCTTTTTCTCCTTTAAGGCAGCAAAACAGGGCGGCTTTCCGCCCTGTTCACGCCGTTTATGTTCGGATTGCCGTGTTTTTTACTTGGTCAGGTTGTTGAACGCATCCACTGCCGCCTGTGCGTTTTCGCCCACAACAAACAGCACATAGTTTCCGTTTACCGCCAACTTATAGTTTTTGACCAGTTCGTACTGCTCGGGCAGATACTGCTTCCATGTTGCATCCAGATCTGCCTGTCGCTTGAGCGCTGCCGCCTTGACCGTCTCCACCTGACCGTCTGCCGCTTTCGCGACGAAGTACTCGGTCGCCTGCACATTCATCATCGGCATCTTGCACTGGAAGTCTTCCACCGCAGAAGCACTCAGTCCATATACTGTCGATAGATCGTCTGCCGTAAGTTCGACAAACGACATCTGTACCGACAACGCGCCCTCGACCGCTGCCGCTACATCTGCCACTGACGGGTTCTTTGCCTCAGGTACCTCAGGCTTGGGCTCCGGCTTTGTTTCAGGCTTTTGCTGCGGTTTAGACGGCTGCTGCGGTTTAGACGGCTGCTGCGGCTTCGCTGGCTGCTGCGGCTTGGAGTCCGGCTTGACCGTTTCCTGTGCCGCGCCGTTCTGCTCAGCAGAAGAGGACGGGTTCTGCTCGTCCGTAGGAGTTTCCGGCTGCACGGATGCGTCCGGAGCTTCTGGCGTGGAAACCGTGCCGTCTACTTCGCTCGATGACGCGCCCGCGGAGCTGCTGCCCGCGCCGGAGGAGGATACGCCTCCGTCGTCCTTCTTGCCGCCGCAGGCTGCAAGGCTGGTTAAAATCATCATCATCGCAAGTGCAAATGCAATTCTCTTTTTCATGATAGTTCTCCTTTTTGGTCTTTGTCTGTATAGACGCAGCGCCTTTCAAAAAGTTCCCCCATTCTGCAAAAATTTTTTACACGGATTTTCCGGCACAGAAAACCCGCACTCCGAAAAGCGCGGGTTCAGCGATTTATTCAAACGTATACGGTGCGGTAAACGGCTGATCGTAAATATTGTGACCGGTTTCAAGCGGATCCCCGTCTACTGTCAGCACCAGTTCCGCCGGCTCATAGTATGCCCACAAGGTATTGACGAGCGACGCGAGGATCATGGTTTCACCGGCGGTTCCGCTATTCTGGATTCCGTCGGCAAATGCCTGATTCAAGTCAACGGAAAGGCAGTCATCCTTCCAGTTCACCGCCAGTGTTTCCGTTCCCTCGGGCAGGGCGCCGCTGGATACCAGTGCCTGTACCATATCCTCGACCTTTCCTGCCGAGTCGGTCACTTCGATCTTTGCGTTTTCTTCCACCATGCCGTCCGCATTTTCATTCGGCAGATACAACGTAACCTGTTCGTACTGTGCCTCAGGCGCTGCGCTGGAACCTGCCTGCGAAGATATCGGCTCCTGCTGTCCCTGCGGCGCGCAGCCTGCCAGTACGCCAAATGCGAGCAGCAATGCAGCCATCTTTTTTTTCATAAAAAACACCTCTCCAAATACCATCAAAGCTATGCAGCCATTGGTCTGCATTTTTACAGTTGTCAATATTATCATATCACATTCCGCCTGTTTTTCCCGTTCTTCTGATGATTTTTAAAAAAATTTTACATTCATATATGCCGGACATGTATATTCCAAAATATGTATTTCGCAAGCCATACCCTCTATTATCCACTTTTTCAGCATACATATCGTCGAATTGCAAGGATTTTGGCAGATTTTTCGCAGATTTTATTGACTTTTATGCGCAATGCTTTTATCATGTAAGATGACGTAAAATTGTACTGTTAAGGAGGGGAATATGGGGTGAACCAAAATTTGGTTGATCTAAAAAACATCAAAAAGGATTTCGATGGGGAACCCGTTCTGAAGGGGATTTCTCTATCCATTGAAAACCGCGAATTTGTCACGCTTCTGGGTCCATCCGGCTGCGGAAAAACCACAACGCTGCGCATCATCGGCGGCTTTGAAACCCCAGACTCGGGCGACGTGCTCTTTGATGGACAGCGTCTCAATGACGTACCACCCTACAAGCGCGAAATCAACACTGTTTTCCAGCGTTATGCGCTCTTTCCGCATCTCAATGTTGCAGAAAATATTGCATTCGGTCTGCGCATCAAAAAGACCGACGAAAAGACAATCCGCATGAAAACCGACGAAATGCTTCAGCTTGTCGGTCTGCGCGGCTTCGAAAAGCGTGCGGTCACCAGCTTATCCGGCGGTCAGCAGCAGCGCGTTGCCATTGCCCGCGCACTCGTCAATGAGCCGCGCGTACTGCTTCTCGACGAGCCGCTCGGCGCTTTGGACCTCAAGCTGCGCAAGGACATGCAGATTGAGCTGAAACGTATTCAGCAGTCCACAGGCATCACGTTCATCTATGTCACCCATGACCAGGAAGAAGCGCTCACCATGAGCGACCGCGTTGTTGTCATGAACCATGGTATCATTCAGCAGGTCGGCAGTCCAACCGACATCTATAACGAGCCGGAAAACGCCTTTGTTGCGGACTTCATCGGAGAATCTAATATTATTCCGGGTGTCATGCTCGACGATTACAAAGCTGAATTCTGCGGCCGCGTATTTGAATGCGTGGATAAGGGTTTCGGCAAAAACTGCCCGGTAGATGTAGTCATCCGTCCCGAGGACCTGCGAATCGGCTTCCCGGGCGACAGTCAGCTTCAGGGTGTGGTTGAATCCATTGTCTTTAAGGGTGTGCATTATGAAATGATGATTCGTACCCAACATTTCACCTTCATGGTGCATTCAACACAGGCAGAATCGGTCGGCAAAACGGTCGGCCTTTCCGTTGTTCCGTTTGATATTCATATCATGCACAAAAGTGCGGAGGCGGCGCAGTGAAAAAATCATTTGCCTATCCCTACGGCGTATGGATGGCGGTCTTTATTGTAGCGCCCATCCTGCTCGTTGTAGTCTATGCATTCACCGGGACAGAGGGCGGCTTCACGCTGGAGAACTTCACCTATCTGCCCGGCTATCTGCCCATCTTTGGGCGTTCGTTCTGGCTCGCCGCGATTTCGACCATTGTGTGCCTGCTGCTCGGCTACCCGATGGCGTATCTCATGAGCCGGCTTTCCCCAAGCCGTCAAAGCCTGTGCATGATGCTGATTATGCTGCCCATGTGGATGAATTTCCTGCTGCGCACCTATGCATGGATGTCCATTCTGGAGAACAACGGTTTTCTCAACCAGTTTTTCCGCTCTATCGGTCTGATTTCCTTTTTGCAGCAGAACTTCGGCTACGCGCTCGACTATATCCCCCTCATCAACACCCAAGGCGCGATCGTGCTCGGTATGGTCTATAACTTCCTGCCGTTCATGGTGCTGCCCATCTATACAGTGCTCATCAAGCTCGATCACAAGCTGATTGAGGCTGCGCAGGATCTCGGCGCACCGACCCATCTGGTATTCCGCCGCGTTATTTTCCCGCTCAGCCTGCCGGGCGTGATTTCGGGAATCACAATGGTATTCGTACCGTCTGTATCCACGTTCGTTATTTCGCAGATGCTCGGCAGCGGTAAAAACCTGCTGGTCGGCGATCTCATCGACCTCCAGTTCATGGGCGGCGCTTACAACCCGCATCTGGGGTCTGCGATTGCGCTTGTGATGATGGTGCTCATTTTCCTGTGCATGTGGGTCATGAATAAATTTGATGACGGTTCCTCCGAGGAAGGAGGGCTGCTGCTGTGAAAAAATTCTTAAAAGATTTTTACCTGCTGCTCATCTTCCTGTTCTTGTACACCCCCATTGTGGTGCTCATGATCTTTTCGTTCAATGACTCCAAATCCCGCCGCCTGTGGAACGGCTTTACCACCCGCTGGTATACTGAGCTGTTTCAGGACGCGGACATTTTGCATTCGCTGTATGTCACGCTGCTTGTCGCAGTTGTTGCGGCTGCACTCGCCACGCTGATTGGAACGGTCGCCGCAATCGGCATCCACAATATGCGCCGCCGCACCCGCACGGCGTATCTGACCGTCAACAACATCCCGATGTCCTCCTCGGACACCATCATGGGTGTGACCTTCATGCTGTTGTTTGCAGCAATGGGGCTGGACAAAGGGTATCTGACGCTCATTCTGGCGCATGTGACCTTCTGCATTCCCTATGTCATCCTCAATGTCATGCCCAAACTGCGGCAGCTCGACAAAAATGCCTATGAGGCGGCGCTCGATCTCGGTGCAACGCCGGGGCAGGCGCTGCGCAAAGTGATTCTGCCCGAAATCATGCCCGGCATCGTCACGGGCGCGATTATGGCATTTACCATGTCGGTCGATGACTTTGTGGTGTCCTACTTCACCGCGGGCACAACCAGCCAGCCGCTGTCGGTTGTCATCTACTCGATGACCCGCCACCGCATGACGCCCAAAATCAATGCCGTTTCGACCATTCTGTTCCTCTTTGTCCTTGTGCTGCTGATTGTCATCAACGCGCGTCAGGTGCGCGATGAAAAGCGCCGGGAAGCTGCAAAACGAAAGGGGGCATCCGCATGAAGCGTATCCTTGCATTGACGCTGACCGCCGCCCTGACCTTTGGTTTACTGCCCGGGTGCAGCGGCGAATCGGGTGCAAATGTGCTCAACGTGTACAACTGGGGCGAATACATCGACACCGACCTCATCCGGCAGTTTGAAAAGGAAACCGGGATTGATGTCGTCTATAATACCTTCGACTCCAACGAAAACCTGTATTCACGCATCCAGACCACGAGTTATGATGTGATTATCCCATCCGATTACATGGTTTCACGTTTCATTGAAGAAGATATGCTTCAGCCGATTAACTTCGACCATATTCCGAATATGGCGCTGATCGACGAGCAATACACCCATCTGGCGTTTGATCCGGAGCAGAAGTATTCGATTCCTTACACGTGGGGCGTGGTCGGCATTGTATACAACACCAAGTATGTGGACGAGTCCGATATCGGCTCATGGGATCTGCTCTGGAACCCCAAGTATAAAAACCAGACCGCAATGTTCAACAACTCGCGCGATGCGCTCGGTCTTGCGCTGATGTATCTCGGTTATTCGCTCAACACGACTAACAAAGCCGAGCTGCGGGAGGCGGCAGACCTCATCATTCAGGGCAAGCCTGTGTTCCAAGGCATCTGGATGGATCAGATTCTGGAAAAGCTGCCCGCAGAAGAAATCGTTGCAGCGCCTTACTACAACGGCGATGCGGTCACCATGATCGACGAAAATGAGGATCTCGCTTTTTATGTCCCCAAAGAGGGAACCAACCTGTTTGTAGATGCAATGTGCATTCCGAAGAACGCAAAAAATGTCGCGGGTGCGGAAAAATTCATCAATTTCCTGTGTTCGACCGAGGCTTCGATGGCAAACTGGGAATATGTCGGTTATTCCAGCCCGCAGCGCAAGGTCTACGAGCAGCTGGACGAAGAAACGCGCAACGATCCGCTCTACTTCCCCGATATTTCCGGATACCGCACCGAAACATTCCAATCGCTCCCGCAGGAAATCAACCAATATTATAACGATCTTTGGGTGGATATCCTCACCTGATCTTCTTTCTTTGAAAAGAAGGAAGGCAAAGAAACTTCACTGCCGCGGTCGAAAGACCGCGGTTTTTTCTATTTGCTTCTTTCTTTTCCGTCACAATTCACAAACTGTTCATAATCTCTTGACAGGGCGCACGGGATATGATATGGTACATTACAGAAAAAAGAATACCGACAAGTGAAGTTCGTAGGAAAATGGCTTCGGCCTGCCGAAGGAGTAACACTCTCAGGCGCCCGGGACAATCGGGTAGGGACTATGAATGGATGTGACTCTGGAGAATCCCAATTTGGGTGCCGAAGGTGTAAGGCGCTGCCGCGCCAATCTCTCAGGCAAAAGGACAGAGAACCAAACGTGCAAAGGGGCGCTAATCTGCTCTTTGTGCGGTTTTTTCTGCTTTCTCACAAAAGTTCAGGGTCAAATCATACCACATGATTTGACCCTTTTGCTTTGTCGGAAACGAGGAAAGGAACATCAACTATGAATCAACTGGCTGATCTGATCAGTAGCATCAGCGACGTCGTCTGGAACAGCATTCTGCTGTATCTTCTGGTCGGCACGGGCATCATCTTCACCATCCGCACGCGCTTTGTGCAGGTGCGCAAGTTCGGCGAAGGCTGGCGCCGCCTGTTCGGTGGTTTTTCGCTCAAGGGCGCAAAAGCAGGCAAGGAGGGCATGAGCTCCTTCCAGGCACTGACGACTGCAATCGCCGCGCAGGTTGGCACGGGCAACATCACCGGCTGTGCGACTGCGCTGTACTCCGGTGGTCCGGGTGCAATTTTCTGGATGTGGCTGTCCGCATTCTTCGGCATGTCCACCATCTACGGCGAGGCGGTGCTTGCACAGAAGTACAAGACTGTCGGGGATGACGGTCACGTAACCGGCGGTCCCATCTACTACATCAAGGCGCGTTTTCAGGGTAAATTCGGTAAATTCCTTGCTGGATTTTTCTCTCTGGCGATTATTTTTGCGCTGGGCTTCACCGGCAACATGGTGCAGGCAAACTCGATCAGCTCGGCATTCAAAACGGCATTCGGCGTTGATCCCCGCATTGTCGGTGTAATCTGCGCAGTGATCGCAGCGTTTATTTTCCTTGGCGGTGTGCGCCGCATCGCTTCCTTCACCGAAAAAGTCGTTCCTGTGATGGCAATTTTCTACATGGTCGGCTGTGTGGTCATCTTGTTCATCAATCATGAAATGCTGATTCCGGCGATCAAATCGATCTTTGTAGCGGCATTCGATCCCCGCGCAATCCTCGGCGGCGCTGTTGGTATCACGGTGCGTGAGGCAATGCGTTACGGTGTTGCACGCGGCCTGTTCTCCAACGAAGCCGGCATGGGTTCCACCCCGCACGCACATGCGCTTGCAAAGGTAGAAAAGCCGCAGGATCAGGGCGTCATTGCCATGATCGGTGTGTTTGTAGATACTTTCATTGTACTGACGCTGACTGCGCTGGTTATCCTGACCTCGGGTCAACTGCAGGCGGGCGTACCCGGTGCGCTTGAGGGTACCGATCTGGCGCAGGCGGCATTCAACTCGGCATTCGGCAGCTTTGGCAATATCTTTGTTGCAATCTGCATGCTGTTCTTTGCGTTCTCGACCATCATCGGTTGGTATTTCTTCGGCGAAAGCAATGTCAAGGCGCTGTTCGGCAAAAAAGCGGTCAAGATTTATGCAGCGATTGTTGTGGTATGCATCATCGTCGGTTCTGCATTGCAGGTCAAGCTGGTATGGAATCTGTCCGACCTGTTCAATGCGCTGATGGTATTCCCCAACCTGATTGCACTTCTGGCACTTTCGGGCGTTGTCGCAAAGGCTGCGCATGGTCACGATATCACGAAAGACGACTAACTTTCTTTTGAAAAAGAAAGTCAGCAAAGAAAACTTCGCTCTCGCCTGCGGGCGGGACGGAGATTTCAGGAAATACATCTGTAAGCTCCTGCGGTTTTTAGACTGCAGGAGCTTTTTCTCTTGACAAGACAATATTAACGTGATATATTTGTATCACAAAGAGATAAATATATCACACAGAAAGGATTATCTTTATGAACCGCATTCCCATGCTCACACTTACACAGTCCAAACTTTCCAGTGCGATTGCTTGGTCAATCGTTGTATTCTTTCAGGGGCTGGCGCTCTTTTTCCCGGTACGCACACTGCCGGCACCGCTGCGCGTTGTGATTGCTGTGCTGCTCGCCGGGGTGATTGTTGTGATCCTTTATACCACGCTCAGTACCCGTGTGGAAAAACCCGACGAACGCGCAGCACTGAACAATTACCGCGCAAACTCCGCGCTCTTTAACCTCCTTTTCATGCTGTTTGCGTTTTTCGTGCTGTTCAGCGGGAAACCGAATACCGAAGTGTTTTCACTCACACGCAGCCAAATCATCTTCCTTTTCGCGGTGCTCAACCTGTTACACGACGGTTTATTCCTTGCGTATGAACGTTTTGGGAAGTAAAGACTTATGCTGAAAACAAGAATCAAGGAACTGCGCGCCGCGCGGGATATGGATCAGGCAACTCTGGCGGCACTTGTCGGTGTGCGGCGCGAAACCATCGGACGGCTGGAAAAAGGACAATACAACCCCTCTCTCAAGCTTGCGATGGATATTGCCAAGGTGTTCGATCGCACAGTGGAGGAAATTTTCTTCTTTGAGAACGACGCATAAAAAACGCCGGCTTCTGCCGGCGTTTTTTTAATTCAGATTGTTCTTTTATGACAAGGATACAAATAACATTGTCAAGTATACTTGACAATAAGACAAGTGTGCTTTATAATAAAGTCACAACAAAACAAGGAGGGTTCCACATGGAAAAGCATGATATTTTACGGCGGGCGCAGGCAAGCAAGCATGACGAAGGCGCGCAGTACTTTCATCAAAAGGCAAAAGCGATTGCCGGGGCAATCTTTACTTCCTCTGCTCTGGTCCTGATGATTTGCAATATCATATATGATCGCACAGCAACCGAAATCCTGATGCTTTACTGGATTTATCTCGCCTCCACCTGTCTCATTGAGTACCATTATGGGAAAAGCAAGATGAATTTGGCGGTCGGAATCTTCTCGCTCATTTCGCTCGCCGGGGTCAGCATCACCTATATTCGGAGTATCTTCTTATGAGTGAAAAAGAAAATGATCTGATCCTTCAAAACCGGCTGCGCGTTGCGCGTGCCGAAAAGCGGCTCAGCCAAGGCGAGCTGGCGTCCATGGTAGGCGTGAGCCGGCAGACCATCAGTTCCATCGAGAATTTGCAGTTCTGCCCCAGCGCCAAACTCGCGCTCCTGCTGTGCATTGCATTGGACAAGAATTTTGAAGAGTTATTCTATTTTTAGCAACAAAAAACGCCGGCAGCACGCCGGCGTTTTTTCAGTTCAGATTATTCTTTTTGAGGTACAGCCACGCGACTGTCATACCGATGCCTGCAAACACCACCGGAATCCACCAGAACATTGCAAGCGGCAATCCGCTTCCCTCGATGTTCATACCATAGAAACCGAAGATGATGTTGGGGATGGTCATAATAATGGTGATGACCGTCAGCACTTTCATGATGATGTTAAGGTTATTCGATACAACGGACGCATAGGCATCCATCGTCCCCGCCAAAATGCTTGAGTAAATATTCGACATCTCGATTGCCTGCCGAATCTCGATCAGCGCATCCTCCAGGATATCGCGGTCGTCCTCGTACAGTTTGAGTACGCGCCCGCGCAGCACCTTTTCCATGGTGACCTCATTGCCCTTTAACGATGCCGAGAAGTAGACGAGTGATTTACTCAAACCGAGGAGCTGAATCAGTTCCTCGTTTTTCAGAGAGTCATACAGTCTGCGCTCAATCTTGGTAAAGTCGCGCTCGATGAGACGCAGGTTTTTGAGGAACCGCCCTGCGACACGCAGCAAAATCTGAAAGACAAACCGTGTTTTCATTGAGGTATGAATGTCTTTCACTGCACCCTCTGCAATGGAGCGCAGGACAACCGTATCCTGCAAGCACACGGTTACAACCGCATTGGGCAGAATCACAATGCCCATCGGGAGGGTTCCAAAAATCTGGGTACCCTCTTCGTTTTCGCGTTCTTTTTCGACCGTTGGGATGTCCACGATCATCAGCACCTGATCTTCCTCAATCTCGACACGGGAACTTTCCTCCGGGTCGAGCGCCGCGCGGATGAAATCCTCCTCCGCGCCGGTCTGGGTAAAGATCTGATTCAGCTCTTCCGACGATGGATGCACGATATTCACCCAGCATCCGTCCTCAAAGTCCTTAATCGAAACGACACGCCCTGCGATCGTCTTGAAATATTCGACCATAATTACCGCCTTTCTACGGCGGGCTTATCTGGATTGGCACCGCCGTGCGTATTGAATTCGTTTATGACTGCCAGGTTCCGGACTCACGACGGCGATACCCCCTTTTAATTTCAAATATTTCACATCGTATAACGATAGCGTCAAAAACAGCCCTCGGAAAAAGGGCTGTTTTGTTCTCTATGTAAGCGTTTGACCGCAAAACGGTCGGGCATCATCACATATTCTTGTGATTGAAAATCTGCATAATGGTTTCAAACGGATCGTCCGAAGCCGGCTTTGCACCGTCCTCAGCCTTTGCACGCGCACCTGCATACGGGCTTGCACCGCTCTTGGTATCCTCTGCACCGACTGCCGAATTCGGAATCTTATCGAAACCGGTTGCAATGACAACAACGCGGATTTCGTCATCCAGATCCTCGTCAATGGAAGCGCCGAAGATGATGTGCGCATCCGGATGCGCTGCCTGCTGTACCATGCCTGCCGCAGTCTCAACCTCATCAAGACCGATATCGTCAGAGCCGATGATGGACAGGATGACACCGCGTGCGCTCTCAATCGAAGTCTCGAGCAGCGGGCTGGAAATTGCCATCTTCGCAGCCTCAGCAGCCTTCTCCTTGCCGGCAGCCTTGCCGGTGCCGATGTGCGCGAAGCCTGCATCCTTCATGATGCTGCTGACGTCCGCAAAGTCGAGGTTGATGAAGCCCGGTACGGTGATGAGGTCAGAGATGTTGGAAACCGCCTGACGCAGCACGCCGTCTGCAATGTCGAATGCATTCTTAAAGGTGATCTTCTGCTCGGAAACCAGCTTGAGGCGCTCGTTCGGGATGATGACCAAGGAGTCTACGTTCTCACGCATTGCCTCGATGCCCTGAAGCGCCTGATCGATACGCTTCTTGCCCTCAAAGCCAAACGGACGGGTGACAACGCCAATGGTCAGCGCGCCCATGTTGTGTGCGATCTCCGCAACAACCGGCGCCGCGCCGGTGCCGGTACCGCCGCCCATGCCTGCGGTGATGAATACCATGTGTGCGCCTTCGAGCGCAGCCTGAATTTCGTCCTTGCTCTCCTCAGCCGCCTTCTGACCGACCGACGGATTGGAACCTGCACCCTGACCCTTGGTCAGCTTTTCGCCGATCTGGATTTTGGTGCCTGCCTGAGAGTAGTTGAGTGCCTGCTTGTCGGTGTTGATGGCGATGAACTCCACGCCCTGCATCCCGCCGGAAATCATGCGGTTGACTGCGTTGTTGCCGCCGCCGCCGATACCGATGACCTTGATATTTACTACATTGTCCATAGTGTCTTCAAACTGAAAGCTCATTCTTGCCGTCCTCCGTTTAATTTGGTCCTGTTTCTCTTTATCCGCATCAAAAACTGAAATTGCTCAGATGTCAAAATGGGTGGATAAAACCGCTGATTTCGGGTGTCGATGCCCAAAAGGGTATATCACGCCCTATCGTTATAATTTTAACCCTTCTCGCCGCACTTTGCAACTAAAAATGCCGCAATCGTGAAAAATTGTTGAAAGTGCAGACGTCGCCCCCGCTGTCCCGTCAAAAAGCGGTACGTTTTACCAACTGCGGGCAGAGTTCCCGATTCCTGCCCGCTTTTCACCGTTTGCTCCGGCGCTCAGGATGCATCGGGAAGCGCTTCTTCCAGCGGGGCAATATCGTCCAGCGGCAGCATAGATTCTTCGATTTGCTCCTGCGTGGTCGGCGGACAGTATACCGTCGTCGGGTCTTTCAGATAGATGATATTGACATCCGATGGCGACAGTTCATCGGCGACAATACGCGAAAGCATGCGCAGCTTTTCGTTCAGTTTGACCGCCTCGCCGAGACGCACATCCAGACGTCCAAGGTATCCGAAGCGTACATCATAGGATGCCGAAACATTGATGAAGTCCACATCCTCCATCATCTTCTGCTCCCCGAGCGCCCATGTCACCGAAAGCAGCCGCCCGACATGCTCCGCATCCCCGTCTTTCAGAATCTGTCCCGGCGTTCCCTCCGGAAGAATGACACCGGTGACCGGCGCGACCCCTTCCGGTGCGCTCGCAGCCTGCTCAAGCAGCTTTCCCTGCGCATCCGCAAGGAAGCAGCCTCCGCCCTCTAGGTCGATTGCCATGACCGGCACGGCATCCACTGCCTTGACCCTGAGCCCGTCCGGCAGCTGCCGCTCGATTTCGACGCTGCCAAGATAAGGATATGCCTTCATGATTTTATTTGTCAGGGACGATACCCGAAACGAAAACAGGTTGTCCCCTTTTTTTACGCCGAGTGTTTTGGAGAGTTCTTCGGCTGTATAATGCGGCGTGCCGGTAATTTCGAGCCGGTCTACCCGAAAAAATACGGTGACCGCCAGAAACGCCATGCAGAACGTCAGCAGCACAAAGGCAATGCGCCGCGTAATCTGCTGCCGGCGGCTGCGGCGCACCTTGCGGCGCTGCCGCTCGGAGCGGCTGAGCTGCTGGGGCGGCACCGGTCTGCGCCGGCGTCTCCTCTTCTTTTTTCGCACCGGCTGCGTTCCCGTCGGGACAGGCTGCTGCATGGGCGTCTGCTCCATGCCCGGCGGCAGCGGTTGTGCATCCGGGTTTTGTCTTTTCATGCGTCCACCTGTCCTTTCAAGCGATTACCCAATGGCTTCTAAGATATGCCGATAAATTTTTTCTCCTGCGTCGAGTGCTGCAAGCCGCGCCGCGCAGACTGCCATTTCCTCGCGCTTCGCATCGTCCGCAAGCAGCGCCGCAGTCATATCGAGCAGCGTTTTTCCGCTTGCATCCTTCTCAAGCAGCACCTGGGTCGCGCCTGCGCTTTCCAGCGCCCGCGCGTTCTTTTCCTGATGGTTTTCCGCGACATAGGGCGACGGCACCATAATGGAGGCGCGTCCGAGCGCGCACAGCTCGCCGATGGTTGCCGCGCCCGCACGGCAGATGATAAGGTCTGCCGCCGCCATCTGGTCTGCCATATCGTAAATATAGTCGGTCAGCCGGATATTGGGATGCTGTTTCAGATCCACCCCTTTATCCGCAACCATTTTTTTGACGGTTTCAAACGCCGCCGAGCCGGTTGCATGCACATGCCGGAATTTTACGCCCTGCGCCGCCTCGAGCGCAATCATATCTGCCATATGCTCGTTCATGTATTTCGCGCCCATCGACCCCCAGAACGATACCACCATGCGGTCATCTTCGGAAAGTCCCAGCTTTTTGCGCGCTGCCGCACGGTCGGCAAATACAATTTCGGTGCGCACCGGTGCGCCGGTTATCACGATATTGTCCCCGCCGCCCAGCAGCGCGCGGGCTTCTTCAAAGCAAACGAGCACCTTTTTTGCCTTTTTTGCAAGCATTTTTGTGGTCACCCCGGGCAGGGCGTTGACCTCAAGCAGGACGGTCGGGATGCCGAGTTTCTGCGCCGCGCTCACGATTGGGAAACTCACATAGCCGCCGCAGCCAATGACGCAATCGGGTTTATGCTCTTTGAGCAGTTTTTTTGCTTTGTTCTGCGCAGTCAGGGTCTGGTATACCGCGCCGATGTTGTGCCCAATGGCGTCCGGACGAAACGAGCGGCGCAGACCGGTAATTTCAATAATATCCAGCGGATATCCCTCACGCGGCACAAGCCGGTGCTCGATACCCTTGCTGGTGCCTGCAAAACGCACCTCGGTATCCGGCCGCTTCTGCTGAAAATACCGGGCAATGGCAAGCCCGGGCGTGACATGCCCCCCCGTGCCGCCGCCTGTAATGTAAAGCTTCATGGTAGTATCCCCCTCTATTCCTTCTTCTTTGCGCTGCGCGAAATATTCAGTAAAATCCCCATTTCGCCGAGCTGGATGAGCAGAGCGGTGCCGCCATAGCTGAAAAACGGCAGGCTTGCGCCCGTAACCGGAAACAGACCGGTGACGACGAACAGGTTGATGAGCGTCTGGATTGCCAGCTTGCAAGTGATGCCAACCGCAATCAGGCAGCCGAACTTATCCTTGGAATTGCGTGCAACATGCAGTCCGCGGTAAATCAGGTATCCGAACAGAACCATCACAAGCAGCGCGCCGATGATGCCGGTTTCCTCACACCACGATGAAAAAACGAAATCGTTCTGCGGTTCGGGCAGATACAGATGTTTCTGCCGTCCCTGTCCGAGCCCGACGCCCCAGATGCCGCCCGAACCGATTGCAATAAAGCTGTTTCCCGCCTGCCATCCGAGGTCCCGGAAATCGATGAACGGGTCGAGCCATACCGCAATACGGTTGCGCACGTGGGCGAAGCGGTCGGTCTGGTACGCCAAAGCAAACGCGACAGCTCCCACGCCAAGCGCCGGGAAGAAATACCAGACCTTAATCCCCGCCACAAACAGGATGCACAGCGCCACGCCGATGATAATTACCGTCGCAGACAAATGCGGCTCCAGATACAGCAGAACAGCAACCACCGCAATCGCCGCGCCAAAGGGCAGCAGTCCGCGCATTGTGCGGACCTTTTCCCCTGCCCGCGCCGCGTAATAGGAAAACGACAGGATCACCGCCGTTTTCATCAGTTCGGACGGCTGAAACTCGCCCAAAATTGGAAGATGGATCCATCGTGTCGCGTTGTTGTGGTTGATACCGACGCCCGGAATCAGCACCAGAATCAGAAGCACCATGCCAGCTACAAACAGCGGCTTCTGGAAGCGCGTATAGATGTGATAGTCAAATACCGATACGAACAGCATGGCTGCAACGCCAATCACTGCAAACACGCCTTGATTCCGGATAAACTTCAGCGGATCTCCGAATTTATACAACGCTGCCGGATAGCTTGCAGAAAACAGGGCAATCAGCCCGACGATGAGCAGCAGCAGCGTTACAACGAGCAGCGGCAGATCCAGTTTTCCAAGACCTTTGGCCTCCGCGCGCGGCGGCGCAGGAGGACGTTGTTCCCGTTCATAAAGTTGTACCGTTTTCGGTGGCATAGAGACTCCTTCCAATCCTGCGCGCATCCCTCCCGCTTACAGCGAAGCGCGGAACAGCATCCACGCAAGGATGCACATAACGATGGTGATGGCGGTAAAGACGCCGACGATTTTGCGCTCGCCCCAGCCGCACATTTCAAAATGATGATGGATCGGCGCCATCTTAAACAGGCGCTTTCCATGCGTTGCTTTAAAATAGGATACCTGCAAAATGACCGACAGCGTCTCGCAGATATAAATCAGACCGACCGGCAGCAGCATCAGCGGCATATCGCACGCAAATGCCAGACCTGCCACAGCGCCGCCAAGAAAGAGCGAACCGGTATCGCCCATAAAGACCTTGGCAGGGTTAAAGTTGAAAATCAGGAAACCGAGCAGCGCACCGGTGAGCGCGCCCGCAAACGCCATGACGCCCGGATTCTGCTGGCAATATCCGACCGCTGCAAAAAAGATTGCGACCGGCACGGTCACACTCGCCGCAAGCCCGTCGATGCCATCGGTGAGGTTCACGGCATTGTCGCAGCCGACCACTACAACAACCGCAAACACGAGGTACACTACCCAAGGCAGCTCAAGCGTGATGTTCAGTCCGGGAATCCACAATCCGGAGCTGAGCCCGCCCGTCAGCCGCAGCAGCGACAGGAACACCGCTGCAACGACAATTTGCAGCAGCAGCTTCTGCATCGGGGTCAGACCAGCATTCTGCTTTTTCTTGATCTTCGCCCAGTCGTCAATCATGCCGACCAAGCCATAGGCGAGGGCAATAAACAGCACCGAAAAATACACAGACGCACGACCCGGCATCATACCAAAGTGAGTCATACCACCTTGCGCGGTGACATCGCCCGACATTCTGCTCTGCTCAAAGAACAGGTACGCGCCCACAATGAGCATGCTCACGACAATGCCGATCATGAACATAAAGCCGCCCATGGTCGGGATGTTCTGCTTGTTCATATGCCACTTAGGACCGATTTCCAAGATCTTCTGACCGAATTTCATCTTGCGCAGCCAGTGAATGACCGGCATGCCGATGGCTGCGGTCACCGCGAATGCAATCGCCGCAGCCAGTAAAATGGTTTTCATCAAACTTCCTCCCCCAGGAATAACTTTAATACATTCTCCATGCGCATGCCGCGGCTGCCCTTAAAGAGCAGCGCATCCCCCGGCTGCGCAGCGGCTTTCAGCGCGTCCGCCATAGCTTCATGCGTGTCGAACATCCGGATTTGTTCCTCTGCCATGCCGCCCTCGCGTGCACCCGCAGCCAGATCCGCAGCATTTCCGCCGAACAAATAGAGCGCATCGGCATTCTTTGCCGCTGCAAAACCTGCCTGCTGGTGCCCCTCCGCCGCGTGCTCTCCCAGTTCGAGCATAGAGCCGAGCACCGCAAAGCGGCGTCCATGCTGCGCACCCAGCACGCGGAGTGCCGCCTGCATGGAATCCGGACTGGCATTGTAGCAGTCCTCATAGATGGTGAAGCCGTTTTTCTCGTAAAGCTGCTGCCGGCGGCCGTCCGGCTGGTATTCTGCAAGCGCCGCACTGATGTCATCCGCATCCACGCCAAGCAGCCAGCCGACTGCGGCGGCGGCAAGCGCGTTGCCGACATTATGTACGCCCGGCAGATGCAGCTGCACCGGAAATGCCGTCTCAGGCAGGCAAAGGGTGAACGAAACACCGTCCGCTGTGCTCTCAATATCCTGCGCGCGCACGTCGCATTCCGGATTCTCCATGCCGAACCAGACTTTGCGGCCGTAGATGCGGTCGCGCTTTTCCCACAGGAGCGGCTCATCACCATTCAGCACCGCCACGCCGCCGCGTGCCGCAAGCCCATCCAGGATCTCCATTTTTGCGCGGCAGATGCCCTCTCGCGAGCCGAGAAACTCGATGTGCGAGGTGCCGATCGTCGTAATCACTGCGATATTCGGCTTGCCGCAGTCCACCATGGACGCGATCTCGCCGAAATTCGACATCCCCATCTCAAAGACGGCTGCCTCATGACGGGATTCCAGTGCTAAAGCAGTCAGCGGCATGCCGAGCTGATTGTTGAGGTTGCCGCGGGTCGCGTGCGTATCGTACATCCGGCTGAGTACGGCGGCGGTCATGCCGCGGGTGGTTGTCTTGCCGACCGAACCGGTAATCGCCACCACCGGACAATCAAACTGGTCGCGGTAGCCGCCCGCAAGGTCGAGCATCGCCTGTCTGGTGTCCTCTACATAGAGCGCAGGAACCGGGTATTTCTCCTCCCTGCGCGCAGTCATGACCGCAGCGGCGCCTGCCTCAATCGCCTTCGGGATAAAATCATGCCCGTCGAACCGTTCCCCTTTGATGGCAACAAACAGCGACCCCGGCGTCACTTCGCCCGTATCCTTTACGACGTTTGTAATCTCAGCCTCGCCGCATGCTTCGCCATGCGTCCATGCGGCAGCCTGCGACAGCAGAAAGTGTTCCATTTTCTTTATCCTCCGCCCTGTGCTTTCTGCGTCTCCGCGCAAACTGCCGAAGGCGCATTTCAATCTTAATCTGCGTAATGCATTATAGCACAATCACTCTAAAAATCCAGACTTATTTGCCGAAATACGCGGCAACCACCTCGCGCTCATCCAGATGATGCTTGACATGGTTGATTTCCTGATAGGTTTCGTGCCCCTTGCCCATGAGGACAATGGTATCGTCCTTTTGCGCCATGGAAAGTGCAAAGCGGATGGCGTCCGGACGGCTCACGATGACTTCCTTGGGAGTTTTGCTGTCCTGCATGCCCGCAAGGATATCCTCAATAATTGCTTCGGGCTGCTCGGTGCGCGGATTATCGCTGGTTACAATGCAGAAATCCGCAAGCCGCGCTGCAATCGCGCCCATTTTGGGGCGTTTGGTCTTATCGCGGTCGCCGCCGCAGCCAAACAGCGCAATCACGCGCCCCTTGGTAAATCCGCGCACGGCGCGCAGCACATTTTCCACGCCGTCCGGCGAGTGCGCATAGTCGATCAGCACGGTATAGTCGGTTTCGGTCGGCACGACCTCAACACGTCCCTTGACGCCGTGCGCGGTCGCCATTGCATGCGCTGCATCGGCAAGCGGCATGCCGAGCGCGCGGCAGACGCCGAGCGCCGCGAGCGCGTTTGCCACCGAAAACTGCCCCGGGATGCCCAGATGCACGCGGGCAATGCCCTCCTCCGCCGAGGCGACAAAGTCCACACTGTCCGCGTGCAGGCGGATGTCCTTTGCGGTCAGGGTCGCGGTGTCGCACACAGCAGAAAAGGTTTCGACCGGACATTTGGCGTCCAGCAGCATCTTTTCGCCCGCTGGATCGTCCATGTTGATGACGCCCTTATCGCAGATCGCGAACAGCTTTGCCTTCGCCTGCCGGTACTCCTCCATCGTGTGGTGGAAGTCCAGATGATCCTGCGTCAGGTTGGTGAACGCGCCCACTGCAAACCGGATGCCGTACACGCGGTCGAGCACCAGAGAATGCGATGAAACCTCCATGACGCAGTGGGTGCAGCCGGCTTCCACCATGCGATGGAACAGCGCGTGCAGCTCGTAGGACTCGGGCGTGGTGCGGTCGGTTTCCACAATTTCGTCGCCGATGAGGTTTTGGTTGGTGCCGATGAGCCCCACCTTTGCCCCCTGCGCCTCCAGCAGATGCTTGATGAGATAGGTGGTCGTGGTCTTGCCGTTCGTGCCTGTAATGCCGATCATCTGCATTTTTTCTGCCGGATGGCCGAAGCGGTTTGCGCCAATCACAGCAAGCGCGCGGCGGGAATTTTCGGTCACCACCGCCGGAACGCCTGCATCCGCCTCCTCGCAGACCACAGCCGCCGCGCCCTTTTCGAGCGCGGAAGCGATGTATTTGTGTCCGTCAGTCTCATAGCCGCGAATGGCGACGAACAGGTCGCCCGGGCGGACAGCACGCGAATCGTAGCGCACCTCACCGATTTCCGGGTCACCTGAGACTGTATTTTTCGTGACGGCAATGCCGTGCAGTAATTCCGATAATTTCATGATACTCTCCTTTGCTCTTCCAAATCAGCGGTCGCTGACACCGGTGCTGTTCTCAAACGAAACTGTAATCACTGTACCAATAGGAACCTCAGTTCCGGCGGCAGGGTTTTGCTGCACCGCAATCGTGCCGCCGTTGGTCTGGCTGGTTTTGATGCCCGTGCGGCGCATATACAGATTGTGATTTTCCAGCCGATCCTTTGCCGTGGACGGATGTTCCCCGAGCACATTGGGCACCGTAATCATTTCAGACGATTTCTCTCCGCCGAGGTACAAAATGACCTTGCTCTCCGACGGAATCTTGACGCCGCCGGTCGGCACCTGATCGGTCACTTTATCGCCGTCTCCCACAAAACGGCAGGTCAATCCTGTGTTTTTGATGGTTTTTTCGGCCTCTTCCTTCGTTATTCCGATCAAGCTCGGCACCTCATATTCCCGGCGGTCGCTTTCGGAATCGTCATAGCTCTGTTCCACGCCGAGATAAGGCAGCACGTCATTCAAAATTCGTCCGACGATGGGCGCCGCCATCGCGCCGCCGCCATGCGGTGCGCTCTCCGGCAAATCGTGAATCGCAACGAGTACGGCAATCTGTGGATCGTCCATGGGCGCGACACCGATAAATGACGCGGTATAACGGTCTTCCTCATCGGTTTTCCGTTTCAAAATTTCCGAGGTTGCGGTCTTGCCGCCCACACGGTACCCCGCGACATAGGCGTTCTTACCCGTGCCCTCGGAAACGACGGCTTCCATCGCTTCGCGCATGAACGCCGAGGTTTCCGCCGAAACCACCTGACGCTTGATTTCCGGCGCGATGGTTTCGCGCACCGAGCCGTCAGAATTGAGAATCTGCCGCACCATATGCGGGGTCTTGAGATTGCCGTCATCCACGATTGCAGAAACCATGGTAATCATCTGAATCGGCGTCACCTGAAAACGCTGACCAAACGACTCAACCGCAAGGTTGGACGGGGTCTTGGTCAATGCCTCTTTATCGTAAAAGAGCGTTTTATTGTTTGCCTCACCGGGCAGGTCGATGCCGGTCTTTTGGGTCATGCCGAACGCTTCAAAGTAGTCATAGAAGTTGGACGCACCCATTTTCATCGAAATCTGCATCATCGCGACATTGCACGAATTCATAAGCGCCTGCTCGAGCGTCTGTGCACCGTGGCCGCCGGTCTTGTGGCAGCGGATGGGCTTATCCCAGCCTTTGACCATCATCGAGCCGCCGCAGACAAAGGTGCTCTCCGGGCTGACCGTGCCGGTCTCTACGCCCGAAGCAACCGTCATCAGCTTAAAGGTAGAACCCGGCTCATAGGTATCCGAAACGATGTGGTTTCGCCACATTTTCTGGAGTTTATCGGCGCGTAATGCGCTCAAATCCTTTTTCTGATCCTGCGTCAGTCCCTCAGGCAGTTCCGCCCAAAGATCATCGGTATAGAAACCTTCCCCGACCGTGCCGTTGATGCCGTTTTCGGTGAAATACTGCTCGACCTCGGTTACCAACTCATTATAGTACAGGCTGTCCTTCTCAATCGTATCGTATTCATTAACGTCGAAATCGGGCATGTTCGCCATCCCGAGAATCTCGCCGGTCTTAACGTCCATGACAATGCCGGACAGTCCTCCGCGCGCTGCCGGGTTGTCGGTCAGGCCGGTTTCCAGATGTTTTTCCAGATAGTGCTGAATCGTCTCGTCGAGCGTGGTAACGACCGAAGCGCCGTCCTCGGCAGGGATATACTGCTCATATTCAAACGGCATATCCGAATTGCGTGCGTTTGCCGCGCGTACCACGCGGCCGCTTGTGCCCGAAAGCACCTCGTCATATTGCAGTTCAAGACCGCCTACCGCGCCGCTGTTATTGAGAAAACCGATCGCCTGTGATGCGAACGAGCTGTACGGGTAATAGCGCTTGGTATCCGGCTCAGTATAAATCGAGTTGCCCGAGCCGGTGTCAATCTTCGCCGCTTTCATGTCCTCGTTGATCTTGTTGACAATGTCCTTTTCCACACCGCCCTGAATCTTGATCGACATTTTATCGACGCGCTGCACCTTTTCCAGCACGGTCTCGTAGACCAGATCCAGATTGCTGCTCAAGATCTCAGCGACCTCCTCCTGCACGCTTTCCAGCAACAGGAGCGGCGTCTGTGTTTCGTTTTTCTCGTTCGCGTTCTCAATCTTTTTATTCTGGGTTGCAACCCATTCCTTCAAACCGCTCGGGTTGATATTGACGGTTTCGGTTGCCGCCGACTCCGCAAGCACTTTCATGTTGCGGTCATAAATTGTGCCGCGCTTCGGCTCAATCACATCGTCTTTCGTCTGCAAGCTGAGCGCCTTTTCCTGATAAAAATCGTACCGCACAACCTGCATCCAAAACAGACGCAGTCCGACCGCTGCAAATCCCAGACAGGCTAGGAAAATAATCAGCACTGCAATGCGGCAGCGCATCTGGCTGTTTGGCTTTTTGCCGCGTCTTTTCGGTTTGGGTATCCGCATGATGATGTTCCTCCAGAATAACGCGCCGTCCGGTCAGTTTCCGTCCTTTCGGCGTCCAAAAACAACAAAGGGGAGTCAGAAGCATTTCAAACCTCTCACTCCCGTAGTACCTATCTTATTCTGCGCATTACCGCAGATATTCCAGCACAGCCGTAAAGCTGCGCATCAGGTTCGCGACCGCATCCCCCAATGTCGCCCCCGCGTTTGAAACCTCGGTGACCTCCGGGTTCGTCAGCTCAATGTATTTGATCTGGGACGGGTCGAGTTTGACCATCCCAAGCGTATCCTGTGCATATTCTTCCACATAGCTGATGCTGAGCGCCTGTTCCTGCTGGGTCTTGAGCGAAACATACTCGCTCTGCAATTCGTCCAGTTCGGTCTGCTTTTCGCCAATCTCCTTGGTCAGCCGAGTTAGATGCATCTGGTTATAGAGCAGCACCATACACAGCGAAACCACGGTCAATGTAAACAGCACCCGAATGGGGGTGACCGCATGACGCACACGTTTGCGCACGCGGCGCACACGGACAGCCATCGGCATTTCCATATTCGGCAGCTGCTGGTCTTGCAGCGCTGTCTGCTGCTCGTCCATCTGTGTCATGCTTTTCTCCCCTTTCCCTTACTCGTGTAATATCCCTTCGCTCAAAGCTTTTCACATACGCGCAGCTTTGCCGAACGTGCGCGTGCATTTTCCTGCACTTCCCCCGCACCCGGCAAAATTGGCTTGCGGCTGATGATCTTCACGCGCGGCTTTTTGCCGCATACGCACACCGGAAAATCCCGCGGGCAGGTGCAGCCCTGCGCAGCGGTCTTAAACGCCTCCTTGACGATGCGGTCCTCCAGCGAGTGGAAGGTAATCACTGCGAGCCGTCCACCCGGATTGAGCACATCAATCGCCTTGGTCATTGCTTCCCGCACTGCGCCCAGTTCGTCGTTGACTGCAATCCGGATTGCCTGAAACGACCGCTTTGCCGGATGCTGCTTTTCGCGCAGCGCGGCAGCAGGCATCGCCCCGCGGATGATGTCCACCAGTTCCCCGGTGGTTTCAATCGGTTTTTCGGCGCGTCTGCGCTCAATCGCCGCAGCAATCAAAGGCGCGTAGCGCTCTTCCCCATATTCAAACAAAATTCTACGAATGTCCTCGCGGCTCCATCCGTTGACGACATCGTATGCCGTCAGTGCCTGCTGTCGGTCCATCCGCATGTCGAGCGGCGCATCCTGCATGTAGGAAAATCCACGCTCCGCCTCGTCAAGCTGCGGCGAGGACACGCCAAGATCAAACAGGATGCCGTCTGCTCCCGTCAGCCCCTGCTCCGCAAGCACCTCATCCAAGCGGCGGAAGTCGCTCTTTGCAAGCGTCACGCGGCTGCGCACCGGCGCAAGCCTTGTTTCGGCATTTGCAAGCGCCGCATCATCGCGGTCAATGCAGATGAGCCTACCGCCTTCGCCCAGCCGCTCCGCAATGCGCAACGAATGACCGGCGCCGCCGAGCGTCGCATCAATATAGACCCCATCCGGCTTGATTTCGAGCGCATCGAGGCACTCGTGCAGCAGGATGGAGACATGATGAAATTCTGTATGGTTCATAAAATCAGTATACTCCAAATTTTAACTGGGCATTAAAATCCCAGTTCTTCCATGGCCTCCACAATGCGCTCCTCGGTAATTGCGTCGTTATACGCATCCCAACGGGCAGCATCCCAGATTTCAGCATGGTTCGAAACGCCGGTGATAACAGCTTCTTTGGTAAGCCCAGCATAGGTTCGCAGACCGGCGGGCAGCAAAATCCGCCCCTGACTATCCAGCTCGGCATCGAACGCCGAAGAAAAGAAAAACCGCTGCAAATCGCGTGCCTTACTCATCGGCAGGCTGCGGATGCGCTCCTCAAGCACATTCCACTCGGTTTCCGGGTAGATGGCGAGGCATTTGTCCAGCCCCCGTGTGACCGTGAAGTGTTCCCCCAGTTCGTCGCGCAGTCTCGCCGGAATAAACAGCCGACCCTTTGCATCGATCGAATGCCTGAATTCGCCCTTCATGCGCGTCACCCCGCTCTCCTGTTGCGGCAGGGTGCTACACTTCGCACCACCTTCCACCACCTTGCATTTATTATACCCTGTTTGTCACCGTTTTGCAACCCTGCGCCAGAACTTTTTCCAAATCCAACAGGCGTTTTTCCCCGTTCTTTTTGCAGAATACCGCACCATTTCCACTCCCGAACTGATGTTCGTGCCTGCGGCGAAAAAAAGACGGAGCCTGCGGCGTGCAGTCTCCGTCTTTTTGATTATGCAGTTTCAACAAATATCAGCAAATACAATTACTGGTTTTTGCTGGCAAGGTCACGAAAACGCGCACGCGCCTTCTTGACCTCTTCCAGACCGAGTGCCACAGACTCCTCGGTACGCTTGAGCGTATCCTCACAGTACATGTTTGCCGCCTTCTGTAATTCGCGCGACTGCGTCTCTGCGTTCACCATAATTTCCTTCGCCTTCATCCGTGCAGCCTTCACGATTTCGGTTTCGTTGACCATGGTACGCGCAGCTTCTTCTGCCTGCTTTCTAAGCGCGTCCGCTTCACGCTTGCCCGCCGCAATCAGTTCGTTGCGCTTCTCCACGATGTCCTGCGCCATTTTGATGTCAGAGGGCAGGGATACACGCAGTTCGTCCAGCATATCGAGCACATGGTCGCGCTCGAGCATGCATTTATCCGTAAAGGGGACCGCGCCTGCATCCTGCACCATTTCGTACAAGCTATTAACTAGTTCTTCTACCGTTGCCATATTTTATCCATCCTTTCGTACTCGATGTAAGATCTCTTGTTCGATTTCCTCGGGGACAAATCCCGCGATTGACCCGCCGTGCAGCGCAATGTCCTTGACCATGGAAGAGGACAGGTACATATACTCTGCGCTCGTCATCAAAAACGCGGTGTCCACATCCGGATTGAGTTTTCGGTTTGCCAACGCCATGGAAAATTCGTTTTCAAAGTCGCTCATCGCGCGCAGACCCTTGACGATGGTGCACGCGCCGCGCTGTCCGGCATAGTCCGCAAGCAGACCGCTGTATCCGTCGATTTCCACATTGGGCAGGTGCGCCGTGACGCGCCGCAGCAGGTGCGTGCGCTCCTCCGCGGTAAAGATGGGGTACTTTGATACGTTATGCATGACCACAACAATCAGTTTGTCAAACAGTGCAGACGCACGCTCGATGATATCCAGATGTCCGAGCGTGACCGGATCAAATGACCCCGGATAAATTGCAATTTTCATATTTTCAGTTCTCTCTGTCTGAATCGTCTTTGCGCAGTACAGTGATTCGGGTAGCGCCGTAGCGGTATTCGCGTCCGACAGCAAAAGGCGCGTCAAATTCGTCCGTAAGCGCGCTTTCGCATAATATTATACCAGAGGGGGACAAAATGTCAAACCTATTGATGGCAAAAAGCGCATCATTCAGAATTTTTCCGCCATAGGGCGGGTCTAAAAAGATTAAATCGTACTGCTTGCCTGCGCAGCGGGACAGGAACGCCTCTGCCGCGCCGCTGTGTACGCGGCTGCGGTCCTCGACCCGTGCAGCTTTGATGTTCTTCCGGATGACGTCCAGCGCCTGCCGCCCGCTGTCCACGAAGTCGCACGACGCCGCGCCGCGGCTGAGCGCCTCAATCCCAAGCTGCCCCGTACCCGCGAACAAATCAAGCACGCGCGCCCCGCGGATTTTATTTTGAATGATATTGAACACCGACTCCTTCACACGGTCGGTGGTCGGCCGGGTGTCCATGCCGGGTACCGGCTGGAGTTTGCAGCCCCGTGCGCTGCCGGATATTACTCGCATACATTCTCTCCCTTTTGTTCTTCTGCATGAAAAAAGTCATAAACCGCCCGCGCCGTATTTGCGGGCACAATGCGCTGCAATTCATTCAGCGATGCATGTTTGATTGCATCAATGGTGCCAAAGTGCTTCAGAAGCTCATTTCTGCGCTTGTCACCCACGCCCGCGATCTTATCAAGCGTAGACCCGCGCATGCGCTTTGCGCCCAGTGTGCGGTTGTAGGTGATCGCAAACCGGTGGGTTTCTTCCTGAATGCGCCCGATGAGCGCAAACACGGCGGGCACGGTCGAAATCCCGAATTCCCGCCCGTCCGGGGCGACCAGACCGCGCGTGCGGTGATGATCGTCCTTGACCATGCCGAAGCACGGCGTCGTCACTCCGAACTTCTCCAGCACACTCTGTGCGGTGCGCACATGACCAAGGCCGCCGTCAATCAGGAATACAGACGGAAGCGGGCAAAATTTCGGATCTCCGTCTTTCCAGTGCTGTAATCGGCGCGTCAGCATCTCTGCCATGGACGCATAGTCATCCTGCCCGCTTGCAGCGCAGGCAATTTTAAACCGGCGGTATCTGCTGCGTTTGGGCTGCGCATGCTCGAACACCACCATGGAGCCGACCGTATCCGCGCCCGCAAAGTTTGAAATATCATAGCTTTCGAGCAGCACGGGCAGCTCGTCCAGTCCGGTCATGCTTTGCAGCAGTTCGAGCGATTTATACCGCCGTTCCCGATTGGTTTCAGCGCGTGCGATTTCCTCCTCGGCATTTTTTTCTGCAAGGCGAGTCAGGTCATGCCGCTTGCCGCGCTGCGGCGCTGCAAGATCGATTTTGCGTTCGGCAATGGAAGAAAGGAAGTCTGCGACCGCGTCCATATCCTCAATCGTGCTGCTGAGCAGTACGGTTTTGGGCACCGCCTGCCGCAGCGAATA
Organism: Clostridiaceae bacterium; assembly: GCA_018383195.1. GTDB lineage: Bacteria > Bacillota > Clostridia > Oscillospirales > Butyricicoccaceae > Butyricicoccus_B. Next base: position 13,020 of record JAGZOP010000015.1, on the reverse strand, counting down.
ATATTGCTTGATGAACGCGCCGAGCACCTCTCCCGCGTCCTCACTGGATGTCCCGTCGATCATTGTGTACTCCTTATCCTGCAACGCACCGCCAAGATAATGGAGCACCACGACACACCCGCGGGTCTGTCCCGGCACAAATGCAATCGCGTCCAGATCCGCAAAGGTCCCCGCCACAACCTTTTGCTTTTCACCGAGCGCCCGAATTGCCTTAATACGGTCGCGCAGCAGCGCGGCGCGTTCAAATTGCAGCTCCTCGGATGCCTCCATCATGCTTTCTTCCAACTGATGCAGCAGCTTTTTGGAGTTGCCCTCCAAAAGCGCAACACCTTCCCGCACGAGCGCGGCATATTCCTCCGCCGAAATCCCGCCCGCACACGGCGCAAGACACCGCCCGAGATGCTGATTAAGGCAGGGACGCTCCTTGCCGATGTCGCGCGGGAATACCCTGCGGCAGGTCTTGAGCTTCAGCGTCTCCGAAATGGTTTCAATCACGCGGTATGCAAGCTGGCGGCTCAGATACGGACCGAAATAGCGGTCGGCGTCCGCCTGCGGCTTGGACACAATCGAAAACTCCGGAAACGGCTTGGAGGTCGTGACCTTGATGTAAGGATAGCCTTTGTCGTCCTTGAGCAGGATATTATACTTGGGCTTGTACTTTTTGATCATCGAGTTTTCGAGCACAAGCGCCTCGTACTCAGACTCGGTGATGATAATGTCAAAGTCCCAGACATGTGACACCATCTTCCGCGTCTTTGGACTGTGCCGCGAATCGCTCTGGAAATACTGGCTCACACGGTTTTTGAGCGCCTTTGCCTTGCCGACGTAAATTACCTGCCCAGTCTTGTCCTTGTGCAGATAAACCCCGGGCTTCAGCGGCAGGCTCCGCGCTTTCTCCCTCAGTTCGTCAATCCGTTCGTTCATCGCGGTCTCCTTCCGTCCAAAATCCTCACGAAGAGAAAAAGCACCGCTCCTGCGGTGCTTTTTGGAATCTCAAGCCAAATCAGTCGGTGAAATTGGAGGTAATCAGCTCAACCAGAGCGTTTACTGCCTCTTCTTCGTCCGGGCCGTCCGCGATCAGGTTGATCGTAGTCCCCTTGGTGATACCGAGGGAAAGGATGCCAAGCAGGCTCTTCGCATTTACGCGGCGCTCTTCCTTCTCAACGAGGATCGTGCTCTTAAACTCGTTGGCCTTCTGGATAAAAAACGTTGCCGGTCTTGCATAGAGACCTACCTGGTTGGTCACCTGTACTTCTTTCGAATACATTTCCTCATCGCTCCCTATTCTTTTCAGATTCGTTCTAGCCGAAAATTTAAACTGTTTTCTTTCAATTAAAGTCTACAAATAGCATACCGTTTTTTTATCTTTTCGTCAACACCCATTTTCTCTTTTGACGCTTTGCTTTTGTAGAAAATTCCGAGAAAAAGCACTTTTAATTGTATCATTTCGCCAACTAACCTTGAGAAAAGTTGCATAATAACAATTTTTCAAGTCTGCAAATTATTTAAATTCTACAACCGTCACGCCATTCTCGCCCTCGCCGTACACGCCGCTACGCACGGTTTTAATGCGTTTATTCGGCTTCAAATGCTGCTGAATCGCTGCGCGCAGCACACCGGTACCCTTGCCGTGGATGATACGCACCGCAGGCAGACCGCTCATCAGCGCACCGGAGATGAACTGGTCGACCTCCAAAATCGCCTCCTCGGCACACATGCCGCGCACATCGATCTCACTCGGCGCAGCCTTGAGCCGCAGCTCGCGCACACCGCCGCTGCCTGCGCGGAAGGTGTTTTTAGGCTTTTGCTTTTCCGGTGCACGCATCAGGCGCACCTCGCTCACCTTGACGGTCATCTTCATGATGCCCGCCTGCACCTGGATATTGCCATCCCGATCCGGGTCGGTCAGCACAGTCGCTGCAATATTGGACACGTTGAGCAGCTGCACCTCGTCGCCGCGGCGAATGGGCTTCTGCTCGGCGGGCGCAACCGTGCGTTTTTGCTTCTTCTGACGCAGTTCGGTTTCGGTCTGGGTGATGACTCCGCGCAGCGCAGCCTTCGCCGCCGCAAGGTTCTGCTCTGCTGCGGTGGAATTTTTCTTCTTTTTCAGTTCATCCAGTTCGGTGAACACGGTTTCGGCGGTCATGCGGGCATCCTTGAGGATACGATCTGCTTTCTGCCGCGCCGCATCCAGAATGCGGTCGGCTTCGTCCTCGCTTTTGCCGCGCAGGTTTTCTGCCTTATCGCGCTCGCTCTGCGCCGCAGAACGCAGACGCTCGGCTTCTGCCTTGTATTTCTCGAGCATTTTCCGCTCTTTTTCGAGCTGCGCCAGCACATCTTCAAACCGCGCGTCCTCGGTCGAAACCTGCTCCCTCGCGCGCTCCAAAATTGCCGGCTGCAAGCCGAGCCGCGCCGCAATCGCAAACGCATTGGACTTGCCCGGGATACCGGTCAACAAATGATAAGTCGGGCGCAGTGTGCCCACGTCGAACTCACACGAAGCGTTTTCAACGCCCTCGGTCGTCAGCGCAAAGGTTTTCAGTTCGGAATAGTGGGTGGTCGCCGCCACAAACGCGCCCATCTGCCGCGCGTAGCTGATGACCGACACCGCAAGCGCCGCGCCCTCGACCGGGTCGGTACCCGCGCCCAGTTCGTCAAACAGCACGAGGTCGCCCTCGGCACACTTCTCCATCATGCCCACAATGGTTTTCATGTGAGAAGAAAACGTAGAAAGGCTCTGCTCGATAGACTGCTCATCTCCGATATCGGCATAGACATTCTCAAACACACAAACCTCGGACAGTTCGCTCGCCGGAATATGCAGACCGGACGCTGCCATCAAGCACAGCAGACCGAGCGTCTTAAGCGAAACGGTCTTGCCGCCCGTATTCGGACCAGTGATGACCAGCGTATCGTATTCGTTCCCGATGGCAATGTCAATCGGCACTGCCTTTTTGGGGTCAAGCAGCGGATGGCGTGCACGCTTCAGGTTCACGCCGTAGCCCTCGGTCTTGAAATGCGGCGCGCAGGCATTCAGCTTAAATGACAGCTTGGCGCGCGCAAAGATGAAATCCAGCTCGGTCAGCATCTCGTAATCCTGCCGGATGCCCTCGGCGTACATGGACACTTCGCTCGACAATTCGGCAAGGATACGCTCGATTTCAGCCTGTTCCCTGCCCTCGAGCATCTTGATCTGGTTGTTGATCTCCACCACCGCAGCCGGTTCGACGAACACGGTTGCGCCCGAGGACGAGGTATCGTGCACCAGACCGGGCACATCGCCGCGGTGCTCCGCCTTGACCGGCACAACATAACGTCCATTTCTCTGCGTGATGATCGTCTCCTGCAAATACTTGGCACGTTCGCCCGAGATCAGCCTGCCGAGCGTCTCGCGTACCTTGCCCGAAATCTGCCGTTTCTGCCGGCGGATGGACGAAAGTTCCGGGCTCGCGCCGTCTGCAATCTCCTCCTCGCTGAGGATGCATGCAGTAATATGCTCCTCAAGCGTCCGATTGCCGGTCAGCAGACGGCAAATCGGCGTAAGCGAGTTTTTTTCCTCCTGCTCGGCAAAATAACCCTGCATCAGCCGCGCGCACTGCAAAAGCGACGCAACGTCGAGCAGCTCGCGCAGGTTGAGCACGCCGCTGATGTCGGCGCGCTTCAAAGCGCCGAGCACGTTGCGGATGCCGCCGAGCGACGGGCTGCCCTGCTTTACCATCATATCCTTGGCATCCGTGGTCTGCCGCAGCCAGAGCGCAGCCTCCTCACGGTCGGTCACCGGACGGAGCGCCATGCACAGTTCCCGTCCGCGTTCGGACGAGGCCTCTGCCGCCAACAGTTCGAGCACCGTAAAATATTCCAGTGTCCGAAGCGATTTTTCTCCCAATTTATTCATAGTTTATGCTCCAAATTGATTTAAAATAGCGAATGATAAAATTCCAGACTGGAAAACCCCCGCTCGGCATAATAAAGTGTATATACCTCGCATACCTCGGCAAGGCGGTCGAGCGACGCGCCGCCGAGCGCAAACGCAAATACGCGCGGTGTCTCACAGGTCAGAATATGCGCCATCGCCGCGTAGGTTCCCTGCGGAAGTGCGACAAAATCCCCGCCGCCAATCCTGCGCAGGCACTGCTCATCGAGCGCCACGCCCTCACGCACCGAAAAATACACCGTCCCCTCAATGGGATTTTGGCACGCGCCGCAGACCGCCAGTTCGGGCAGGAACCCCGATTCTGCCATCAGCCGCAGCTCAAACGCCGCTTTAACCAGTTTTCCGTCGCGCTTTTGCTCGGTCACCGCGCGCAGCGCATAGAGAAACAGCCTTGTAACCGCAGGGGTTTCCTCTCCCTCGTCCGTCATCGCGCCCGCCAGCTCGGAAAAATAGCAGCACAGCGCGTAGGTTTCCATATCCGCAGTAACATTCCAAAATGAATGCACCACCTCGGCATCGGTCAGCGTATATTTCCCGCGCCCATGATAAAGCGTCAGCTCGCTCCAGCAGAACAGGCGCACCGCTGCCGCCATGCGGCTGTTGCGGCGGCGCACCCCCTTGCACAGCACTTCAATCCGCGCTCCCCGCTCGGTCAGCACGGTTATGTACCGATCCGCGTCACCGAAATCGGTTTCGCGGATCACAAGTCCTTTGATTGTCAGATGCTGCATGGTGTTCCCCCTGCATATTCCGGTACTGCATATAGACGAGCGGATCGCCCGTGCGGATAAATAACTCCCAACAGTCTGCAAGCGTCATGCCGCGCACTTCCTTTCGTGCTTAGCTTGTCCGAAAGCCGCCGCATTACGCAAGGAAAAGATTAGCGATGAAATTGGCGATTGGAGATAGAAGAGCTCTCAACTCTTCACTCTCTTCTTATTCGTCTTGGTATCCGAAGTTCTTGACCTGTGCGGGATTGTTGCGCCAATCTTCCTTGACCTTGACCCACAGCTCCAGGAACACGCGGGTATCCAGATTGCGCTCGATATCAAGACGCGCCGCCTTGCCGATTTTCTTGAGCATCTCGCCGCCCTTGCCGATGATGATGCCCTTATGGCTGGTTTTTTCGCAGTAAATGGTTGCGCTCACTTCAATGAGCCCGTCCTCACGCTGATTCCAGCGGTCGATTCCCACCGCAACGCCGTGCGGCACTTCGCGGTCCAAAAGGCGCAGCATCTTCTCGCGAATCATTTCTGCTGCAATGGCACGTTCGGGCTGGTCGGAAACCATGTCCTCCGGGAACAGCGCCGGACCCTCGAGCGCAAATTTTTTCAGCTCGGTCAGCAGCGTCCGGCATCCCTCGCCCGTGCGCGCAGACACCGGAATGACCGCGTCAAAATCATGCTTTTCCGCATAGGCGGCAATGACCGCAAGCAGCGCCTCGTGCGGCACGGTATCGACCTTGTTGATGACCAGAACGGACGGGATGCCGCCCTTTTTGATTTGTTCGATCAGGCTCTCCTCGGCGGCGCCAACCTCAGGGCGCGGCTCGACCACGAGCACCGCGACATCGACCTCTGCGACCGTGTCGGTCACAACCTTGACCATGAACTCACCCAGCGGGGAGCGCGGCTTGTGCAAACCGGGCGTGTCCAGAAAGACAAACTGGCAGTCATCCTCGCTCAGTACGCCGGTAATGCGCGTGCGTGTGGTCTGCGGCTTGTTGGAAACAATGGCAACCTTATAGCCAACCAGTTTATTGGTCAGCGTAGATTTGCCCACATTCGGGCGTCCGACCACGGAAACCACCGCAGTTTTTGTAATATTCGACATAAAATTCTCCTTATTTATCCCGTAAAATCAAAAATGCCGCCTGCCGTAAAAAAAGACGAACCAGACCGCCGCCGGAAACGACAGCAGCAGCAATGCCAGTTTCCAAAGGCTCTCCGTCAGCACGCGCACCGCCTGTACCAATGCGCCGGAGTGCAGGAAAAATACCCCGCCGATGACCACGCAAAACAGCGCACACAGGAAAACTGCCGCCGCCGCGATGTCCTTGGCGCGTCCCACTGCTTCATCATAGCCGGTTGTCACCCGGTCGCACAGACATTCGATTGCGGTATTGAGCAGCTCGGCAGCCATCATGAGCGCAAAACACAGGCACAGCACCGCGTAGCGCGTACCGTCCAGTCCGCCGAGATACGCAAAAACCGATACGTAAACCGCCGCAGTCAGATGAATTCGGAAATTGCGCTCGGTGCGCATGCAGGCAAGAAATCCCTGAATCGCATATCCAAAACTCTGCCGCAGCTTGCGAATCTCATGATTCATCGCGGGTCAGCCCCACTTCCGCGAGAATTTCCTCTTCATTCCTGCGCATGAGCAAGCGGTCTGCTTCCTCCCGCTCGTGATCGAAGCCGAGCAGATGCAGCACCGAATGCACGGTCAGAAAGCCGCATTCCCGCGCCGCGGAATGCCCGAACTCTGCTGCCTGCTCGGTGGCGCGCTGATAGTTAAGAATCATATCGCCGAGCATGACCTTGCCGGATTCGGGGTCTTCCTCCAGCTCCTCCTGTGCTTCGCCGTTTACAAACTCGTACATCGGGAAGCTGAGCACATCGGTGACCGCATCTTTCTCCCGATATTCTGCGTTGAGTGCACGGATATTTTCGTCATCCACAATGGTCACATCGATGAACGCATCAAAATCCACCCGTTCGTGCGCAAGCGCCTGCTGTGCGCAGCGGGTGATGAGCGCGCGCACCTCTTCCTCGTTTTCAAGTGTCACCTCTGCCGTGACGCGAATCATATGGTCCATAAAGCCCTCCAAAAAGCGGTATTCCGTCTGTTTCTATCGCTTATCTATTTATTATACACGCATCCGCGCAGCTTGGAAACAGGGAGTTGCAACTTTCCGCGTCATGCACTCGAAAATCCGGCGTGCCGAGCAGCTCACTGCTCCATTCTCAGGCTGCTGCCCGTCTTGCCGCGGGTAACGATAATTTTTTTATCGATCCGGCTGCGCAGCTCTGCGACATGGGAAATAATGCCCACGAACCGCTGCCCATCGGTCAATCCGGTCAAAATATTCATCGCCTGATCGAGCGATTCCTCATCGAGCGAACCGAAGCCCTCGTCGATGAACATGGCATCAATTTCCACACCGCCCGCAGACCGCTGAATGACGTCCGAAAGCCCCAGTGCAAGCGACAGCGACGCTTTGAACGATTCGCCGCCTGACAGTGTACGCACGCTGCGCTGCTTGCCGGTATAGTAGTCGAGCACATCGAGTTCCAGTCCGGTCTGTGCGCGCAACCCTGAAGCCTCCTGCCGCCGCACGAGCCGGTACTGTCCCGAGGTCATGTAGTGAAACCGCTCGTTCGCCGCAGCAATGATCTGGTCAAAGTAAAACGCAAGAATGTAGTTTTCAAACGCCAGTTTCTGCCGTCCGGCAAGTTCTCCGTTTGCAGTATCGGAAAGGCGTGCTAGCATCAGGCAGGTCTTTTCCTGCGTCTGCATAGATTTTTCCCGCTCCCGCAGACAAACGAGCAGTTTTTCATTGGTATCCCAGCGCGCATACCGTACCGCACGCGCGGCTTCGCGCGTTTTCCGCATGCTGTCCTGCGCCTGATACTGCGCGCGCAGCGCGGGCAGATCGGCAGCCGCTCCCTCCGATACCTGCTCCCGCAGGGTCTGCAGCGCAGCGATGTGACGGCTTAAAAGGTCTGCCCCTTGGCTTCGGGCGGCTTCGGCTTTTTTCAGCGCGGCTTCCAGTGCATTCCATGCGCTTTCATCCCGTTTCAGCGCAGTTTCTGCCTCTTGTTTACTCGGGAACGCGAGCTGCGCGCGCAGCGTTTGAACCGTCGCGTTGTGCGCGGTCTGCTGCTGTGCGGACTCCTGACAGGCGCGCTCCAAAGCGGCGAGCGTTTCCGTCCGCTGCACCGCCGCCGCATCGAGTTCTTTGAGTTCCCGGTCGCACGCGGCAAGCGTTTCGGTCTGTCCGGTTAGCGTGCGCACGGTTTTCTCCAGCGCATCACGCTCCGCCTTTGCCTGTTCAAGCGCCGCAGAAAGCGCCGCGCGCAGACCGCCCTCCGGCACCTCGCCGAGCACCGCTGCCGCATCCTGCAAAAGCTGCCCCTTCAAAGTCTCCGCCGCAGCGCGCAGCGAAGCAGATTTCCCGCTCGTTTCAACCGCTTTGCGCCGCGCCGTTTCGGAATCAGCGCGCGCCTGTTCAAGCTGCTGTTCGGTCACCGCTTCTTCGGACAGCGCCGCAGGCGCCGGATGTGTGCGCGAGCCGCACACCGGACATGGCGCGTCCGGCACGAGCCTAGACGCCAGAATTCCCGCCTGTTCCCGCAGGAAAGTACGCTCCATCGCACGGAACCTCTCCGCGGCACGGTCGCTTTCTTCCTGCGCGCCAAGGTACACCGTCTGGCTTTGCCGGAACTCCCGTACCGCGCGGTTTGCCGCATTGAATTTCTCCGCCAGTTCACCAAGCGCATGCAGACGGTTTTGATTCTTTTCCTGCTGCGCCCGTGCCTGCTCCAGCAGCACCGGTGCATCCTGCACCGCATCCCGCGCCGCCTGCACCTGCTCCCGCCGCACTGCTGCGCGGGTCTGTTCCGCCTGCGCCTGATCGCGCGCACTTTTGGCATGTGCCGCCGCGCGCTGCGCCCGGACAAGTTCTTCCTGCGCCCGTTCCAACGCGTCATAGGACGGCAGTGCTGCCTGCTGCTGCGCAATCCGCGCCGCAAGCGTCTGGCGTTCCTCTTCGCGCGCAGCTTCCGTCTCATACGCGGCTTCAAGCGCCGCCTGACAGCTTTCCAGTTCACTCTGCTTGCGCGCACCCTCCGCAATCTGCGCGCGCAGCGCCGCTTGCTGCTCTGCCTGTCCAATTTGCCCGCTCAGCGTCTCGAGCGTCCGCCGCACCTCGTCCAGTTTTCCGTCCTCGGCGCTCACCGCAGCACGGTCATCCTCAACCGCCTGCGCGAGCAGCTCAAGTACCTCGTCCAGTGCATGCACATTGCCCGCCTCCCGCGCCTCCGCAAGCGCCGGCATGGTCTGCGCATCACACACAATCTGGCTGATATACTGCGCGATGCTCTTTTTGAGATCCTCATATTCGCGCATCGCGGCGCGGGACTTTTCCTTGAGCTGCATCTGGAACCGCTGACAGCTTTCGGTGGAAAAAATACGCCGGAAGATCTTCGCACGCTCTTTGGTATCCGCAAGCAGCAGCTGCAAAAAATCCCCCTGCGCAATCATAACAATCTGCGAAAACTGCGCACGGTCAATGCCGATCAGGTCGGTTATGGCTTCGGTCACCTGTTTTGCACCGGTCAGCACCCTGCCGTCCGGATAGGTCAGCGCCGCGCCCGCCGGTTCGGTCGTCTGTCCCGTCCCGCGCGTTTTGGGGCGCGTGTACTGCGGATTGCGCGTGACCCGATAAATTTCGCCGCGGTAACGGAACGTCAGCTCCACCTCGGTCTTGTCCGCAGGCGCCGCATAATCGCTGCGCAGCATGGCGCCGTCCCGGTTTCTGCCGCTCGCTTCCCCGTAAAGGGCAAACGCAATGGCATCGAAAATGGTCGTTTTTCCCGCACCGGTATCGCCGGTGATGAGATACAGCCCGCTCTCTCCAAAATCCTCAAACGACACCTCTGCTGCGCCCGCATAGGGTCCGAAGGCGCGCATGGTCAGTTTCAGCGGCTTCACAGCAGTTCCCCTCCTTCCAGCATCGCGCGCACCACGCGTTCCATTTCGTCTTCCATCGGTTCGCCGTTCTGCGCCTCGTAGAATTCGTCAAAGAGCGAAACTGGGTCGCGCTCCACGGTTTCGCGCGTCAGTTCGGGCGCACCGGACAGCGCCGTAAGCGCATTGTCAAAATCCAGCCGCAGCGTATTCGGATAGACCGTGCGCACCCGATTCATGGCATCCATCACCGCGTCGTCAGTGAGCGTAATATGCATAAAATCATCGGTGCGCTCTCCCGCGGATGGGGTCAGGATTTCCGCAAGGCTGCCGCGCTTTTCCCGCATATCGTGCCGCGGCACAAGCGGCAGCAGTTCGATTTCGACGCCGTCCCCCAGCGTTACAAGCGGCACGGATTTATGATGATGCACCTCGGAAAATGAAAACTTGAGCGGAGAGCCGGCATAGCGCACCGTATCGCGCCCTACGCGCTGCGGACCGTGGATATGACCGAGCGCAACATAATCAAAACCGTCAAACGCGGATACATCGATGTTGTCGAGTGTTCCCACCGAAGCAAGCTCGGAATCACAGCGCTCAGGCGCGACGCCAAGCGCGGTCACGAACTGGTGCGCAAGCAGCACATGCCGCCCGTCAGTTTGCAGATCGACCGTACCGAGCACCGCGCGGATGGCAGCTTCATAGTCTCCGGGCGGCACCTCCGGAAAATAGCGCCGCACCTGCGCCGGACGCAAAAAAGGCAGCAGCGTAAAATGCACGCAGCACGCTGCGTCCTCAAGCGTCACCGTATGCAGCGCACCGTCAAATACGGGGGCAAAATGCACGCCGGCTCCGGAAAGCAGGTGCGCGCCGAATGCCAGCCGTTCATCCGAATCGTGATTGCCCGGAATCACCAGACAGGCGACACCTGCCTGCCCCAAGCCAGTCAAAAACCAGTCAAACAGCGCGACCGCCTCGGGCGGCGGCACCGGACGGTCATACACATCGCCCGCAATGAGTACCGCACGCACCTGCCGTTCGGCTGCGATGTCCAAAATCTGCTGTAAAATATATTCCTGCTCCCCCAGCATCGAGCGTTCGCAAATGCGTTTGCCCAGATGCAGGTCAGCCAAATGCAAAAATTTCATGCTCCTGTTCTCCTTGTATGGATGGCTTTATTATAGCATAGGATTTGCATTTCCGCGCAGAAATCGCTATAATGGGAGACAGTTTTTCGGAGAGGAGGAGCCGCATGCGCACACCTGAGGAGATCTTAAAAGAATACTTCGGCCACAGCGCCTTTCGCGGGCGGCAGAAAGAACTGGTGGACGCGCTGCTCGAGGGGCACGACGTGCTCGGCGTCATGCCGACCGGCGCGGGCAAATCGGTGTGCTATCAGGTGCCAGCGCTGCTCGTCCCCGGATTGACGCTTGTCATCTCCCCGCTCATCTCGCTGATGAAAGACCAGGTACAGGCTTTGGAGCAGGCAGGCATCCCCGCCGCCTGTCTCAACAGCACCATGCCCGCAGACGCGCAGCGCGCCGTATTCGCGCGGGCATACCGCGGAGAATTGCGCCTGCTGTACGCCGCCCCCGAGCGGCTCCCCGGCTTGCAGAACCTGTTCGAGCGTGTGCCGCTTGCATTCGTCGCAGTCGATGAGGCGCACTGCATTTCCCAGTGGGGTCAGGATTTCCGTCCGAGCTACGGCAAAATCACGAATTTCCTCGCCGCAGTTCCCGAACGCCCGCCGGTCGGCGCGTTCACTGCGACCGCGACCGAAGCCGTGCGGCGGGATATTGTGCGTCTGCTCGGACTGCGCGATCCGCTCGTTTGCGTATCCGGTTTTGACCGTCCGAACCTGACCTTTATGACCGAAAAGCCGCGCGACAAGCGCGAGCATCTCGTAACCCTGCTGCGCGAGCGCATGGGACAGAGCGGCATCGTGTACTGCACCACCCGCAAAGCAGTGGATGAAGTTTGTGAGCTGCTGACAAGCCGCGGCTTTGCCGCAGGTCGCTACCATGCCGGTCTGGACGCGGACGAGCGCCGTGAAAATCAGGAGGACTTCCTGTTTGACCGCACCCAAATCATGGTAGCAACCAACGCATTCGGCATGGGTATCGACAAATCCAACGTGTCGTTTGTCATCCATTACAACCTGCCGCAGAACCTCGAAAGCTATTATCAGGAGGCAGGGCGCGCCGGGCGCGATGGCTCCCCGGCGGACTGCATCCTGCTGTACAGCCCGGGTGATGTGCGCACCTGCGAATTCCTCATCGAGCACGGTCATGACAACGAGGAACTGGACGAGCGCACCCGGCATCTCCTCATCGAACGCGACCGCGAACGCCTGCGGCAGATGGTCTTTTACGCGACCACAACCGACTGCCTGCGGCGTTTCATTCTCAAATACTTCGGCGAACAGGCACCGCTCTCGTGCGACAACTGCTCGAACTGCCTGACAAATTTTGAACTGGTCGATGCCACACTGGAAGCGCAGAAAATCGTTTCCTGTGTCTTTCGGCTCGCGCAGCGCGGGCGCTCGGTCGGCAAATCCACCATCGCGGACATCCTGCACGGCGCGGACAACGAGCGCATCCGGCAGAACGATTTTACGTCCCTGTCCACCTATGGCATCATGCGTGAGGACAGCATGAAGCACATCCGCGACCTACTTGACCGGCTCATTGAGGAGGGATATCTCATCAGCACGGGCGGCGAGTATCCGGTCGTCAGGTTATGCGCCAAGTCGGACGATATCATCCGACACCGTCTGCCGTTTCAGGTCAAACTGCCGCGCGACAAACGGAAGCAGGATGGGCGAAAAATCACCGAAAGCAGTCTGTACGAGGCGCTCCGTGCGCTCCGTGCCGAAATCGCGGCGCAGGAAAAGGTTCCGGCATATGTGGTGTTCTCCAACGCAACGCTTCAGGATATGTGCGCCCGCCAACCCATCACCGAGGGCGAACTGCTCGAGGTTTCGGGCGTGGGCCGCGCCAAAGCGGACAAATATGGCGATGCATTTCTTGCCTGCATCAAAAAACATGTGCGGAAAGCCGCAGGACAGGAACCCGCTCCCGCAGGTGCGGCAGCCGCACAGCGCATCAGCGCACAGGATCAAGGACTGCTCAAGCCGTGGACCGATGCCGAGGACGACTGGCTGCGTGCTGAGACGCAGGAACATCTTCGGCTTCCTGAAATTGCAGCGCGGCACGAGCGCCCACTCGGCGCGGTGCTTGCACGCCTGAAAAAGCTCGGACTGCCCATCCTCAGATAACAAAACGCCTTCCTATAGGTGAAGTAGTCAATAGTTAGTAGACACAAAATACCCTATGCCACCAGTTCTGTTCTAAAGAGGACTGGTGGTTTTCCTTTTAGTTTACGGACAGGTCGTT
>JAGZOP010000079.1 GCA_018383195.1 Clostridiaceae bacterium | reverse complement strand
CCCTGTTCATGGGGTGGTATATTGCCACCCCATCCCGCCGCCTGCCTGCGTCAACCTGCCACCGGCAGCTTGACACAGATACAGGGGTGGAACGATTCGCTCCACCCCTGCTGGTGGTACGTCGCATTTCACGACGTACCTGTTGTAATCGAGTACGGAAGAAGGGCTGCTGCGTTTCACAGTAGCCCTTCGGAAAGGACGATAGACAATGGCGATTTATCATTTGGAGGCCAAAATAGTCAGCCGTGGAGCTGGACGCTCCGCCGTAGCTGCTGCGGCCTATCTGAGCTGTTCCCGGATGCTCAACGAGTATGACGGGGTGCAGCACGACTACACCCGCAAACAGGGCCTTGGGTGGCGGCAGGTTTTTCTGCCAGCCACCGCCCCCGCAGAGTGGCAGGATCGAGAAATCCTGTGGAACGCTGTGGAGGAAACCGAAACCGCAAAGGACAGTCGCCTTGCCCGTGAATTTGTGGCGGCGCTGCCCATAGAGTTAAGCAGGGAGGAACAGATTCAGCTCCTGCAAGATTTCATCAAGGAGCAGTTTGTGGCAGACGGAATGTGCGCTGATGCTGCTATCCATGACCCGTATCCCCCCGGACACAATCCCCATGCCCATATCCTGCTGACAGTGCGCCCGCTGGATGAAAAGGGAAAATGGCAGTACAAGACCGAGAAAGAATATCTCTGCGTCAAAGACGGCGAAGAACAGGGCTTTACCGCCGCTGAGTTCAAACAGGCACAGGCCGACGGCTGGGAGAAACAGTACCAGTACAAAGTGGGCAAAAAGAAGGTGTATATGGCCCCGTCCGCAGCGCAGGCGCAGGGCTATGAACGGGTATCCAAGTATCCCAAAAGTACCAAATATGGCAGACAAAATCCCATCACGGAACGCTGGAACAGCGATGAGCAACTTGTTCTGTGGCGGGCTGCATGGGCAGATGTGGCAAACCGCCACCTGGAGCGCACCGGGCACGAAGAACGCATCGACCACCGCAGCCATGCCGAGCGTGGCCTGCTGGAGCGGCCCACGGTCCATGAGGGTGTGGTTGCCAGAGCCATGGAGAAAAAGGGTATCATCTCTGACCGGTGCGAACTGAACCGGCAGATCAAGACCGACAATGCCCTGCTCCGTGAACTGAGAGGGCAGGTCAAAAAACTGGCGCAGGCAGTTAAAAATACCATCCCGGCACTTGCCGCTGCCATGGAGAATCTGCGTAAAAATCTGCTGCTGTTCTGCTATCAGCTGAGGTATCTCCGCAAAGGCAAGGAGCGTCTGAACACTTCGCTGAATACGCTGCGCCCTGCTCTCGCACAGTACAATCAGCTTGCAAAGGACATTCGGGATAAGACGAAGGAGCGCCGCAGTCTGCTTTCCGAGAAAAAGGCGCTCTCTGCGGTTCATGTATTCTGGCACCGGGAACTGGCGGCTAAGATTGCGGCACTGACAGAGGATTTGGAGGAACTGCGTTCGGAGAAAAATCTGCTTCTGGCGTCGCTGGCATATTCCGAGGAAGATGCCGCCGATAAATTTCCCAAAGACATCGCCGCCATGGAGCAGAGCCTGAAACGGCTGGAAGAACAGGAACAGAAATATTCCGCCGAGTTGGACGCTGCCCTGAACGAGTATGCCGGGCTTCGGGAGCAGGCCCAGGGCTTCGACCCAGTGCAGCTGTATGAAGCAAGACAGGCCATCCGCCCCGGCAAAGAACAGGAAGCGGAGAACCAGGCACAGCAGGTTTACGTTGAGAAGTACAGCCCACTTCTGATGTTTGACAGTAAAAAGGCGGTGTCCCGGATGCTGGACGAGGATGCAGAGCGGCTGGCCGTGCGGAGAATGGTGCGCCAGACGCAGAAGGAGCAGCAGATTTCCAACAAGGGAAAGCGCAAGAATCAAGGACGAGATGTGAGATAAAAAGCTCTTTCTATCTCTGTCAAATGCGCTTGCGCAGCTCCGTCCAACTGGTTGCAGTCTCCAGCTCCACACCTGCGTCCAGTGCTTTGAAATGCTCCTTGCCGCAGTGGATTTTTAGCTGCTCACTGGTTTTCAGGTGCATAAAGCTGGTGTCACCCTTGGTTTCCAGGACGAAGTACAGCTTTTCCTCACCGTTCTTATTCAGATACACAGCCCAGTCGGGGTTGTACGTGCCAATGGGGGTTTCAATTTTGAAGCGGCTGGGAATCTTGAAGAACATCTTCACATCCGGGTCGTTGTCCAGGGCCACCGCCACCGGCTTCTCTACCGTGGAGCTGTCGTAAACCACATAGTCATAGACGCTGTGTTCCACCTTTACGGCGTTTCGATCCAGGTTAGCAAGCAACTCCGTGGTGTCGAAGATTTCCTGCACATAATATTCCTGGCCATCCAGCTTCACATAACGGATACCGTCGATAGCCAAGGCGTGGCGGTGGCTGCGGATTAGCTCTACGGCTTGCTCCAGAAATGCCTCCGGATTGTTGAGGAAATCGCCACACCGTCCGCTCTCTACCAGAATCCGATTGACGGTAGCCGGGGTCAACAGCGTTTCATCGCTGATGGCGGTGATGATGTCCGGCAGGGCCTGATAATCGTTGGCAATCTCCATCGTCCGCATTTCCCGTTCCATGTGGCTGATCCCGGACTGCTGGATGTGAATATCGGCAGTCTGGGACACCAGACGGGTTTTGGGGATATGGGGCATTTCCTGAAAGGCTTTGACGCAGTTCTTCACCAGCTGCTCTGTGTCAATGCTCACCCGGTAGGCGGTTTTCTGCTTGATCTTGCTCCACAGCTCCAGGAACTCCGGGGAGAGCATGACCTGTTTGTTGAGCCGTACCACCACATCACGGGAGGCATCCCGCACCGGGGGCTTCCGGTCGGCATTGGCGATAATCTGCTCAAAACGCTCTCTGGCAGCTTCATATTTTTTCGGCAGGTCAAGGGTTCCGTTCTTCAAAGCGTTCTTCATGGTATCCTTGACCTTACCGGTGCTGGTGATATACCCCTTCTGCTCAAAATGCTCCAGCAGCTCCGTAGCTTCCTCGTGGGTGACGGTATGTTCCTCTACGGTAGTGATTGTACTGGTGATTCCAATAATTGCCTCTGCTGCCTGTTCAGCGGTCGCACCGTTTTTAATTTGGCGCATGACTTCCGTTACGGGGCTGGGCGGTTCGGTGATTTTCCCTGATTCCAATTCCGCTGTAATTTTTTCTTCCGCTGCCGTCATTTCGGGGTCGGCCATCCATTTGTCAATGGAGCCGTCGTCCATCCAGGTTTTTATCAGCTCGTGGGCCTCTTCTCTGTCAATCGTATGCTCACGGGTAACTTCTTCCTGATAGGTCATCCCAGCAAACAAACTGAGCTGGAGTACACCAAACTTGACGCCAGTTTCGTCCTCGATCTCTTTCTGGAGGGTGGAAGCAAACTCGGAAAAGCTCTCGTTGGCCATGACGTGAAGGACATTGATATTCTTGTCCTCGATGCGTTCACCGTCCTGGTTCACGCACAGGCGCAGGCCACGGCCCACCTTCTGGCGGCAGGTAAAGGTGGACTTCTGCTCGATCAGGGTGCAGACCTGAAACACGTTGGGGTTGTCCCAGCCTTCCCGCAGCGCCGAGTGGGAGAAAATAAACCGCAGCGGACACTCAAAGCTGAGAAGCCACTCCTTGTCCCGCATGATGGTGTTGTAGGTGTCATCGTCGGCCTGGGTGTCGCCCTTGGTGTCCTTCAGGCGTCCTTTCTTGTCCTGAGAGAAGTAGCCGTTATGTACCTTGCTCACATCTGTGGTGAATCGCTCTCGGAGGAGCGCATACTTGGGCTTTGCGATCAGCTCCTGATAGCACTCCTCAAACATAGTGGCGTAGATGCCGGGTGTGCCGTCCTCGTGGCGGTACTTGTCCACCTTATCGATGAAGAACAGGGACAGTACCTTGATCCCCTTGTCCAGATACCGCAGCTCTTTGTCAAGGTGGGTTTCGATGGTGCGCCGGATTTGCGCCTTCTTGACGATGTTCTCGTCCACGTCTCCAATGGCCTTGCCCAGCTTGACCTCCTGGGTATTGCCAAACTCGATATGTTCAAAATCGGGAGTGCAGTCAATTCCGGTAACGGTGTAGCCTTCGTACAGTTCCCGCCCGCCGGACAGCAGGAATAAATCGTCGCCCGGCTTGACAGTCATGGCCTTGCGGGTCACGGCTCCGGTCTTGCCCTTCACATCCAGTTCCACTCTGGCCTTAAAGCCCTTGTCGTTGCTGACGGAAAGCAGCCGCACATAGGCTTGATTGAAGCCACCGGCAACCTGATTGGAGGATACGGCGATCTGCTTGACCAGCCCCATCTGGTAGGCGTCTACCGGAGTCAGGCGGTAAAGCAGATTGATTTTTTCTCGGTGGGTGGCGGAGTACCGCAGCACACACAGGGGATTGAGCGTGGCAATGGCTTCCTTGGCCTTGGGGGTGTTGTCCACGCTCTGGGGTTCATCGATGATAACGATAGGGTGTGTGTTCTGAATAAAGCCCATAGCCGTTTCACCGTTGAGCCGATCCTGCGCTTGATTGATGATGTTCTCCGCTTTCTTGAAAGCGTCGATGTTAATAATCATCACTTCGATATTGGAACTGGTGGCAAATTGCCGCACGTCGGACAGCTTGGCAGAGTTGTAGATGAAGTACCGGCATGGCACGTTGTCGTATTGCAGGCCGAAATGCTCCTGCGTGACCTGAAAGGATTTGTAGACGCCCTCCCGGATGGCCACCGACGGCACCACGATAACAAACTTGGTGAATCCGTACTTGCGGTTCAGCTCAAAGATGGTCTTGGTGTAGACGTAGGTCTTGCCGGTGCCAGTTTCCATCTCAATACAGAACTGGCAGCCTTCCGCTGTGGGGGTCAGGGGCAGGTTATTCCGCTTCTGGACGGTGTGCATATTGGCGGTCAATGTTTCCTGGTCAATGTAGAGAGCATTGCCCTGGCCCAGCTCATTTAAGAAATTGGTCTGGGCTTCCTCCATGACGGAGAAGGTGCTCCGTGTTTTCTCCTGGCCGGCAAACAAATCCACCACAGCGTTGACTGCATCCATTTGGAAGGCTTGATTCTTGAATTTCAGTTTCATGCCTGTTCACCTCTTAAATAACCGCAGGAACAGGGTATAGTTCCATAAGAGATTATCTGCTTCAATGGAGTGCTGAATATTGATAATCTCATATTTGATTCCAACAATATTTTTGCTGTCCATGTAGAGCTTGAGATTTTTATAGCTCTGCACAACATCAAGTTGATTTAGTATCCCATTGTCAAGCACCTGATCTATTTTTGAAGTTAAGTTCCGATATATGTCTTGATTTCCTGTTTCACAATACAGGGCTGCTCGTTCGTAGGCGGTTTTTAGTGCTAATAGTGCATCTTTGCGTATGTCAATCTGCATTTTTCGCACACCAACAATAATTACTTCGTATATCGTAAAGCAAAAAGCAATCCGCTCAATCCAAAGCCACAAAGTATTACCGCTGGAGATAGGGGAAATGAATGTAGAAAGACAAGCAAGTAAAAATGGAATACCAATGTATTCGATTGTTCCAAGTAAGCAATGTACAATGGTTTTTGTGATTACATGAAACCATTTTAGAGTGTTATTCATATCTTTCTCACACCAGTTTCAGCTCAATCCCATGATCCCGCAGGATATAGTAGGCATTAGCCATAGCGGTATCGTCAGCAAAGCTGTCACGGGAGATGATGATTTTTGCCGGGGCATATTCGGTCATCTGCTCCACGTCCTCGGGCTGCACATCCTCGGCCAGACAGACCAGCAGCAGGCAGTCATCGCCCACGCCATAGACAGTCTTGTTATTGATGGAGAACGGTGTCACGGAGTAGGTCAGCGGCACACCCAGTTTGAGCATGATTTCATAAATCATATCCAGGTCGGTGCGCTCCGGCTTCACCCGATGAATCATGCTGTTCATCCGCCGATACAGCAGGTCGAGCTGCTCGTCCTCAATGGGGGTGGCGTCCCAGGTTTCCAGATTGGAGGTGTCCAGCTTGAAAACACGGAAGCCCACATCCAGTTTTGCTGCCATTTCTTTTTTTGCATTGATTACCTCTGGACTTTCTTCCCACTCCGCATAAGCAAATCCTTCAAGTGAATCATGCTGATCTTGATGGCGTTTCATTGCACGAACAAACAAACCGGAACTTTCAAGCGCATCTTTTAGCATTTTACCAGCCCGCCGGATTCGCTCCTTACCGATCTCGCAGATATTCTTGTACCCGGTCTTGTATGCCTCGCTCTTTTCGTCGCACAGTTCGGGAAGCTGTACCAGAATAAAGCGCCGATTTCCACCGTCCTCAGCGTTGAGCTGCATCACTGCATGGGCGGTAGTAGCAGAACCGGAGAAGAAGTCAAGGATGATGTCATCCGTGTTAGACACTTGGGAAACTAATTGCTTAATAACCTCGACTGGCTTTGGAAAATCAAATAAATACTTATTAAACAATCCTCCAATTTCCTTGGTTGCAGTATTTGTATAAACGCCAGTGCTGAAAACAGATGAAAAACCAGGAAGATTGTCTGACAGCTCGTTCAAAAATGATTTTTTGCGCGGCCGCCCATCTGGGTTGTCGGGCCAAATAATCCTGCCCTCTTGAATGAGCCGATTCATGGTATTTCGATCATATCGCCAGCCTTTTTCGGGGCATCCGTAGTTTCTTCCATCTGCCGGATTGATTAAATCATAGTGCAAATTTGGACGAGCATCGGCAGTAGCAAGTCCTACCAAGACGAAGAGGATGAAGAGGATGAGGAGGCAGATTGCCTTGAATATATTGACAATACTGATAAGATAATATATCTTTACTACCAAGACGATAA
>JAGZOP010000078.1 GCA_018383195.1 Clostridiaceae bacterium | reverse complement strand
ACGGGTGTAGCGGCGAATGAGGGACGCAATACGGGCAATCAGTTCGTCCATATCAAACGGTTTTGTCAGATAATCGTCCGCCCCGGCTCGTAAGCCCCGTACTTTAGAAATGCTGTCATTTTTAGATGTGAACATCAAAATCGGCAGACTGTTCTCTTTGCGGATTTCTTCCAGCGTTTCAAAGCCATCCATACCAGGCATCATCACATCCAGCACCACAAGCTGATACTCCTGCTCTCTTAATTTTTGTAAGCCCTCTTTTCCGGTATTACAAAAATCAGCTTCTATGTTTTCTGCTTGTACGCTACGTTTAATCAAAGCGCACAGTTCTCTGTCATCATCTATAATCAGGATTTTATTCATGGTGCAACCCCTTCCCTTGTTTTGTCCTTCCGTCAATCGGCTTTTCTGCGTTCTTTGGGATCAGCCAAATACCGGCCATCTTTACAGCGCCGGGGATGCGCTCACCGGCACAATAATAATTTACTTTACGAGGTGTCACGCCCCACTTTTCGGCAGCTTCTTTCAATGCCATATAGTTCATTTCGCACACCCGATAATAGTATTATAGTTCTTACAAAAGAACGGTACAAGAAACGGAATGCAAAATTAAAAGTTTTCATTTTGCGGGCAGGTTCCGTCCCTTACACCGCTATATTGATGAAGTAAAAAACAAGGGTTTGAGAAGTTCCCAACAAGCAAAAATCTCCGCTCCGGCAGCAGACCGGAAACGGAGATTTCGCGGAAGCGTAGCCACATTTCCTATGCTTGCTCTGTTGTGGCTTTTACGGAAAGGATGGGAACGGAATAGAACAGAAGCCCAAAATACAAGAAAACGATTATCTCCCGAAAAGAGGAAATCCGCTGCAAAAAACTATCTGCTACAAGATTAGCGGGACGGAAGCGCTCTCTTTGTTATCTATCCCCAAAGTGCCAGATAGACCTCCATATCATAGCGGAGAAGAAATTCCTGAATTGCTTGTTCAGCGATACGCATGGCTTCCTGCTTTGGGTACCCATAGATTCCGGAAGAGATCAGAGGGAATGCAATTGAGCGGCATTTATATTTTTGGGCAAGTGCCAATGCGCTGATATAGCAATTTTTCAGCAGAACAGGTTCGTTATGGTACCCGTCCTGCCAGATGGGACCGACAGCATGGATCACATATTTTGCAGGAAGACCAAATCCCTTTGTGATGACTGCATTGCCGGTATCGCAATGCCCGATTTTACGGCACGCATCTGCTAATTTTACAAAATCGGAGGCCGCAAAAATTGCACCACAGACCCCTCCGCCCGGACGCAATGCGCTGTTTGCCGCATTGACAATCGCATCAACCGATAATTTGGTAATATCCGCTCGAATTATTTTAAAAGGCATCATCAATCTCCTCGCTTTTCTCATCTCAAGTATAACGGTTACGGAATATTTTTGTCAACGACCCTGCCCCCTTGTTTGGAAGATAACAAGATGATATGATATTGTAAAAGAAGGGGTGTTTTTTTGTGATAGAGAATAAAACCAGATCTGCATTGCTTGTCATTGACATGGAAAATGGATTTCTCAATCCAGAGTCGGTGCACTGCATCCGCAATGCAGAAAAAACGGTCCCGGCGCTGATACATTCAATCAAAGCAGCACGCGAAAAGGGAATCCCAATATTTTTTGTAAAACGTCTTTACCGCCTTGATGGGAGCGATGTGGAAATAACACGGTATGATGCTTGGAAAGCCGGAAACCGTGCAATGGCTCCGTCATCTATTGGGAAATGCAGTGCGCAGGCGCCGGATGGTCTTCAGCCCATGCCGGGAGATTATTCGATTATCAAACCGCGTTGGAGCGCTTTTTTTCATACAGAACTTGATTTGCTCCTGCGCCGCCTTGGGATACGCACTGTGATATTAACAGGAACTACCACTCCAAACTGCATCCGAACCACAGCCTATGATGCAAATTCGCTGGAGTATAATGTAGTTGTCCTCGAAGACTGTTGTTCTTCGCAGACAGAAGCGATTCAAAAAGCCAATATTGAAGATATGCAGCGTATGGGAGCTGTGATTCTGTCCTCCGAAGAGTTTGAACAGTACAATGAATCCACAGTCACCGATCAAAGCGAACGGATTCGCGCTGAATTGATTCAAAACGACTGCGTACCGGAACCTTTTATGAAAGATATCTGCGGCAACGTCTCATGGACAGATCTCTGGTGAAAGCTGCAATTTTACGGACGAGATTTGCTGAAAGTTCAAACAGGTTATGATATAATAAGTATAATAATCATATAGGGAGGAACGCAGTCATGGAGAAATCCAAAGTATATTTTACGGATTTTCGCACTACTTTAACTGAAAATTTGCAGCAAAAGCTTTGGAGGCTGCTTGCGTCAGCTGGTATGGGCGAAATTGATTTTTACAAAAAATTCGTTGCGATCAAGCTTCATTTTGGCGAACCGGGAAATTTAGCATTTTTACGTCCGAACTGGGCAAAGACGGTTGCGGATTTTGTAAAAGAAATGGGAGGAAAGCCGTTTCTCACAGACTGCAACACGTTGTATGTCGGGGGACGAAAAAATGCGATCGACCACATGGACTCTGCGTATCTGAATGGTTTTTCTCCCTTTTCAACCGGATGTCAGATTATAATCGGGGATGGGCTCAAAGGCGATGACGATGTCGCTGTTCCTGTAGAGGGCGGAGAATACATTGCGGAGGCGAAAATTGGCCGCGCAGTGATGGATGCAGATGTATTTATTTCTTTGACACATTTTAAAGGACATGAAAATGCCGGCTTTGGCGGCTGCCTGAAAAATATCGGAATGGGATGCGGCTCACGCGCCGGAAAAATGGAACAGCATAATGCAGGGAAACCGTCGGTCACGCATGAGAAGTGTGTTGGCTGCTCCATGTGCACAAAGGTATGCGCCCACGGAGCTCTGACGATCGAAAATCATAAGGCATCGATTGACCATAATCGCTGCGTCGGCTGCGGCCGCTGTATTGCAATGTGTCCCCGGGATGCAATCGGCTGCGATTATGATGAGTCTAACGATATCCTGAATTACAAAATTGCGGAATACACGAAAGCGGTTGTGGACGGTCGACCATGTTTCCATATCTCGCTCGTTGTAGATGTATCGCCGAACTGCGATTGTCATGCAGAAAATGACGTACCCATTGTACCGGATGTCGGGATGTTTGCATCTTTCGACCCGGTCGCACTCGATCAGGCTTGTGTGGATGCAGTGAATGCTATGCCGGTAAATCCAGCCTCAAGCATTGGAAAATACGCAGGCAGTTCGTGTGATTGTGAAAATGCAGATCGGTTCCATCTATCCCATCCGGATACAAATTGGGAAGCAGCATTAATTCATGGAGAAAAAATCGGTCTTGGCAGCAGAACCTATGAACTGATCCGTATTTAATCCGCGCGGCTTTTTTGTCAATCTGGACAGCACATTGCAAAAGCACGAGAATTCTGTCGTTTTTTTAAAAATATACTCCGTTCAGTCCCGTATATTGCAGTATGGACAGGGAAAAATCTTCTTAACAAGATCGGAACGGAGGAACAACAATATGCAAACAAAGGTAGAAATTTGTGGGGTCAATACCTCGCAGTTAACCGTCATCCCTGCGGCTGAAATGGATAAGCTTCTCCGCTGCGCATCCGATGGAGATTCTGCCGCACGTGAAACGTTGATTCGTGGAAATTTGCGCTTGGTACTATCCGTAATCCAGCGGTTTGGCGGCAGAGGGGAATCGGTTGACGATTTGTTTCAAGTCGGATGCATTGGATTGATCAAAGCAATTGATAATTTCAACTGTGACCTGAATGTCCGATTTTCCACATACGCCGTACCGATGATTATTGGAGAGATCCGGAGATATCTGAGAGACAACAGCACGATTCGCGTTTCGCGCTCCATGCGCGATATTGCTTATAAGGCGCTGCAAGCCAAAGAAGCTTTCGTTCGGGAGAATCAACGTGAGCCGACTATCGTGGAACTTGCAAAGATTCTGGACATGAAAAAAGAAGATATTGCTCTGGCGCTTGATGCCATTGTAGAGCCGATTTCATTATTTGAACCAGTATTTTCAGATGGCGGCGACACCGTTTGCGTTATGGATCAAGTGGGGGATCACAAAAATACCGATGAACAATGGTTGGAACAAATTGCATTGCGTGAAGCGATTGATTCCCTGAACAAGCGGGAACAGCGCATCGTGCACATGCGCTTTTTTGAAGGACGCACACAGATGGAGGTCGCCGAAGAAATTCATATCTCACAAAACAAAAGGATACCGTGCTATACGGATGAAGTGCGGTTTCTTCGGTCATTATCCGCAAAACGTGGGACATATGAAGTGACATATTACATAGCCTGGACATTATTATAATTTTATCAGAAAGAAAGGGTCTTTTAATGCTTTTTGAACATATTGATTTTCTTGACGAACAGTTTACCTGTCAAAAAGATAAGTTTATTGGGATTCGGGATGGAAAAATTGCTTACATCGGAAGTTCTCGGCCGGAGGGCGATTGGGGAGAGCGGTATGACGGGCACCACGGCTTACTGATGTCGGGATTTGTCAATGCGCATTCCCACGCTCCGATGGTGTTGCTTCGTGGATATGCAGAAAATCTGCCGTTAGATCGTTGGCTCAACGATCGTGTATTCCCATTTGAAGATAAATTGACCGATGATGCGGTTTATGCCTCGACGACCCTTGCTTGTGCCGAAATGCTCCGCTTTGGCACGGTATCCTTTACGGATATGTATTTCTTTTGTCAGAGCATGGCGCGCGCTATTGTATCAAGCGGCATCAAGTGCAATCTGAGTCGAGGTCTGACTGTATTTAGTGATCGCGGCTATAAAACACTGGATGCTTACCGTGATAACCTAGATCTGCTCCAGAATTTTAACGGCATGGGGGGAGGGCGCTTAAAAATCGATTTGTGTATTCATGGAGAATATACTTCCACCCCAAAAGTGGTAGAAGAAGTTGCACACCATGCGAAAGACGTAGGAGCGCGCATGCATATTCATTTGTCAGAAACAAAAAAAGAGCATGAAGAATGCAAACAGCGCCATGGACTTACTCCAGCGGCATACTTTGAAAAGCTTGGATTGTTCGATCAGCCCACCACTGCGGCACACTGTGTTTGGATTGAGGGAGAGGATTTCGATATCCTGAAGCGCAAAGGTGTGACTGTTGCATGCAACCCGGTCAGCAATATGAAATTGGCATCAGGTTTTGCTCCCGTTCCGCAGTTATTGGATTTGGGGATCAATATTGCACTGGGTACGGATGGTTGTGCGTCCAACAACAACCTTAACATCATGCAGGATTTGTATCTGTTTGGTATGCTGTACAAGGGCGTAAGCGGCGACCCGACCGTAGTAACCCCTGCTCAGGCGCTTGCTGCGGTAACTGTGAACGGATTCCGCTCACAGGGACGTATGGACAGCGGTGCAATCAAAGTCGGAAACCGCGCCGATTTGATCGTCCTCAATACCGATGTTCCGTCCATGTATCCGGCAACAGACGTTGCCTGCAATGTTGTTTATGCGGCACAAGGGGCTGATGTCAAACTTACCATGGTAGATGGCAAGGTGCTGTATCAGAATGGTGAATATACGACCATTGACATTGAAAAGGCACAATTTGATACGCAGAAGCATACCAATTTGATCTTGAAGCAGCTGTAAAGGAGGAAATTTATGCATACCATGATTGATGAAGCAGCTGCATATCTGCGCGCTGTACTGCCATTTGTACCTGAGATCGGACTTATTCTTGGTTCAGGCATTCAACCGCTTGCAGATGAAATTGGGGATCCAATCTCCATTCCTTATGCCGAGGTACCCGGTATGCCGCATGCAACTGCACCGGGACATATCGGCGAATTTGTCTGTGGTTCGCTGGAAGGCAAAATGGTCATCTGTATGCACGGACGTCTGCACGGCTATGAGGGACATGAACCGGTAGATATTGTATTTCCAGTGCGTGTAATGCGCGCGTTAGGAATTCATACACTGGTACTGACTAATGCAGCAGGCGGTATCAACACCGATTTTTCTGCCGGAGATTTGATGTTAATTGAAGATCATATCAATTTCACCGGAAAAAGTCCGCTGACTGGCGTAAATGATGATGCAATCGGTCCACGCTTTAATGATATGACTTTCGCATATACGCCGGACCTCAGAAAAAAAGCGCTTGCTGCTGCTGAACGTTGCGGTGTGCCGCTGCATCAGGGAATATATATCGGTGTAAATGGTCCACAATTTGAAACCCCGGCAGAAATTCGCGCTTTTCGTGCACTGGGCGCCGATGCAGTTGGAATGTCCACTGTATTTGAAGTGATTGCAGCAGCACATTGCAGCCTTCCCGTGCTCGCTATTTCTATGATCACCAATATGGCGGCAGGCGTATTGATGCAGCCATTATCTGGTGCAGAGGTCAATGAAATCGCAGAGCATAAGGGCGCAGAATTGCGGCGGCTCATACACGAGATTATGAAAGATCTATAATATGGCATAAGCACATTGCCCTGTTATTTTGATTTCATTTACACGAAGCGGTCATTCGTAGAAGAACGACCGCTTTTTGTATAACGAAAAAAGTTTGTGATTTTGCACAAATTTTAATGAATTATGAGTTGAAATTATATCCATATATGTTATGCTATAATTAAATATTCATATTTCTCATTTGTACATAACCTATCGACACTGAAAATATTCTATCTTATACTATATATGGTAGGGAATTTATGTTTTTTAAGGGGGTGTCCAAATGAAAGATATAGTGATAAAATAGAGTTATGAAAAAGATGACAATAGAGGCATGGAAGAAATGCCCGGTATGTGGAAAAACTGAAAATCAG
>JAGZOP010000077.1 GCA_018383195.1 Clostridiaceae bacterium | reverse complement strand
CAGTTATGGAAAGCTTTTGGGGAAGATTCAAAGATACATTGCACAAGCACTTCCACTATTGGGAGAGCAACGACCTGAGTGCTACTAT
This sequence comes from Clostridiaceae bacterium, assembly GCA_018383195.1. Classification (GTDB taxonomy): domain Bacteria; phylum Bacillota; class Clostridia; order Oscillospirales; family Butyricicoccaceae; genus Butyricicoccus_B. The sequence goes on along the minus strand of JAGZOP010000077.1, from coordinate 7,008 downwards.
TGAACAAGCTGTCTATTACTTCAACTACGAACGACCTGTCCGTAAACTAAAAGGAAAACCACCAGTCCTCTTTAGAACAGAACTGGTGGCATAGGGTGTTTTGTGTCTACTAACTATTGACTACTTCACAGTTCAACCGGGACAGGCGGTTTTCTTGTTATCCGAGTTTTCCGTTGAAATGCTCCCGTACCAGCTTGACCACAGTACCAGACAGCAGGAACAGCGCAATCAGGTTCGGAATCGCCATCAAGCCGTTAAAAGTATCTGCAACACTCCACAGCAATCCCAAATCGGCTGTTGCACCGAGCATCGCTACCAGCGCATATACGAGCATGAACGGGCGGTTAATTTTGCTGCCAAACAGGAATTCAATGCAGCGTGTGCCGTACAATCCCCAACCGATGATGGTCGAAAATGCAAAACAGCACATTGCAACTGCTGTGAAAATGGATACCCAATTTCCGTAGGTCGCAATGAAACCGCTGATTGTCAGTGCCGCACCCGCATCTACGCCATACTCCACCGGTACACCGCTGCACAAAATCACCATTGCAGTCATTGTGCAAATCAAAATCGTATCGGTAAACACCTCAAAGATCCCGAAAAATCCCTGTTTCACTGGATCGCTGGTATCAGCCGATGCATGCGCAATCGATCCGGTGCCGAGACCTGCCTCATTTGAAAAGATGCCGCGCGAAAAACCTTTCTGCATACTCATAAACATGCTGCCAACCACGCCGCCGGTTACCGCAGACGGTGCAAATGCGCCCTCAAAAATCGACTGGAATACACCGGGTACCCGTTCAATATTAAAACCAATGACACCGATTGCGAGCATAATATAAAGAAGCGCCATAAACGGTACAAGCTTTTCCGTGACTTTGCCGATTCGCTTAATGCCGCCGAGCAGCACCATACCAACCAGAACGGTAATGACTGCACCGATGGCAAAGTTCACGCCTGCAACCTGACTTTTCCCAATAATATCATAACTCAGCAGCGCAGAGTTGATCGCAGTTGTAATGGTGTTGACCTGCGTGGCATTGCCTGTACCAAATACAGTCAGAATGCCGAGTACTGCAAACACATAAGCGAGCCATCTCCAATTTTTAGACAACCCGTTTTTGATGTAATACATGGGACCGCCAACCCAGTCCCCTTCCCGATTTTTTTCACGGAAATGTACAGCCAGTGTCACCTCGGAAAATTTCGTGCACATTCCAAGCAATGCACTGACCCACATCCAAAACACTGCACCGGGACCGCCAATGGCAATCGCTCCCGCGACGCCTGCGATGTTGCCCGTACCGACCGTCGCAGCCAGCGCAGTGCATACCGCCTGAAACGGTGTAATCGCGCCGTCTGCCGCCTCTTTCTTATGAAACAGACGACCAATGGTAATCTTAAACGTATATACAAATTTTCTGAACTGAATAAACCGCGTGCGGCAGCTCAGCAGCAATCCCACACCAATAATGCAGACCATCGCCGGGACCCCCCAGACAAATCCGTTGACCGCGCCATTGATGGATTCAATCATTTGTAACATTCTTTTCCCCCTGTTCTTTTTTAGAATTGTATCCCGTATTTTATACGTGCTATTCTTTATCATATCACATTTTTCGTTTTCTGTATAGAAGTCTTTTTTCTTCTCTCATACAATCAAAAGTGCCGATTTTCATCTTACATACTAGGATAATTATGCTATACTGTATTTAAGCACATTGGACAAACCCGATACCGGAGGTTGAATATGAAACATTTTACATTAGAATGCTGTGTAGACAGCGTCGCTTCCGCACGTGCGGCAGCGGCAGGCGGCGCGACCCGTCTGGAATTGTGCGCAAACCTTATCATTGGCGGCACCTCTCCCAGCACTGCGCTTTTCTCCCGTGTACGGGAAGCGGTTGATCTGCCCATCCGCGTACTGCTGCGTCCAAGATTCGGTGATTTTCTCTATACATCGGATGAACTTGCCATCCTGCGCGATGAGGTGCGTATGTTTCGCGCAGCAGGTGCAGACGGTGTGGTCATTGGCTGCCTGAATGCAGACGGCGGTTTGGATCTTCCCGCTATGGAACAGCTCATGGATGCCGCTGATGGCTTGCCTGTGACGCTGCACCGCGCATTTGACCTATGTGCCGATCCGATGAAGGCGCTTGCTCAGGCAAAGACGCTTGGAGTCTCCACAATTTTGACATCTGGCTGCAAGGGCAGCGCGCGCGAAGGCATCGCCCTACTGAACACTCTGCACGAGCAGGCGGGTGATATTGAAATTCTTGCAGGCGCAGGCGTGAATGCCGAAGTCATCCGCATGCTGCTGCACGAAACCTCGCTCACTAGCTTCCACATGTCCGGAAAAGCCGTGCTTGAAAGCCAAATGCGTTATCGGAATCCCGATGTTTTTATGGGGCTGCCCGGTATCAGCGAATACGAAATCTGGCAAACTGACAGCGCGCTGGTTCGTGCCGCACGCGATGTCCTCGACCTTGCCTAAATCTCCGCACCATGAGGACAAAGAAATCTTTCGTCCGCCATTGTCAAACCGTTCTCAAAGTGATATAATAGAAAAAATATCGAATTATGACGAATGCAGGGGGCAAAAGCATAGATGAAGCTTTTAGAAGATGCTATTATCGAGCGCGGCCGTGTCAAAGACGGTGATGTATTGAAAGTTGACGCGTTCTTGAACCATCAGATGGACGTACCGCTGATTAACGAACTGGGCAAGGAGTTTTTCCGTCGTTTCAAAGACGATGGTGTTAATAAAATCCTGACCATCGAGGCATCCGGTATCGGCATCGCCTGCATTACTGCGCAGCATTTCGGCGTACCGGTCGTATTTGCAAAAAAGACCCAATCCCGCAATATTGACGGTGCGGTCTACACCAGCAAGGTAACTTCATTCACGCATCAGCGCGAATATGATGTAATCGTGTCCCGCAGCTTTCTCGGAGAGAACGACCGTGTTCTGCTAATCGACGATTTTCTTGCAAAGGGCAGCGCAATGCTGGGTCTGATTGAACTTGTCAAACAGTCGGGCGCAAGCATTGCAGGCGCCGGTATTTGTATTGAAAAAGGGTTTGATGTCGGCGGTAAACTGGTACGCGAAACCGGTATCAAGGTTGAATCTCTTGCAATTATCAAGGAAATGCGCGACGGGCAAGTCATTTTTGCAGATGCAGACTAATTACATAAAAAAGACCTCAATGCAGCAAATATTTGCTGTATTGAGGTCTTTTTATTTGATATTTATGCGTTTTCCATGATCGCCTTCACCGCGGTCTTGGTATCGGTTGCCGGGAACAGCTCGTAGCCTACACGGCCGGTATAGCCGCAAGCCTCAAGATGGCTCAGAACCTTTTTGTAGTTGATTTCGCCCGTGCCCGGCTCATGACGACCCGGCGCGTCCGCAACATGGATGTGACCGAACTGGTCGCCGTAGTTCGTAATGGTATCGCAGATGCAGCCTTCGTTGATCTGCATGTGGTATACATCGTACAGCAGCTTCAGACGCGGTGAGCCGATCAGACGACACATCTCTGCGCCCATCTGGGTGGTTGCCAGATAGTTGCCCACATGATCGGTGGTGATGTTCAGCGCTTCCAGATTGAGGTTGATTCCCTCTACTTCTGCAAGCTTTGCGCATTCAATCAGAAGACCGAACATTGAGCACATTTTCACGGTTTCAGACAGGTCATCATAGTGGTTTACAACAACGCCACCATCCCCCAGCGCGTTGGAATGAATCGTAACGCTCGAAGCGCCGACCTTCTTTGCCGCAGCGATAGACTGCTTCAAATAGTCAAGGTACTTCTCTTTGTGGGTCGGATCAACCAGAGAATAATCTGCATCGCCATTGAAACCGGAAATCGCAATGCCAGCCTTTTCAGCAGCTTCACGGGTTGCATCCAGATCACGGATGCGCCAATCCCAGAACTCTACAGCCTCAAAGCCGTCATCCTTTGCAGCCTGGAAACGATCGAGCCAATCCAGCTCGGTATACAGCGTGTCGATGCACGCGCATTTTCTCAGTGCCATTATACCTCAACCTCCGAAATCTTGACCGGACGGCCTTCATGCAGAGACTTGGTTGCAGCAGCAGCCATCAGTACCGGATACAGACCGTCGATACCGGTAACCGGGGTCTCCTTATCGTTTGCAATTGCGTCTGCAAATGCCTGCATCTCGGAAACAAATGCACCAGTGTAACGATCCCGCATTACCTTGTAAGCCGTGCCATAGGTTGTGCCATTTGCAGTAGACAGCACTGCGGTGTTCGGAATGTCGTTCTCGTTCTGTGCGCAGCCCTCGGAACCGAATACCTCGACACGCTGATCGTAACCGTAAACTGCCTTACGGGAGTTGTCGATGATACCGATTGCACCATTCTCAAACTTCAGGGTTACAACTGCGGTATCCACGTCTCCAGCTTCACCAATTTCGGGGTCAACCAGAACCGAACCAACTGCGTTCACCTCTGTAACCTCAGATCCTGCAAGGAAACGAGCCATGTCGAAGTCATGGATCATCATATCGTAGAAAATACCGCCAGAAACCTTAACATAGGATACCGGGGGCGGCTCCGGGTCACGGGAAGAAATTTTGATGATATTGACCTTGCCAACCTTGCCATCACGAACCATGTCGTAAACTGCACGATGGTTGTGGTCAAAACGGCGGCAGAAACCGATCTGCAGCTTGACACCTGCTTCCTTCGCGGTATCAATTGCCTCATGTACCTTCTTCAGATCATAGTCTACCGGCTTCTCGCAGAAAATATGCTTGCCAGCCTTTGCAGCCTCGATGATGTACTTGGAATGCGTATCGGTCGAAGAGCAGATCAGAACTGCCTCGATTTCCGGGTCATTCAGAATGTCATTTGCATCCTTTGTGGTGTTTGCAATGCCGTACTGCTTTGCAAATGCCTCAGTCTGCTTGTTCATGAACGGATCTGCAATGGTCTTGATCTCCATCTCCGGTACAAACATGGAAATGTTCTTTGCATGAACCTTACCGATGCGTCCTGCACCAATGATACCTACCTTCATGGGTATGCCTCCTATACCTCTTTCTTTATTTCAGCTCAGGGTGATGTTCCCTTTCATTGGTTTCATTATACCGTTCCCCCAACAAAACCATATTGGCACATTATTAAGAAAAACATGTGTGTTGTTATGATTTACAGAATGTATTATCCAAAATAATCATAAAAAAATACACAACTAGAACAGAGCATATCTGTCAAGCTGTGTATTATTATGATTGATGGAGTAATTGATACTATTACGCAAATTACTTACTTTTTTGTTGCCTGCGATATTCGCGAGGGCTGACTCCAACTTTTTTTCGGAAAGTTTTGCAAAAATGCTGATAGTCTGGAAATCCAGCCTGCTCACTCAGTTCTTTCACAGTTGCTGTACTATTCTGCAATCCACGCTTTACATGTTCCAATCGGGTATGCAGCAAATATTCAGCAAGACCAATTCCCATTTCCTTTTTGAAAAGTGCACTTAAATAGGTTGGCGTCAATCCTGCCGCCCGAGCTGCATGTCCGAGTCCGATGGATTCCTGATAATGGATGCGAATATATCGTACTGCTGTCCGCACTGCTGGTCCAGCGGTATCTGGAATACGTTCCCGCTGTCTCTCGACCTGTTGAGTCAGATATTCCTGTACACAGCTTTGATATTGTGAGAAGCGTTTGAGCGAGTCATAAAAGCTCTCTTTTCGCGTAACGCCCGCGATCTGATCGCATCCATGCAGCCATTCCAATACTTTTTCCGGATGTGTTCTTTCCGCAAAAAATGTGTTCATCACATTTTGATAAGCCATTTCTAAAGAGGTCGGATCTCCCTCTGTCAGCAAATCTTCCAGCTCCTTTTGAAATGTTGATGCCGCAATAGGAATCGATTCAGACATTTTGTTTTCTCCAAACCGGTATACCCCCGGCTCATAAAATCCGTTTTGAAGCGCATGATATGCCTGCCTTAACGCCTGAACCAGTGCAATTTCTCCTTCACAAACTTCGCTAACCGCCAATACCAATGGCAATGCCAAATGCTGCGATACCGTGCTGCCCAGACTCATACATAATTCGCGCGTGCGTTCTTCCCATTCTCGTGCAGATGGCGTATCACTCAAATCCAAAATCATCGCGCCAATTGCAGATGAAATCTCTAAAAACTCGTTTTCATCCTCTCGACTTATAAATAATTCAAATAAAGCGTCCAGTTGCTCCGGATCAGCTCCCAATGGCTGGAATAGCAGCAATGTACAACGATGATATCCTGCTTTTAATCCTGCTGCACATAGCAAATCTGGCAATTCATTTACTGCAAAGCCACCTGCTAATAACTGCTGAATAACTCCACGTTGTCTGCTCTTTTGCCCTTCCCGTGCAAGCTCTTGCAAGCGCCTACGATTGACTGCTGTCTTTTTTCGTTCTTCAACCAATTTTCGCAGTTGATTCAACATTTGATCTGTTTGAATCTGATTGATCTGGCTTTTGCGCAGATACTCGTCTGCCCCGCCTTGCAGCGCTCCCTTTACCAATTCAAAATCATCATGACAACTAAGCACAACGATCGCACCATCGTATCCCCCTGCCCGCAAACGTCGAATCAATTCGAGTCCATCCATATGCGGCATATTCATGTCAGTTAAAATCAAATCCGGATTCAAGTGTTCATATTGATTCAACGCAGCGATTCCGTCTGAAACATCCCCGACAACCTGAAACCCCACATTTTCCCAATGAAGTGTTTCTTTTAGAAATTGACGTACAATAAGATCATCATCGACCAAGAGCACCCGATACATCGTGCTTCACCTCGACTTTACATAAATCCATGCGAAAGATTTAGATAAAAGAAAAACGGCAACCGAAGTTGCCGTTTTGATGTGCGTGTTGAGTTATCTTCCCGGGCCGTCTCCAGCCAAGTATTGTCACCGTTAACGAGCTTAACTACTGTGTTCGGAATGGGAACAGGTGTACCCTCGTCACCA
>JAGZOP010000076.1 GCA_018383195.1 Clostridiaceae bacterium | reverse complement strand
ATAGCCGGATTGCGGGAAAAGGTCGGGTCTGTTTCCCAGCGACGACATATACATAGCGTACATGGATAGCTGTTCTTCGCCCATGATGTAAACGGGGACATGGGAGAGGTTGAAGTTTTCCAAATCCACATGAAGAATGTAATAGTTATAGGGGACTTCAACCGTATAGGGGTTGCCCTCGCTGTCCGTCCTTGTTTCGGTGCGGTAGCGTACCTGTACTTCTTCCTCGACCGTCAAGATATACTGTTTCTCAAAGAGCATTTCAAGGGTGCTTTGCACTTCATCGAGTGTAAACACGCCCTCATGCCACGCGGAAAGGATAGAAATTAGCACATAGGGGTCATGCTCGATCTCGTCCGCGTTTACCCGGTATTCGTCATAGCCGGGGTATTCGCTTTCGATATTGTCCAGCATATCTTGTAACTCGGCTTCCATAGCGGCATACGCGCTTTCCGCGCCCGTTATATCCGCGTCCTCGGAGAGATAGGACGACGCAATCAAGCCGCTGCCGCTGTTGCCGCCAAAGAGGGAGCAAGAGGACAGCCCGCCGAAAAGCAGCAGCACGATAAAGGCAATCCCGCCCACAATCAAGCAGCCTTTCCAATGCCGGACAACAAAGAACGTCGCCCGTTTGGTTTCCTGCGCGGTTTTCTTCGCCGCCTTTGCGGTGGCTTCAGCGGTTTTTTTCGCTTTGCCGCCCGCTTTCAGCGTTTTTGCATACTGCTTTTTAATGCGCTGCTTCTGCCAAAAACGGGAAATGGGGTTGGAGTGCGCAAGCGCGGGGTTATCGTGCAACGCCTTTTGATAGAGAAAATCTGCGTTTGCCTTTACCGCTTGTTTTTCCGCTGCCGCCGCTGCCCGGTAGGGTTTCAGCTTATGGCGGCGTATGCCGCCCTTAACTGCCCGCGCCGCCATGCCGCCCGCTTTCTCTCCGGCAAGTTCTACCCGGTGCCCGCTTTCCACACCGACGTTTTCTTTCTCTACCTCGTAGATTTTCCCATGTACGGTACTGTTTAACTCCTGTGCCGGACGGGATAAGGGGTTATGCCGCAACTTGCCGTTTGGGGGCTTATCCGTCTTTTCAAAGGAAAGGCGCGTCTTTGCCTTGCCTTTCGCTTCGTCAAAAACGCGCTCTTTCTTGATTTTGGTCTGCTTGGGGATAGCCGCCCGCGCTGCGTCTAAACAGTCTGCCGCCTTATCCGATTTCTTGATCGCTTTTTGAAGTTCCGGCGTTGCCCGTTCCGCTTCGGAAAACTGCAAGCGGGAAGAATGGGTTTTAGGCTGCGTCGCGTCAAGGGCTTTTTTCTCCGCGCCTTTTGCTGCGTGTCGCTCAATCTCTGCGCCGATATGCTGCACAACCTTTTCCGCTGCCACCCCTGCGGGGGCTGAATAGTTTTCTTCCTGCGGCCTTTCGCTGATACTGGACGTTTCGCCCGTCGTGAGGTTTTCCGCAACCGCACCGTCGCGGGTCATTTTTTGCGTTACCTTGTCGGGGGCTTTCAGTTCCTTGCTCAATCTTCATCACCTCCAATCCGCTGTTTTGCAAGTTCGCAATAGTCGGGGTTTAACTCAATGCCGATATAGCGGCGGTTAAGCCGTTTTGCTACCATGCCCGTCGTGCCGCTGCCGAAAAAGGGGTCAAGGACAATCCCGCCGATGGGACAGCCCGCCAAAATGCACGTTTCCGCAAGTTTCGGCGGGAACGCTGCGAAATGCCCGCCATGATAGCCGACATTGTTAATCTGCCAAACGTTGCGGCGGCTGCGGACGGGAGAAATCAACTCGTCGGCGTATGCGCCCTTTTCGCGGGGGCGGTTGATTTTCTGCGGTTGGTTTTGCCCCGGAACAGTAACGTTATACTTATTTCCTTTGCTAACTCCGCTTTTCAGCCGCCCCGCCGTTGTGGGGGCTATCGGCTCGGCTACTGCTTGCCAATCGTAATAATACTTCTTTGACTTGGTAAGCAGAAACACATATTCATAGCAGCGGGTCGGCCTGTCCCGCGTGCTTTCCGGCATGGGGTTTGTTTTGTGCCAAATGATAGAACTGCGCAAATACCAACCGTCGCCCCGCAAGGCGAGGGCTACAAGCCACGGAATACCAATTAAATCTTTGGGCTTGCAGCCGGGGGCGCGGTGGTTAAACGCCACTTGCTGCCCGTTCCTGCCTTTGGGGTATTTGGGGTCTTGGTGGTCGGCTTTGCTGCCTGTGCCGCAATAAGTGTCCGCGATATTCAGCCAACAAGTACCCTCCGGCGTAAGCACCCGCTTTACCTCATGGAATACCGCCGTAATACGGGAAACATATTCCTCCGGCGTTGCTTCCCGTCCGATCTGCCCGTCTGCGCCGTAGTCCCGCAAGGCATAGTAGGGTGGGGACGTTACGCAACAATCAACTGCATTTTCCGGCAAGGTTTGAAGCACCTGCAAGCTGTCGCCGCAATAGATTTTGTCCATTTCTATCCTCATGCCGACACCTCGCCGGGTTTGGTCGTCATTACACGATAGAGTTCCGTATCTTGCGGGAAACGGTCAATAAAGGGCAAAATCACGTTGCCATAGAAGATAAGCCCCTCGCCCGCGTCGGAATGGGTTACATAGGTCATTTGCTGCTGCGAAATGTTAAGCTGCTTTGCAAGGATTTCCCTGTCGCCCTGGGCTTGGTTGAGCATATACACAAAATCGCTGTTTTCAAAAATGTTCTCCACCTCGCGGGACGATAACAAATCTTTCACGTTTTGGGTGATACCTGTCGGAATACCGCCCCATTTTCTAAAACGCTTCCAAATCTCAACGCTGTACGCTGCGGTCTGTTCCTCTTTGAGCAGCAAATGAAACTCGTCGATATAGTACCGCGTCGCCTTGCCTTCGCTGCGGTTTATGGTAACTCTGTTCCAAACTTGATCTTGGACAATGAGCATACCGAGTTTTCGTAGCTGGGTGCCGAGTTCTTTAATATCAAAGCAGACAAGGCGGTTGTGAATGTCAACGTTTGTTTGGTGGTTAAACACGTTCAAACTGCCATTTACATAGAGTTCCAATGCCGACGCGATACGCTGCGCTTCCTTTTCCGGCTGCTTCTTGATTTCATTGTAGAGGTCGCCCAAAATCGGCATATTCTCCGGCTTCGGGTCTGCAAGGTAGCTGCGGTACACGCTGATAACGGCGCGGTCAATCAAAGTCTTTTCAACCGCTTCCAGCCCGTTTTTGCCGCCCATAATCAACTCGCAAAAGGAAAGGATAAAATCGCTCTTTAAGGCTATGGGCGTGTCGCCCTCGCTGTAATTGAGGTTTATATCCATCGGGTTAATGTACTGCGTGCTGTTCTGCGAAACCTTGATAACCTGCCCTTTCAGCCGTTCCACAAGGGGGTAATATTCCGCTTCCGGGTCGCAAATGATAATATCGTCTGCGGTAATGAGAAAAGCGTTGGTGATCTCGCGCTTTGCCGAAAAACTCTTGCCGCTGCCGGGTGTGCCGAGTATCAAGCCGTTAGGGTTCTTCAGCCTTTTCCTGTCGCACAAAATCATGTTATTCGATAATGCGTTTAAGCCGTAATACAACGCTTCGCCGCTTTGGAACAGCTCTTGTACCGTAAAGGGGACGAAAATGGCGGTGCTGGAAGTCGTCAAGCCCCGCTGGATTTGGATTAGGTTTTCGCCCAATGGGATAGAGGACATAAGCCCCTGTTCCTGCCGGTAGTCAAGGCGGGTGAGCATACAGTTGTATTTCTGTGCGATACTTGCGGCCTGAAATACGTCGTTGTCCAATTTCTGCTTTGTGTCTGCCACATTCAAAACTAACAGCGTAAGCAAAAACATTCGCTCGTTCCGGCTCTGCAAATCCCGCAAAAGGTTTTTCGCTTCGCCGCCGTAGGTGGCAAGGTCGGACGGAATTATATCCATATCGTAGCCGCTGCGGATTGCCTTTTTCTGTTCCTCGATTTTCATACGGTCAAGGTCGGTGATTTTCCGCTTGATCGTCTTGATCGCTTCGTTGTGGTCGATACTCTGAATGTGCAGATTGACGACAATCCCGTTTTCCGCTTCCATGAAGTCGGCAAGCATACGGTCTGAAAGTTCCGGCGCGGCAATCTGCAAAAAGGAAACCGCGCCAAACTTCCCGCCCATTTGAAACATTCGCCCGTCGCCAAAACGGAAAGAGGACGGGGCAATAAAGTCTTTGACGGAAAGGCCGCTTACGGGTAGCCATTCCCACGCAAAGTTGAAGCGTTCCCCGTCCGGGTGGAAAAGCCCATGCAGCACTTCAAGCCGCTGCTTCCCGTCCAATACCCGCGCCGCCGCGCCGATCACCTTAAAATGGTTGAGGGTGTCCGTTTCGATACGGGCAAGCCGCGCCCGCGCCGATTTAATATCTTTTGCTTCAATGGTAAAGGTGAGAAACTTTGTCTTGATAAGCCCGTTGTTGCCGCGTTCAAGCTGTGTTTGCAGCATTTCGGTGTATTCGGCTCTGATACTGTCAAAGTCGTCATTCTGTGGGGCAATCGTGATACTGCTCTTGAAATCCTCCTTGTTCGCATGGCGGCTGATTAAGGAAAGCTGCACACTGATAGAAGCGTCAAAAGAGTTATACATATCGCAAAGGGCTTCAAAAATGGCGGTCTTGTCGTCCGGCTGCGCAAGCTGATAGTTAATATCTTCAAACTCAATGCACTTGGAATACCGCCCGTTTGCAAGGCGGCAAATCCCGTCCTTATACATTCGTTCAAACGGTATGCTGTCCTGCGCCGTATGGGGCTTCCCGTCGCCCTTTGACTGCCGGATAAGCGCGTCGATCTGTTTCTTTTCCTGCCGCGTAAGTTTACGCTTTTTGTTTTGGGTCTTTCCCTTTTCCTTTGACAATCGCCCGTACCTCCTTATCTAATCGCTCCTGCCGCGCAAGGGCGGTATAAAAATTGTTGGTCTGATAAGGTCGCTCTTTGGGGCGAAGAAACTTCACTTCCACAAATTGCCGTATAATCACTTCCAGCGGTTGCCCGTTCTTCTCGTACATAGCGAGTAGGAACATGGGCAGCATGGCAAGCACCATGCACAAAGCCGCCGTTGTCGTTCCCGCGCTGTCCTTTGTCAAAAAGAATAGCGGTAGCCCGATAGCCACCGCCGCGCCGAAACAGAGTAATTGTCTTTTGGTAAGGTTGAACATTACCTTGCTCTTGATTTTGGTTAAATCCTTTGGGACGGTTACATACGCCATTTCAAACCTCCTTTCCGGCAAACCGTATGTCGCTTTTGATTTCATTTCCCCATACGTCCCAACCAGGGGTATGCTGCCTTGCAAACAGTTCAATACGCGGTAGGTCGCCCATAAGGGCAAGTATCTTTTCCCGCGTTATATCCGGCTTTTTGCTGTGCTGCTCAACAGGGGAAATAATAAATTGATGTACCTTGTTTGATTGTCGCTTCGGGTGTCCTTTGGTAGCAAGCAAGCAGATTTCCGCATTTCCTCGCGTCCAAAAGCCCAAGCCATAAAACCAAGTGGGCGATTTCCGATTTTGCTTTAACCATACAAAGGCAACGGATTTATAGGTAAATCCCCAAGCCTTGATTAACTGCAACGCTTCTTTAAGCTGCGGGAACGTCGCCCATAGGAATAAAATACAGTCCTTATCCGCAATTTCTTTGACGGGTAAAGCGCAAAGTTCCTCAATACTCATAGTGGGATAGTGCTTTTCCGCTGCGCCCTGTACCTTGCTTCTCGCGTATCTCCAAGGGGGATCGGCGTAAATGATTTTGTATTTCTTCATCTGCACCCCCTTAATGCGCGCTGAATACGGATTTTGCAAGGCTTCCCGTTTTGAAAAGCGTAAAACACAAGAGGACGGTATAGCCCATGCAAGACCAGATCGCGCCGGATATGTCATCGGTTGCTGCGATTGTCTGTATCAAAACCGCATAAATACCGACGCACACAAGAATTAGAAAAGCCTGAAAACCGAGGGCAAGCAAGGATTTTAAGTAGTTCTGTCCCATGCCGCCCCATTCACGATTTACCATTGTCGCAACGGGGATAGGGGCGATACTCGTTACAAGGTATATTTCAATCATGCGCCCGTACACCACCAGCATGATACAGATAGACAACGCTTTCATGGTAAGCCCCACAAAGAGTGATTGAAACCATAGCCCCAAAAGCCCGCCGACGCTCATAGCGTCCAGCTTTGCTTCTATATCGGTGATAACGGTTGCAATATCTATGCTTGTGTCGGATATGATAACGCCCGCGCTGTCGTTGACGACGCTCTGTGTAATGTCAAATACGCCCATGACGATGTTCCAAGTATTTGTTACCAGCAGCACCGCAACAAAGGTTTTGAAAATCCACTTGAAGAAAATCCAAGTGTCGAGATCGTGCAGATTGTTTTTCTCAATTACAAGCTGGATTAGTTCGTAGCACATGACAAAGGTAATGATAACGCCCGCAATCGGCACAATGACGTTTTCCGATAGGCTGCGTATCATATTGAATATGCCCGCGTTCCACCCGGCGGGGGTTGTGCCGACTTGCGTTGCGATTTCTCCAACCTCTGTATTTACGCTGTCGAACAGCCCGGAGAGATTAGAGAGTATTCCGTCTGTCAAAATGCCGCGAAACCAATCTTCAATCATCTGCCATATCAAAAGCTAATCCCTCCTTTCCCGCGCCCTCCCGCGTGAAGCGGGAGAGCGCGGCGGGTAGTGTTAGTTTGTGGCATTATCCAAACAGGCCGGAGAGCAGCGGGACAAGGGTAAGGCCGATAAGGGCAACGCCGCCGCCCGCCATCAACTGTTTCATGCCCTGCGACTTCGCGCCGGGGTTATCGTTGCCGTACCCCTCCATGAGGTTAATGCCGCCCCAAATGCCAAGTCCTGCGCCAAGCGCGATTACCAAAGTCTGCAATACGTCAACTGCGCTGTTGAAAAAATCCATATAAACCTCGCTTTCTGCCGCTAAAACGGCTCAAAAAATGTTGTTGGAAATAAAAATGCCGCCGTTTTTATTCGGCGGCTGCGTCCTCGTCGGACAAATCTATTTCGTATATGTCAAAGGGTTCGTCGGGCTTTACGATTGCCGGACGGGTGGACATATACCGTTCAACGTCAAAAGCGTTTTTCTTGTCGAAGTCGGAAAGGTATTTGTAGTTCGGGTGCTGCGTTATATCGTACTTATCGCTGAAAAAGGGGCGCACGCCGCGCAACTGCAAAATACATTTTCCTCCGTCCATAACTGCGATTTCGTCCTGTGTCATCAACTC
>JAGZOP010000075.1 GCA_018383195.1 Clostridiaceae bacterium | reverse complement strand
GTTGATAAAAAAGATACATTCGCAAAGCATTGCGCCACAAGGCTTTGCGGCATTTCTATGAAAATTTTTCAAAAATCCAAGTCTGACTTCCGAACCCCCGACCAATGATTAAAGGGGATGACCTATTTCTTTATATGTATTATAACAGGCAATGCTTTTTTAGTCAATGGCTCTTATTAAAAAGCCAATTAAAGTAAAAGGAAACGGGTGATGTGTCATCACCCGTTTCCTTTTACTTCAACCGTATGATCTGCTCGTACAGTAACACGTATTTTTTTCGGATTATCTTATTTCCATGATAGTGGCCAAAGAAGTGATACTTGAACCGGCACCGTTGGCCGATCTCCTCCAGAAAGTCAGTGAGGGCATCTGGTTTGGACAGTGGTCCCAGCAGATCGTTCTGGATGCTGGTGGGACCGCAGTGGGTGAGGATGTAGTCCACCGTCCACCCGGCCCGGTCGAGATTGGCCCTGGCCTCGGCATACTCCGCTTCATTGGGCAACTCCTCCCGCCACCAGGAGCGGTGGTTGACCCGGAAAGCTGCGCCCTGGGCGTTGAGCTGCTGGAACCGCCGCAGGAAGTCCGGCGCGTCCGGCTCCAGGATGCCGTCCTGGATATCGTGGCTGCTGGCGCCGCCCATCGCAAAGAACATCCTCCCGCCCAGATCGAACACCTGCCCACGCTCCAGCATCAGCACTGAGGGTCGGATCGTTCGCACCCTGCCGCCGTGCCACTCCGCCTGGGGGTAGGCAGCCAAGGCGTCATAGTTTTCATGGTTGCCGGACACGAAGGCCGTGGTGAATGGCCTGGAATCCAGGAAGTTCAAGCCTGCGTCATCTCGGCTGTCGCCGTACCACACGCCGCCGAAGTCCCCGGCAATCAGGATGACATCTTCTTTGGTTAGTCTCTCTTGCTCATAAAAGCTCTCAGGCCGAAAATGGCTAAAGTCTCCGTGGGTATCTCCTGTGATGTAAAGTTCCATTCTATTTGTCTCCTTTTTCTAATTATATCACAGTTTTTTCTCCAGTTCCGCCCCTGGATACCGAAAGCGGATTCGGATGGTCTCAGCGTCCACCACTGTGATCCGTTCCACCGCCATGCGTACTTGTTCATCGCTGTACTGTTGGTTGACCTCCAGTTTCGCCATCCACTCCCGCAGTTCCGCCATCCGGGATTCCTGGGCTGCATTGTGGGTCTCACTCTGTTCCGCATCTGCAATCCGCTCCTGGAGGGCCTGTTTTTCGTCCATCATTGCCTTGAGCCGGGCATTGAGGATCTCATCATCCATGTGTTCCAGCACCTGATCCAGCAGCAGTGCTTGTTGGTCGGTGATGTCCTTCAGTTTCTGACGCAGATCGATGAGACTGACTCCACCAACGGTATTGCCTCCCCAGGCCATTGCAGTGAATGTCAGCATATCCTCCTTCACTTCCGTTCCAGCCTGGACAAACTCGTTGATGGCCTCCTGGATGGCCTGATGCAGTTTTTCTTCGTCCAGCGTGGGGGAGTTATGGCAGTATTTCGTTCCAAATTCCAGCCGGGAGATGCACCGCCAAACGATCCGCTTTTTCCCGTTTCTGGCCCAGGTCACCCGCTTATAGGGCGTTCCGCACTCCCCGCACACCAGCAGTTCAGAAAGTGCATACTTGGCGGAGTATTTGCCCAACTCCGTTTTACCAGTTTTTTGCATCACTTTCCGCTTACTGGAACGGCGGGCCATCTCCTCCTGTACCCGGTAAAACATTTCTCTGGGGATGATGGCAGGGTGATTATTTCTTACATAGCTCTGTCCCCGTTCTCCGTTGTTCTTTTTCACCCGCTTACTGATGCAGTCGGTGGTGAAGGTCTTACCCAGCATGGCATCCCCGATGTACCGCTCATTGGTGAGGATGTTGCGGATCACCTGATACGACCATCGCTGGATAGCCTGGGCAGTGGGGACCCGATCTGCCTCCAACTCCTGCTGGATCTGGGACAAGCTGCATCCATCCAGGTACCTCCGATAGATGCGCCGCACCGTCTCTGCTTCCTGCGGGTCGATCTCCGGCTTTCCATCTGGCCCCTTCCGGTAACCCAGCAGTTTCTTATACTGGAAGGGCACCTTACCTGCCTTTTTACTCTCCTCTTTGCCCCAGATGATATTTTTGCTGAGAGACTCACTTTCTGCTTGGGCGAAACCGCTGAACAGGGTGATGAGGAATTCGCTGGACTCGGTGAGGGTGTTGATGTTCTCTTTTTCAAAGATGACCCCAATGCCATTGGCTTTCAGCATCCGCACTGTCTCCAGGCAGTCCACTGTATTTCGTGCGAAGCGGGATAGGGACTTGGTAAGGATGGTGTCGATCTTTCCTTTTTTACAGGCGGCTATCATCTTATTGAAGTTTTCCCGCTTTTTCATGCTGGTCCCCGAGAGTCCTTTGTCAGCAAAGATGCCGGCCAGCTCCCAGTCTGGATTCTCCTCGATTTTCTGGGTGTAGTAGGCTTTCTGTGCCTCGTAGCTGGTGATCTGCTCCTCGCTGTCAGTGGATACCCGGCAGTAGGCTGCCACCCTCTGGTGCTTCTGTGCCCCCTTCAGCGGAGCGTTAACATTTTTCGTTGCCGGTATGATCCGTACCTGCCTCTGTGCTGTCTGTTCCATGTTCTGTCCTTTCCCGGTGCTCCTGTTGGAAGGTGACTTTCACCGTATTTTCTTCCGATATGTTGATATGAGAAACCGCCAGCCGGATGTGGTCCCAGCACACATCCAGCGGGCGGTTTGTATGTTCCTGTGTGTCAGGGCAGCAGGCATACCTCGCTGCAACCCCTTGTAAGATCAGGGAGATGACTTCCTGGGGATCGTCAGGGTGCTCCAGTCCCCGGTTGATCGCATTGGTCAGGCGAATGACCTCTCCAGAAGGCTGATAGGAAGTCTGCTCCGGCCTATCCCATTCTTCCATTTGGTGTATGACTTCTTCCAACAGGATCTCGTCCTGTATGGTGATGGTGATACCGCAGTGAGCACACTTCAAGTACAACGTGTCTTTCCTGTGGTTCTTGCCACCCATTCGGTACAGCGTGGAGCCGCAGGAGGCACAGTGTAGGCGATCTGCCAGCTTGAGGATCTGGCGTTCCGCTTTTGGGGTCTGTTTCGCTGTTTTCTCCTGGATGCGGCTTTGGACGCATTGAAATGTCTCCGTGTCCAGAATACCTGGGTAGCCGTTCTGCCCTGTGTAGCGGGGGTTCTCCAAGAGACGCTTTACTTTGTGCTTATCCCATACTGGTACCTCTTTGCTGAACGGAATGTGTTCCTGATTCAGCAGGTCGGCCAGTTTCTGATAGGACAGGCCCTCCAGATAAAGGGAAGCTACACGAGCCACCACAGAAGCCTCTGCTTTTACCACCGTCAGCTCCCCATTTTGGATCTGGTATCCGTAAAGCAGTTTCCGCTTGCTCATCGTTTTGCCCTCCTAACTTCCTCCGTCAGCTCCACGCCACCCCAGAGCCGGAATCGGATGCAGGTCTGCGACTCTGCAATGATCCGTTCCACCAATTCTTCGAACAAACTTTCATCAAAGGTATCCAGCTGTTCCGGCCCGGATTTTATGGTGTCCGCCGTCTGATGCAGCCTGCTGATGGCATCCTCAATATCGTCATGCTCCAGCAGGCGGCGGCGTTCTCTCCGAAGCTGGGTGAGCTTTATCTGGATGGAACTCAGCTTGGCAGCACAGGCATCTGCATCCAGCAACCCTGCGGTTTGCAGTTTGCTAATGTTATGGCTCTGCTCGGCAACCTGGGCGATAGCTCGGTTGATCTCCAACATAGCAGGGTTCTCCCGCTGCAGGGCGCGCTCCAGGTCGTCCAGTTGGGTCAGGGCCGGTTTTAGGACGATGTCTGCGTTGGCCCTGATTTTGTTATACATCCGCACAAAGGCGGCGTATATTTCCGTTTCGGGTATCCGGCCCACTGGACAATCTGCTGCATTTTCATCATGCTTGCGACAGACCCAGGAGATCAGCCCCTTCCCGGTCGTTCGCCGCATAAGTGCCGTTCCGCATACTCCGCAGGCCATCTTACCCCTCAGCGGTGAATCCTGCTTGTCTAATTGCCGTTTCCGCGTCCGGCGTTCCTTCAGCTTTTGAACCCGCTCAAAGGTATCCGTATTTATGATGGCTGGGTGTGAGTTCTCAATATAATATTGATCGACCTCTCCGTGATTTCTTTTCACAGCAAATGGAAACTGATTTGTAGTATATCGTTTTAAAGTAAACGTATCACCCTTATATTTTTCATTATCCAAAATCAGTTGCACACTTCTTGGATTCCACGCCGCATTTCCCTCGGTCGTTAAAATACCTCGTTCCGTCAGCGATTTGGCAATCTCTCGGGTGCTGATTCCAGCCAGATAGCTGGCAAATATCCACCGCACAATGTCTGCTTCTGATTCTTTTATCCTCAGCCCACAGCCATCCACGAGTTCATAACCGAATGGTGGGTTCGTTGTAACAAAATCGCCGGCAGCCATCATTCTTCGCCAAGCGATTTTTAGATTTTGAGAGATGGAGATGGACTCCTGCTGGGCCAGAGCGCCAGAAACGCTCACCATCAATTCGCTGGTGAGCGTCCCGGTGTCGATATTCTCTTTTTCAAAGTAGACGGTCACACCCAGAGCGGACAGCTCTCTCAGGGCTGCAAGGCAGTCTCTGGTGTTCCGGGCGAAGCGGGAGATGGACTTGCACAGCACCCGATCGACCTTTCCCTTGCGGCAGTCGGCCAGCAGGCGTTGAAAGTCCTCCCGTTTATCCATCCGGGTCCCGGTCAGGCCCTCATCCGCATACACGTCCACCAGCTCCCAATCTGCATGGGCGCCGATCTGCTCCGTGTACGCCTTGATCTGGGTGGCGTAGGAGTGAAGCTGGTCGCTGGAGTCGGAGCTGACGCGGCAGTACGCAGCTACCCGCAGGGCCTCCGGGTTTGCCGCCTTGGGCGGGATATAGGTCACATTCGCTGCCATCGTCTCAACTCCTCTCAATTCATGATCTTGCAGTCTGTCAGGCCCTCCAGATGGTATCTGGCTGCGGCCTCGCTGTCAAAGCCATCTACATACAGTCTGCCCTCCGGCTTCTGGGCCGTATAACCATCCTCATAGCCGAGTGTTGCCGCCTCCTGGGCAGGCAGCACTCTGGCTTGGACGATCCCTTCTTTTAGCCGGTATATTTGCTCGGCGTAAAATGCGTATTCCATCGTGCTGACTCCTTTCTGCCCTTCTGGGCAACGCCAACACTACCACACTTGGGCGGGAATATCCATTACAATCCCCGAACAGTTTCCGGGCGGTATTTCTCTGCTGCCAGCCGCCGGATGGTCTCTGCCTCCTGGTCGTTGACAAGGCCAGCTGAACACATCTGTCCCAGGATACCCAGTGCGATCCGGTATTGCAGTTCTGTTTTGATGTTGCTCATGCCGCGCCCTCCAGGAAGTAGCCTTCCGGCTTCACAGCCCGTATGAATCGCTCCACATCCTTCAGGCTGTGGGTGACCGGCACTTCCGGCAAAGCAGTCAGCACGTCCCGGAAATAGCGCCGATCCTTCCCGGCACGTTCATCCAGGATAGCGACCACACAGGTATCTGTCTCAGTGCGGATTGCCCGCCCGAATCCCTGACGCAGTTTGATCTGCATCTCCGGCACCACCACGGCCCGGAGAAAATCGTGAAGCGTGGCGTGTTTCATCCGCTCCTGTTCCTTCGCTGCGTCCGGCATCGGGAACGGCAGCCTGGGGAGGATGAGCAGAGATACGCAGTCTCCAGGAAAATCAAAACCTTCCCACGCCGCTCCAGCAGCCAGCAGAACACTGCCTGGGTGAGCCATAAACTCCGACAGCGTGTGTCCGCCGTTCCGGCCCAGAGTCAACACGGGATAGGGCAAGTCCCGCTGTTTCAGCCGTTCACGCACAGCGGACATGGCCGCGTAGGAGGTAAACAGCCCCAGGGCGTGGCCGTTAGCTGCGTCCAACAGCTTGACGATTTGTTCTGCAAGGTCGTCATAGTAATCGCTGTCGGCCTGGCTGGGCGGTATTTGGGGCAGGTACAGCAGACAGTTCCGCTGGTAGTCGAAGGGAGAGGGTGCGATATGCTCCCGCACTCTCCCCTCGGCCAGCAGGCCAGTTTCCTCTTTGAAACGCCGGAAGTTGCTGCCCACTGCCAGCGTGCCGGAAGCCAGTATCATGGGCCGGTCCTGCTGCCATAGCGTCTGCCGGAGCTGTGCTGTAAGATCCGTAGCAGAGGCACACAGCATGGAACCGCCAGTCTCGTCCTCAGCGGTATAATACACCATGTCCGGCTGGTGCAGGCAAAACAGCTTTGTTTTATCCAGCACTCGCTCCAGTTCCATCCTGGTGCCGGCAGTCAGCATCCGCCGGATCTGTCGGTGGATCACCGACAAGGTGCGTTCCACCCCATCCAGAGGGATGCTGAAATGAGAAAAGGAGCTGTCTCCGCTCCAGGGCTTAGCCATCTCAGACAGCAGAAGCCCTGCTGTGTCCTCCAAGGTCTCCGCCGCCAGCAGGAACTGTTCCCTCCGCAGTTTTCTGCATAGAGTATGCAGTTCTCCCGCTTCCAATGTAATGCCGAACATCTGTCGAGCAGTCTCCGTCAGTTTGTGGGCCTCATCCATTACGATGGCGCAGCTATCCGGCAGAATGGGACGTTTCCCACTCCCTCGGTGAATGGCGTCGGCCAGAAGGAGGTTGTGATTACAAACCTGGATGGCATATCTCTCTGAGGCACACACATCCAGATAGCAGAGATAGCGGCATTCAGTCTTGCCGCAGTCACACGTTGGAGGAACACAGATCCGTTCACGGTCATATCCGCTGAGATGAGGGGCCATGTCCAGGTCCAAATGGTCTCTCATGGAGAGGAGTGCCGCTTTTGCCAGCGGATTCTTCCGATCCAGGTTCGCTGTCTGGAGCCGCTTCATCAGGCGGGCATCACAGACATAGTGGGATTTTCCTTTCCGCAGCACTGCTCGGAGTGGACTGTCCAACATACCATCAGCCATCATAACTTTGGAGAGGAATGGAAGGTAATCGTGGATGATCGCACCCTGGAGTGCGATGCTGGAGGTGGAGATCAGCAGGGGCTGGTTCGGCAGACCGGCACGTGACCGGTATCGCCGAAACACTACCCCTGCTACCAGATAGGCGTATGTTTTTCCAATGCCTGTCCCGGCATCGCACAGGGCAATGCTACCATTCAGCATGGCGTCCAGCATCTGATGGCTCAGTTCCACCTGTGCCGGACGCTCCACCATCCCGTGAGCCGGGAGCAAGTCCCGGAAGACATGGTCGATATCTTGGTGAGGGTCTTTCCTGTAGTTATATTTTTCCATCATTCAAATCCTCATATCATTTGTTTGGTTACTGATCGTCTCACCGCATTTGCAGCTCGCCCCCCGGTGAGTTAGGAACAGCACGGAAAAGGTTTGGCAGACCTTCACAAACACATTCCGGGGACCTCTACTGCTTTCAGTCCAGGGAATGAGAAAACGGCCTTGCCGGGGCCGTCCGATCCGCTGTGGTATCGCTCGCCGAGGCCCCGCAGGGGCCTCCGGGTCTTGGCGCACATTGGATCTGGTGTCTGTGTAGTGTTCCGCGCTGCTGGTATGAACTTTTCAAGGAACAAAGGAGCCTGTCAGGCTCCGTCAGGAGGCGAATTTCAAGAGGATCTGCTCCATGACCTCCAGGTCTTCACCT
>JAGZOP010000074.1 GCA_018383195.1 Clostridiaceae bacterium | reverse complement strand
TCGTCGATACTTGGGAACAATGACTACATGATATTGACATTTCCAACGTGTATGTGATAGACTTTTCTCGTCCATTTCTGGATGACCTCCTTTGATTTCAGTTGCGGTTGGCGTTACCCGCTTCTATTCTATCTAAGGAGGTCTTTTTTCTCCATATCATCGCTTCCGCTTCTACCTTCTCTCACTGGCATAGCCAGTGGTTTTCTTATCCAAACAAAACCCGGAGCACAGACTGAAAAAGCAGTCTGTGCTTCGGGTTTATTGGGCAGCGGCAGGCGTGGAGATCAGTTGATTTTGCTGCCGTAAGGGAAAAGTGCTTCTGAAGCTCGAACAGGGTCCGATCGAGTTTCAGTAAGAGCAAGAGTACTAAAAATAGCTATGAGAATTTGGATAATACTAACGAAATAATTGCAAATGTTCGCTTAGCTATTGTGTTTATTATTCAAATATGCTATATATAAGACAAGCAATTCATACGTATGCAAAGAGGTGAAAACAGTTGAAAACGATTACTTCCGTCGAACTTGCCAAATTAGCTGGTGTGTCGCAATCAACGGTTTCCCGTTGCCTGAATGACAGTCCGCTGGTTTCAGAAGAAACCAAGGCAAGAGTCAAAAAGCTGGCGGAAGAATACTCCTTTCAGTTTAACACTAACGCACGGGGGTTAAAAACCAACCGCACCGGTGTGATCGGATATGTATTCTCAGAGGATTTTACCGGCTTTGCAAACCATTATATTCAAAGTGACATTTACTATCGCATACGTATGCAGCTTGTAAAGGAAGGGCTGGATCTGGTGCCGGTGTTCGATGAAGGGAAATACGGTGAGTTTTTTTCCATCGAGAAGAGTATCAGCAATCGACGGTTTGATGCCCTGATCTTTAACCGACCGCAGGTGGGTGAGCGAGTCAAAAGCCTACTGTATGAAACAAAAATTCCATTTATCTATATTTACGATACGAATGAATCACTGAATGAGTCGTATATGATCGCACCGAGCCATTCACAGATTGGCGGTCTGGTCGGCAAGGCGTTTTGCGAAGCTGGCTATACACGATTTGTGGAAATTATCGGACCGCAGGATCGAATCGACGTTATACATAAACATGAAGCTTTTGCACGTGTTTTGCATCAGCATGGGCATAAGCTGTCAGATACGCACATTCTGCATGCAGATTACAACCTGAAGCAGGCTACGCAGCAGGTTTTGGAGCATATTGAACTGTTCCAGCCGGGTACAGCGTGTTTTGCGCAGAACGATATGATGGCATTAGGCGCGCTGGAAGCACTGCGCGAGCAGGGCATTCAGGTGCCGGATGATGTGGCTCTGATTGGTTCGGATAATATCCCGATGGGCAGCTGGTTTACGCCGCATTTAACCACTGTAGCAATAGATTATGACAAGATTATCAATTTAACAGTAGAATGGGTCATGGCAATGGCATCGAACAAACTGCCGGATACCTACCGGTATATACTGGACAGCAAATTGATCATCCGAGACACATTCTGTCCCCGTACAGAAGAATGATTCAGGACAATACCTTATAATTGAACAAAAGCGATTTGCAAGCAGGTTTTGCGTACTGATGAGACGTAGTTTTACGGTAATACTTGATGTATTACCGTAAAACTACAACAAAATCAGAGAAAGATTTCCACAAATCGCTGCAACTTGTATTGTGCGGTATTGTTTTAGATGTTCTCCGCAGTTGAATACGTATGCAAACGCGAAAAAGCGTTTCAAATTATGTAAAGAAAGAAGGAAAAGAAAATGAAAGGAAAAAAATTGATGGCTATGCTGATGGCGGGATCCTTGCTGCTGGCAGGTCTGACGGGCTGCGGCGGTGCCCCTGCAAAGGGAGGCGATGCTGCGGCAGGTGCGGCCGATTACCCGAATGGACCGGTAACACTCATTTGTCCGTGGGGCGTCGGCGGCGGTGCCGATGTCATCTCCCGCAAGATCTCGGAGGTGTCCAAGGATTATTTTGATCAGCCGATCGTTGTAGAAAATCACACAGGCGCTTCCGGCACCATCGGCATGATGGATGCCATGGATGCGGATGCGGACGGTTATACTATGGTCGTCACCAACGGTCCGTTATTTTCGTTGACTCCGAAGTACATCGATGTAGCCTATGATCTTTCTGATTTCACTATGCTGCGCGGTATGCGTCAGGTTTCACTGATGATTTTCACTAATCCGCAGAAATCCGGCATGAAGACGTTTGATGATCTGATCAACTACGGCAAAACGCATAAGATCACGTATGCAACTTCCTCCGGCCCGGGCGGTGACCAGTACGTTGTTGCTTCTGCAATGTTCAAGTCGCTTGGTATCGAAGCGGAGCCGGTCGTTATGGGCAGCGAGGCAGAATCGATCAATGCAGTGGTTTCCGGTCAGGTAGACTGCGGTCTGGGTACGCCTCCGGCATACTACTCGCATCAGGAAGAGGGTACGATCCAGGCGGTCGCAACTTTCTATCCGGAAACGGTTCAGACTCCGTACGGTGAAGTAAAGTCCATCAAGGACTGGGGTGTTGATGTTGAATTTGCCGGCATGGACTGTCTGGCTGTTCGCTCGGACGTTCCGCAGGAGATTGTAGACAAACTGAATGCAATGCTCGATGACGTATATGCCGATCCCAAGTTCACCGGTTTTATGGACGAGATGGGTTATCCGCTGTGGGATGCCAAGGGTGACGAAGTGACGCAGTTTATCGAGGATCAGATGGACAGCATGGACAAATACGTGGAGCTGATCCAGTAACAGGCTGGTCTGTTTAAGGCAACACCGCACAATTAAAGCGGCGGTGCTTTGCGAAAATTTTGTGTCCTGACTTTGTTGCAGTTTCACGGTAATACACCAAGTATTACCGCAAAACTGTGCCTCGTCAGTACGCAAAATTTACTCGCAAATCACTCTTGTTCAATTATGGGGTATTGCCTTAATCTGGTGTGAGAGGTGACAAGATTGAAAGTAAAGCTAAATTCAAATATGATAACAGGCGTTCTGTTCCTGATCGTTTCTGTTGCCCTGCATATTCTGATACCATCGCAGATCCGGACGTATGAAACCAGCGCGGTGACTGCTGCAACAGTTCCGACGCTTCTGATCCGCGGCATGATACTTTGCAGCGTAATCTTGCTGGTGCAGGGTATCCTGTCCAAGGAAAAGACCGAATACACGATTTCAGGAGCCATTTTCACCAAAGAAAATCTGCTGCGGCTGAAACCGGTAATCTATATTGCCATGCTGATCGCATACGCGCTGCTGCTTCCGCATATTGGATTTATCATTTCCTCGCTGCTGCTTGCCAATGGCATTCTGCTGTATTTCGGTACGAGAAAATGGTGGTTCTATGCGATTGCCAGTGCAAATGTAATCGTTGCGTACTTTGCATTTCAGGCAATGAGCGTGACTCTGCCATAAGAAGGAGGAAGCGCATATGTTAGACAACTTGATGACCGGTTTGGCGCTGATGGCCTCGTTAGAGAGCTTCATTGCAATTTTCATCGGTCTGCTGGCAGGTATCATTATCGGTGCCATTCCGGGTTTGACTGCGGATATTGCGATCATCCTGTGCCTGCCGATTACATACAGTATGGAACCGATCCCGGCGATGCTTCTGCTGCTTGGCTTGTATTGCGGCGGCACATACGGCGGCTCCATTACTGCAATTTTGATCAATACACCGGGTACGCCCTCGAGCGCAGCGACTGTGCTGGATGGTTATCCACTGACACAGCAGGGCAAGCCGCTGAAGGCTCTGACGATGGCGCTGTATGCCTCGTTTTTCGGTGGCCTGTTCAGTGCGCTGGTATTGCTGTTTGCTGCACCGAGCATTGCACATTTCACACAGATGTTTGGCCCTCCGGAGTATTTCTGCATTGCAGTATTTGGATTGTCTATTATTGCAAGCATCTCGAACGGCAATATCATCAAGGGTCTGCTCGGCGGCCTGATCGGTATTTTCATTGCACTGCTGGGACAGGATTCGGTCAGCGGTACACTTCGGTTTACCTTTGGTGTCCGTCGACTGGGCGCCGGTATCCCGCTGATCGTTACGCTGGTCGGTCTGTTCGCAATTGCTGAATTGCTCAGCCGCTCGGATTATAATCCGCGTACAGATGCAACGCGTAAGCAACATTTGAAGCTGGACCATGAGAAGCTGTCATGGGAAGAGCTCAAGCGCTGCCTCAAAACAATGACGATCTCTTCGGTGATTGGTACGATTGTGGGTGCTATCCCGGGTACAGGCGGCGGCATTGCAGCTTTTATCAGCTACGATCAGGCGAAAAAGACCTCTAAATACCGTGATCATTTCGGTCACGGCGAGATCGAAGGCGTTTCCGCAACCGAGTCAGCCAATAATGCAACGACCGGTTCTACATTGATTCCGCTTACAACACTGGGCGTGCCCGGTGACGGTTGTACGGCAATTCTTCTGGGTGCATTTATGCTGCAAGGCATGGTGCCCGGTCCCTCCATGTTCAAGGAGCACAGCGATGTTCTATACGGCATTATGATTGGTCTTGTCGTTGTCAATATCCTGATGCTGATTATCGGTCGTGTGTTTACCCCGCTGTATGTCAATATCACACGCATTCCATACGAGCTGATGAGCGCAATCATCATTGTTTACTGCATTACCGGCGTCTATTCGAGCGAAGCCAGCACATTTCATGTACTTCTGGCGGTCATCATCGGCGCATTTTCGTTCCTGCTGCGCAAGCTTGGATTCGGTGTTGTACCGATCATCCTCGGCGTAGTTCTTGGTGATCTGGTGGAAACGAATTTCCGCAACTCGATGGTAATGTCCAGCAATTCTCTGTCCATCTTCGTAACACGGCCGTTCAGCCTGTTGTTCCTGGCGCTGGCTGTGCTTTCGATTGGAATGTTCTTCTACAAGGCAGCAAAGGATAGAAAAAGCAAAAAACAGAGTTAAAAAAGGAGTTTCAGATGAAGTATTATACTGAGCCGAGCCGGGAGATCCCGGTTGTGGCAGAAACGGAAGTCCTTGTTGTCGGTGGCGGCCCCGCAGGTTTCGGCGCCGCCCTGCACGCAGCACGCATGGGACGAAAAACGATGCTGATCGAGCAATACGGCGCGGTCGGCGGTGTGGCAACCACGGGCATTATGAGTCATTGGACCGGCAGACAGGACGGCGGCTGCTTTGAAGAGCTGCGCGCAAAGGCACGCGACTGTGAAGCGGAGCAGGTCATCAATCCGGAAAAACTGCGTATTCTGATGCTGGATATGCTGATGGAGGCTGGTGTTAATGTACAGCTGTACACAGGCTTCAGTGATGTCATTATGGAGGGAAACCGCGTTTCGGGTGTAATCACAGAGAGCAAATCCGGCCGGGAAGCGATCCTGAGCAAAATGGTGATCGATTCGACCGGCGACGGCGACGTAGCCGCGCGTGCGGGCGTTCCGTTTGAAAAGGGACGCTCGGCAGACGGCGGTATGCAGCCGATGACGATCATGTTCAAGGTTGCCGGCGTAGATATGGATCGCGCCATGTTCTTCTGGGGCTTTGAGGATACGGTCCAGCTGCCGGAAGGCGATCTGCAAACACTCGGTCGTCAGGAATTACCCTCTCCGGCAGGTCATATCCTGCTGTATCCTTCGTCGCTCCACGGCGTTGTCACAGTCAACATGAGTAATATGACCGATGTGGACGGCACAAATGCAAGAGATCTGAATCGCGCTGAATACGTATGCAGAAAGCAGATTCCCGAGATTATTGCATTTCTGCGCCGCCATGTGCCGGGATATGAGGGCTGTTATCTGATCGACAGCGCCGATGTGATCGGTGTGCGTGAAACCCGCCGGTTTGAGGCGAATTATCAGCTGAATGAGCAGGATATTACGCAGGCTCGTACCTTTGAAGACTGGGTAGTTACCAAGTCGAATTTCTTCTTTGATCTGCACAATGTAGAAGGCGCCGGACTGGATGCCAATGGTGAATACAAGGCGTTCAAGCAGCCGAAGCCGTATACGATCCCACTGCGCTGCTTTGTACCAAAGACGGTGGAGGGTATTCTGCTGAACGGACGCAATATTTCGGGTACGCATAAGGCACACTCCAGCTATCGCGTAATGCCGATTGTAATGAATATGGGGCATGCTATGGGTATTGTTGCCGCGATGTGTGTTGCGCAGAACAAAAAGCCGCTGGAATTAGATATTCACGAAGTGCAGGATGAACTGCGCAGAACGAATGTAGAACCGTAAACTCAGGAAAGGAGACACAGTTAATATTATGCTGAAACGAATGTCCCGCACGATTACAGCAGAGCAGTCGCTGAAAAGCGGACTGTTTAAGCTGAGAGATATTGCCGCCTGTGCTTATGGCAATGGAAAGTGGATTCAATACCGGGATGCCGCAGGCACCTGTCAACTTACGATGTCCATGGGAGAGATCGTAAAAAACGCCAGCCTGGAAGATGTTGAAGCGTCAAAGGCGCTTGCAGTGCTGTCGACAGGTACTCTGCCGGAGAACGGCGTAAAATCTATGGTGATTCTGCTGGCAGCTCTGCTGGAAAAGGCTGAACAGCTCGGCTGCACGGAAGCTGAAGCGAATGCAGTTTATGCCCTTCTGGAATTTGCGGCAGAATATCTGCCAGCTATCGCAAAAGAAAATAACGGTGCTCTGCTGGGCAGTGCACTGCCGTATATGACGTTGATCCAGCCTTTGAACAAGCGAGCGCGTGAATCGGGCAATGAACGCGCAATGGCGGTCATGGAATATGCGCTGACTACACTGCTTCTGACATTTGCTGAAGCGAACGGTGCCAACGGATATAGTGTATATGAGCGCGTAAAAGCACTGGCGCCCAATCAGTTTTTCAGCCTGCATCAGGTTGGCATTGAGAGGTCAATTTCAGTGGATAGTCCTTATACTGACATCTGGACGATGGGATTTGATCCCATCGTCGGAACAATTAAGGATTGTCGCGACATGGCATATCGCGATAAAGAGGAGGACGTACGAAACGTATTACTCGCGGTGAAGAATGCCCTGCAGGTTATTTGGAATATTGCCGCAAGTCTGTGATACGTGAATACCCCATCTGAGACAGCAGGTATGAAACCGCTCCAGCGATCAGCGTGTATTTACCCGATCTTCATGACCGGATAAACAAATATCCGACTCCTCCTGTTCGTTCTTCAGATCTCAGTTGTCGAAAATCATATCACCATACTTTACCCCAAAGGAGCTTCCACGTACGGCGATGGAGGCTCCTTTATTTTTCCGGCTCGCCGAACTGACAGCGCCGCTTTTTCTCACGGATGAGCGTAGACTTGCTGATGCCGGTGAGCTTGACGACCTGCGCGTAGGAATGGTCCTCGAGCAGCGTCATCGCATGGTCAAGCTGCTCGGCATCGAATTTGGGCGGGCGGCCTTCACGGAAATTCGGGTCGGTGGCGCGCGCGACCGCCTTGCCCTCCTGCGTGCGCTGCACGATCATGTCGCGCTCGAGTTGCTGTCCCCGCAGGAGCACGAGTTGGTGCCTCCCGGTCTCAAAACCTATATTCAAAACCTGCGGTGTCAGAACCGGGAAAACGGGGGAATTTACATGATATTCGGCTACGCGAGAGTCTCGACCAAAACGCAGGCGCGCGACGGCAACAGCCTGGACGCCCAGCAGGCGGCGCTGACGGCGGCGGGCGCGGAAAAAATCTACACGGACACCTTCACCGGCACGAAGATCGAGCGTCCGGAGTTTGACAGGCTGGAGTGTCCAAATGAAAAATATAGTGATAAAATAGAGCTATGAAAAAGATGACAATAGAGACATGGAAGAAATACCCGGTATGTGGAAAAACTGAAAATCAGGTACGAGCAGGATATAATAGGTCAGGAAGTCAACGCTGCAAATGCAAGGAGTGCGGCAAATACTACACAAT
>JAGZOP010000073.1 GCA_018383195.1 Clostridiaceae bacterium | reverse complement strand
CTGGTGGGATGACGAGGACAGCAGCGAGGTACTGGAGCATGGTGACTTCTTGGTGGATGCGTGGCAGCCGGAAGGCCAGCCAAAGTACACCCGCCAGTGGCTCCAGCAGGAGTTTGCCGCCGGGCGGAAGCGGGAGCTGTGCCTGTTCTGGGGCCATCAGCCTGCCGAGGACGACCATCTGACAAAAAGCTGCCTCAGCCAGTGGTGGATGGAGGACTTCTGGTCCATTGCCAACACCTACCTCTGCATGGAGCAGTATATGATGGCGGGCAAAGCCCAGCTGTTTGGCGACGAGGAGATCCGCAAGGAGATCCTCGCGTGCAGTAATCAAAAGCAGATCAAGGCCATGGGCCGCAAGGTGCGGGGCTTCGACCAGAAGGTATGGGACAAGTTCAAATACGCCATTGTGCTGCTTGGCAACTGGTACAAATTCAGCCAGAACCGCGATCTGCAGGAGTTTCTCCTCTCCACCGGGGACAGCGTGCTGGTGGAGGCCAGCCCCTACGATGCCATCTGGGGCATCCGCCTCGCGGCCAGTTCGCCGGAGGCCCAGGATCCGATGAAGTGGCGCGGACAAAACCTGCTGGGCTTTGCGCTGATGGAGGTGCGGGACGAGCTACGCCGGGTGACAGAGAACGAAATGCTTTGCGATTGGAGTACAGTATGGCAACAATGAAACTCTATGAACTGGTCAACCACTACCACATCGGCACGGAACTGACCTGCGCTGAGGCCATGTTCATGGCCTGCAATGAATATTACCATCTGAATTTGTCCGAGGAGACCCGGAAAATGTTCTCCGTCATGGGCCTTGGGATGCAGACCGAGCATTCCTGCTGCGGTGCCTTTACCGTGGCGGTGGGGATCATTGGGCTGATGACCGCAAAAGAGGGCCAGACGGATATGAGCAACATGGAAGGCTACCAGATGATTGCTGAATTGACGGACTTCATGCTGGGCTTCTATGGAACGCTCCACTGCGTCGAGCTGCAAAGGCTGGAGATCGTTGGCTACGAAAATCCCTGCCACGCCATTGTGGAGGCGCTGGCCAAAAAGCTGGAGGAGGTGCTGACAGGCCGCAGGATCTTCCACCCGGTAAATGCGGGACAGCTTGGTTCATGAAATCTCAAGGAGTGGTATCAGGATGGAGTATATCAAGCTCTTTTGGGAGGGCGCACCGGAGGGAGAACCGGCGGCCTCCTATACGAAGTGGACCCCGGCCATGAGCGATTGGCCGGAATAAAAGGAGGCGTGACAGATGTATACCAAAAAATACTGGGGCAATTTTATTGGAGGCTCGGATGACAGTCTGAACCTTGTGGCGTTTTTGGAAGACCAAAAGAAAGAGGAGATCTCCCTCAGCGAGATTTTTACCAAGATCGGACTGGACAAACAAAACTGGGACTTCCACCAAACTGTGGAGTATCTGGAGTTCACCCACTCCAATGGCGTGGAGATGGACTTTCACTTCGCCATTGATGTGGTCACCGACCTGGCCGCCATCCTGCTGGAGTGCAGTGTCAGCGGCAGTGTGAACCTCCAGGATCTGGACGAGTACAACACCCCCTCCCGCCGCATCCGCATCACCGCCACGCCAGAGGAACACGACGCCATGAACAAGGCCCTGGCGGATTTTGCCCATGATCCCCTGTCCTATGACCTCCATGAAATGATGGACGACGAGGAAATCCAAGAGATGGCTTGGGATGTAGAGGCGCTGCGGAAGGAGCTGTACGAGGCCGCCGGCCGCAACTGCAGCTTCCATGTGAAAGCAGAGGACATGAAGATTCTGCTCCCAGACTGGGAGGAAGCCAATGGTTGTATCGCCACCAACCGCATCACGGTGGAGGGCTACAAAGTCGGATACTGCTACCGGGAGGAGCCGGACGGCGACTGGGACAGCGGCTGGCGCTTCACCGCCGGTGACGAGAGCGACGAGTACATGGACGACCCAAACAACGCTGGAATCTACGGCCTCAACACCATCTGCAACGACGACCCCGACATTATCCCGCTGCTGCATACGCCCGCCCCCTGCGCCTTTGAGCGAGATGAAAATGGCGTGTTCCAGCAGATCAAAGACTGGAAACCGGATGAGGACGAGGAGGAATCGGATATGGACATTTTGGAGCAGTGCCAGAAGTGGAATGAAAACAACGAGTACCGGAAGATCCTTGATGCGCTGGAGGCCATCCCTGCCCAGGAACGCACCCCGGAGATGGACAGTGAGCTGGCCCGGGCCTATAACAATCTGGCAGATCCATACAAAGCAGGCGGCAGAGATATGCTCAAAAAGGCCATCTCTCTTCTCAAGCCCCATGAGGAATACTTTGAGGGCGACCACTGCTGGAACTTCCGCATGGGTTACGCTTACTTTTACCTGGATCAGGAGGGACGTGCCTTGCGGTATTTTGAAAAGGCATTGGAGGCCCGCCCTGGTGACGAGGATACCATGCAGCTGATCGACTGGTGCAAGAAGGGGATTTCTCTGCCACAGTTCTCGGAGTGCTTCCGGGAAAGGACAAAGGACTGGTGTGAAACCTTTGCCGAGATGGAAGCAGAATTGCGCCAGATGATGGACGAGGACAAAGATCACACCCGCGGCGCA
Organism: Clostridiaceae bacterium; assembly: GCA_018383195.1. Lineage (GTDB taxonomy): Bacteria > Bacillota > Clostridia > Oscillospirales > Butyricicoccaceae > Butyricicoccus_B. The sequence continues at coordinate 5,380 of JAGZOP010000073.1, read as the reverse complement.
GAACTCGTGGCCCAAATGCAGGAAACGTTGAATCTGGTTTTTGATGAAATCTCTTTCGAGATGGGCTTCAACGGCGAGAAGTACGAGCTGATCCTCACCCCGGAGGGTGACAAGGTCAAGCTGTTTGAGCTGATCTACTTCCAGAAGCACGCCCCCAAGGAGGTGCTGGAGCACTGGAACATCCTGGTGGGCCGTCAGTCCATCCAGAACATCGGTCTTCGGACTGATGATGGCTATGAGGTTTCAGGGGAGGATGTGCAGATCTGGTTGGAGGAACAGGGCGAAAACAGCTTTGCCATTTCCGCCTACTGCGAAAAGCTGCTGCCCATGCTCCGGGAGGCGGAAGGCCGAGTCTGGTGGATGCTCACCACCCTCACCGACCAAGTGCTGGGCGAGATCTCCCACATGCGGTACATTGACGATTTCGATGTGCTGGAGGAGCCCAAGGCAGAGCCCTCCATCTCCATGTCCCAACTGCCGGACAAGCTGAAGAAGCGGGGTCTGGAACTCTCCACCGCCCCGGAATCCTATCTGGAGAGCTACCTTGGCTACGAAATGAAACCCAATGAAGACCCGGACGCCGACTGGCGGCTGGATACCATAGTGGGCTCCACTTGCTGTGCGCCCCTGATCAACGGCTATCTGAATGCCGACAATGACTTCATGGACGCTCTTCATGCCGACGGAGCGGTAGCGGGCTTCTTCTGCTATCCCCTGGATACCTTGCGGGAGGAGGAAGGAACGGAGAAGATCTTTGACTTCCGGGACAAGCTGGAAGAATTGTTCACCACCGGTGACGGCCCGGAGGTGCTCACCCTCACCGGCGGAGCCACCGGCCTCTTTTGCGGCTATGTAGACTTCATCGCCTGGGACATCCGTACGGCGCTCCAGATGGCAAAGAAGTTCTTCGAGGACAGCGACCTCCCCTGGGCCACTTTCCATACCTTCCGCCGGGAGGCAGGCACAGTAAACCTGAAAACGCCGCCCGTGGAAGAGTCGGATGACGAGGAGCGAGTCAGCGAGCTGGACCCGGCAGATGAGGGCGAGAGTGACACGGATCACACAGACGTCTTCACTGGCTTTGTGCTGCTGTCCAAGGGAGAATGGGACAAAGAGCAGTTCATCCGGGACATGAAGGAAAAGTGGGACGTCGCCGTGGAGGAATACGACGCCAGCGAGGAGAAGGACGACGACGCGCTGGTCTTTGAAGTAGGCGATATGCTCGCCGCCGTCAGCCTGAATAGCTATCCCATCCCCGGCGGCGAGGCCGAGGCCAACGCGGAAAACAACTATATGTGGAAGGATGCGGTCAAGGTTGCCAAGGAGCACAGCGCCCACCTGATGGTAGCAGTGCTGGGCAAAGAGGAGGATCTGCTGGAAAAGGGTAAGCTGTTCACCAAGATGGTGGCCGCCTGCTGCCGCCAGAAATATGCCACCGGCATCTACACCAGCGGTGTGGTGTTTGAACCCCGATTCTATGAGGGCTTTGCCAACATGATGCGTGAGGACGAGCTGCCCATCTTCAACTGGATCTGGTTTGGTCTCTGGCGGGATGAGCATGGCATGAATGGCTACACCTACGGCATGGATGTGTTCGGCAAAGACGAGATAGAGGTGTTGGGCGTCGATGCCGACCCGAACAGTCTCCGGGACTTCCTGGCCAGCCTTGTGTCCTATGTGCTGGAGAATGATGTGGAACTTCATGACGGAGAGACCATCGGTTTTGCGGAGGATGATAAGCACACCATCACCCGCAGCCCTGGTGTCGGACTGCCGGAGGAACAGATGACCCTGAAAATCTCCTGGGCGTCATCGGATGGCAACCCGGATGGCGGCGATGAGGACAGAGAGTCCCAGGATGAGGAATTCGGTGTTCCCGAGGTCTACACTGAGGAGGAGATGGAAGGCGTCGAGGGGCACATCCAGCAGTATTTCGGCAAATTCGAGAATGTGTTCCACGAGCTAGTCTCCCCGGACATCCATGTGGACATCTGCGTTGTTCCGCCTTCGGAGGAAAGGGACTACTACACGCTGGTTACGATGGGCATGGCTACCCACCGGATGAATGTACCGGAGGAACTGGCCGAATATAAATTGGAGCGGGCGGAGCTGGCCATCGCTCTGCCGAAGGACTGGAAGCTGGAGCATGAGGATCTGCAGAATGAGCGGTGGTACTGGCCCATCCGTCTGCTGAAAACCCTGGCCCGCCTGCCCATTGCCAGCGATACCTGGCTGGGCTTCGGCCACACCATGGACAATGAGGAGGACTTTGCGGAAAATACAAAGCTCTGCGCCGCCATTCTGACCGGTCCTCAGGACACGGAAGATGGCAGCGAAGTCTGCATCCTGCCGGGCGGCGAGGAGGTCAACTTTTATCAGGTGGTCCCCCTCTACCGAGACGAGCTGGAATATAAACTGACCCATGATGCGGAAGCCCTGCTGGGCAAAATGGACGGCGTCAGCTTTGTAGTGGAGCCTGATCGTCAGGATGTCATCACCAGAGGCCCCCTTTGCAGCGGGGATGATGAGGACGACTATGTGGTGGAAATGGACGATGCGGACTGGCACCTGGAATCCATTCAGGAAAAAGAACTGCCGGTGGATGAGATCACCGCCTATAACCACATGGCCATTTACCTGCGCTGGTGCATGGAGCATGACCTGATGGGCGAAGAATTCCTCACAGAATACAGCGAGGTGGTACAGAAAATCAAGGTTGATCCTGCCAGTGTGGACCTGCGGGCCTTTCTCCGGGACGAGCTGGATGGGCAGCTGGTTGGCTCTCTATTCAATCAAAAGGGCCGGGCGTTTGCCTCCTACTACTATGGAGAGCCGGACAGCCCATACTTCCCCAGTGACATTGATAACTATGCCTTGGAATATTTCGGCTCAGAGCAGTATCACTCCGGCGAGTTCCAGGATGAAGCCTATCTGTTTATCCCCTTTGACGAGGACTACTATCAGGCCATGGCAGAGGTGATCGAAGAACGCTTTGCCAACTGGCAGGGACAGGACTTCGACGAGGACACGTTGGAGCCTTCTGAACTGGCCAAGGCTTTGATGGAGTATCTGGACTGTGAATGCACCTATTTCCCCACTATGAAGGACGATGACCCCATCATGGCAGCTTACAGCTATGCCAAGCGGGACAGCGCCCAGGAAGGCTTTGTGCCGGTGCTCATCAAGGCGGACGATGAAATCCTGTGGGAGTGCCTGATTATGAATTCCGACCCGGACAGCGATGGAGAGGATGACTATGCCTTTGACCCGGACAAGGTGGCCGAATACCGGAAGAAGATGCTCTCCGCCCCCATTAAGGACGGAAAGGCGGTTATGGAGAAATTGACCGTCCAGCGCAAGGAAGAAGCCGAGGATGACGATATGGACTGGGATGAGGAGATCCTGGGCGAGATGGAGGGCGGCCATGATAATGACCGTTTCTCCTGCTACTGGAATTCTGACAACGATATGACCTATCCCCTTATTCTGGCCAAGATCCCGGTGAAGAATCCCTGGGAGATCTTCGCCTACCTGCCCTTCGGAAACTGGAATGACTGCCCCGACACACCAGAGCTGATGGCTGCGGCCAAATACTGGTTCGAGCAGTATGGCGCGGTGCCCGCCGCCATAACCCATGACGAATTGGAATTTGCCCTTCCCTCCCCTGTTCCTGAGGAGAAAGCCATGGATGCGGCAGTGGAGCTGTACGGCTTCTGTCCCGATGTGATCGATCAAGGGCCGGAGGACGCCACCGTAGGTGCTTTGGCGGATGCGCTGCGGCAGTCCACCGTCTGGTATTTCTGGTGGGATTGATGGGAGATTGTGACCATGAACGAATATCGGAAGCGATATATTGAACTCCAAAAACAGTTTCGGGAGACAAAAGGAAATCCGGACAGTGTCCGCGCTCTCTATACTTTTAAGGAGAAACTGGAGCTGTCGGAAGACAAGCAGGCCAAGGAAGTGCTGGTGGATGTGTATGATCTGCTGGACTTTAAGAAGGATGCCTACGAACTGCTCTGCCAAATCGGAAATCGTTCCGATAAAAAGACACTCAAGCGGCTGGGCACGCTGAAGGACTATGCAGAAAGATGGGGCAATCATTATGCTCTCCCCAATCCCAAAACGCCGGAGGAAAAGCAGAAAGAGAAGGAGCGGCAGGCCCAGCTGGGTCTGCCCACCTTCCGGTATCACCCCACCCCTCTGGAAACCGGCGCTTTTGAGGAGTCCGCGGATGGCGTTGCCTGCGACTGCTGCGGCAAGACGACCCATATTTTCTATACAGGCCCCTTTTACGCTGTGGAGGATATTAAGTATCTGTGCCCGGAGTGTATTTCCAGCGGCGAGGCGGCCCGAAAATATGACGGTAGCTTTCAGGACGATTTCGCACTGGATGATGGCGTAAACGATCCGGAGAAACTGGACGAGCTCATCCACCGAACTCCTGGCTACTGTGGCTGGCAGCAGGAATACTGGCGCGCCCACTGCGGCGACTACTGCGCCTATCTTGGCCATGTGGGTGCCAGAGAACTGCGGGCGCTGGGTGTGCTGGAGGATGTGCTGGACGATCCGATGTGGGATGATGAGCAGAAGGAAATGATTCAGGAATCCGTCAACGGCAGGCATCTGCAATGCTATCTGTTCCAGTGCCTCCACTGCGGGAAACACCTGGTCTGGATGGATTTTGATTGAGAAGGAGGTGTCTGCGCCAATGGAAAAAACCTTTCTCAACCCCACTACAAATAAACAGTGGCGGATCGAAATTGACGGACATACCATCCGAACTTGCTTGAATGGCGGGAGGGTCAAGGAGACCCTGTGCGACTCCGCTTACCAGGTCAAGAGCAAGGCGGCCAGCGCCATGATGAGCCAGATGCGGAAAGGATTTGTCTATCAGAATCCGGATGCCGCTGTTGGGCAGGCGCGGTGCCACCGGTTTGTCGGCAAGGACAGCAACGGCTTCATGCCCTTAGCTGCCACCTTCACACGGGACGACTTCTTTCTGACGAGGGTGGTCGGAGATTTTGAGGACGAGACCCTCTATCACTTCGATGGCAGCGGGGAGATCCTTGAAACGGTCTCTCTGGGTGCCAAGCGGATGACCTACGAGCAGGTTCTCTGCCCCAATGATACTCTGTTGCTGAACAACAGCTATCTTTTGGAGCAGTTCTCTCTCCGCACCCATGAAATCACACCCTTTGCCAACAAGAAAAACAGCATGAAAACCATGCTGGATGCCAGCGGCGACCTGGCCCTGTGGTACACAGGCGAGGAGATCGTCGTCTTTGACTTTGGCAGCAACACAGAGGTGTGGCGGGAAACGGTAAAATGCAAGAAGTCAAAAGACCCGAATTTTGCCTATTACTGCTTCGGGATGCTC
>JAGZOP010000072.1 GCA_018383195.1 Clostridiaceae bacterium | reverse complement strand
GTGCGGACCTGCTGTGGAACGTGTGCAGAGTCAAGGAAGCAGGTGTCTCCAGCCGGTGAGATATGTTGCTTCCTGCTCCTTTGGCAAGGACAGTCTTGCCACTATCTTACTGGCCAGGAAGCATGGAGAGCCGCTGGATGAGGCGGTCTACTGCGAAGTCATGTTCGACAAGACGATTTCAGGCGAAGTCCCGGAGCACCGGGATTTTATTTACACCAAAGGTATCCCCGCCCTGGAGAAGATGGGCATTAAGGTCACCATCCTTCGCTCAGAAAAAACCTATGTGGATCTGTTCACCGGGCGTGTGACCCGTGGACCGAAAAAAGGGATGGTACGCTCCTTCCCGGTGTGTGGGAAGTGCTATGTCCAGCGGGACTGCAAGCTGCGGCCCATTGAGCGATACCGGAAAACACTTCCCCCGGATACCGTTCAATACATTGGTATCGCTAAAGATGAGCAAGCGCGGCTGCTGCGGCTGGGCGGAGGCCAAAAGATCTCCTTGCTGGAGAAATATGATTTCACCGAACAGGACGCCAAGGAGCTCTGCCAAACGGCAGGGCTCCTTTCGCCTGTCTATGAATTCACAGACCGGGGCGGCTGCTGGTTCTGCCCCAACGCCAAGCGGAAGGAGCTGCGGCACCTCTATGACCACCACCCGGAGCTGTGGAATAGGATGCTGGAATTGCAGGCTATACCGGGGAAAGTATCCGAAAAATTTGACCGCAAGCGGCGCTTTTCCGATATTGACGCACTGTTCCGTCAGGAGGATGCCTGCAATGAGGCAGCCGGAAAGGCAGCATAACAGAAAAGGAGTGAGAGAAACGAGCAACCAGAAGTATGAGATCACGGACATTGCCCATGAAAAATACCCCTTCCGCCACCGTATCCGCGCTCTGCGGGACATTAGGCCGGACATCAAAGCTGGGGATCTGGGCGGCTTTGTAGAGAGCGAGAGCAACCTCTCCACTGAACTGGAGGACAATGCATGGATCTATGACGACGCCGTTGTCTGCAATAACGGCTACGCGGATCGGGGCGCTGTTCTTCGAAATGAGGCGATTGTGTGCGGCGACGGCTATATTTCCCATGGGGCTGTCGTGAGTGGACACAGCTGGGTCGAGGACAGCGCCTATGTGCGCGGCGCTGTCCTCAACGGCCACGCCCGGGCTTCCGGATGCGCTGTCGTGCGCTGTTCCCGGGAGAGCGGTCACCCCCCGATCCTCTCAGGCCACTGTGCAGTCTACGGGAACGTGTCTGGTGATGTGCGGCTGATCGGGAGCACAGTGATCATCAGCGGTGAGGAGATCTATAACGACACTCTGGACACCATGGTCATCAGCGGCCAGAATCGTTCTGTTATCCGCCATCCCGCCAGGGATGAACTGGCGCCCCAGATACCGGAGCCGCAGCAGGAAAAGAAACAGCGAAAAGAGGTGGAGCGGTGAGCAACTTCTTTGAACAGGAGCTGTGGTATCTGTTCGGCGATGAGCAGGTCATCGACACTCCTTACTGTTCCGGACAGAGCTGTTACGGGACACTGGACAGGGATCTGCGGGTACGGATACAGTTTATCTCCACCCACATTTCCGGCCAGTACGATGCTCTGAAGCTGACTGTTCTGAACCGCATCAATGGGCCGGTGGACATCCAGGTACTGAAACTGGGGGATATTCTGGGCAAAAAGCCCATTCCCGGCAACCCCAATTTCCGGGAAGGTGTGGCTCCCCACATCTGGGATAACTATGGGAAATTCGAGTGGTACGCATATCGCCCCACAGAGGCCGACTATGAGACAGTCCGGCAGGCTGTGGGCCGTTATCTGGATGTGTTTCGGGACCGGACTCTGGAGCGGACCAGAAATGGCCCCAAACTGGTGTACATCTGTGCCCCGCTCCGGGGTGACGTGGAGCAGAACATAACCTTCGCAAAGGAGAAAGCGCGGGAGGTGTTTCAGGCCGGGGACATCCCAATCTGTCCCCACCTCATGTTCCCGCCCTTCGCGGACCCGGATGACCCCGTGCAGGACCAGGCGGCGCGGGAGATGGGCCTGCGGCTGGTGGAGCACTGTCAGCAGGTCAATGTGTACGGCCCTGTCCGTACACCGGGGATGCTGGCGGAGATCCGCAGGGCGGAAGAGCTTCGTATTCCGGTCAAGGCAGACCAGCCGGGGCTCCAAAAGACAAAGGGCCGTCCCAGGCGCGGCCAGAGCAGATAGGAGGACACATGGCAGAGATCAAGACAGTCACCATCGACGAGCTGTGTCAGATGAACGATCAGGAGGGTCTCATCCTCCAGGGCTGCGGCGGCGATCTCCAGGAGTGGGTGGACGGTATCAATGAGCTGCTCACTCAGGGCGGTATCCTGCAGGCCGGCAGCGCATGGAAAGCCGAGGCTGTGCGGGTATTCCAGCACGATGGCCTGACAAACCTGCTGTTTCCCTTTGACGGTGTTCAGTTAGATGTGGGAAAGCTGGCTATATGGCGGCTCCAGACCCATGCACAGTTCGGCGGCACATGGCTCAGCGACTATGTCCCCAACCGACTGGGCGGGTTTGTCCAGGAGCAACGGCCCCAACGCCCCAAAATGGAACTGCTGGGCCAGGACGGAAACATCTTCGCCATCCTGGGCCGGGCCTCTGCCCTGCTGAAGCGGGCCGGGATGAAGGACCAGGCGGACGAGATGTTCCAGCGGGTGACCGCCAGCGGCAGCTATGAGCAGGCGCTGAATATCATCAGCGAGTATGTGGAGACGGAGCTGACACCGCCTCCCATCCACCAGAAATCCAATAAAAAGAAAGCGAGAGATGCCCATGAGCGATAAATGGGAGATCATCCAGGGAGACGCCCTGAAGGTGCTGGAGGGCTTTGCCCCCGGCACCTTCGATGCCGTCATCACCGACCCGCCTTACGCCTCCGGGGGACGCACTCAGGCGGAGAAAAACAAGTCCACTACATCCAAGTATTCCAGCATGGGAGAGAATGCGCCCCCTCCTTTCGAGGGGGATGCCAAGGACCAGCGTTCCTGGACCCGCTGGGCGGCAGAGTGGCTGTATGAGGCTCGGAAGCTGTGTAAGCCCGGAGCACCGGTGTGTATGTTCATCGACTGGAGGCAGCTCCCCGCTGCCACCGACGCCCTCCAGTGGGCTGGATGGATCTGGCGGGGCACCGCTGTTTGGGATAAGGGCAACAGCCGCCCCCAGAAGGGGCGCTTCCGTCAGCAGGCGGAGTACATCGTTTGGGGCTCCAACGGGGATATGCCCCTGAGCCGCCCGGTGCCCTGTCTGCCCGGTGTGTTCAAGTACGGCAATCCACAAAATCGTATCCACCTGACCGAGAAGCCCCTTCAGCTCATGCGGGATGTGGTGAAGATCGTGGAGCCGGGTGGCCACATCCTGGACCCCTTTGCCGGCAGCGGCACCACGGTATTGGCTGCTGTGCTGGAGGGCTACACTGCCACTGGCATTGAAGTTACTGACGAGTACGCCCGGCGCGCCAGGGAGCGGATCGCAAAGGAAGTGGGTGTCTACGAGGACTTGAGTGGAGTGGCATCTTAATGGAAAAGCAAACTTCGGCCAAATTTTTCCGAAAACCAACTCATGTGTTAGGTTTGATGGATAGTACCGCTATCATCCGCCCTACACCCTTTCGAATCATCAGAGAGATCATCCTTACAGATGCCCAATACCACCGTTTCCAGTCTGATCTGCTGGCAGAGCGGCCATACATCGCGGCTAGGACCAAGCTTACCGGCTATGACCGGGAAACTGGAGGATTCTGCTGTCTGCTAGTCACCAGCCGCAATCGGAAGGATGGCATCCTTGTGGATGGTGAGGGTTATCACTATGCCAGATACGCGGCTTATGTCCCAAACAAGCAGGCACTGGATCTGCGCGGTGTGGTCCGGGATAATTTGGACTTAAAATCAAAAGAACGATGATTTCAAGAGTGGGTACAGCAAGGCATTTTGTGTATATACCCTGCCGTTTATTTTCACGGACGGCCAGGGGCAGGGTGTCATGTATTGACACCCTGCTTCAGTTTTTTGCGCAGTTTCATCAAATAAGGGTGTCAATACATGACACCCAAAGGAAGGAGGATACATGAGGACCAAGGAGAACAATCTGCAGCAGGAACAGTGTGGGAGTTTTTCTTTTGAGATGCGGCCCCACTGGGGCCGGGGCCTATGCTGCCCGCAGGCGGCGACGGCGCAAGCATAGCGCAAATGTACATTTTGCGCGCTTGCAGGGGATAAACCCCTGACCCCCATGCCGCCTACGGGCGGATATTCGGAGTGCGGAAGGAGAAAACAAGATTGACAACCCCTATTTAATAGGGTATAATTTGAATCGAAGGAGGGAAAAATGTGACAAGACTTTTTGTGGAGCTACCCTCCTTTCGAAATGACTGGAGGGCGCTCGGACTGGCGGATGGTGACTTACGTCGTCTACAGGAGGAACTGTTGACTGACCCGCAGGCCGGACGTGTCATGCAGGGGACTGGCGGCATCCGAAAGATCCGCTTTGCTTATGAGGGCCGCGGCAAAAGCGGCAGCATCCGGGTCATTTATATCGACTTCCCTGCTTATGGGAAATTGTATCTGTTGACTGCATATGCTAAGAATGAGGCGGAGAACCTGACCAAAGCAGAACGTAATGAATTGAAAAAATTAGTGGAGATCCTGGAACAGGAACTGCGTATGAAGGAATAGGAGGTGCTGGTATGGGAATGTTCGATAAGATCAAGACTGGTCTGGAAGAGGCTGTGGCCTATGAGCGGGGGACGCTACGAGCAAAGACGACCAAGCTGTCTGTCCTGCCTGTGGACCATTACGAAGCTGATGAGATCCGGGAGATTCGGAAAAGCACGGGATTTACTCAGGCTGTTTTTGCACAGTATATGGGTGTCAGTGTAAAAACGGTAGAGGCATGGGAAGCTGGAAGAAACCACCCGGAAGGGACTGCCTGCCGCCTCCTGGCCCTGACTCAAAAAGACCCTGCCTTCCCCATCAAAACGGGGATCGTAGCTCGGTGATAGGATAAGAAGATCGTAAAAGCCGCTGCTGGTGCAGCGGCTTTTTGCATACCAAAGGAAAGGAGCGTGAAGTCATTTCGGAACAGAGACACCATTTCCACATGGAATTGACACCGCAGCAATATGAACTGCTGTGTCAGCAGTCCAAACAGTGTGGCCTGAGCAAGCGGGTCTTTCTGGTGCGGCTCATCGAGGGCAAGCCAGTCAAGGCCCGCCCATCCCAGGAAATCAAAGCTCTGCGCACGGAGATCCACCACATTGGAAATAACATCAACCAGATCGCCCGCAGCGTCAACGCCGGAATCGCCAAGGTGGAGGATGCCAAGCGGGGGCTGTACCTGCTGGACCAGGTATATGAACTTCTCTATGAGGTGGCGAAAAAGTAATGGCCATCACCAAGATCCTGGCGCGGAAAGGGCGGCTGGATGTGGGTATCCACTATGTCCTCAATGGGGACAAGACTCAGGAGCAGATCCTTACCGCTCACCTGAACTGCGAACCGGGACGGGAGCTGCGACAGATGCTGGAGACCAAGTCGCAGTACGACAAGGAGGACGGCGTCCAGTATTACCACATGATCCAGTCCTTCCGGCCTGGAGAGGTGTCCCCGGAATTGGCCCTGGAGATCGCCCAGACGCTGGTGGAAGAACACCTGCCCGGCTACCAGGCCGTCATCGGTGTCCATGTAGATAAGGAACACATCCACGCCCACATCATCTTCAACTCGGTGAATGCGGACACCGGAGAGAAATACCACAGCAGCCCCCAGAGCTACTACCGGCAGATCCGGGCCATCTCGGACCGGCTGTGCCGGGAACATGGCCTGTCCGTCATCCTGGAGGGCCAGGGGGCCAGGGCGGTCAGCTATGCGGAGTGGCTCCGTCAGTCCAGCGGCCAGCCCACCTTCCGCGCCATGCTGGAAGCGGACCTGCGGGACGCCATCCAGGACGCCAACGACCTGGGCCACTTCTTCCTGCTCATGGAACACAAGGGCTGGGAAATCAAGCATGGAAACCGCCTGGGCTTTCGCCTCCGGGGACAGGATCGTTTCATGATGCCAGGCAGAAAAAAATCTTTGTTTACCGAGGAGGGCATCCGAGCTGCGATCCAAGGGGAACTATCCGCCATTGAACAGGGCCTGCGGCCTGCAATCATTCCACGGCCAGCATACCGCCCCTTCAGGCCCCATCCCAAGTACAAGGGTTTCCTGGCACTGTACGTCCACTACCTCTACCTACTGGGCAAGGCTAGGCAGCGGCAGTATCCGCCCCGCATGACGCCCCAACTCCGGCAGGCCGCAGCACAGGCGGAGCGATACCGGCAGCGATTCTATTTCCTGCGGGATAACGATATTGCTACGCCGGAGGATATGGCGGCGTTTCTCACTCGCACGGAGGATGCGCTGGCCAGCTTGACAAAGCAGCGCACTATCTTCAATGTGCGGAAAAAGAAACGACAGGTGCTGTATACGGCTCTGGCGGATGTGGAGGCCCTGGCGATAGCCAAGCAGCTCTATGAGGATGGCGTATCTGGGATGGAGGAACAGTTCGCCCGCTATCTGGATGCCGTCGCGCGGCTGGAGGGCTGTGGCTGCTCCAGAGAACAGCTCCTCCGGGAAAAGGCGGAGGTGTACCAGCGACTTGCCGAGGTGAACCGCCAGATCCGCCAAGAGCGGCAGAAGCTGGCTATATGCCGGGAGATCCAGAAAGAGGTGCCGCAAATGGAGCGCAGTATCCAATATACGATGGAACCAGAGGAGGTGAGACACGATGAACGTAGGAGGCGGTGAGGCGGCAGACCAGATGGTGCGTATGATGCTGTCCGGGACGGAAGTGGCTGTCCGGCTGTCCGGATCGGCGCTGAAGAACCTGCTGGCCCTCTCCCTGGCCCTGGCCAGGAACCATAAGCAGCTCTCCGGGAAGGTCAATCTGGGTAAAATGCTGCGGGAGACCAGGGATCTGCGTCAATTCCCCATGACCCCAGAGCAGTATCATCAGTTTGAAAAGCTGGCAAAAAAACAAAAGCTGCTGTTCAGCACCATTCGGGATCAGGACGAACGGGGCAAGCTGGTGGATGTGATCCTGCCGGTGACTGAGCTGGACCGGGCCAACCAGATCTTTGAGCGGCTGTTGTCCCAGGTATCCAGTCAGGAGAAGGACGTTTCCGACTTGCAGAAAGCCCCGCAGGAGCGGCAGGACGTCCCTGTGCCTGAGCATCGGAAAAATCCGCCAAAAAAAGATTTTCGGTCGGAACGAGACTCACCCGATACAAGACCCAGATCCTCTACACCCAGCGAGAGCGCGGATATGAGGACGACCTATGACCGGCCCTCGGTTGAGGAACAGCTCAAAGGGTACCGGGAGAAGATGCGGAAGCAGTCTGTTCCGGCCAGACAGAGAACTAAAAAACGGACAAAAACGAAATAACAGGAAACGATCATACAGGCGATCCTTCTCACAGGGGGTGTCGGAACTCTTCCGACACCCCCTCTTTTTGCAGTTTGGTGAGGTGATCGTTACTGAGATCTCCAATCAAATCAGGCGGCCTGCTGGTCTGCCTGTTCTTGTATATCCCCGTGGTCTGGGGCGCGCTGCTTCTGGCTCAATCCTTGGGAGGGGGGCTGCCGGAAATCATCGCCAAGTTGACCGATGCCCTCCAACATCCATGGGTGGTGCGTTGGACAGACAAGAGCCTGCTGACCATCCTGGTCTGCACCGGCGCCTATGTCATGGCCCTGGCCCTGCACAGCGCAGAGCAGGGCCGCAGGCGGGACGGCGCGGAACACGGCTCGGCAGCCTGGGCCACACCCCAACAGGTCAACGCCCAGTTCTGCCAGAAGCAGAACAAGCTGCTGACCCGAAACGTCCGCCTGGGGCTGGACACCCACAAGCACCGCCGTTCCCTCAACGTGCTGGTCATCGGCGGCAGCGGCGCCGCCAAGACCCGCAGCTATGTGAAGCCCAACATCCTGGAGGCCAACACCAACTATGTCATCACCGACCCCAAATCGGAGGTGCTGCTGGCCACTGGTGGGTATCTCAAAAGCCAGGGCTATGACATCCGGGTGCTGAATCTGGTCAACCTGGCAGAGAGTGACGGTTACAACCCCTTCCGCTATATCCGGGATGAAAAGGACGCCCTCAAACTGGTGAACAATCTCATCCAGGCCACCACCCCCAAGGGCAGCCATGAATCGGACCCGTTTTGGACCAAGGCGGAGACGGCGCTGCTCCAGGCCATCATCCTCATGTTGTGGCAGGAGGCTCCGGAGTATGAGCAGAACTTCTCCATGGTCATGCGGGTGCTGGAATACGCCGAGGTCAAGGAGGAGGACGAGGAGTATGTCTCCCCCCTGGATCTCCTGTTCCAGGCTATGGAACGGGAAAAGCCGGACAGTGTGGCTGTCCGGCAGTACAAGGTATTCAAGCTGGCGGCGGG
>JAGZOP010000235.1 GCA_018383195.1 Clostridiaceae bacterium | reverse complement strand
TTGACAACTCGTTTCGGGCAAAACCGCAAAGTCGATCCTGATTTCCTGCGGGGCCCGCCTCGCGCCCTTTGACATCCCCCAGCTTAGGGAGATTATGGCCTATGACGAGATGGAGCTTGACCGCATCGGGGATCGGAAAACGGCGGTGTTCTTTATCATTTCGGACACCACGCAGACTTATAACTTTCTTGTGGCGCTGGCCTTTTCACAGATGTTCAATCTTCTGTGTGAACGGGCTGACAATGTTTTCGGCGGCCGCCTGCCCCACCATGTACGGGTGCTGTGGGACGAGGCGGCCAACACGGGACAGGTGCCCCAGCTCGAAAAAATCTGCGCCGTAATCCGCTCCCGCGAGGTATCGCTGACGCTCTTTTACCAGCAGTTGGCGCAGTGCAAAGCCATTTACGATAAACACGCGGAGACAATTCTCGGAAATATGGACAGCGTGGTATTCCTGGGAGGCCGTGAGGCGAGTACCATCAAGGAAATATCGGAAAACTGGCTGGGGAAAGCCACAATCTCCATGCAGACCGACAGCCGCTCCCGTGGGCAGTCGGAAAGCTACAGTCAAAATAACCAGCGTCTGGGCCGTGAGCTGATGACACCCAGCGAGCTGGCTACCATGCCCGGGGACAAGTGCATTTTACAGCTTCGGGGCCTGCCCCCGTTCTACTCCCCGAAGTATGATCTGAAAAAGCACCCGAATTATAAATACACGGCTGAAGCCGACAAACAGAAAAACGCTTTTGACCTCGACAAGCTCATAAACCGCCGCAGGCGGCCAGGGCTTAACGAGGCGTGTGAGATGTATGAGGTGGCTGTGCCGGACGATGCGCTCACGGAAGAGGACGAGGACATCCTCAACTATGATGACATCGACGATCCAGACGCCTTTGCATAAATGGGCTTTGGGACAAAGTGTCCCGAAGCTGTAACCTGCCGCCAGTGATGGCGGCTTTTTTCATGGCCGGGGAACACCCGGAGAAATGGAGGCTCTATGC
>JAGZOP010000071.1 GCA_018383195.1 Clostridiaceae bacterium | reverse complement strand
CCATTGTGGAAAAACAGTTCACGCAGGATGATGAGGGCTTTAAGACGGAAACGGATGTGACCGTGGCAGAGGTACGCGCTTACCGGGAAGGCCGGCATGGCAGTGAGAAATGGGCCAACATGGCTTCCTTTTCCACCGCCACCGACCTTTTTCAATTCCGCGTGATACCCGGCGTCTCGGTCACAACCGATATGCGTATCCTCTGCGATGGGCATACCTTTGAGATTACTTCGGTGGAGGATATCAAAGGCAGGGGGATGTATCTGGAAGTACTGGTACAGGAGGTGAAACCAGGTGGCTAAAGCGACATGGAGGATGCCGGATGATTTCCTGATGAAGGTATCCCGGCTGGCGGATAAAACCGATGAGATTCTCCCGAAAGTGCTGGAGGCGGGTGCGGAGGTTGTGGAGGACAAGGTGCGCTCCAACCTGCAGGCAGTTATCGGCAGCGGGACGAAGTATGAGTCCCGAAGCACCGGGGAGCTTCTCCGCTCCCTTGGCACATCTCCCGCCCTGCAGGATAAAAACGGGGACTTCAATGTGAAGGTGGGCTTTTCCGAGCCGAGATCGGGCGGCGACAGCAACGCCAAGATTGCCACCATCCTGGAATACGGCAAAAGCGGCCAGCCCGCAAAACCCTTCTTAAAACCAGCCCGTTCCTCTTCCCGGAATGCCTGTATCAACGCCATGAAGGCGAAGCTGGACGAGGAGGTGGAGAAGATTTGAGCCTGCTTTCGGAAATCAAGGCTGCGGTCACCGGCTGCGGACTGCCTGTGGAGACGGGCGTGTTCTCCGGGGAGCCGCCGGAGGAATATGTGGTGGTCACGCCTTTGGCGGATACCTATGAACTCCATGCGGATAACCTGCCGGGGTATGAAACCCAGGAGGCGCGGCTCTCCCTGTTCTCCAAGGGTAACTACACTGCCATCAAAGACACGCTGGTCCGCGCCCTTCTGGGAGCGGATTTTTGCATTACCGACCGCCGGTACATCGACCATGAGGACGATACCGGCTACCACCACTACGCCATTGACGTGGCGAAACTCTACAGATTGGAGGAATGAGATATGGCTACGATTGGCCTTGATAAACTTTTCTATTCAAAAATCACGGAAGATGAGGATGGCAACGAGACCTACGCCACTCCGGCATCCCTTGCGAAAGCCATGACCGCAGAGCTTTCCGTGGAGCTTGCTGAGGCAACGCTGTATGCGGACGATGGCGCTGCGGAGGTGGTGAAGGAGTTCCAGAGCGGCACCCTCACCCTTGGCGTGGACGATATCGGCGCAGCCGCTGCGTCTGACCTGACAGGAGCGGTAATCGACCAGAACGGCGTTATCATCTCCGCCAGTGAGGACGGCGGCGCACCTGTCGCCATTGGTTTTCGTGCAAAGAAAGCAAACGGCAAGTACCGCTATTTCTGGCTGTACAAGGTGAAGTTCGGCATCCCTGCCACCAACCTGACCACCAAGGGCGAGAGTATTGAATTCTCCACGCCTACTATCGAGGGAACAGTCATGCGCCGCAACAAGGTAGACGGTCAGGGTAAGCACCCCTGGAAGGCTGAGGTCACCGAGGGGGACGCCGGCGTACAACCCACCACCATCTCCGGCTGGTACGATGAAGTGTACGAGCCGGATTACACCTCTTTGGAAGGCTGAGTAAGGAGGGATTAAGGCATGGATCAGGAACGAAGCGCTGCCATCACCATCGGCGGCAAAGAGTACGAGCTGGTGCTCACCACCCGCGCCACTAAGGAAATCGCCGGTCGGTACGGCGGTTTGGAAAACCTGGGCGACAAGCTGATGAAATCCGAGAACTTTGAAATGGCCCTCGATGAAATCATCTGGCTCATCACCTTGCTGGCCAACCAGAGCGTGCTCATTCACAACCTCCGGCACCCGGAGGACAAGAAAGAGCCGCTGACCCAGGATGCGGTGGAGCTGCTGACCTCTCCCTTTGAACTGGCCAGCTATAAGGAAGCCATCATGGAAGCTATGTACAAGGGCGCCAAGCGCAACATTGAGAGCGAGACCGACTCAAAAAACGGGGAGGTCGGGTAACAGACGCCGAACTGTTTACCCGGCTTTTCTACTACGGTACCGCCCAGCTGGGATTTTCCCCAGAGGAGACCATGCTCCTGCCCTTCGGCCTTCTTCTGGATCTGTGGGAGTGCCACAAGCAATTTCTCGGCCTGACAAAACCCAAGCGGGAGCTGACCATTGACGATGTGATTCCCTATGGAATTTGAAGGAGGTGACCACGGATGGCGGATAACTTTGGCCTGAAAATCGGGCTGGAGGGCGAAAAGGAATTCAAGAAGGCGCTGGCGGACATCAACCAGTCCTTCAAAGTCCTCGGCTCTGAAATGAAGGTCGTTCAGTCCCAGTTTGACAAAAACGATGATTCCGTGGAAGCCCTCACCGCACGGAACCAGGTGCTGGGCAAGGAGATCGATGCCCAGAAGAAGAAAATCGAGACCCTGCGCAAGGCGCTGGAGAACGCCTCCGATTCCTTTGGGGAGAACGACCGGCGCACCCAGCAGTGGCAGATCCAGATCAACAACGCCCAGGCCGCTCTCAACAACATGGAGCGGGAGCTTGACCAGAACCAGAGGGCCATCGACTCTATGGGCGATGAGATGCGGGATGCCGCCCAGCAGACGGACAAGTTCGGGGATGAGATCGATGACACCGCTGACAAGACTGACAAGGCTTCCGGCAAGCTGGAGAAGGTTGGGTCCGTCCTCAAAGGTCTGGCGGTCACGGCAGGGGCCGCTGTTGCCGCCGCCGGCGCCGCCCTCGCCGGGCTGACCAAGAGCTTCCTCGACCTGGCGGAGTCCACACGGGAATACCGGGAGGACCAGGCCAAGCTGGACGCAGCCTTCACCACCGCCGGATTTACGGCGGAACAGGCCGGTGAAGCCTACACCGGCTTCTATGCCATCCTGGGCGAAGAGGATCGCAGTGTGGAGGCGGTCAACCACCTCGCCAAGCTCTGCTCCACCGAGGAAGAGCTGGCGCAGTGGACGGACATCGCCGCCGGCGTATGGGCCACCTTCGGGGACAGCCTTCCCATCGAAGGTTTGACCGAAGCTGCCAATGAGACCGCCAAGACCGGCACCATCACCGGCCAGCTGGCGGATGCGCTGAACTGGGCCGGCGTCAATGAGGAAGCCTTCCAGTCGGCGCTGGATGGCTGCAGTTCCGAACAGGAGCGGGCCGCACTCATCACCGATACCCTCAACGGCTTGTACCAGGAAGCGGCGGAAAGCTACAAAACCCTCAATGGGGGTGTGATGGAAGCCCAGCGCGCCCAGGCGCTTCTCACAGACGCCTACGCCCAGCTGGGCGCCATTGCCGAACCCATCATGACCACGCTGAAGACCATGGCGGCAAATCTGCTGACTGCCATGATTCCCTTCGTTTCCCTTATGGGTGAAGGTCTGCAGGGTGTGCTGAACGGCACTGCGGGAGCCGCTGAGACCTTTGCCGAGGGCATTTCCGGCCTGGTGAGTGTGCTGATGGAAAAGCTCTCTACCATTGTCCCAGTCATTGGCGAAGCGATCCTCGCCAGCCTGCCGGTGCTGCTGGAAGCCGGAGTGAATATCATCACGACCCTTGTCACGGGCATTGTGAACGCGCTGCCCCAACTGGCCGCAGCCGCCCTGTCCATCGTTCTCCAGCTCGTCACCAGCCTAACCGAGCTGGCGCCACAGCTTTTACAGGCCGCTATGCAGGTGGTGGCTACTCTGGCTTCCGGTATCGCATCTGCGTTGCCCCAGCTGGTTCCCACCATTGTACAGATGGTGGTGCAGATCTGCCAGACCCTTATCGCCAATCTGCCCCTCATCCTGGACGCGGCTCTGCAGCTGGTCACGGGGCTGGCCCAGGGGATTTTGGACGCAATTCCCGTTTTGATTGCGGCCCTGCCCGCTGTCATCACCGGCATTGTAGAATTTTTGATGTCTGCCATCCCGCAGATCATTGACACCGGCATCCAGCTTCTGACCTCTCTGGTCGCCGCACTGCCGGAAATTCTGGAAACCATTGTCGCCGTTCTGCCCCAGATTATCGAAGGAATCATTACCGCCCTTCTGGAAGGCCTGCCCCTCATTGTCCAGGCGGGATTCGACCTGCTGACCGCTTTGATTCAGGCCCTGCCGGAAATTATCGAATATCTGGTGACGGCGCTCCCGCAAATTGTCACCGCCATTCTGGAAGCCTTCACCCAGTCGATCCCGCAGTTTGTGGAAACCGGCATGACGCTCTTTGTTTCCCTGATTCAAAACCTGCCCGCCATTATTGTGGAGCTGGTAAAAGCCGTTCCCCAGATCATTTCCTCTCTGGTGCAGGCCTTTACCCAATCCATCCCGCGCATTGTGGAGGTGGGGGCCAATTTGGTGCGCGGCCTTTGGCAGGGCATCCAGTCCCTTGCCGGGTGGATCTGGGATAAAGTGTCCGGCTGGATTTCCTCCATCTGGGACGGTATCTGCGACTTCTTTGGCATTGCTTCCCCTTCCAAAGAAATGGGCTGGGTGGGGCAAATGCTGGTGAAAGGCCTTGCCGGTTCTCTGGACATAAACGGCAAACGGGCCGTCCAGTCTGCGAGGCGGCTGGCAAATGATGTGAGCGGCGTTATGCGGAATCTCTCCGCAGACATGGCCGCAGCCATTCCCAGCCATATTGACGTGAACACCTCCGTCCGCAGCCTCTCCGCCCCCGCTCCCGCCTCCCATGGGCAGGCGTTCAACGTCACCATCCCGCTGACCATAGACGGAACCGTTCTGGCCCGGATTCTGGCGGAAATTCAGTGGACGCAGAACGCGGTGTATGTCCGCAACCTTGGCATGGCTTAAAGGAGGATTCTGATGGCTATCGAAATTCTGAGCGACGGGGCGGTTGTCCGCACCATTACCCATGTCCTCACCGCTTCTCTCTGCGACAAGCTGGATGGGACGCTGACCTTTGACTTTACCGCCCTGCAAAAGGGAGAACAGCCCATCCTCCCCGGCATGACTGCAAAATATGACGGGCAGTATTACAGCATTGTCCGGGTGAAACGTGGCTTTTCCGCCGGACTGGAAATCAGCGCGGTTTCCTGCGAGCACATTTCCTACATCTTAAACGACGAGCAGTACAATCTCGTCACCTTTGTCTTTGAAGGGTATCCGGCGGAAGGCTTGCAGGAGCTGCTGCAAAATACCCCTTTCACCGCCGGGGTTGTGGAACCCGCTGCCATGGTGGAATGTGCTTTCACAGACGAAAGCCCCTTGAACCGGCGGTCTGCCCTTATGCGGTTTGCCGATGCCTGCGGCGGGGAGCTGGAATTTGACGGGTATTCCGTCCATATCCGCACCCACCGGGGCGGCACGGAAAGAAAGCTCCTGATGGATGGGAAAAACGTCACCTCCCTTTCCGCCACCTTTGATTCCCGGAAGGCCGCCCAAGCCTATGAGGTGCAGCTGTTCAAGCGGGTGGATCTGTCGGTGGGCGACGAGGTGCGGATCGTCTACCATCCGCTGTCCATCCGGGTAGACACCCGCATTGTGGGGCTGACCTATAACCCCTTTGACCGGTACACTGTCCGGGTGGAGGTGGGCGATTATGTGCCCAACCTGCTGGCGGCGGAAACGGAGCGTCTGGAAGGAATCCGGCAGGAATTCCGGGCCGCCAACGGGCGGATGGAGTCCATCATCCAATCAGTAGAAGGAGATTTGTCCGAGCTGACCCAAACGGTCAGCGGCTTTGATTTGCGGATTCAAAACGCGGAAGGTTCCGTGGCGGAGCTTTCCCTGACAGTGGGCGGCTTTGACACCCGCATTTCCAACGCGGAAGGAAGCGTTTCCGAGCTTTCTCAGACGGTAGGCGGTTTTGACACCCGCATCACCAACGCGGAAGGAGCGGTTTTCGAACTTTCGCAGACGGTGAGCGGCTTTTCTGCCCGCATCAGCGACGCGGAAGGCAACGCCTCCGAAGCCCTGCAAACGGCCGGCAAAATCAACTGGATTGTAAAATCCGGCACATCCGCCTCCAACTTTACCCTGACCGACCGGGCCATCAGCTTGGTAGCGGACAACATTGATTTGGACGGCTACGTGACCTTTACCAACCTGAAAACCTCCGGCCAGACGGTCATCAACGCGGGCAACATCACCACCGGCACCATTGACGCCAGCAAGGTGAACGTCACCAACTTACAGATCAACAATGTAAAATACGGGACTTATCCCATCATCACCTGCACAGGCAGTTACGGGAATCCCACCGTCGCAGTTGGTAAGGATCAGCTGTCCAGTTCTGTTAATCCTACGAAGCTGACCATCTACGGCACCACCATCAATGTGGGGGACGAAACCAGCACCCTGTACACCGTCAATGTCAAGGCGGGGTATGTAAAACTTATCTGCGGCAGCTATGTCAATATTGGGACATCCAGCTATTACGCCGTTATGAACAGCAGCCGGGAGTTCCGGCCAAGCTCCTCCAGCTCATCTTATCCCTTTTATCTTGGAACATCCCGCTATCCCTGGTATCACAGTTATATCACCAATCTGAACGTGGTCACTTCCGCGAAGCTGGGGACGTCGACCAGCGCAAAAGTCGGTTTTTTCGGGACAACTCCGGTCAGCCGAAAGACGGTTTCCAGGGCAAGCGGGAGCACTGTCGCGTCCTGCAATACGGCGATCAACAATCTGATTACAGCCCTCAAAGGCTATGGGCTGATTAACTGAAAGGGGTATTTTTATGCTTTTGAAAGAAATCGTATCGGCGGTTCCGGCCCTTGGAAAGCTGGCCGCCGCCAATCTGCGGCTGAAAACCGCCTATGAACTGAAAAAGACGGCGGATATTCTCCAAAAGGAAGTGGACTTTTTTGAACAGGAACGGCGGAAAATCGCGGAAAAATATGGAACGGTGCGGGAGGACGGCACTGTGCGGATTCCGCCGGAACAGCGGGCGCAGGCGGACGAAGAATACGCCCGGCTCCTTTCCATGGAAGTACAGCCGGAATTTTCCCGCCTGCAAATCTCCGTCTCGGAGGATGCCAAGCTGTCGGTGAATGATCTGGCGGCCCTTGCGCCCTTCGCCGACTTTATTGAGAACGAGGAGGAATGAAGATGAAACAGATTTGGACGGGCATCCAGCTTGCCTTCTCCGCTTTAGGCGGCTTTATCGGCTGGTTTCTGGGCGGCGCGGACGGGTTCCTCTACGCGCTGATTGCCTTTGTTGCGGTGGACTATATCACCGGGGTCATGTGCGCCATCGCGGACAAGAAGCTGTCCAGCGCCGTGGGCTTCAAGGGCATCTGCCGGAAGGTGCTCATCTTTGTGCTGGTTGGCGTTGGCAATCTGGTGGACGTATATGTGCTGGGACAGGGCGGCGTTCTGCGCACGGCAGTGATCTTCTTCTACCTGTCCAACGAAGGGGTTTCCTTTTTGGAAAATGCTGGTCATCTGGGCCTGCCCATTCCCCAAAAGCTGAAGGACGTTCTGGAACAGCTTCATGACAAAACGGAAACCGGAAAGGGCGGTAACGAATAATGACTTACACAAACAGTTCACTGGTATCTTATACAAAACTCAGCCCCAACCACTCCGGGCTGCGGACACACAGCATCGACCGCATTACGCCCCACTGCGTGGTGGGACAATGCTCAGTAGAGACGCTGGGCAACATTTTCCTGCCCACATCCAGGCAGGCAAGCTGCAACTATGGCATCGGCGCGGACGGCCGTGTGGGAATGTATGTGGAGGAGAAAAACCGCTCTTGGTGTTCCTCCTCCAACGCCAATGACCAGCGGGCGGTCACCATCGAGTGTGCGTCCGATACCACAGAGCCGTATGCGTTTAAGGATGTGGTCTATCAGAAGCTGATCACACTCTGCGTAGACGTCTGCAAGCGCAACGGCAAGAGCAAGCTCCTATGGCTTGGCGACAAGGACAAAACACTGAATTATGCCCCGAAGTCGGATGAGATGGTGCTGACTGTCCATCGCTGGTTTGCCAATAAGTCCTGTCCGGGCAGTTGGATGTATGCCCGTATGGGTGATCTTGCCGCAAAGGTCACAGCACAGCTTGGCGGTGGGACATTAGGGGACACCGAGACTGAGTATCCCGAAAAGCTGACAGAGGGCTATTACCGTGTCCGCAAGGCATGGTCTGACAGTAAATCGCAGAAAGGCGCATACAAGATCCTCTCTAATGCCAAGAAGTGCGCCGATGCCAATCCGGGATATAGCGTGTTCGATAATAACGGTGTAAACATCTACACACCGAACACATCAACGAAGGCGGCACCGGATGTGCCGTTTACCGTCAAGGTCAGCATCTCCAATCTGAACATCCGCAAAGGGCCGGGGACGGACTATGCCAAAACCGGGAAGTTTACCGGCAAAGGCGTGTTTACCATCGTGGAGGTCCAGTCCGGCCAGGGGGCCTCTGCTGGCTGGGGACGGCTGAAGTCCGGCGCTGGCTGGATTTCTCTGGACTATGCAGTAAAAACCGAATAAGGAAACAAGAAAACCCGTGTGCAATCGGCTCTC
>JAGZOP010000234.1 GCA_018383195.1 Clostridiaceae bacterium | reverse complement strand
TACTATGGATACTCACTACGAGAATTATCTGGAGACGCTGGAAGGCAAGAAGCTTCCGGTGGTACACTGCCAGAAGGGGACGCAGGGCTGGGAGCTCTGTCCGGAAATAGCTGCTTTTGAGGGAACGCGTTTTGAGAAGCCGTCCTTTGCAAGCCTGGATCTGGGAAGATATGTAGGAGGAAGAGAGTACAAATCTGTGGAGCTGGCAGGACTCTGCACAGACATCTGTGTCATTTCAAACGCCATGCTGATAAAGGCAGTCCTGCCTGGAACTCCTGTAAAAGTAGATTCTTCCTGCTGTGCGGGAGTGACCCCGGAGAGCCATAAAAACGCTCTCGAGGCCATGAAAATGTGTCAGATTGACGTGCTTTAAGTAATGAAAAAACTACAGCGTCCTTCCCTCCAGGGCTGCGTATGGTCTGAGCTGGTTCATCAGGCTGTCGAATTCCTGGAAGGTGAGGGACTGAGGGCCGTCGGAGAGAGCCCTCTCCGGGCATGGATGAACCTCGATCATCAGTCCGTCGGCGCCTGCCGATACGGCGGCTTTAGCCATAGGATCCACATAGGCTCTCACGCCGGTGGCGTGGCTGGGATCCACGATAATGGGAAGATGAGTCTTCTGGCGCAGAACCGGAACAGCGGAGAGATCCAGAGTATTTCTGGTGGCCGTCTCAAAGGTGCGGATGCCTCTCTCGCAGAGAATTACATTGGAATTTCCCTCTGCCATGATGTATTCGGAGGCATTGAGCCACTCGTCGATGGTGGCGGAAAGGCCGCGTTTTAAAAGGATGGGGAGACCTGTCTTTCCAGCTTCCTTCAGCAGCTCGAAATTCTGCATGTTTCGGGCGCCGATCTGGAGCAGATCTACGTATTTTACAGCGTCCTCAATGGCGCGGGCGCTGGTTACTTCACAGATGACGGAAAGTCCGGTGGCTTCCCTGGCTTCTTTCATATATTTTAATCCCTCTGTCTCCAGGCCCTGGAAAGAGTAGGGGGAGGTGCGGGGC
>JAGZOP010000233.1 GCA_018383195.1 Clostridiaceae bacterium | reverse complement strand
AGCGTGCGATCCTGCCTGATGACCGGCGCGGTGTCGCTTGTGACAGTACCGCCATTGACTGTCACAGTTTTGCTGCCAATGGTCAGCTTCATCGTTGTGCTGCCCTTGGCTGCCGTCACGCTGCGGGTGTCAGCATCCCAACCGACTTGATAGCCAAGCTTTTCAAAAATGGCGCGATAAGGCACCATGGTGCGGTCGTTTTCAATGACCGGTGCGACCTCGAAGGTCATCTGCTCCCCGTCCAGCCAGACAGTGGGAGCGGATGCAGCTTTGGCGGATGCCATACCGGTCAGGCAGAGCGCCGCAGCCAAACCGAAAAGAATATTTCGTTTCATAGGAAAGACCTCCTTGTTTTACTGCGTGATTATTGACGTGAAAGTAGCAGCAGCCTACTTTCAGACGTCATGAACCATTTGTGTCAGTAGAATACCTATGTGAATGTTTTTCTATGGGTTATCTATAGTTTACCTCTGTAAATATACATGGTAAAGTCCTTTTGTGAAAGGTTTCGCATATTTAAAAAAGATAAGGGTGAGAAATTCAGAATGTAGATCATAAAAATGTATCTTGATCAGCATAGTGTGTATATAAAGGAATCATATATATAGACTAGGAGGAATGAGCACCTTGTTGCATAGTTTCAAGTTTTTTGTTTTTCAGGTTCCGATAAAGACACGGTATACTATATGGAAAAGGCTTCTGAAACGTGAGCAGAGAGAAAAAACCGCCTTGCTGATAAAATCAACAAAGCGGTTTGATGCAGGAGTGTGTCAGAACGTATGAACTTGTAATTTACTTATCCAGTCTAGCGCCGTAAACCCGCAGACGAGACTGAACATTGGCGATATGGGTAGAGTTCTCGCCGATCTGCAGAGCCGTGAGACCATTCTTTGCAGCATAGGCGGCTGCAATACCGGCAGCATCGCCAATGGTACAGAGGTTGGGGAACACGCGGAGTTCACCCCATGCATACGAGCTTGCATTGATCGCATAACCTGCAAGGAACAAG
>JAGZOP010000232.1 GCA_018383195.1 Clostridiaceae bacterium | reverse complement strand
GAAACGACAAAATAATTTGCTGCCATGGCTCAGTCGGTAGAGCGTCGCCTTGGTAAGGCGGAGGTCGGCGGTTCAAGTCCGCTTGGCAGCTTTTAAAAACCCTTGATATTTCAAGGGTTTTTATTATTTTATAAGAATTTACGTTGTTGCGCAACCTTTTATTTTTCTTTAAATATAAAGAAGCTGCCACTTCTCCGTTTTTTAATCATTAAAGCAGCAACTTCTTTCAATTAAAATTTCATATCTTTTAAATAGTCTTTTCTTATGCCCTTTATATCATCTGTCCGGATGCTCCTACATAATATCCATCAATCCACTGATTAGATGCCATTGCTCCGTCTGCATTTAGATAATACCAATATCCTCCTACAAATACCCAGCCGGTCTGCATTGCTCCCCACTGGTCCATATAGTACCAGTGACCGTTTACAGATACCCAGCCGGTACACATTGCTCCCCACTGGTCCATGTAATACCAGTGACCGTTTACGGATACCCAGCCGGTGCACATTGCTCCCCACTGGTCCATATAATACCAGTGACCGTTTACAGATACCCAGCCGGTACACATTGCTCCCCACTGGTCCATGTAATACCAGTGGCTGTTTACGGATACCCAGCCGGTGCACATTGCTCCCCACTGGTCCATATAATACCAGTGACCGTTTACAAATACCCAGCCGGTTTCCATCGCTCCGCTGTTGTTCAAGAAATACCAATGACCATTTACTTCTGCCCAGCCGGTTTCCATAATACCATTGTCATTAAAATAATACCATGTTCCCGAAATATCTTTCCAACCGATTGCTTTGTTTCCGTTTTCATAATACTCCCAACCATTTCCTGTCTGAACCCAGCCTTCTTTTTCTTCTTCTTCAAAAGAAAATGCAAACTGTGCCGGAACAGATTTATGGCCTTCTTCATCAAAAGCTATAATCTTTACTACATAAATCTGATTTTTTACAAGTCCTTGTAATGTAAATGCTTCTTTTTCTGCAACCCCTTTCTTTACA
>JAGZOP010000231.1 GCA_018383195.1 Clostridiaceae bacterium | reverse complement strand
GCGTCTGGCAAACTCCACGCCGATGCGGTTGGCCTCCTCCGGCGTGACCTCTCCGGGCACAAACGCCTGCCGGACATGGTAGGCGATCACATCGTCCGCGCCCCGCCGCCTGCCGGTCCTGGCGAGGTATTGCTGCTTGCTGAACAGAAACTCCGCGTCCGCAATAGGGCCGTTGCAGCCATGGGCCGTAATGAGCTTGCCCTGGTCGGTCTTATCCGGGTTCTCAACATAGTCCAGAATATCGCGGATGGCGGTGCCCACGCTCCGGCCCTTGCCGGTGTGCAGGGGCATGATGCGGGTGGTTGCCAAAAGCGCCCCTCCTTTCCTGGCGCATATAAGAACAGCCCCGGCGCTTCTTGAGCGTCGGGGCCGTCTTTGTTTGATTTATCCGTAAATCCAATCCTGAATGGTATAGCGCAGGGCCTGGAGCTTTCCCAGCAGCCACGCCGCCGCCATGGGCAGACCCATGGGAGAAACGAGGAAGGCAATCACCAGGAGAATGATGCCGTTTTGAACCGAGTAGGTGACGAGCACCGCCACGCCCAGGACCGCCACAATAGTCCCCGCGAGACCGAAGATAAAGGCGGTGCAGTAGAGCAGGCCGGAGCAAATCCAGACCAGCAGGGCCAGGGCCGCAATCAGGGGGGCCGCGAGTATCTTTAACAGTAACCTCATATCTCATTCCTCCTTGGCGTCTTTTTCCACTATCATCTTACCATAGGCCGGGGCCAGCCACAACGATGCGGAAATTTGCCGAAAATTTCGGCGAATTTTTTTCGGCTTATTCCAGCTTGGAAAGCTGGGAGAGCACATGCCCCGCCGCTGACCACAGGCGTTCATACCCCTGCCGCAAGTCCTCCAGGTCCGCGTCATAAAAGCGCCCGGTCTCATGGACGCGGCGGGTGAGCTGGTTCAGGTTGTTGCTGGACCGGCGCAGCAGGCTCACCAGCTCCTTCAGCTCCGGCAAATCCAGTTGCAGCACATAGCCGTCTATCGCCATCTTGCGCAGGTACGCG
>JAGZOP010000230.1 GCA_018383195.1 Clostridiaceae bacterium | reverse complement strand
CAGTTTTCGGGTTTCTTCCGGATACGTGTGCTGTTTAGGGTTTATTGTGTAGTATTTGCCGCACTCCTTGCATTTGCAGCGTTGACTTCCTGACCTATTCCTGCTCGTACCTGATTTTCAGTTTTTCCACATACCGGGCATTTCTTCCATGCCTCTATTGTCATCTTTTTCACAGCTCTATTTTATCACTATATCTTTCATTTGGACACTCCCTTGGTGGTAGCGCACCGAGGCGGGGACTTTTTTATTTTTCCCAGAGATGCGCCAGATCGCGCAATGCGGGAAGATAGACATTCTGTATTTTGTCTGCGACAAGGGCAGCTGTGTGATCGTCATAGATATGGGAAGTCATATTGCGTGCGTTCAGCATATCAAGCCAAACGGATTCACTATCGATCAGTTCGGCGGCATAAGCTTCCCGCAGAACCTGTTTTGGAAACTGCATGGTGTTCTGCATTCCGGCATCTATATATATTCCTTGAGCGCTTTCCAGCCGAGTTCAAAGGTAAACTCAAAACGCTGAATCATGCCGTCCCGCACAGTGTCATTCGGGATATTCTGATAATCTATCACCGCATCAGCCAACCGCTGCACAGCGCTAAGAAAATTATCGCGTTTGGTTTTATAGGGCTTCATATAGCGTCACTCCATCTCGTTCCACCTCGGCGAGCAAAACAGGCGAGGTGGCAGAGTCTACAAATACAATATCAAATTTTAGCAAGGTGGGAAGTTCGTCAATACCGGCAAGAAACCCTCCGTGCTGTTCATCTGAAGCGGGATTTTTTATCTTAGAATTAGATCACGTGCGTATATGCCACGGCGATACCGACGATTTGAAGATTGTTGATATCTTCAGCGACGAATACCATTGGGGCAAAGGCGGGATTTTCGGCTGCAAGCGTTACCGTATCGCCGGTACGATAGAAGCGCTTCAAGGTGGCTTCACAGTTATCATTCGTAATAACGGCGGCGATCTGTCCATTTTCTACAGTGTTCTGCTTTCGGATATAAACCACATCACCA
>JAGZOP010000229.1 GCA_018383195.1 Clostridiaceae bacterium | reverse complement strand
CCTCTCCGACGCGCTGGAGAAGCTGGAGGACCGGGAGCGGGAGATCATCACCCTGCGCTTCGGCCTGGACGGCCGCCCGGAGCGCACCCAGAAGGAGGTGGCCGACCGGCTGGGTATCTCCCAGTCCTACATCTCGCGCCTGGAAAAGCGCATCATCAGCCGGCTCAAGCGGGAGATTCTGCGGATGCTGTAGGGGCGGTCACTCCGCCTTCGACCGCCCGGCTCGCCGGGCGGCCGGCTTCGTCAGATCGTAGCTGAGCTCCAGCAGGCGGATGATCTCCTCCTCCGGGAGCGAGCCGTCCAGGAGGAGGGTGACCCAGTTGGACTTGTTCATGTGGTAGGCGGGCAGGATGCCTGGGACGCCGAGAAGGGAGCCGGCCAGGAGCGGGCCGCATTTTACATCGAGAATGTCGACGGACTCCGGTCGTTCCAGCCCCAGCCTGGTTCCGGGAACCTCCAGAAAGACCGCAAACCACTTGGCGTTTTCACTGTGGCGCAGGACGGCATAGCGGGGGAATTTAGCCCAGAGGTGCTCCGGTTCCGCGCCCAGATGTACCTGGGCATACTGTAGGATACGCTCTTTCAGTGTGGACGGTTGGTTCATGGCGCTCCCTCCTTACAGATCCTTGGCCTTCATTTTCTCCAGCTCGGCCTTTTCTGCCGCCGTGGCCTTGTTCCGCCCGATCAGCCAGGCAGCGGCCAGTCCCGCGGCACATGGAATACCTGGAAGCAGGCCGGAGGCATCCAGGAGCGCGATGGACAGGCCGGCCAGCAGCAGGAGGATCCCGCCGGGCAGCAGAGCCCCCAGCAGGGGCTTTCTCCGGGTACCCAGATAATATTCCAGCGCCAAAAGGGCCAGGGAAATGAAAAGAACTGCAAACTCTCTCATATCTGTTTCCCCTCCTTCTCGTATTTGTCGATGATCAGTTTGGCGGTCTCCACATCAATGCGGGAGTCCACCGCCAGTCCCTTGATAAAGGCGGTGAAGGGTTCCTCCTCCTGCTGGTCGGCCAGCTCAATCTTCTGG
>JAGZOP010000228.1 GCA_018383195.1 Clostridiaceae bacterium | reverse complement strand
TGGCCTCGATCACGGCCGTCTTCTCGTCCTTACGGATCATGGTTGGGTTCCACCTTTCATACAATGTGCCCTGGGCTGCGTGACCGGCCGGTGAGAGCCTGGGGACGAAGCCGGGGGTAAATTCTGCCTGTAAATTACAGGCTGTAGTAGTTTATCATATTCTCCCCGCCTTGTAAAGAGGTCATTCCCGATTTTGCGGCGAATTTTCCCGCGCCGCCGCCGTCCTCTGGCGCCGGCGCAGGCGCGGGGGTATGATACAAAAAACAGCAAGGAGGAATGGTTATGATCCGTCTGCTGACCGGGAGCACGCACACGGGAAAGACCCTGCTGGCCCAGCGCCTGCTGGAGCGGCACGGCGCGCCCTATCTGTCCATCGACCACCTGAAGATGGGCCTCATCCGCAGCGGGATGTGTCCCCTGACGCCGGAGAGCCCCGACGAGGCCCTCACCGCCGTCCTCTGGCCCGTGGTGCGGGAGATCGTCAAAACCGCGGTGGAAAACGGCCAGTCGCTGACGGTGGAGGGTTGCTACATCCCCTTCAACTGGCGGGAGGACTTTGATGCGTCCTACCTCCCCCACATACGCTTTCTCTGTCTGGTGTTCAGTGAGGCGTACATCCGCACCCGGTTTGACGCCATTCAGACCCACGCCAACGCCATAGAGCGGCGGAAGGACGACTCCTTCTGCACCATGGAATTACTTTTGGCGGAAAACCGGCGCAATCTGGAGGCCTGCCGCCGCCGCGGACTGCCCTATTACCTCATTGACGGCCCTATGCCCTGCCCCTGGACTGGTGAGCGTTACCAAATCGTCATTTATTCTTAATAAATTATCTTTAAATCCCCATTGACAATCATATGATTATTTAGTATAATCATGCCAAAGCAAGAAAAGGAGTGGATGATATGGCAAAGACGCTGCCGGGAACCACCATCGCGGTGGACTGGAACCGACCGGAGGAGGCGGAGACCCTGCTGAACTCCCTCTTTTTGGCCGGGGGGCTGATGCTCTCCCAGGTGGCCAGCCTGACCGGG
>JAGZOP010000070.1 GCA_018383195.1 Clostridiaceae bacterium | reverse complement strand
CCTGTTCTTCTTATGTATTGGAGTATCTCTCCCATTACTTTGACATTACCGTTTATTACTATAACCCCAATATCTCCCCTGCGGCAGAATTCACCCACCGTGCGGAAGAACAGCAGAAACTCATTGCTCAGATGCCTTTGGAAGGCGAAGTGTCCTGCATCGTTGGGGAATATGACCCAGAAACCTTTTTCGCCATGGCAAAAGGCAGAGAACAGGAACCGGAAGGGGGACAGCGTTGCTTCGACTGCTATACTCTTCGTCTGAAAAAGACAGCGGAAGCTGCAAAGGCTGGCGGCTTTGATTACTTCACCACCACCCTTTCCATCAGCCCTCATAAAAACGCACAGGTCCTCAATGCCATCGGCAAAGAACTGGCAGAAATCTATAGCGTTTCTTATCTGTTTTCCGATTTCAAAAAGAAAAACGGCTATAAACGCTCCTGCGAACTGTCAGAACAGTACCACCTCTACCGTCAGGATTACTGCGGCTGTCCTTTCTCCAAAGCGGAAGCCGAAGCCCGCAGAAAAGCCATCCACGGCGAATAAAACCAAATCAGACAGCAAAAACCTTCTAAAAGGCTTTCTTGCTGTTCTTTTTTGGAAAAAAGCTGCATTTTCTCTTTTCTTTCCTCCAAAACCGTCGTATAATAAACCCCGTGCGATTTTTTCTGAAAGGAGATTTTATTATGACCCAAAAACACAAGGGGATTTTGTGCATCACCGCATCATCCTTCTTTTTCGCTTTGATGAATTTGTTTGTGCGGCTTTCCGGCGACCTGCCCTCTATGCAGAAAAGCTTTTTCCGTAATTTCGTAGCTTTGATTTTTGCCGCTGTGATTTTGTATCGGGAACGCCCCAAAGTAACTTTTACCCCCAAAGCCAAACTGCATCTGTTCTGGCGGGCATTGGCAGGCACCGTGGGTGTTCTGTGCAACTTCTACGCCGTAGACCATTTGGTGCTGGCAGACGCATCCATGCTCAATAAAATGTCGCCCTTCTTTGCGGTTATCTTTGCCATCTTCCTTCTGAAAGAAAAGCCTAACCGCTTCCAGACATTGTCCATCATCACCGCCTTCATTGGTGTTCTGTTCATTGTCAAACCCACAGGAAATATGAATCTCGTTCCTGCTCTCATCGGGCTTATGGGCGGTCTTGGCGCAGGTCTTGCGTATACCTATGTCCGCTCTTTGGGACAACAAGGCGTTGCAGGACCATTTATCGTGTTCTTCTTCTCGGCATTCTCCTGCGTGGTGCTGCTGCCCTTCCTGATTTTCGATTTCCACCCTATGACTTGGGTGCAGCTTGGCACACTTCTTCTGGCAGGTCTTTCTGCTGCCGGCGGTCAGTTCACCATCACTGCCGCTTACTGCTACGCGCCTGCAAGGGAAATTTCCGTTTTCGACTACTTCCAGATTCCCTTCTCAGCGCTTCTGGGCTTCATCGTATTCGGACAGATTCCTGACTGGCTTAGCTGGGTAGGTTACGCCATCATTTGCGGCACAGCCATTGCCATGTTCCTGCGCACCACCCGCACGGAAAAGGCATAAACACAAATTTCTTCATTAGAAAATCAAAACCACCCGTTGAACGGGTGGTTTGATCAGACCCTATAAGGGTCTATCTCTTGTGGTAGCCCGGTTGAAGCGGTAAACAACCCCCGTACAGGGAACATAAAAATTAAACATCACAATCTCTCTTATCTGGGGGTATAGCTCAGCTGGGAGAGCGCTTGAATGGCATTCAAGAGGTCAGCGGTTCGATCCCGCTTATCTCCACCATCACCAAGAGATTGTGAACGAAAACCTCACTTCTTCGGAAGTGGGGTTTTTGCTTTATGCAGCGATGGCAACGATGTCCATGCCCATGCTGAACTGCTCAAAGTCAATGTTAAAGTCGATATGCAACTTGTAGTCCCGGTAGACCTCCACCCGCTTGATAAGGCAGTTGACGATCATTTTCTTTGCCTCCATGCTGGCGGTGTCGTACATATCAGCCCAAGAGATAATGTCATCGTATTGGGCGTTCAAGTGTTCCAGCACAGCCTGTCCTTCGTCATAGGCCAGTTGCGCCGCCTCAAGCTGCTGCTGAACTTCGAGACATTTTGTCTCACAGTCAGAAATCAGAGAGCCGAGCAAGTCCTGCGAAAAAGCACTTTCGCCGCGCAGGGATTTAATGACCTCGGCCTTCAGCATATTCAGCTCGGCAGATACTTTTGTATGTTCGGCCCGGATGCTGCGGAGCAGCGCTTTCCGTTCCTCCATCTTTTCTTTGTATCGGATATTGACGATCTCACTTTTGGGGACAGCTTTCATACGCTCAAAGATCTGTCGCACCACCTTATCAATGATGCCGTCAAGGGTATGTGCCGTGTACCCGGTCTGACCGTCACATTCCGTTTGCTTGCGGGTTTTGCCGTAGCAGATATACCGTACACGCTTTACAATGCGGTTTGGATCGTCCTTGCAGGGATAAGCCTTGCCGTTTGTGGTGAGTGAGAGCCGGGAGCCACAATGACCACAAAACACATTCCCGGCCAGCAGGGACTGGCCTCGGGTGTTGAGAGGAACACGGCGCTCCTGTTCGGCAGAATTGGCACGGGAAGTGCGGATATGCTGTGCGGCCTCAAAGAGTTCCGGCGGGATAATCTGCAAGTGCAGCAGCACTTGGGATCGGCTATCGCCGCTGCGGAGTACGCCGGTATAGGTGAGGTTGCAGATGATACCCCGGATGCTGGCGTGGTGCCACATCTTACCCGACCTTGCCCGATACCCGAGCTTATTCAGATAGGTGGCGATCCGCTGGGCTCCGTAGCCCTCATGCACATACTTGTCAAAGATAATCCGCACCACAGCGGCCTCGGCCTCGTTGACAACCAGCTCATAAACCTCATGCTTTCGCTTGTTGAAGCGGCCACTTTTTACGAGATCGTAGCCGTAGGGAGCAAGCCCGCCTTTGAAACCGCCGTCCTCGACAAGCTGGCCGAGGGCGGTTTTTGTGCGGATAGAAGTCTTTTCGCTTTCACCGTCAGCTTGCCAGAAGCGGATATAGTTGGTGAGTTTGTCGGTGTGGGTATCAAAACGCTGCTCACCCTCTTGGGTACTCCATACCCGGATGCCGTTCTTGACAAACCATTCCACCACAAAGGGCGTTTCGTCAGCGATACGCCCGATGCGGTCAAACATGAACACCAGCAGAATATCGAACTTGCCCTGCTTGGCCCGTTCTTTGATGATTTGGAGTTTGTCGCGGTTTTCGGCCCGTACCTTGTGGCCGGATACGCCGTCCTCCTGTTCTTCGTGAACAATCGTCCAGCCCATCTTTTCACAGAAGCGGTGGCACTCTCTGCGCTGCATGGGGATGTCGGCTTGGCTTTTATCGTCATAGTCCACTTGCTTGTCGGTGGACACTCTATACAAACAGTCAACGCGAGTTCCGATAAGAATGTTATTTTCCATATTGATCCGTCCTTTCATTTGTCATAAGGGCAAACCAAAAGAGCGAATCAATACGCGGGAGATATGAACTTTTCAAGGTACATAGGGGCTACCCCCACTATTATTATCGCTCCGATTGGGGTGGATTGCAAGGATGTCGCCGTGGGTATGCTTGGCGGCATTGTTGGCAAAAGAGGATAGCAAAATCTGTTTCACATGGCCGAGGGCCGTTGTGTTTCTGCTATCGGCAAAGGTAGCGGATATTTGATAACCGTCAATGGCGAAAGTGGTTAATTCTCTTGTGCGCTCCATAGATGACCTCCTTCACAAATGGCGTAGAACTGATTGATCCCCGTTGTCTGTTGGGGAAACACGAAAAGGCGGCACCCGCGATTGGGTGTCGCCCTTTTGCCTTTCTCCACATTGGGACAATTTGTCTCGAAGTTAGAATAAGGAGCGCCGCGCTCATTTTCTTGGCCCGTCATAAGACAGCTATACTCGGCGCGACGCTCCTTGCTGGGGTGGTGCGGCAGCTCCGGGGGACAGGCTGCCAGCCTGTCCACTCGCGGATCGTGGCCGTGGGGTGGCAAGTCCCCACTTGCGGCGTTGGTGTGGATCGCTCGTCCTCCCGTGGGAGAAGTCACAGCGCACCCGCCGCCCGGCTCCCCGCGTTCACCCGGGGCCGCCCGCTATTCAGTTGTGGAGAAGAAAAAACTTCCTCTCATTAACCGAGACATTTTTGGATGGTTTTCGGACTGGTTCAGCGGGAATTTTTCAAAAACTTTTTCATGTTCTCCAGCCCGCGCTCCACGGCCCGCCGCACCGCGCTTTCGTCAACGCCCTCGGCCAGCGCCACCTCGGAAAAGCTCTTTCCGAGGATGACGCAGGCATCCACCCGGCGGCCCTGGGCCGGGGGCAGGCTGTTCAGCGCGTTCCACAGACGGCAGAACCGCTCCTTGCGCTCCAGCACCTCGTCCGGAGTGGGCTCGTGCAGGCAGGCGGAATACTCGATGCCGTCCTCACAGTCCAGCGAATACTGCGCCTTGTGGCGGGAGAGCCGCCGCTGGTAGGCCGCCTCATAGCGGACGCTGGCCCGGAGCGCCTCGGCCACATCGTCAGAAACTTCCATATATTCGTCCTGGGTATACCAGTAGTAAAAGTCGCGCAAGTTGATGATAGTCATTGTATGTACCTCCATATCGTTTTTGTGGTCGGGTTGCGGGAAACGATATGGAGGGCGGCGGGGAGCGGCACCCGGGGGAGCCGCCCCGCACCTTGGGACAGCTTGTCCCAAAGCTGGGCAAACAAAAAACGCCTGCGCGGAAAAATACCACGCAAGCGCATAAAGTGAGACGATTATCTAAATTACAACAAATTTCGCATTGTATAACAGAATATACTTGTCTTGGGCTTGGGCTTTTTTTGGCAAGTTAGGGGGACGGACAAAGCAGAGAGACACGACATTACCTCCTAAAAAGCAGTTGTCGTACCTTTCAATAAAAAAGCCGATAACCGCATTTTCAATCTGCGTGTTATCGGCTCTGCGTCTGTGCGTCTGGCTCTGTGATAACTAAAATCTTAAATTTTTCTACACTAATTAAGGTTTCTTGTTTGCATTTAGGACAAAACAAGGGGAAATTTTTCAGTTCAGTATCTAACCGCAACTTGATACGAGTTTTACTGTTACAGACTGGACATAGCAGCCACTCGAAGCTATCCATATAATTCATTTCAAATTTCTCTGAGCATCCAAACTCTTTGAGCCGTGATAACAGAACCAATCGCAATTATCATAGCCAATAGGAAGAACGAAAACTGTATTCCACTTATTGCCACTGTGTAAACATCGAAGAATTTTAATGGCGTTAAGCAGTACAGCATTGGAGCTTCAAGATATTCGGCGGTGATGCTGATGCCATAAAAGAGCAATAATATTCCCGCGCCTATCCGAACAGCCCCTTTATAGGTTCTCGTCAGGCTGGAGGCCAGAAGCGTGATTGCAAACAAAGTCAACCCTGTCAAAAACAGGCCCAATGTGGTGGTAAAAGCAGCGTTTCTTTGCTCTAAACCGCCTAGCGGTAAAATGGCGGTAAAATAATTACATAACCCGCTGAATACCGCAAGTGCAAGCAAATTACATACACAGGCAACTGCTTTGGCACAGACAACCTTGTTGCGACCCACTGGTTTTGTAAATAGATATTCTGCCGTTCCCTGCGCCTGTTCTTTCGCTACACACGAAACACCGAGATAGACCGCATAGCTGTTGGTTAGCATCGTGACCCAATAATACATACAGCCATACCAGCCCAAAGCAGAAGTCAGATCACCGCTCACACCAAACATAGCTTTCAGAATTTTCGGAAAATTCGATATTAGCCCTGTCAGCTCATTGAGGCTTTCCTTTAGTGACAAATACTCAAAGTAAGCGAAGCCACACAAAATCAAGACAATTCCCATCCAGATCAGCAGTAGTTTTCTTGTTAAGCGCAGCTCGTTTTTCACTAACGCCTTCATTCGTTTCCTCCTTTACACAGCCATCGCAATATCCCGCTTCAAGATTTTCCAGTATGCCAGCAGCGCAAACCCAAACAGCAGGAGCAGATACCAGAGCATATAGTCCCATGAATAAGTTCCAGCATTGTGGATTTCCGCTGGACTGAAAAAGGAAAACGGCGATAAAAAGCCGATTGCCCGGATATTGACAGTCCTCGAAAAAGAAGTGATACAATATTCCACAAACACAACCAATCCGGCTGTCAGAAGTGGGGAACGATTATTGGGGTGAAATATTCCAACCATCAGTCCCAATAGTGCAAAAAAGAGGGAGATGAGAATAAACGAACCTGCCACCAAGAAAAATTCCCCAATGGGAAATCCGAAACGGAACAGAGTCATCGTTAGAAATGAAGTCGCCAGATAAAAAATCCCTGTTACACATATTCCGGCAAGCGCACATAGCAGCTTTCCCATATAAATCTGTTTCCGTCCACAAGGCTTTGTGTATAAGTATTCAGCCGTATTTCCCGTACACTCTTCTGTATGTAACGACAGCCCCAAGTGCATCCCGAAAATCCCCCCTGCAACCATAAAAAAGCCTGTGAGGAACGAGTACATACCAAGTGGCTCCATCAATAGCTCCAGAGAAATACCAACCGTTTCAAAAAAGCCTCCCTGTGTAAATTCCACAGGCAAAGTTTCCACCGTTTCAATCATGCCATAATACACTGGCGTCATGGAGAAGATACAGACCGCAAGAGTTGCGGCCCAAATCAGAATATATTTTCGTTTTCGTTTCCATTCAAATCGAAAAATCTGCATGACGAGCCTCCTATTCGTAGTAGTGGAGGAATATTTCTTCCAATGATGGTTCCTCGATTAAAATGTCCTCCAGCTCCAACCGATGGAGCTGGTTCATAATTGTCATAACGGTTCCACTAAACATGAAGGATACAGAAGTTTTGCTCTTATCCCACTCCAAATTAGCCGTACCGGGAATAGAAAATAAATCCTCTGGAATGGCGTTTTTTGCTGTCAACGAGATTTTCTTGTAGCCGTTTCCCCGCAGTTCCTTCATGGATTGAACGCCGACCAGCTTCCCCTCCCGCAGAATGGCTACACGGTCACAAAGCCTCTGTACCTCGCTCAGAACATGGGACGACAGGAAAATCGTCGTACCGCGTTCATTTTCTTCTTTTAACAGGTCATAAAAGGTCTGCTGGATCAGCGGGTCAAGACCGCTGGTGGGCTCGTCCATGATAAGTAACTTTGGGGAGGGTAGCAAAGCCGAAACGATGCCGACTTTCTTTTTGTTGCCCAAAGACAGGTCGCCGATCCTCCTGGACAAATCCAAATTCAGCCGTTCCGCCAATGCTTCCATCCTGTTATGACCGGCCACTCCATAGAGTTCCGCCGTATAAAGAAGCATCTCTTTGACTTTCATGCTGTTGTAGTAACAGTTTTCGCTGGGGAGATACCCCACATCCTTTGCGATCTCAGATGCCTGCCGCCCACAGTCCAGTCCAAAGACAGAAGCGGTTCCTCCGGTGGGCTTCAACAGTCCCATCAAGGTACGGATGGTGGTGGACTTTCCCGCCCCGTTAGGGCCGATAAAGCCGAAAATCTCACCGCGCTCGACCGTAAAGCTGATTTCCTCAATTCCACGGTGCTTTCCATAGCTTTTGGTGAGCTTGTTTAGGGCAATCACAGGTTCACTCATAGCAGATATTCCTCCTTGTAAAAGTTGTGTTTTAACATATTTAAGATTTCTCGAAACTCTTTCATTATGCCGTCATAATCCGTTCCATTTTCCAACTGAACGGACATACCCTTTCCAAGCATCCTAAGCATCTGAAATACTAATTCTGCATCCTCCGGGTGTCTGAATTTTTTATAATCCTGCTCATGCAGAACGAGCGATGCAATGTATTTTTCGTTTGTTTCCGAAAATATGGCACCTTTCAATTCCGGCATTGGTTCTGCGGCCACGCTTGCAATAAACGATGCAATATGCGGGTGCTTTTTCAAGTTTTCCACTTTCATAACGCTGGCTTCCCATACACGGTCAAAGAAATCTGTGGTTTCCTCCAATGCGCTCGTGTTATATGCTTGTTTCATTTGGGCAGCGCAGTAATCAAATAAATATTGGTAGAGTGCCTGTTTATTCCCAAAATACTGAAAGATAGACGCCTTTGAGATACCTGCCGCTACCGCAATATCATTGATTGATGCTTTTTCATATCCATGTTTTGCGAAACAGGCCAGAGCCGCATTGCGTATGGTATCCTGCTTTTTGATTGATAGAGCAAGAAATTTTTCCATCGTATTACCCCTCTCTGAATAACCGTTTCGGTTATCATTGAACAGTATAGCATAAATAACCGAAACGGTCAATAGTGCTTTGCTTTATTTTTAGGGGAGCGCACAAACGGCAAGCAATTCGGGTGTGGCCACACTCCGAAATTTTTGCAGGCCGCAGGCCCGCAAAAATGCTTGTTGGGGAGCTCCCCAAACCCGCTGGACTTCGGGACAAATTGTCCCAAAGTCCCGGCGCAAGCGCCTGTTGGATGCGGCCCGGGCTAACGCTCCTGGGCCTTATTTTCCCGCCCGTCCGTATGACCGAGCAGATAATCAATGTTTGCCTTGACCGCAACGGCCTGCCGCATATCCGCCTGGGCTTTGCGGTACTCGGCATAGAGGGCCTTTTTCTTTTCGGAGAGCTCCCGGCGCTCCTTTTTCAGCGTGTCCATTTTTGGGAGCTTCGCCCCGCCTAAAAGATCATTCATGGCAGCTTTCGCCGCCCGGTATGCGGCCAGCTCCGCTTCATGCTGGGCCAGATATTTTCTGCTATACCGGGCCGCCTTATAGCCATCGAA
>JAGZOP010000227.1 GCA_018383195.1 Clostridiaceae bacterium | reverse complement strand
ATGTGCAAAATTTTACGTCTGTCCCGCACCACTCCAGAAATTTCTTTACAGCAGCTTTAAAAGGAATACCTTCCTCCAATCTATTTGAAGTAATTCCCAGAATTTCCTTGGTTCGAAAATGCAGCCGGTGATAAACTGCCGGTTTTACAATTTCCTGAAAGGAGTCTATCACGTTTCTGTTCTCATCCAGCTTTACCGCACCAATTTCAATAATTTCAAAAGGCAGTTTTTTATTCTCTTTTTCTTTTCCGTAAGGGCATTGGTTCCATTCCAGGTCAAAAACAATATAATTCATATCAGTACCTCTCCCTGCCAGCCATTGGCTTGGCAAAACAATTCTAGCAAAATATTATTTACAAGTCAACTTATGCCAGTATGTACCCTCTATTTCTACTTTGCAGAATTTCTATTCGAAATTACTACAATAATATAGCTCTCATTTGCTGCATCGCAATAAAAATACCGCCGAATACGAATATCTTCTTTCGTTAGACATTTATTCTACCTAACAAAAGAAACGATTTGCATATCCGCCGGTAATTTATTCATAATTCCAAAATAAGAAGTTATCCGGCAGGCGTCGCCTCTCCTGCATCTCTTTTGACCACTAGGGTGTGTGGTTGCAACGAATTTTACCACCTCGAATAACTTCTCTATAAGTATCCGGATGCCTATCCAGTATATGCTGCATTTGATTATCTGTAATAATAACATCTTCTGTAAGAATATCCTCTGTTATACACTTATAAATACTGTATTTTATTTTTCCTACTAAATGCACTTCTGTACCTCTCTTACTTTAGATAAATTCATTATATCAGAATTTAATGAATTCGAGAATAAACATTTTTTGTAAGAGGTAATTATTTTGGTTTTATAAAATTTCTGTTGCAAAAAGGAGTGCTGCCTTTGTAATCAACAAAGATAGCACTCCTTATTTTCATCTATTACTGAGCTAATTTAACTGGGTTAACCTTTACGCTTGGTCCCATTGTGGAAGCCAGAGTTACGCTCTTTAAGAACACACCCTTTAATGCG
>JAGZOP010000226.1 GCA_018383195.1 Clostridiaceae bacterium | reverse complement strand
GCTGTATTTTTCCTTCAGACACTGATAATGCTTTCTGAGCTGCCGGATATCTTTCCTGCTGACGTCTTCCGAGATCAGCTGCAAAAGTCTGGAATCCTGTACCTCCTTTACTTCCATATTGAGATGCGCCTCATCATTGGAATAAATGTGCTTTTCCGGATGATAAAATTTTTCTTCCATCTGCTGCTCCAGCTGGCTCATGATCTCTGTAAGACATTCATAGCCTTCAAACTTTTTGCTCACTGCCAGATAAAAGCTTTCCTTATAGTTTCTTTTCAAAAACATATAAATGTGATTTGCCACAAGACTGTAATCACAGTAATTATCCTGAAATAAAAGCAGTGACTGTCTGTTGTTCAGATTCAGATAAAAAAATACCCGCCTCAGCTCTTTCTGAAGCTCTGTGGAAAAATTCTCTTCTGCAGTGTCAAAAAACGCCATATCCGATTCTATCAGGATCGCACAATGCCAGCACT
Source organism: Clostridiaceae bacterium (assembly GCA_018383195.1). Classification (GTDB taxonomy): domain Bacteria; phylum Bacillota; class Clostridia; order Oscillospirales; family Butyricicoccaceae; genus Butyricicoccus_B. The sequence goes on along the minus strand of JAGZOP010000226.1, from coordinate 563 downwards.
TCCATTTTTCCAGATTGATCATGCCTTCTGATTTTTCCAGGATATCTTTTTTGCCTGTATAAAGATAGCTTTCCAGAAAATACTCCTGAAGGAAATCCTGTTCCTTTTGCTCCCTGGTTTCCTTATCCTTTTTCTTCAGAATATTTTTCTTTGTTTGATTTATGGTCTTGTGAAAGCTTTCCGGCTCTACCGGTTTCAGCATATACTCTGTTACTCCATATCGGATTGCTTCCTGGGCAAAAGTAAAGTCACTGTATCCACTGAAAAACACAACCTGAAGTCCCGGATTCAATTCTTTTGCCTTTGAGGTAAGCTCCAGCCCGTCCATGTGGGGCATTTTGATATCTGTCAGAAGCAGGTCCGTCTCCTCACTTTTCAGAATCTGCAGAGCATCTCTTCCATTGGAAGCTTCTCTGATGTTCCACTCCCCCTCTTCCATGGCAAGAAGATATTTGATTCCTTCACGTTCCAGCTTTTCATCATCTACGATCAGCACTTGTATCATATTTTATTATTCCTTCCTTTCAGCCATTAAAAATCTGACATCCGCTTTATTGTATCAT
>JAGZOP010000069.1 GCA_018383195.1 Clostridiaceae bacterium | reverse complement strand
TCGGCGGCGTCCTTATCGTAGTGCGAGGTCTTCGCCATAAACCTGGTGGGCTTGTATTTTTTCAGCTTCCGCATGGACACCACCTCCAAAATGGCATAATAATAAGCCGCATCACTGCGACTTCCAAAATGGTTCTGTACGAGAGAAAGAGCCGGCCGGCTCAATCTCTGGTTATTGTCTTTGCTGTTATTTACTGCTGCATCGCCCAGGCAATAGCGTGACCGCCATCCTCGAAAAGTTCTGCGCTCATGGCGATGAGGTTCAGGCGGCACTCAATGTAGCTGTACCCGGTTTCTTCCGGTGTCTCGATGAACTCGTACACCCCGGCGATGAATCCCTTCCCTGCGTGGTCGGTGACCAGTACCTTATCGCCCATCTTCAGCACTGCGCCTTCTCCGGCGGTAACCTTCATCGAAAGGTTCTCCATCGTGCTGGTGTTCGGTAGCCGGTAGTGGTTTTCGCAATTCTCGGTGTAGTCTTCGTATCTCTTAATTCCTGTGTTTTCCATCATCGTATCCTCCGATTTCTTAGTTGCTCCTGAGAACATCCACCAGCCATTCCGCTTCCTTGTGGTATTCGCCGGTGGCTTTCTCCAGAATGCTGCTGTCTTCATCGATGTAGCAAAGGGCTTTTCCGACCTTCACAAATCGTGTGTTCTCGTATCCGGGAAGGCTGGTGCGGTAGACCTTTGCGCTGCGGCTCTCACCGTCGTAGCTCTTGCCATCCCAGCCGTTGAAGGTGAAGCGGACGCTCTCGCGGGTCCTGGTAAAGCTCCCTTCAAAATCCTCTCTGGTGATTGCGGTGTTATGCTCCTTAAGGCTGAAGCTGTTCCTCATCTGGTAAATGTTCATCATGGTGGTTTCCTCCGTTTTTCTTTGTTTTCCCTTTCGGTGTGTACATATTCGCTCTAAAAGCACAGAATAGCAAGTTAATCCCGAGCACAATCTGCACAAAGATCAGTGGAGGAAACTGTGTACATTACTCCTGCATATGGCGGTGGATCGTCTCGATGATCTGTTCCTGCTCGGCGGTGTCCACGCCGATTGACCGGAGCGCCTGCCTTGTCCCACAGTCTGGGCAGATGAGGGTCTTGTTGTCCTCCCTGGAAAGCGCCGGAGCGCCATGATAAGTCCTGCCGCAAAGCGGGCAGACCGCCGTCCTTATGATGTTATCCTTCATAGCCGCATACCTCCCTGCATTTTTCGTAGGCGTCGATCAGAATGTTCTTGTCGAAGTAAAAGGTGTCGTACCCCTCCAGGCAGGTCCTCATGTAAAAGTTGGTGGGGATGCCGATGGGGCGCTCCTCATGCATGATGTAGGCAAAGGCCGTCACCGTTCTGCGCTTGCCTGTGCGGATGCCCTTGTATTGGAGCTTGATGTCCTTTTTGTAGTAGAAATTGGGAAATCCCTCATAGCGGTCGAGGGTGGCTTCATCCGCAGCCGTCACCTCCCAGATCACCACGGGAACCGTGCCGTTTTCGAATTCCTCAATCGTGAGGTAAGAGCCGGTCTTGCTTCCTTTGAACAGCAGCTCCCAACCTTTAAGGTTAGCCGTGCCGAGGATCGTGGCGTGAGGGCAGCGCATCCGCATCTGCGGAACATTGAGGTTGCTGCCGTAGGCGATGTAGTATCTTTTTTCTTTCATGTGTATCCATCCTTTCCTGGAGGACTTAGGTTACTTGTCCTTCTACCACCCTAAGACCGCCGAAGCGGTCAGGGGCAGGGCATTTAACCTAAATCCTTCAAGCGGCTGCTCTGCCGTGCCGGAAGGCTGTATCTCCAGTAAGGTTGCGGGTCAGGAAATCTCTGGCCGTTGCGAACTCCTCGCCGATGAAGCCCAAGCGGAGGAGCCAGGTTCTCATGGCGTATTTGGGGTTCTCGTTCTGCTGGGGTTTGGGGCTTGCCGTCCGCACATCCTTTGCCATCTGGCTCAGCGCCAGGCAAAGCTGAATGTAGCTTTTGAGCTGTCCTGCGTGGATGCCGCCCCGGCGCTCTGCGGTCGGCTCGTCAAACTGGAAGAGCCTGAACTCGACTGTCCCTTTGGTAAAGGTGGCGTGGAGGTTGAGCATATGGTAGCGGCTGTCGTTGTAATGCTGGTTCCTGCCGTAGCTTGCGCCGTGGCTGGTGTACCAGATGTCCGCAAGCTGCGCCATCGTCTTGGGCTTTCTGCTGTTGACCTTGGCGAGGAAGTTGGGGTCTACCGTGCGGCAGTAGCGGCTCATGCGGCTGCGGTCGAGCTTTAAGGCTTCGGCAATCAGGCTTTCGTGGCTTGCCATGATGTTGGCGAGGTTCCGAAGACTCTGCGGTGTGTGGCCATGCGCCCCGATGTGGATGTGGACTCCGCATCCTCTGGAGGCGTCGCTTTTCGCTCCTGCGTGTCTGAGCTGTCTGCAAAGCTCCTGCAGGGTTTCGATATCCCCGTAGGTCAGGATCGGAGTGACCAGTTCGCATTTCTGCTCGTCCGCTCCTGCGATGGAAACGTCCTTCTGGAATTTCCACTCGCGCCCCTGTGCGTCCCAGGCGCTCCAGGTGCTGTAGCCGTTGCGGCCTGCGGTATTCTCGTATCTGCCTGTGCCGAAGAAGTCGGCGGCAACCTTGGCTGCCTTCTGGCGGGTGATGTTATTCATCTCAACCTCGACCCCGATGGTCTGGTTTTTCATCTCTGCGATCTGCCTTGCTGTTTTCTCGTTCATGGTGAATCCTCCGTTTTCGTTTGGTGTGTTTTCCCTTTCGGTGTACACATATTCGCTCTAAAAGAGGATAATAGCAAGGCCATTTTCGATAATATACTACACAAAGATGACCGCAAGATATTGTGTAGTTTATACCTTTTTACTACCATCAGATGTGTTCTTGACCTTTCGGCACAGGTCTTCTCCGAACGACACGGAAAGGCCGCTGCTGTTGTCCCAGGCGACCATGATGGAGCCGATATCATCCACGCCCATCACAGTGCCCTGTGTGCCGATTGGCGGTGCCTGGGGATCGTCCATCCGCAGCAGCTCCACTCGGGTGCCTGATGGGAACTCCTTGCGGATACGTTCTACAACTTCCTTACTCGGAAATCGCATGGTCTACACCTCCGTTCTTAAATGCCGAAGAACCGGAGAGATTCTTCAGCAGGATCTTGCGTTCGACTTTGTATTCGCTGCCGATGAAGCCCAGGCGCAGGAGAAAGCAGCGGAAGGCGTACTTCTCATTATCCACCGCTTTCTCCGTGACCGTCACGCGCTTGGCGTTTTTGCTCATCTCGCAGAGTGCGGAAATGAAATGGGTGTAGGCTTTAACTGCATCGGCGTCCGGCAGTTCCGGGAACCAGGGAAACGTTACCCGGTCTTCCTGAATCTCAATTGGAAGTTCGCTAACACCGAGCGCCTTCTTAATCAGGCTACCCTTGGCATCCAGCAGTTTAGTAAGGTTGCCAACCGCCGCTTTGTCCAGCGGGATCTCCACTGTAAGCCCCACAGTTTCGCTCTGTGGCTCAGTGTCGGTGGCTTCGGATTCTTCCTCGAAGAACTGTTCCTCGCCGCCCTTCGCCTCGCATTCAAAGCCTGCGGCGGTGATAGCTTCAAGTACCTGCTCGACCTCCTCGCTGTCAGCACGGTCGTCAAACAGGAGCGTCCCGTCCTTGGTGACCGTGAAGTAGTCGATCTCATAATTGCAGGTGGGCATGAATTTGTATTCCGCCCTGGCGCCCGTGGCATCCGAAATGACCTTGACCAGTTCCTTGCGCTTTGCGCCTGTCACATTGTATCTGATTTCCATGTGCGAAAACCTCCTTTGTTTTTGGTAGTCACATATTCGCTCTGAACCCCTGAAATAGCAAGCGATTTCCGCACATTTTGCTGTAGAATAGCTGCCGGATCATTCGCCGGATAACTGTGCATAGTACACGATGCCGGAAAGCACAAAACAGACATTAGGCAGCGCCACTCCGTTGCCCCACATTTTGTATTCCGCAGAATCGGAGTGAGGGTCTTTCAGCCACTTGATGATCTGATTTCGGCTCTTTGGATTGGAGGATGCACCCATGACCCTCCGGTGTGTCTCAAATACCTCTGTCCAGAACTCTACTTCATCCTCGGTCGGATTGGCCGTGCCAAGGTCGGAACACCACCAGTCCGGGAATCCCTGCAGTCTGGCGCATTCGGTAGGCGTCAGTCTGCGGACGATGTAGTCAGGCTCCTTGGATACGGTAGGCGGATCTTTGAAATCTGTAGCGACCAGCGTTTCCGTCACATCATCATCCGTAAAATTGGTGTGGAAGGAACTCTTGCTTGAATGGTAGATAGGCTGTCCGACCGCTCCCGGTCCCTTGGACACCATCGTTGGCTCGATCTCCGTTTCCACCGTGATTCCGAACTTAGCGTTCCGTCCCATATTGTATGTGGCCCGGTCAATGCCGTAGGCTACCGCATGGCGGTCGGTAGCATCCAGCGTGAAGGACACATCCTCATTGACGCCGCTGCCCTGGGGATCGTTCTTGTCGGACCTTCCGATCATGGAGCCTTGCACAGCCACCACAGCCATGCCGCCCTGGTTGCAGGAAGGGTTACCGCCGTTTGCGTCCAGACAGCGGCAAGTATCCGCTTCATAAAAACCGCTGTGTGGATTGTCCGACTGCATGGCATGGCTCTGTTTGGAGCAGATGCCGTAGACCTTCGGCACAAATACTGTCTGGTCATTGTTGCAGCCGAGGGTAGCGGACTTGTTGTCCTGAATTAATGCACCTTTGCCGCCGCCCTCACAGCCGGAGCGGATCTTCAGCGTCTTTGGCGTTTCCACCACGAAGGGCTGATTATTGCCGCCTGTGCCGTAGGTTGATGAAACGGTGGGAGCAATTCCCTCAAGTTTGGTGTATCTGGTGTCCTGACTATGGTTCTCATAGACTGCCGCAGGAACCGTCCCCGCCCGGAGGGTGGGAGAGGTTTCCTCCTCATAACCGATGGAGCGGCTGTGTGCAGAATGCTCGGTGCAAAAGCCTGCCGATTCCATCACGCAGGGTGGATGATGGGCTTCTGCCCTGAGAGTGCAGGTGACGCCGTCCGTCACATCCATACGGTTTCCACCCTGGTCGTTCAGGCAGACGCAGCCTGCCGTTCCAGAGCCTTTTTCAGAAGCTCCGGCAGCTCCTTGCCACGAACGGAAGCCCTGCGGAGTATACCCAGACACGCCTTCGGACTCAAATAGTATTTTTCCGGCACTCCCGCCTGTAAAATCTGCGACAAGGTAGATACGTTTTCTGCGCTGGGGAACTCCCCAGTACTGCGCATCAAATACCCGCCATGCGAGACTGAAATCATCTGCCACGATCTCTCCGGCGGCTGGCCACTTCTCAGGTCGAGAAGTATGAATTTCGTATCCTTTGACCGAGCAGACCTCTTCGAGGACAGACTGGAAGTCCGCGCCCTTGTTGGAGCTGAATGCGCCGGGGACGTTCTCCCAGACGATGTATCTTGGATATCTGCCATTGGTTTTGCACCTCATTTCCTTTACGATTCGGACGGCTTCGTAGAAAAGACTGGAACGGGAGCCGTCCAAGCCCTCCCGTCGGCCTGCGATGCTCATGTCCTGGCATGGTGAGCCGAAGGTGATGATATCCACCGGCTCTACATCTGCGCCGTTCATTTTCGAGACATCGCCGTAATGCTTCATAAACGGCAACCGTTTGGTGGTCACCCGGATAGGAAACGGCTCGATCTCCGAAGCCCATATAGGGGTAATGCCGGAGATCAAGCCGCCTAAAGGGAAACCGCCGGAGCCGTCAAACAGGCTTCCGAGGGTCAGTTTATTCCGTTCCATCCGCAACCTCCTCATAGCTGTATGTCCTGCCGTCCCGGAGGACGCTCACCCCATCTGTAGAACCAGCTTGTTCGATGTAGCGGTTCACAATCACATCGCAGAACTTCTCGTCCAACTCGATGATGCGGCAGATGCGGTCGGTCTGCTCACAGGCAATGAGCGTAGAACCGGAACCACCGAAGGGGTCCAGCACCACCGAATTTGCCATAGAACTGTTCTGGATCGGATAAGCCAGCAGAGGGATCGGCTTCATGGTCGGATGATCGCCGTTCTTCTTCGGCTTGTCAAATTCCCAGATGGTGGTTTCCTTCCTGCCGGTGTACCACTGGTGCTTGCCGTTTTTCTTCCAGCCGTACAGCACCGGCTCATGCTGCCACTGATACGGAGAGCGTCCCAGCACAAGGGACTGTTTCTTCCAGATGCAGCAGCCGGATAAATAAAATCCCGCATCGGCAAACGCCCTGCGGAAGTTTAGTCCCTCGGTATCGGCATGGAACACATAGATGGATGCGTCCGCCGCCATGACCGATTCCATATTCTGAAAAGCGGCAAGGAGGAATTCATAGAATTTCTCGCCTGCCATGTTGTCGTTCTTGATCTTGCCAGCCGAACCTTCGTAGTTGACGTTGTACGGCGGGTCGGTAATCACCAGGTTTGCCTGAACGCCATCCATGAGCGCGGTGTATGTCTCAGCCTTTGTGGAGTCCCCGCATACCAGACGGTGCCTGCCAAGCGTCCATACATCGCCCAGCCGGGAGAACGCAGGCTTTTGCAGCTCCGCATCCACATCGAAGTCATCCTCTTTGGCTTCCATACCATCATCAAACAGCGCGGCCAGTTCCTTCTCATCGAAGCCGGTCAGCAAGGGATCAAAGTCCATACCCTGTAAAGACTCGATCTCCACCCGCAGAAGCTCCTCGTCCCATCCGGCGTCCATCGCCATGCGGTTGTCCGCAATGATATAGGCTTTCTTCTGCGCTTCGGTAAGATGGTCGGCAAACACACAGGGAACCTCCGTGATGCCTTCCTCCTTTGCCGCCAGGATTCTGCCGTGGCCGGCGATCACATTAAACTCCCGGTCGATGATGACGGGATTGATAAAGCCAAACTCCCGGAGGGACGAGCGCAGCTTCGTGATCTGCTCCGGGGAGTGGGTGCGGGCGTTGTTCACATAGGGTACCAACTTGGCAATCGGCACAAGCCGCATTTCCGTTGTTGTCTTCATCGCACCAGCCCCCATTCCGCAAATTTCTCAAAACCCCCAAGGCGCTGGATGTATCTCCGGGCAGTCTCCACGATCTTCTCGTAGGGGATACCGTCCACGGTATCGTCCCCGATGGCGCAGGCAAGCTGCACCGGCTTTCCGGTTTCCTGCGCTTTGAGCCAAGCGTAGATATTCACAGACACATCCGCTTTGGAGAAATCCTTCCCATGCAGGCCGCCGCCCGTGACGGAATCGGCCATATCACTGCCCAGCTTGCGGTTGGTGGCGCCGGAATCCACATCTGTGCCGCCTGTCCAGTCGCCCAAGGGATTGACCTCAGCACCCGGATACCGTCTCCGCAGTTCTGCGGCAGGGGCATTGCTCTGGCAGAGGATAAGCCTTGCGCCGTCCAGAATATACTTCCCGTCATAGGGATAAGTGTGATACACACTTTTGGCGATCTCACAGAGGGCTTTCTGCTCTTCCGTGACTGGCGTCCCTTTGAAAATGCCGTTGTCGCCGCAGCGGATTCCTTCTGCCTGGTTCTCGGCAAGGCGTCCATCCTGCGGCACTTCCACATAATCCGTGTGCAGATCCTCGCCGATGCGCTTCACGATAGCGTCCACCTCATCCAGCGGGATGTGTACGGAACTCTCCGCAATGATGTGGCAGACGCCGTGACCGATGAGGACCTCCACAGCAATCCTGGGATTTTCCTCTTTCCTGTACGCCGCATCCACCAGTGCGCCGGCGATACGGTCTGCCACCTTATCCGGGTGGCACGGATTTGCTTTCTCAAACATGGCTTCATCCCTTCCTTGCCCGGAGCAGACGCTCCATCAAATCGTCCTGGGGAGAGACCTCCCCATAATCGGTGCTGCAGTTTTCCTTCACGATCTGGAAAATCTCGTTCCAGAGCCGCACCGCCTGGTTCATGTAGTTGATGCCGATGTTGATGAACGGGGACGGGATCGGCTTCTGGGTGGTAGGATGCTTGGAGAGGAAACCCATGCGGTTGGTCATCTCCTCGCACTGAATCCAACGGGCGCTGCACATGGCGTACCGCTCCAGAAGCTGTGGAGACACCTTTGCGGCGCAGCCGATCTTCTTTAACCACTCCCATGTTTCTTTGTAGATTTCTTCCGCCTGGAGCGTACTCCCGTCACGCTGCTCGGCGGAGAGGAACTCATGGGGCTTTGGCATATCGACACCCTCGACTTCGGGAATATCCAGCACTTCTAATCTGCGCCCGCCCGGATTGCCGTTCTCGGCTTTCTCCCTGACCGCAGACTTTTTTCTTCCCGCACCGGGTCTCGCTCCGCCGCGCCCGCCTGTGTTATTGGATTTTGTCGGCATTTTCTCACCTCTTTTCCGCAAAAAATGAGCGACCGCTTTCGGCCGCCGTCAATTACCCTTTTGATTTCGCCTTTTTCGCGCACGAAGCCACAGGCCGCTGTCCGCTCATCCAGGTCCCGGAGATTTTGACCGCCCCACGGTCACCGGTCGCCAAGCTCATGATGTAACTTTGTGTGGCAGGACTGGCAGAGGGACATCAGATTGTCATTCCGATGCGTCCCGCCCTGCGACAGAGGGATGATGTGATGGACTTCCTCCACGGGAGTCAGCCGTCCTTCCTTCAGACACAGCTCACACAATGGGTGCGCTGCGGCATAGCGGTCGCGGATTCGTTTCCAAGCCCTGCCGTACTTCTTGTTGTTGTCAGCAGGGCGACCGTACTTGTTGTACCGTTTCCGGGCAATAGCTTCATGCTCCTCACAGTACTGCCCGTCCGTGAGGTTTGGACAGCCGGGGTAGGAGCATGGGCGTTTT
>JAGZOP010000225.1 GCA_018383195.1 Clostridiaceae bacterium | reverse complement strand
GGGAAATGTCATGTATATGGCCGATTGGGTCAAGCGGCTTGACGCATTTTTACAGTTCAACGAGGAAGATATTCTGCATGATAAAGGCAAGGTGACCGCTGTCATTGCCAAAGCCTTTGCCGAGAAAGAGTTTGAAAAGTTCCGGGTATTGCAGGATCGGACCTATCAGAGCGACTTTGACCGACTGGTTGCAGAGACTTCGGCTGATCAGACAGAATAACCGTATACACAGAAAGCCCACGCCTCCGGTTCTCTTTCCGGCTGCGTGGGCTTTTTGGGCCATCGCTTATTTCTTGTTTTGCAGCTGTTCATGGGCTTCCTGCTGGACAATCAACCCCGCCGAAAATCCATACTTGAAATGGCTTTCACTTTCCTCGCACTGGGCGATAGCGTTCTGCGCCCGGAGTTCCTCCACCAGCGCATAGTCCTCTTTGCTGAGCCGCTGGGATAACTGCTCCATCAACGCTGCACAGGTTTGGATCGCCTTGTGGTATTCCGGGGACGTGGGTACGACTGTTTCACAGGGATAAAACTCTCCATTATACATGGCTTCTAAAATCATGGTGTTCCCTCCCTCAACAGTAGACCAGCTCAGCCAGGACAATTTCCTCGGCTCTGTTGTGGATGGAGTTCATGGAGCGCACCCATGCCATCTGGTCGGCAGCTTTCAGGGCTTCTGTGACGCCCTCTTGCTGCATCATGGATTTTTCAAGGATTTCCAGCCGCTCCCGGCAGGCGATGTCGATTTCCTCCAAGTGGGGAAGCAGCTTTTCAGTGACAATGAGATCGGTATACAGAATGGGCCGATGTTCTTTTAAGTAGGCACGGCGCATCCGGCCATATTTCCCGATATGGTACTCTTTGGTGTCTGCTAACACAAGGTTGGGAATGAGATAGTCGCCGCATTGGGTGTAAGTCAGTTCCATACAAGGCTCCTTTCGTGAGAATGTGGTTGACAGTTACGGTAGGTTTGAGGGCATCCCTCCTTTATCATAACTGTCTTTTCATTCGCCACAAATGAGCCGCCAGTCATGATGTAATGT
>JAGZOP010000224.1 GCA_018383195.1 Clostridiaceae bacterium | reverse complement strand
GGATTTTAATGTGATCGCCGGTCACGGCAGAATCCTGGCGGCAAAGGAGGAAGGCATCACTGAGGTTCCCTGTGTGTTTGCCGACCACCTCAGTGAAGCTCAGAAGAAAGCCTATATCATTGCGGACAACCGCATGGCGATGGACGCCGGATGGGATGAGGAACTTCTGCGGGTGGAGATTGAGTCTTTGCAGGGCATGGACTTTGATCCTCTGCTCACGGGCTTTGACGAAAAAGAACTGGCCGACCTGTTTGCGGATGATTCCGGCAGCGAAGCCAGGGATGACGATTTCGACCTGACCGCTGCGTTGGAGAAAGCCTCCTTTGTAGAGCGGGGCGATGTCTGGACAGTGGGCCGGCACCGCCTTGTGTGCGGGGATGCCACCTCCGCCGAGGATGTAGCGAAGCTGATGGACGGCAGGAAGGCTAATCTCATCGTGACGGACCCGCCCTATGGCGTCTCCTTCAAAAGTTCCAGTGGTCTGACCATCCAGAACGATTCCATGAAAGACGAGGAGTTTTATAACTTCCTCCTCTCTGCTTTTCAGTGCATGGCGGAGCATCTGGAAAAAGGCGGTGCGGCTTATGTGTTTCATGCGGACACCGAGGGGCTGAAGTTCCGAAAGGCGTTCACTGACGCCGGGTTCCATCTGGCGGGCGTGTGTATCTGGGTGAAGAACTCCCTGGTGCTGGGACGCTCGGACTATCAGTGGCAGCACGAGCCAGTGCTGTATGGATTTCTCCAAAACGGCAAGCACCCGTGGTACTCCGACCGTAAGCAGACCACCATCTGGAATTACGACAAACCGAAGCGCAACGCCAACCATCCGACCTCCAAGCCACTGGATCTGCTGGGCTATCCCATCGGCAACTCCACCCAGGAGAACGCCGTGGTGATCGACACCTTTGGCGGCAGCGGTTCTACCATGATGGCCTGTGAACAGATGAACCGTGTCTGCTGCATGATGGAACTGGATGAGAAATACGCATCGGTCATTCTCCGCAGGGCCGTGGAGAACGGCATCCCGCCGGAGGATATTTTTGT
>JAGZOP010000068.1 GCA_018383195.1 Clostridiaceae bacterium | reverse complement strand
GAATCAACCTACGGACGCAGAAAAACGGCGTGACCTTTCGGTCACACCGTCTTCTGTCCCTGTTCGTAGCCAAATAGTTACTTGTCACTATTAAGCCTTCTGTTTTCTCCTATTTTCTTGCAAACCACAGACCCCTGCTGACAAAACCTTTTCTGACGTGGATATTTTATGATTTGATTAATAATACTTCCTTTTTTAGAAATAATATTCGCGCACCGTATTGAGCTTTCGTCAAAACGCCTATATAACGGGCATATAAAAAGATATTTTTTATCATTTCGACAACAATCTCACCCCTTGCTTTGAAATGTACATTTCCAAACCCCGAAGTAAACTTCTTGACTCGATTCCAGAAAGGAATGTCATGCATGCGTAGTAAGCTTGAAATCTTCCTTGAGCATCCGGTTCTGCCGATGGATTACCGCCGCTGCATGCTCAGCCTGTTCAAAAAGGCGCTGAGCACCTATGAGAGCGGACGATACTACCCATTTATTTACGGTAATTCCGAAGATAAGTGTTTTTCCTTCTCGGTTTCACTGCCGAAAGGTGCTGTATTTACCGGCAAAACGATTCATTTGCCGGTAAATCGCATCAGTCTGACGGTAAGCACCGCAGATCTTCAAACCGGCATTCTTCTCAATAACATGCTTCTGTCTGTCCGAGGCTGCCAACATTCTCTTCCGGACGGCAACACCATGTCCATCGGCTGCCTATCGACGATGCATGAGCCGCAAATCTCCGCGGGACAAATTCTGGTTCGCTTTCTAAGTCCGCTCTGCGTGCGGGAACATATCGAAAAGCAGGACCGCTATTTTACCACAGCGGACCCTGATTTTCAGGAGCAGCTTTTCCGATGTGCCGCGTATCAGCTCCGCAATACCGAATTTTCACTGCACGAACCGGAATCCCTGTCATTTTTCCCGCTTCAGATGAAGAAAACGAAGGTGCTGCACTATAATCAGTATATTCCAGTCTCCTTCGGCACCTGCATCTTACGCGGGGAGCCCCGCCTGCTTCAGCATTTATATGGTTCCGGCATCGGCAGCCGACGCGGAAGCGGATTCGGTCTTTTCCATATTCTATCCGAGGGTGAGGTGGGCTGCATATGACCGCACCCATGATACTAAAACTCAGTGACGGATTATACAATGCCGGCATTCTAGGCTTTCTCCGCGTTCTGGAACACGGTCAGCGCCCTTACGAAGCAGATGGTTTTTGCCTTCGGTTTGACGGTGAGCAAATCTGGCCGCACTTCACGCAGGATTACTTTGACACCCTGCTTGCTCGTTTCGGTGCAGAAACCGTCGGAGGCAAGCTGCTGGACCAGATGAATCAGCTCTTGAATCCCACCGCGAAAGAAATGGATGGATTTGAAGAAAAACTTCAAAACACCGCAAATCTGATTGCAGAAAAGATGAATCGTGCTTCTTATAAAGCAGCCGTTGAGATCATTCGTGCTGCGGGCGACGAATATCCCTTCCTCTTGCGTGCAAAAGAGCTGAAAGTCTGCAAAACATCGGAAAAACAATTCGCTCTACTTGCTGAATTTTGTTCTAAATTTCAGGAACATCAAAAAACCTTTCTCCTAAAGGATATTGCCTACACCCGGGTGCAGGTATTTTGGAATGGAATTTCTTTTCTGCAAAAACAAAAAAACCAGTCACCCTTTGAATCAAGTTTCGAGGAAGAATTTATTCAGAAAATTGTGAGTTGGAAGCCGTCCAAAGGCAAACACGCAGCGGAATGCTTCCAGTGTGGTGCACCCCTGCCGTCCGGTCTTCAAAGCATGGCTTGGATCAATGATATGGGGGTTGATGTAAAGCGCAAGACCAACGGATTCTGGAACTTTAACGTCGATTTATCCCCCTGTCCGGTCTGCAATCTGATTTACGCCTGCATCCCATTGGGCTTTTCCGGATATGCGGGGGAGGGGTTCTTTGTAAATGATGCTTCCAGTGTCCGCAGCCTGATCCGGGCGAGCGAACTGCCCGATTTGCAGCTGTCTGACACGGATGATACATTCGCGGCGCAGCTGTGCCGCTATCTGGTCGTATCCACTACCGAGGAAGCCAAGCGGCGTCTGGAAAATATTCAGATCATCCGGCGGACGCGCCGGGAAGATCAGTGGGAATACCGTGTCAATCTCTTGTCTGGCAACATGCTTTCCGCGCTGTCCCGGTGCAAAAAGCCGCTGGAAACGCTGTCCCACAATCCCGTTCTGCTCCGTCAGACCATAGAACGTATTTTGAACGGATGCAGCCTGCATCCGCTTCTAATTGAGCAGGAACGGAAGCTTCTCCGCGACAACCGTCCGCTTTGGATGCTGTATCCAATCTTAAATATCCAAATCCACTTATATTCAAAAAAAGGGGAGCGATGCAATGTCACTATGGAAACAGGCGCAAATCGCAAAGCAGGAAGGCTCTGCACTCAGCAGAGCAATTGCGAACAGCCAGAATGAAAATAAGATCGTTTCGTTGTCCTACCGCCTGCTGAACGCCTTGCAGATCCGCAATCCGGATCTCTACATGCAGGCATTGTACCGCCAGTACCTGTCGCTCGGACGGCCGATTCCAACCGTATTTCTGGATACACTGACCGATGAAGAAACCTTTATGGCGGTTGGCGAAGCCTTTATGATCGGTCTGAGCTCCAATATGGAACAAACAAGCAGTGAGGAGGAACCAAAGGTATGAAACGTGGCTTGACAATTACACTGGTTTTCGAGGCAAGCAGCCTCAATTATGGAGAAGGTATGGGAAACATCTCCGTTTTAAAGCATCTCACCCGTGCAGACCGGCAGCAATATACCTACATTTCCCGTCAGGCACTGCGTTACAGCATGATTGACCAACTTGGTTGGGATAATACGCCAACCGAAGCGAATGGCTCCGGCTCCAAAAAGGTCATCCAGTTCCAGCCCTCTGCGACAATCGACAAATATCCGGAAATCGACCTGTTCGGCTATATGAAAACTGAGAAGGGGTCCGGAGCAAAGACCCGTTCGGCAGTTGTGCGCCTGACCAGCGGCGTTTCGCTCGAACCCTTTCAGGCCGATCTGGATTTCCTGACCAATATGGGGATGGCGCGCCGCACCGGAGAAAACAACGCCATCGCGCAAAGTGAACAGCACCGCTCGTTTTATTCCTATACAATTACGATTGACTTAGACCGCATCGGCATTGATGAGAATGACAACCTCTCGCTTCCGAACGATGAGAAAACCCGCCGCGTCTGCGATTTTCTCAGCTGTGTGGAATATCTGTACCGCGATATCAAGGGTCGCCGGGCGATGAATCTACCCCCGCTGGATTCCAGCACTTCGGTTTTCCCGCATGGCTATTTAAGTCTGGCACTGCTCGACCGCAAATTCTTTTTGACGCGTTGGAAAAGCAAAAGCGCCTTTCACCTGCTTGCAATGATGATATTCTATCATCATAACCGCCCTTTGATGACCGAAGAAGACTGCATGGAGTATGACCGGTATGTGCAGTCAGCGTTTACCGAACGCTGCCGTGCGCTTGGCATTTTACCGAAAGACGGTCAGAGTGATCGCGGTATGCGGCAGCGCGCCTATGCCAATCTGCGCGGCGAAGCAGAAGAGGAATCGTTTCAGCTCCGCTATATCCTTCTGAAAGGACTGCTCAACCGCATCGACTATTGTGCGAGCGCCGGACGGAAAACCGCCGACGAGCCGCTAGTCGGTCCGGATATTTCTGCCTGCACCCGCACGGCGATGGAGAACAGCGGCTACACTTTGCGGCCGGTTCAGGACTATCTCGCGTCCCATGCCGGGGAAAATCTGATTATCGAGGCCAGCACCGGGATTGGGAAAACCGAGGGCGCACTGCTCTGGCTCGGCGGCAGGAAGGGGTTCTATACGCTGCCGCTCAAAGTCAGCATCCATGCGATTTATACCCGCATCTGCGATGAAAAAGGCATTGCTTTCCCGCACGCCGCTTTGCTGCATGGCGATGCCCACGCCTATTATCTATCGCAGGACAGCGAAGCGAGCGATTTGCGCTGGCAGGCTGCCCGTTTATTTGCCTGCCCGCTTACAGTTTGCACAGTAGACCAAATCATGCGCTTTGTCTATAAAGCCAATGGAACAGAAATTGCCGCTGCTGTCCTCGCCAGAAGTTATCTGATTCTGGATGAAATCCAAATGTATTCTCCCGAACTTCTCGCCGCAATTCTGTATGCGCTGCATGTAATCACCAGTCTCGGCGGACATTTCCTGATTCTGACCGCAACCTTTCCCAAACTCCTGCTGCGTTTTTTGGAGCGTGAATCCATTCCGATTGCCGCCGCCCCACAAACATTTCATGCAGATCTTCCTGCGCGTCATAGAATCCAACTCTGTGCGGAGCGCTCTTTTCCCGCAGAACAGATCATCGAGCAGGGCAAAACCCGCAAAGTGCTTGTCATCTGCAACACAATTGCTCAGGCACAGAAGCTGTATCAGACAATTTCCTCTGCTGCACAGTCTGTGTATCTGCTGCACAGCCGCTATATTCGGCGGCATCGCTCTCTGCTCGAATCTGCCATTCTGCGTTTTGCCCCGAATCAAAAAGCGTCAAATACAAATTCCGGCATTTGGATCTCTACACAGATCGTAGAAGCCAGTCTGGATCTCGACTTTGACGTGCTCTATACCAGCCTGTGCACCGTGGATTCCCTGCTTCAGCGCATGGGGCGGATTTATCGCTCTCGTCCATATGATCTAGGTGATCAGCCTAATGTTTTCATCATAGACAACGGCGATGGCCGCGGCACAGTCATCGAGGAAACGCTGTATGCGTTTTCTCTTGCCGCAGTCCGCAATTTTAATGGCTGTCTTTTAGAAGAAAGCGATGAGCAGGACGATAAAAGCCGGATGATGGATCTGGTCTATGACCCGGAGAAAAATCCGGATATTTTAAAATCTCCTTATTATCAACGTGTGTCCGACCGGCTGAATACCTTCAAAAATCTGCGTCTTTACGATACCGACAACGCAAATTTCCGCGAGATCGATTCGATCACTGTGGTTCCGGAAAGCATTTATATCACACTAGAAGAATCCGGGAAACTCAACGAGCTTACTCAGGCGCTTGCTTCCGACGACATTCAGGA
Organism: Clostridiaceae bacterium; assembly: GCA_018383195.1. Lineage (GTDB taxonomy): Bacteria > Bacillota > Clostridia > Oscillospirales > Butyricicoccaceae > Butyricicoccus_B. The sequence goes on along the minus strand of JAGZOP010000068.1, from coordinate 3,774 downwards.
GGTCTTTGAAGCCAGACAGGAACTGCTGCAATATACGACCAGTGTCCGTCAGGGAACATGCCCCACCCCGGAAAGCCAGCAGCTGCTCTGGAAGCACAGCAGAATCTGGCGTTGTCCCGGCAGTTATGATTTTGATGAAACTACGCTTTCCGACGTTGGGTTTCAGCCTCGGAAACGGTCAACCAATCATCGTCTGATCGATCAGGCGCAAATGCTGTAAAGGGGGAGAATCGTATGCACGAAGAACGGCCTGTCACCGGAACGATGATTTATTATTATCAGGTCTGCCATCGAAAACTTTACTATTTCACGCATGAGCTGCAAATGGAGCAAAACAATGAGGCTGTTGCCTTGGGCAGATTGCTCGACGAAAACAGCTATACGCGTGACGCTGTGCGTCATATTACAATAGATGATACGATTTCCGTAGATTTTATCCGGAAGGGAAAGGTTTTGCACGAAATCAAGAAAAGTCGTTCTGTGGAAGAGGCAAACGTTTGGCAACTCAAATATTATCTCTATTATCTTCAGGAGCGCGGATTAACCAAGCTCCACGGTCAAATTGATTACCCGCTTCTCCGGCAAACTGTTGCAGTCGAACTGACGGACGAGGACCTTGTGAAAATCACGGAAATGCTCACAGAAATTCGTAAAATCTGCAATGCCCCGCTCCCGGAAAACCATTTCCCTGCAAAAAAATTTTGTAAAAACTGCGCTTATTATGACCTGTGTTTCATTTGAGGTGAGCGATGAAAAAAAGCATTTATATCTACAACGAAGGGCAGCTCCGTCAAAAAGACAATACGCTTTGTTATACGTCACTGAATGGAAAAAAACTGATCTGCCGATTGAAACGATCTCGGATATCTATGTGATGACAGAGCTGACACTGAATACCACCATGCTGAGCCTTGCATCAAAACACGGAATCTGTCTTCACTTTTTTAATCATTACAATTTTTATACCGGCAGCTTTTATCCTAGAGAAACCCTTGTTTCCGGGCATCTGCTCGTACAACAAACGCAGGCTTATCTGGAACCCTCGCATCGGCTGCGTCTGGCAAAGCAATTTGTGATTGGCGCCGGCAAAAATATTTACCGCACCTTGCGGTATTACAACAATCGCGGCAAAGATCTTGCTTTACCGATGGAAACAATCTGCCTACTGTTGGAACAAGCAGCGGAGGCGAAGGATATCCCGACGCTGATGGGGTTTGAAGGAAACATTCATCAGCAGTATTATGCAGCGTTTCATACGATTATCAATGAGGAAATCGACTTTGAACGGCGCGTCAAGCATCCGCCGGATAATATGATGAATACAATGATCTCGTATGTGAACAGTCTGATCTATACGCGCGTACTCAGTGAGATCTATCGGACACAACTCAATCCAACGATCAGCTTTCTGCATGAACCCAGCACAAAACGGTTTTCTTTGTGTCTTGATATTGCAGAAATCTTCAAACCGCTTATTGGAGATCGTCTTATTTTTTCGATGTTCAACAAAAAGCAGATTCAGAACAAGGATTTTATCCGCGAGCTGGATTATATGCATTTCACAAAAGACAGTTCACAGCGAATTGCAGCTGAACTGGATGCCCGACTTCGCACGACCATTCGGCATAAAGCATTGGGGCGCGATGTATCTTATGAATATCTCATCCGCTTGGAGTGCTACAAGCTGATAAAAGATCTAATCGGAGAAAAAGACTATGACCCATTTGTAATCTGGTGGTGACAATGTATATTATTCTTGTTTATGATATTTCAATGGAGGATAGGGGACCTCGTATTTTGCGGAACGTATTTAAAATCTGCAAAAAATACCTGCAGCATGTCCAATGCTCTGTTTTTGAAGGAGAACTTTCCCCGTCCCAACTTGCGAATTTAAAAGCAGAGTTGCAGCGCTGGCTGCGTAAAGATCTAGATTCTGTGATTATCTTTCAATGCCGCCAAGAAAAATGGATCAAACGGGATATTCTCGGGAAAGAAACCCCTTCTGCCATACAATTCTTATAACCTTCTGTCGATGTCAGATTCTGTACTTTTCCCGGTTCTCCGACAGCAACCAAAATGTTTCTTTTTTTTGCGCAATTTGCATTTTTCCGAAGATATTCTATTCATTTTATGGTATTCTGCGGTATAATATCATTGGGTGTTTTCCCGGAAAATATCTGATCGACATTGTGTTTTTCTTACGATCATACATCTGGGCAGATTTTATCCAAATCTGCCGCTGTTCTGCCGTATAAAATCACAAAATTTCGACTTTTTTCGACGCGGTCCTTAATCCTCCATATTGGAATGTAAATTCCTATCATGTTCATATTATCATGTACTGCTATGTTATACCGATATAAAAATCCATTTAACCCAACCGCAGTTCGTGAAGGTGATAGTAGGATTCTAACTACCAAATATGACATTAACGTGACCAATTTTGACAAATGGGCTGAAAAATAGTCAAAGCGTTGTTATACTACAAGAAAGATCTTGCAGGAAATTCTCGCATATGCGAGCACTTCCTGACAGCCGGCTTTGCCTTCACTACATATATAAAAGAAGGACAACTTTATGAAACGAACAAAACGAATTGCGGCAGCAATGTGTGCCGGTGCAGTATTGACGAGCGGTCTGATGGCGCAGGCGGCAAATCCCACTGCAGACGCCAAAGTCTGGGTCGGAGATCTCTATGCCGAGGGGCGTCCGGTGCCGACGCTGAAAAGCGCGGATGAGGTAAAACTGCCTGTAATCCGCTATCAGGACAACACATATTTTCCGCTTCGCACCGCAGGTGAATTGACCGGTAAAACTGTAGGGTGGGATGCATCGACGAGAACCGTTTCTCTGAGTGGAACCGTTGACCGGATTTATCCGGACAGCAACGTCCAATCGTCCGCGATTCCAGAGGACGGCAACTTGAAAATTCAGTCCGCGCCCGAAATCAAAGTCGTTGTAGATGGAAAGGCGGCAGCGCTCAAGGATGCAAACGGAAAGCCTGTATACCCCCTGATCTATGCAGACTCGACCTATGTTCCGCTTCGTAGCATCGGAGAACTCACCGGCTTTGAAGTGACTTGGGCGAAAAACAGCGGTGGTGCAGAGGATATTTATATCCGCACTTCGCTGACAGACACCCAGATTCAAGCGGCAAATGCGTATCTTTATGCGCAGATCGATCATCTGATTGACCTGCATGATTCTACAAGTCCGCTGATTCAGAAGGAGTTGACCGAAGCTACGCGCACCGAAAGCGTTTCTTCTATGGCAAAGGCTCTCGAAGCGATGGAAGCTGAAAAATGTCCTGATGTACCGGTCTTGACTGAAAGCGATAAGCTTTTGCGTGATGCCATCAAAAACGCATCCGAAATAATGGAACGCATGCGGACTGCACCGCTTGCGGACGTTCCGAGTATCGCCTCGAAGGAGTTCCGGTACTCTGCTGAACAGAACATCTACATTCCCATGATTGATATGAAGATGACGCTCGACCAAAAGGGTGTCATTGATGACAGCAAATTTCTGGAGTATAATATCAATCGTTAATCGCGGCAATCCGAAAATTAGCCCATATCAACCTTACCTTATCAAAGCAGCGCAGGTGGTTTTCCCCCTGCGCTGCACCAGTATTATTCCAAAAGCAAAAAGAAACCCCGCGAAATCGTACGATTTTGAAGTAGTCAATAGTTAGTAGACACAAAATACCCTATGCCACCAGTTCTGTTCTAAAGAGGACTGGTGGTTTTCCTTTTAGTTTACGGACAGGTCGTT
>JAGZOP010000223.1 GCA_018383195.1 Clostridiaceae bacterium | reverse complement strand
TTCTCCTTCTACCCACTTATCTGGTGTAGAATCTTTATCTTCTACTGGATTTCCTTCTTTATCACTATCTTCTGATATTTGTGCTGAATTTATTATTACTTTGTCTGATCCATTTGGCTCTACTACTTCAAATGCTACTTCTATATCTCTATGGTCTGGATTTGTCTCACTTATTTCTTCATTTTTATTAAATGCTTTTAATAAGTTTTCTCCTTCTTTCTCTTCTTGCTCTTTTGATAAGTAATCTGTTGTTATTTTTTCTGCTTCTTCTACTTTTTCCGTTTCTTTTCCTTCTTTATCATACATTACCCATCTATATTTTACATTTGTTTCATTTTCTGGTAAGAATTTTAATCCATCTGGTATATCGTCTGATACTAGTTGCGCATATCCATCAATATCTCCTTCGTTATATACTCTTATTGTATATGTTACTATATCTCCTGTTACCACGTCCATTGGATCTTTTGGGTGATTATATGTTATTTTATCTTTTTCTTTATCATAGACTGGTTGTGGTACTCTTGTTGTTACATCTTGTTCATCTATTTTTGTTATGAATTTTCTTAATGCCAAATCAAATTCTTGTAGCATTATATTATCATAATCTTCATCATCCTCATATTTTACCCATTCTTCTGGTTTTGAATCTCTATCTTCTACTGGATTTCCTTCACTATCTGAGTCATCTGTAATTGCTGCTTCATTTCTTATAATTCCAATACTTGGGTCTGTTGCAACAACTTTTAATATTACTGAAACTTCTCTGTAATCTGGATTTCTATTATCTTTTTCATCACTATATGGTTTAGATGGATCAAAAGCTTTTATTAAATTTGCTCCTTTTGTTGTTATTTCTTCTCCTTTTCCTTTTGCTAAATAGTCTGTTGTAATTTTAGAAGAGTCTCCTTTAACATATGTCCACCCCATTTTTGTATTATATTCCACTGCAGCTAATTCCTCTTTATCAGTTATAGGATTCATATCTTTATCAATAGTTGCTCCTAAGAATTCTAATCCTTCTGGAATATCTTCTGTTATTTGAGAAGCA
>JAGZOP010000222.1 GCA_018383195.1 Clostridiaceae bacterium | reverse complement strand
CACCGCCCCCAGGGCACGCAGGCGCTCCGCGGTCCCGTCGGTGGAGCCGGTGTCCAGCACATACACCCCGTCTGCCTCCGCCATGGAGGCCATCCAGCGCTCTGCATATCCGGCCTCATTTTTGCAAATGGCATAAACCACAATCTTCACAAAGCAATCCCCCTTATAGGAACGCCGCGGGCGGCGCAGCAGCGCCGCCCGCGGCGTTTTTTTGGTGCCTGTGCTCAGGTCCCCAGCAGCCCGGCCGCCCGCAGGTTTTCCAGAAGCTGGTTAAACCGTGTCACCACGTCCGTGGCGCTGGTGGCGTTCGCCACTGCGGCCGCCGGGGTCACGGACGGGCCGGTCGGGCCTGTGGCGCCTGCTGCGCCTGTCTCGCCTCTTGGCCCGGTCGGGCCAGTTGGGCCGGTCGGGCCCGTCAGGCCAGTGGGCCCCGTCGGGCCTGCGGGACCTGTCGCACCCGTCAGACCCACGGCGCCGGTGGGGCCGGTCGGGCCCGTCGGACCCGTCAAGCCAGTGGGCCCCGTGGGGCCTGCGGGACCTGTCGCACCTGTGAGACCCACGGCGCCGGTGGGGCCGGTCGGACCCGTCGGCCCCGTCAGGCCAGTGGGCCCCGTCGGGCCTGCGGGACCTGTCGCACCCGTCAGACCCACGGCGCCGGTGGGGCCGGTTGGGCCCGTCGGACCCGTCAGGCCAGTGGGCCCTGTCGGGCCTGCGGGACCTGTCGCACCCGTCAGACCCACGGCGCCGGTGGGGCCGGTTGGGCCCGTCGGACCCGTCGCACCCGTCAAGCCAGTGGGCCCCGTCGGGCCGGTGGGGCCTGGATCACCTGTCCCGCCCTGGGGACCCATGGGGCCCGCAGGGCCGGTGGGACCGTCCGGTCCCGGAATCCCCTGAGGGCCGGTCGGTCCAACCGGGCCGGTAGGGCCTGGAATGGGAGGGGGAGTCGGCGGACAGGGTGGAATTGGCGGGCAGGGCGGAACCGGATGGCAGGGGGAGCACACACAGGGCCGCCGCTCCGGCTGGGCATTGATGCGGTTCATGGCGCACTCTCCGTTG
>JAGZOP010000221.1 GCA_018383195.1 Clostridiaceae bacterium | reverse complement strand
CGGACAGGCACTTGCAGGAACAGCAGGTGACCGGAGAAAAGAAAAGCTCTGAGACAGAGGCGATTCCCACATCAAAACCGGAAGTCAGCCCGGTATCAGATCCCACTGCCAGTCCGGCAGTCAGTTCAGCAGCCTCTGCACAGCCTGCTCTGGCGCAGATACAGCCTGCTCCGGTTATTGGTCTGGCACCTGAAATGCTGGCAGACTATAATTATCTGCTGGATAATTTTTTTATTGTGGACGAAGACACTGCCACCAGCGCAGAGCAGCTGAATGCCGCAGAATTTCTGGCAAACGATCTTACTGTAAAGAGGGATTCACAGGTGCCGCAGATTCTTATTTATCACAGCCACACTCAGGAGACCTTTGCTGATTCCAGAGAAGGTGTGGTGGAGGATTCAATTGTGGGAGTAGGGAATTATCTGGCGGAAATCCTTACAGAAACCTATGGGTATCAGGTTCTTCATGTAACAGAGGAATTTGATCTGGCAGGCGGCGTGCTGGACAGGAATAAAGCCTATGACTATGCCCGACCTTATATAGAGCAGATCTTGAAAGAAAATCCTTCTATAGAAGTGGTGATAGATCTTCACAGGGACGGGGTGGCTGAGGATCGCCATCTGGTAACAGAGATCAACGGCAAACCTACAGCTCAGATTATGTTTTTTAACGGACTCAGTTATACAGCCTCAGGCGGACCGGTGGATTACCTGCCCAATCCATACATACAGGATAATCTTGCTTTTTCTTTTCAGATGGAATACCAGGCCGCGCAGTATTATCCGGATTTTTACAGAGGAATCTATCTGTCCGGACTGAGATATAATCTGCATCTGAGAAAAAGAGCAGTTCTTCTGGAAGCGGGGGCGCAGACAAATACAGTGCAGGAGGTAAAAAATGCAATGGAACCTTTTGCAGATATTCTGAACAGAGTCCTGACAGGGGAGTGAAAAATCTTGCTTACATTATACAGAATGAAAACTCTTAAAGGCAATAGAGGATATATGCAGGAGCAGCTTCTGTTTATTTATATTATAAGGATTTATGCGTTATATGGAACT
>JAGZOP010000220.1 GCA_018383195.1 Clostridiaceae bacterium | reverse complement strand
CGCCGCTACGCCCTCCACCTGGGCCAGCACCTCCGGGGCGGGGGAGAGGCCCCGCCGGATGGCAGCGCGCAGGCGCGCGTAGGACAGGAAAAACCACAGGGCCAGCAGGAGCACCCCGGCGGCGTAGAGGTAAAACAGCGCGTCAGTGATGCTCCCCGGCGCGGGCAGGCCGCGGGGAAAGAGGGGCACCGGGGCCAGTACCTCCGTCACGCCGTAGGGGTCGGTGAGGGCGGAGGACAGGGGGAGTTCCACCTGGAGCCTGGCCGCCTCCAGCACCACCCGCCCGCCGGGCACCAGGGTGCGGCCCAGCAGACCGGCGGGCAGGAGGGCGCGCAGGGCCAGGATGGCCCACACCCCGTACTGCCACCGGGGGGAGAGCTTGTCCAGAAAGAGGCGCTTTGCGGCGAGCAGCACCAACGCCGCCACGGACAGGGCCAGGGTCTGAGCGAGAACAGACCAGAGGTTGACCACGCCTCACACCTCCATCTCATCCAGCAGCTTCCGCAGCTCGTCCCGCTCCTGGGGGGTGAGCTTCTCGTCCTTCAAAAAGGCGGCCACCAGTTTGCCCGCCGAGCCCTGGTAGGCCCGCTCCAGCAGGCCCCGGCGCTCCGCCGCGGCGCAGTCCTCCCGGCTCACCGCCGCCCGGTAGCGGTGGGGGAACTCCTCCTTGCGGATGTCCACCAGGCCCTTGGCCTCCATACGGGTGAGGTAGGTGAGCACCGTGCTGCGGCTCCAGCCCGTATCCGGACGCAGAGCGTCCACCACGGCCCCCAGGGCCAGCCCCTCCGGGGCCACCCAGAGGGCGTTCAGCACCCTCCACTCCTTGTCACTCAGCTTCATGTCACAGCCCTCCTACAGTTGTCGCATTCGTAATGATACTACACCTGTAGGAGCCACCTGTCAAGAGCGGTTGTCAATTTTGCCGAAATGGGAAAAAGGGCTTTGAGGGGGACGGCGGATGTGGTAAAATAACAGATTGAATGAATGACAGGAGAGGATGAGAAAGATGGACAAGCTCGGCTTTGACAATCAGAAGTATCTGGAGCTCCAGTCGGCCCACATCCGGGAGCGGAT
>JAGZOP010000067.1 GCA_018383195.1 Clostridiaceae bacterium | reverse complement strand
GCTCTATCCTGCTGAGCTACAGAGACATCTATTCAATTAAAAATGGTAACAATCACTTTTCATCGTAAGGCGGCCGGTAGAGCATAACCTTAGGAGGCGGTCGCTCTATACAACTGAGCTACGGGGGCAGATAGGAGATTTGTTTGAAAAGATGCTCTAAAAAGCTGTTTTTTATGATAGCGCATTCGGCGTAAAATGTCAACATCGGGATACCATGTACATATCGGACAGAAGGAGAATGAAAAAAAGAGGTCGAATATTGAAAGTGTGGGGGATTCTTGAAAAACGGTATCGATTCTGGAGACACTTTTTTAATTTTTCGCAAGAAAGTTGTAAAGAAATCATAAAAAAAAGATGTTTTCTTATTTCCAATTTGCGCATGATTATGTTATGATAACATTAGTTTGGTTTGATTATAGGATCATGACCACTTGTTAAAATTTGACGCTGTAAAAGGGACGTGAACAGCTATGAAAATTCATATTACGGAAACCATCCTGCGCGATGCGAATCAGTCGCTGATGGCAACTCGTCTGCCGATGGAGGATTTCGCCGGCATTTTGGATACCATCGATCAGGCTGGTTACCATTCGATCGAGTGCTGGGGGGGCGCAACTTTTGACTCCTGCCTGCGGTATCTGGCAGAGGACCCGTGGGAGCGCCTGCGCACGATCAAAAAACACATGAAGAATACCAAGCTGCAAATGCTGCTGCGCGGTCAGAATCTGCTCGGCTACCACCACTATTCTGACGATATGGTGCGCCGGTTTGTGCGCGCATCCATTGAAAACGGCATGGACATCATCCGTATTTTCGATGCGCTGAATGATCTGCGCAACATTGAGACTGCGGTGGATGAATGCCTCAAGGCGGGCGGTCATGCGCAGGGCACCATCTGCTATACCCTGTCCCCGATCCACAACCTCGAAATGTATGTGGGACTTGGAAAACGCATCGAGGAGATGGGCTGCCAGAGCCTGTGCATCAAGGATATGGCGGGCATCATGAGCCCCAAGGAGTGCTTTGACCTTGTTACTGCACTCAAGAAGGAGATTAAGCTCCCCATTTATGTGCACACGCATCAGACCACCGGTCTGGGTTTCATGACCTACCTCAAGGCTGCGGAGGCGGGTGCAGCAGGCATTGACTGTGCAATTTCGTCTTTCGCAGGCGGCACCAGCCAGCCGGCAACCGAAACCATGGTATATACCCTGAGCCAGATGGGATATGACTGCGGCGTGCAGTCCAAGACGCTGAAAAAGATCAACGATTACTTCCTGCCGGAGCAGCATAAGTTCATCGAAAACGGCACGTTTGACCCGACGGTGCTGTCGGTGCGTGCAGATGCGCTTGTGTATCAGATTCCGGGCGGCATGCTGTCCAACCTGATGGCGCAGCTCAAGGCGCAAGGCGCGATTGACCGCCTTGACGAGGTGCTTGAGGAAACACCGCGTGTGCGTGCAGACCTCGGTTATCCGCCGCTTGTCACCCCGCTTTCCCAGATGGTCGGTGTGCAGGCAACCGTCAACGTGCTCGTCGGTGAACGCTATAAGAATATCGGCAAGGAAATCAAGTCCTACATTAAGGGCGAGTACGGCAAGGCGCCGGGACCGATTGACCCGGAACTGATGAAAAAGGTGCTCGGGGAGGAACAGCCCATTACAGGCCGCTATGCCGAGAGCATCGAGCCGGAATTCTCGAAAGCGAAAGAAATCTTGGGCGACCGTGCACAGTCTGATCTGGATGTGCTCTCTTATATCTGTTTCCCGCAGCAGGCGGAGCAGTTTTTTGAGGCGCGTGAACTGAAAAAGGCGCTGGTCGCCAAGTATACCATCGAGGAGGTAAAGTAAGATGGGCAATCTTTCAGCTGGCGCTTTCCTCGTAGCACTGTCCGGTATCGTGATTGTATTCATTATGCTGGCGGTGCTCTGCTTCATGATTCCGATTATTTCTAAGGTGGTTCAGTCGGTACAAAAAAAGCCTGTGCGTGAGCGCGTTGCAACCAGTGAGCAGAAACCCGCACCCGCTGCCGCGCCTGCGGTCACCGCTGTTTCGGGCGATGTGGCGCTCATCGATGTGGATGAAAAAACGGCGGCCTGCATCATGGCGATTGTCAGCCATGAGACCGGTATCCCGCTTTCCGAGCTGATCTTCAAAACCATCAAGGCGATTTAATGCAGGGGGAAACAGAACATGAAATATATTGTGACACTGAATGGGAAAAAATACGAAGTAGAAGTTGAAAAGGGACAGGCAACCGCGGTGTACGCGGGAGAGGCATCCGCACCTGCACCGGCTCCGGCACCTACGGCGGCTCCGTCCGCTGCACCGGCAGCTGCGCCTGCCGCAGCGCCTGCGGGCGCAGGCGAGCCGGTGGCATCGCCTATGCCGGGCACCATTCTGGATGTGCGCTGCTCGAATGGGCAGGCGGTGAAGAAGGGCGACGTTCTCTTTATCCTGGAAGCAATGAAGATGGAGAACGAGATTTTTGCGCCTAAGGATGGCACGGTTACCGCAGTATGCACGAGCAAGGGCGCGGCGGTGGAGACCGGTGCAACCCTGTGCACGCTGGCTTAAAGGGGGAAGCGACATGAGTGATTTCTCCTTCATCGGCACGCTGCAAAAGATTCTTGCGGAATCGGGATTCGCAGCGTTTGCTGACGACCCGCGCAACCTTATTATGATTCTGGTTGCCTGCCTGCTGCTGTATCTCGGCATTGGTAAGAAATTTGAACCGCTGCTCTTGGTTCCGATTGCATTTGGCGTGCTGCTGGCAAACTTCCCGCTGACCGGCATGCTTATGGAGCCGACCGTGGTAGACGGCGCGACCAAAAGCCCGGGTTTCCTGTGGGTGATTTATCAGGGTGTCCAGCATGCGATTTATCCGTCCATTATCTTTATGGGCATTGGTGCAATGACCGACTTTGGACCGCTGATTGCGCGTCCATCGTCCCTGCTGCTCGGTGCGGCGGCACAGTTCGGCATTTTCTCGGCGTTCCTGCTCGCGCTCGCGCTCGGCTTCCCGGAAGCGGTTGCGGCTGCAATCGGCGTCATCGGCGGCGCGGACGGTCCGACCGCCATCCTGACTGCCTCAAAACTCGCGCCTGAATATCTGCCCGCGATTGCGATTGCAGCATATTCCTATATGGCGCTCATTCCGCTTATCCAGCCGCCGCTGATGCGTCTGATGACCACGCAGAAGGAGCGCGAGGTCAAGATGGAGCAGCTGCGCGTGGTTTCCAAGACCGAAAAGATTGTATTCCCGATCGCGGTTGCAGTCTTTGTCATCCTGCTGCTGCCAGACACTGCACCGCTGATTGGTATGCTGATGCTCGGCAACCTGTTCCGCGAGTGCGGCGTGACCGATCGCCTTTCGGATACTGTGCAGAACGCGCTGTGCAATATCGTGACCATTTTCCTTGGCGTTGCGGTCGGCTGTAAGGCAACTGCCGACCACTTCCTGACCATGGAAACGATTAAGATTATTCTGCTCGGCCTGCTGGCGTTCATGCTGTCCACGTTGGGCGGTTTGGTGTTCGGCAAGGTGATGTACAAGGTTTCGGGCGGCAAGATCAATCCGCTGATCGGCTCGGCGGGCGTTTCGGCTGTCCCGATGGCGGCGCGCGTTTCTCAGGTGGAAGGGCAGAAGGCGAACCCTGCAAACTTCCTGCTGATGCACGCCATGGGTCCGAACGTTGCGGGCGTCATCGGTTCCGCGGTTGCGGCCGGCTTTATGATTAAGGTATTCGGCGGCTGATCTGCGCAGAAATGATGAAAATCCAGACCTTTTCAAAGGTCTGGATTTTTTTTCTGGAACAGAAAGAAAAGCGGCGACCTGTTTCCAGATCGCCGTTTTCTTCAAAAGGGTAGGGTAAAAAAGAAAAGAGAAAAAAGGGTTAATCAAATAAAAAGAAAGAAAAGAGGGGGAAGCGTTGAAGGGCTGCCGGGGGAAGGCTGCCCTTCCGCGCTTCTGAAAAAAAGGGGAAAAATAGGGGGGTAAAAGAGAAATTGAATTTTTTCAAATATCACTTCTGCTTTACGAATACAGTATACCATCGGAGGACGGCAGAATTATGAACAACCTGTGAATGGACTGTGAAACAATTTTAAAATTGATTTTTCGGGATACGCTGTGGTATTTGCCTTGAATTTCCTGCTGGTTTGTGTTATTCTAAACATAAGATTTTCCACCATACGAGCATAAGAGGTTGCATATGAAAAAGAATTTGTTCCGTCCCCTTGGGACGTTGTTTTGTTCGGCGCTGCTTGCCGGCGCCCTGTCTGCCCCCGCGATGGCTGCAAATGAAATTGCGGTGCGCGTGGACGATCAGCCGGTGAAGTTCACCGATGCCAGCCCGATGATTCGGAGCGACCGCACCTACGTACCGTTTCGCGTGATCTTTGAGCAGATGAACGCAGAGGTACAGTGGGACGGCGCGACGAAAACCGTAATTGCAAACCGGGATGGCCGCAATGTACGCTTTCAGATTGGTCAAACCAATGTAACAATCACAGAGAATGGGAAAACCCGAACCATTCCGACCGATGCCGCGCCGCTGATTGAGGGCGACCGCACCTACGTCCCGATCCGTTTTGCATCGCAGGCGTTTGGCGCATGCGTGGATTGGGTGCCGGCTACCCGTACGGTGCTGATTGTAGACGTGGAAAAGCTGATGGATGGCCGTTCGGATGCCTATACCTATATGGACGACTATCTGGCGTTTGCAGGGGAGGATGCCGCGCAGACGGTAAATGGAAAATTTGAATTTGCGCTCAACTATACGACTGCCATGGGGGATGTGCCGGTGAATATGACCGGCACAGTGAGCGGCACGGAAAATGCGGACGCCGCAGAGCTGACCGGCGCGGTTCAGACCGATATCAGTGCGCTGAAAGCTGCCATTGAGAAAAACGAAGGCAAGGACGTCATTGACAGTGAGATTCAAGCCCTGCTCCAGCGCCTTGCAAACACCAACTATCAGGCGATCGTCAGCCGGAAGGACGGTAAGCTGTATTTGTCCTGCCCGACGCTCACCGAACTTGGCATTGAAGAGGGCGGCTGGATCGGCATTTCGCTTGACGCGGTAGCAGGAAAGCCGATGGGATCGATGCTGAGCGCGGTTTCGGATGGCTCGTTTGCCGATTGGGTCGCTGCAACGGCACAGCAGGTTGATCTGGAGGCTGCGCCGCTCGCAACCGTTGCAACCGTGCGCGCGTTTCTGGACAATGCAGCGTCGATTTACGGCGATAGCGCATGGAACGCCAGCGGTACACAGATGATGCTTTCAAATGCTGCGGGTGCGAACCGCTACGATTTGGCACTGACTTACGGCGTTTTCGGCGCGCTGGAACGTGCGCAGATGACCGGTTCGGTCACAGAGGGAACCACTGCATACCATACCGAGATTGTGCAGACCGCAGACAGCTATGAAATGAATTTATCTGTAAAGAGCGATAAGACAACAGATATCACGATTGCGCTCACACTGGATACCGCTGCGGGCGGCAACGAGCCTGCCGTGCGTCCGAATGGAACTGTAACGGAAATTCCGCTGTCATAAGAAAAAAGCCTTCCCATGTTTGAAGTGGGAAGGCTTTTTTTATTCATTCCATCGCAGAGAGGGGTCGCAGATGCCGAAAGCACGGAAATTCATTTGCGCCTCGCTCAGGCTCAGACCGTGGTTTGCTTCGCTGGACTGTTCCGGGGCAGATTCAGCTTCGGGATCAATTTCCCAGCCGCAAACCAGACAGATATCGCCTGCGTGCGGCGGCATCGGGAATTCAGCGGTGCAGCAAGGGCAGGGAGAGGGATCGGCCATCCCAAAGGGGTCATACGGCGCGAAATCGTCCTCCTCGGGCGAGAGATTGATGCCGGAGAGATTCAAATCATTCAAGTTCAATCACCACCGGGCAGTGATCGGAACCGAGCACATCGGTTAAGATGCGTGCATCTTTCACGCGGCCCATGAGCCGCTCGGATACGAGAAAATAGTCAATGCGCCAACCCGCATTTTTTTCACGCGCTTTAAACCGGTAACTCCACCACGAATAGACACCCTCGGTATCCGGATGGAAATACCGCCAAGTATCCACAAAACCTGCGCCAAGCAAATCAGTCATTTTGGCGCGCTCTTCATCGGTGAAACCGGCATTTTTGCGATTGGTTTTGGGGTTTTTCAGATCGATTTCCTGATGGGCGACATTCATATCCCCGCAGATGATGACCGGTTTTTTTTCATCCAGCCGTTTCACATAAGCGCGGAAGTCCTCCTCCCACTGCATGCGGTAGTCCAGACGTTTCAGTTCGTTTTGCGAGTTTGGAACATAGACGGTTACAAGATAGAAATCGTCATACTCGGCGGTGATGACGCGGCCTTCGTGGTCATGCTCGTCGATGCCGAGATCGTAGGAAACCGAAAGCGGTTCGGTTTTAGAAAACAGCGCAGTGCCGGAATACCCCTTTTTGTCTGCCGAGTTCCAGTAGTCGAAGTAGCCGCCCTCGATGGCGGGCGCCTGCTCGGGCTGGAGTTTGGTCTCTTGCAGGCACATCATATCAGGCTGCTCGGCAGCGAGGAATTCAAAAAAACCCTTGCCTACGCAAGCGCGCAGACCATTGACATTCCATGAGATCAGTTTCATAAAAAACCTCCTTTTCATTTTAGAGTGGGGCGTGAAATCTTCACGCCCGATTCAGGATTTTGCTTTCTTCGATGCGCCGAACGGCTTCCTCCATCCGTTCAGGCGGGACGACGAGCGCGAAACGCACGTAGCCCTGTCCCATTTCGCCGAAGCTTTCACCCGGCACACAAATGACGCCGGTTTTGTCCATGAGATCGAGGACAAAGTCGGCAGAAGATGCGAAACCATCCGGAATTTTTGCCCAAACGAACATCGTTCCCTTGCTGTCGGGCACGTGCCAGCCGATGCGGCGCAGACCGCCGCAGAGTGCGTCACGGCGCTGCTGATAGCCGATGCGGTTTGCCTCTACAATATCCTGCGGACCGTTCAGCGCCGCAACGGCGCCTGCCTGAGCCGGGAACCACATACCGTAATCAATCTGAGAGCGGAACGCGTGGAATTTCTGGATAATATCACGGTTGCCGACTGCAAAGGAAACGCGCATACCGGTCAGGTTGTAGGTTTTGGACAGGGAGTTAAACTCAATTCCCACATCCATTGCCCCTGGAATCGACAGGAAGGAAATACCCTTCTGCCCATCCATCACAAGATCGGAGTAGGCGTTGTCGTGCAGGATAATAATATCATGCTGCTTTGCAAATGCGACCAGCTTTTCATAGAATGCAGTGTCAGCAACTGCGGTAGTCGGGTTGTTTGGGTAGGAAACCACCATCATTTTTGCACGGTCAGCAACCTCGTCCGGGATATCGTCGAAGTCAAGAATCCAGCCTTTTTCTTCGTAAAGCGGATATAAACCGATTTCGGCGCCTGCCATCTGCGGACCAAACGTAAAAATCGGATAGCCGGGGTCGGGGGCAAGCACGAGGTCGTTTGCCTCGATAAAGGGAAAAGCAACGTGCGCAATGCCCTCCTGCGAGCCGTCCACCGTCATAATCTGGTCGGCATCCAGTTTGACGCCGTAACGGCGGTCATACCAGTTTTGTACTGCGCCAATGAGAGCGCCGGTATCGTTGATGGAATATTTATAGTTCTCCGGCTGGAGTGCAGCTTCCGAAACCGCCTGCATGACGTGCAGGTCGGGCTGAAAATCCGGTGTGCCGATGGAAAGGTTGATGACGTCTACGCCGCGAGCCGCGAGTTCCCGCTTCTTTTCGTCAAGCTGGTTAAAAATATTGGATTCGGAGGTCTGTCCGAGTTTCATAAAACGCATGGAGGGACACTTCTCTTTCTATGATGGAATCTATACTACCTTATCATACACCACCGCGCGGCGATACGCAAAACATTTTGCAAAAGTGCGCAAAAAAGATGGTTTCCGTATTGTTGCTTGACTTTGTGCGTGCCGTGTCCTACACTGAAAGCAACAATCCGAATATGAAATCAGAAAAAAGGAGTGACAGCATGAAGAGTATTAAACCGGGGCGCGGTCCATCGATGATGGAAGGAATGGGCTCGGTCATAGCGATTGTATTCGGTGTGTTCTGGACCATTCTGGCAGCTGGGATGACAAGCGGTGCGGGAATAATCGGCGTGATTTTTCCGCTGTTTGGTCTGTGCTTCATTGGAATCGGCGTGGTCAATGCGGTGTATCATTTTAAAAATGCGACCGGAAAGGAGCGGTATTCCTCCTTTGACATTGTGGACAGCAGCGAAGAGCAGGACCCGCTGAATGAGCGGTTTGGTGAGAAAAAGCCGGAGACAACGCAGAGAGAAATCCCGCAAACGGGCGGATTCTGCCCATACTGCGGCGCTCCGACAGAGGGAGATTTTGCATTTTGCCGGAAATGCGGCAGGGAACTGCCCAAGTGAGCGGGAGGTGCGCCATGGAACAACTCATCACGAGAGAATACTGGATGCCGAAAATCGTGACGTTTTTCGGGATGTTTGCGGGATTCTGCAATGTGATCGCATCGGACTGGGGATATGGCGCACGGTATACCATGTTTCATACCGTTGTCACGCTAATCTATATGATGATTGCCGTGGGTACAGCGCTGTACTGTATGCATAAACGGCTGAAATCCTCACTGGTGACGGCTGCCATTCATTGGTCGGCTGTGATTTTACTGACGCTGCCCGTGATTTTTGAAAAATTCGGGCTTTTGACCTTCAACTCGACCGGGTACTATACAGTTATGGTTTTGGTGCCGCTCAATGGTGCGCTGTTCGGCGTGAACCGGTTCTGGGGCGCGAAGCTGGGTGCACTGGCGAACGCATCGTTTCCCGTGCTGTTTGCGGCGGGAATGCTGGCACTCATTGGCTGGGGCATGCACCGGATGGTGCGCTGAGCGTAAGCGTGCGGGTGGCAGCCATGTCTGCAAAAGCGGCGTCATGCTCAACAAACACCATGGTCGGCTGAAATTCGGTCAGCAGCCGCTCAATCTGCATGCGGGAATCCAAATCAATCAGAGTGTCCAACTGCGCAGTTAAAGAAAATCGAAAAAAGAGAAAGGAACAGAGGTATCAGAGTGAAGTGAACGATACCGAGCTTTTTGCAGACCGAAGCGGTTATACGCGGT
>JAGZOP010000219.1 GCA_018383195.1 Clostridiaceae bacterium | reverse complement strand
GGCGTACTTCTGGTCGTTCCAGTCCACGGTGTCCTCCTTGTGGCTTTTCCATCTGCCGGACGCAAGCCGGATACGCTCGCCGTTCTCGTCAAGGTCATAGACCTTCCGGCTCTTGGGGAGCCATTTCCCGGTTTCGTCCATTGCCCGCATGGTAAGAAGGATGTGGGCGTGGGGATTTCCGTCCCCCTTGTCATGGATGGCAAAGTCGGCAATCATGCCCTTGGAAACGAAAAACTCCCGGCAGTAGTCCCGGATAAGGTCGGCGTACTGCTCCGGGGGAAGTTCCCTCGGAATGGCAAGTACGAACCTCCGGGCAAGCTGGGAGTTCCATTGTTTTTCTACGGCTTCGGCGGCGTTCCACAAGGTATTCCGGTCTGCGTACTCTGGCGGAGCGTGTGGCGGCAGCATGATTTCGGTGTGGACGATTTCACTTTTATGGGAATAGTATTTCTGCTTCTGGTCGTATTCGGAAAACAGCCGTTCCCCGCTCTGGTAGGCGGCAGACGCAACGGCTGACTGGCGCTTACTGCGCTGGATGATTTTCACATCAAAGTGCGGGCATGGCAAGTCGTGTCCTCCTTTCTCCCGGCGTCCGGGCAAAAAAGAGCAGGGAACCTGTTTCAAGATTTCCTGCTCGGTGGTGCCGCCGGTGGGCGGCTGGTATTCGGTTTTGAAAGTTCGGGTCAGGATGGCCCGATGATAATAGGCTGATAAATGGGAAGTTATTTATTATCTGCATTTTCTTCCAATAATGTTTCAAGTTCCAAATCTTCTGTGAGTTTTTTACCAGTTATATCTTTATAAGCTTCTTTTATCCCATTTTTTACAGACCACTTGATAATAAAATATAATGCAATCAGTATAATAATTGCTGTACCAGCACTGATTCCCAATTCTTGAAACATCCTAATTACCTCCATAAATGTACGATTTGTCGCTGGCTCTATTATACTATGACCAGCCACTTTTGGGAATAGAAGAATTGTAAACTTGCTGGACGGGAACAGCTTGCAGCGCAAGGTGTTTCCGGGCGGCAAGTCCACAAAGGGGTAGCTGGCGGCAGCCAGCGCAGGGGAAGTGTAGC
>JAGZOP010000066.1 GCA_018383195.1 Clostridiaceae bacterium | reverse complement strand
GTCAGACGGAGGAAGAGATCAAAGCGGCAATCTGGGATCATTACAAGATAAGGATCAAGTAACATTCTCCCTGAAAAACGTATCCAAGCTTGATTACGACAACCTAATCAAAGAAAACAAAAAGCAGAAAGAAATGATTTCGCTGCTGGAAGAACAGTTTCAGGTGACAAAAGGCATAAAATGGGACAAAGCTTCCATTGACCGCACTGCACAGCGCATTTTAAAGCAATATGACAGCACCTATTCTGTACAGGATTTGTCCGAAAACCTGACAAGCCTTTACGGATACCTAAAAAACAACCCGGACACGAATACAGACGAGGTGCACAGCGTTGTAACGGCGATGTCAAAAT
Organism: Clostridiaceae bacterium; assembly: GCA_018383195.1. Taxonomy (GTDB): domain Bacteria; phylum Bacillota; class Clostridia; order Oscillospirales; family Butyricicoccaceae; genus Butyricicoccus_B. The sequence continues at coordinate 8,910 of JAGZOP010000066.1, read as the reverse complement.
CGGTTTTGGAGCATTCCCGAAAGCTGGACGACGCCATGTACCAAGAGTACAAGGAGCTGCGCGACCGGATACGGGGGACAAGGCTTACCTTATCCGACGCGGATAAGGCGGATCTTGACCGGGCCGGCGGGTATCACCAATTTAGACGGGACAACTTTGGACGGCTCAATTTGACCAACCAGGGGATCCCGGTAGACGTATTTTACCAAGAACTGCAAACGCTGTACCCAGAGTTTTTTGCCGGGGAAGAGATCGCCCACCCTGCCGACCAGCTGATACGGATTGCCGAAGTGCTGGATACCATCAGGCCGGTATATGTCAACCCTTATGGAATGAACCTAGATGAAGCCGCCGGGGTATTGGCAAACGAGCTGTTGGAATCCTATGTTGATATTCCGCAGGCAAAGCCTACTTACGCGGACCGGGAGCTGCAAAAAAGGAAGAAATTAAAGCTGGAATACCAGAAAAAGATCCGGGAGATCAAAGCAGAGTACAAAGCGAAATACGAGGAAAAGCTCAAAGAGGTAAACCGCCAAAATATCCTGAACATCCGGAAAATTCAGGAGCAGTTAAAGAAAACCGCCGCGGCAGACCGGGAAACGATCAAAAAGCTGGAAAGACAGGTGGAACGGTTAAAGAAATATAACCAAAATATCACCCATGCAAAAACAGCCGCGATGTCGGTTTCTCCTGTAACAAGCGTTTCTGTGCCGGTTAAAAAGTCGGATTCGAGTGTTCCGATGAAGCAGGTTATATCCGAGGCCCCGTCTTATGTGGAAGCTGCCAAACAGTACGGCACGATCCCAAAAGGCGAAAGCCCGGTTCGCGATGTGGCTGTGCCGGCGCAGACCGGGGAAAACGCCAGAGTGCGGCAGTTCGCCAGAACCGCTATAGAAGCGGGCGCAACGCCGGACGGAATGATCTCGGAATTTGAACGGGAAATCCTAAACGGGGCGTTTGATTACAACCCGATCAGCGACAAAACAGCGCAAAGGGAAGCAGAGCTGACCCTTTCCAAAAAGGGGTTTGACGGCGCGCTGAAACAGTGGAAAGGCGCGCTTAAAAACCAAAAAGCGGCCTCCAAGGACGATATTGTGCTTGCGGAGAAGCTGTACGTGCAGGCGGCGAAAGAGGGGAATTACAAGCTTGCCATGGAGCTGGCGGCGGAGATTGCCGAAGAGGGCACCCGCGCCGGGCAAACCGTGCAGGCAATGCGGCTGTTAAACAAGATGTCGGGCGAGGGACAGCTTGTTTATATTGAGCGTACGGTCGACCGAATGAACCAAGATCTGAAAAGCCGCAGAGAAAAGGGGAAAGCTCCTTACCTGGAGATTCCGCAGGAAATGAAAGAAACGCTGCTGCAAAGCAAAACGCGGGAGGAAATTGACCGGGCGGCGGAGGATATTTACCGGCAGTTGGCAAGCCGGCTTCCTGTTACCTTTGCAGATAAATGGAACGCATGGCGGTATTTATCAATGCTTGGAAATCCGCGCACCCATGTGCGCAACCTTACTGGGAACGCCGTGTTCCTGCCGGCGGTTAAGATGAAAAACCTGATTGCTACCGGCTTGGAGCACGTCTACCGGAAAGCGGGCGGAGAGATAGAGCGCACCAAAGCTTTCAGGGCGACAAAAGAGAGCCTTGACTTTGCCAAAAAGGATTATGAAATAATGGCGGATATTATTGCCGGCGGAGGGAAGATGAATCCGTCTGACGTAATCCGTGATTATCAGAAAATATTTCCGTTTAAAACACTGGAAAAAGCGCGGAAATTCAATTTCAATGCATTGGAAGCGGAGGACAGGATCTTCCTGAAGCGATACTATGTTTCCGCGCTGGCAGGATATATGACCGCGAATCAGATTGACCCCAACGCATTTGTTTCCCAGCAAATTTTGGAGCGTGCCAGAAACTACGCGATCCAAGAGGCGCAGAAAGCGACCTACCGGGACGCTTCTAAAGTGGCCGGTATGTTGCAGCATCTATCAAAAACAAACAGTGCGCTTGGCCTTTTGGTGGAAGGGGTTTTGCCATTTAAGAAAACGCCGGTCAACATATTAAAACGCGGGGTGGAATACAGCCCGGCGGGGCTTCTTTATTCCTTGACCATGGGCGCCAAAAAGGTGAAAACAGGAAAGATCACCGCGGCGGAATACATTGACAGCATTGCCTCCGGCCTAAGCGGAACCGTGTTATTTGCTTTGGGCGCGCTGTTACAATCGCTTGGGATTCTGCGGGGCGGCGAGGACGATGACAAAAAGAAAGAACAGTTTGACCGAAACATGGGCTACCAGCCCTATTCTTTGCAGATTGGGGATATTTCTTATACCATTGATTGGCTGGCGCCCTCCTCTTTGCCGTTGTTTGTGGGGGCAAGGGTATTTGAAACGCTGACCGAAGAACAGGAGGACTATTCTGTTTCCAGCTTTGCAGAGGATTTGCAGATGATCGCGGAGCCAGTGTTAAGCCTTTCGATGTTAAGCGGACTAAACGATACCCTTTCTTCTGTATCCTACGGGGATAACGGGATTTCTGACATTGCGGCAAATGTGCTGGCCAGCTATTTTGGCCAAGCGGTGCCCACATTATTTGGACAGGCCGCCAGAACGGTGGACGGAACACGACGGACAACCTACACAGACAAAAATATGGATATTCCGTCCGATCTTCAGTACTTCTTCCAAAAGAATCAAAACAAGATTCCTGCGGCAAGCATGCTTTCCCAGCCTTATATCGACCTTTGGGGGAGAGAGGACACCCAGGAAAACATTTTAATTCGGGCGTTTGAAAATTTTGTAAGTCCCGGTTATCTCAATGCGGTTGAAACTTCGGCTGTGGAACAGGAATTGGTGTTCATTTACGAAGAAACCGGGGACGCGGGAGTATTCCCCTCCAAGGCTGCGAAATATTTTCAAGTAGACGGGCAACGGAAAGATTTGACCGCCCAGGAATACACCATGTTTGCCAAGGCAAAGGGGCAAAAGGCATATTCCTTGCTGTGGGAAATGATGGCGACCCAAGCCTATCGGGAGGCTTCCGCCCAGGAAAAGGCGGAATTGATCGCGGACGTTTATGAATACGCGACGGTTTTTGGAAAAACGCAGGTGTCGGCTTATTCAACCAATGGCTGGAAAGCCAAGGCGTTACAAGCCGATCAAAACGGGGAATCGGTAGTGGAAGTGATCTTAAACAGAAAGCGGGGGTAATCCCCTGTAAAACGGACAGGCGGCCCGAAGAAGGGTCGTCTGTTTTTTTGTGGATTCAAAGGGTGATTTTCTGGGGGGAAGATGATACTTTTAAAGATAGGGAAGTGTACCCTGACTCTTGGGAAAGACCATGAAGAAAAGGAGAACCTTATGAAACACACAAACACAGCGTACCCGCTTTGCTTAACGCTGTTTGACGGCGCTGCAGCACCGGCTGGCACGCCGGCGACAGGGGAAGCGGGAAGCGCGCAGCCGGGCGGCGGGGAGGAGACTTCCTACACCCGGAAAGGAAAACGGGCGAACCCTCTTGCGAATGTCCAATACGGAAAACAGCCGGCAGCTTCCGAAGCTGGGCCAGCGCAAGAGCCACAACACCATGCCGCCGATGGTACTACCACAAAAACAACGTCCAACACCTTGGAGGAACGGAAAGCCGAATTTGAAAAGCTGATCCAGGGGGAATACAAGGACCTGTTTCAGGAAAAGTTTCAGCAAACCTTTGACAAGCGCTTTAAAGACCACAAGGCTTTGGAGCATACCGTAGAACAGCTACAGCCAGTTTTAGAGCTGTTAGGGACAAAATACGGGGTGTCTGACGGGAACATAGACGCGCTTGTTCAGGCGATTGAAGAGGACGACAGCTATTTTGAAGACGAAGCGATGGAACAGGGCGTTACCGTGGAACAGCTAAAGCATATCCGCCAGATTGAACGGGAAAACGCGCAGTTAAGGCAGGCGCAGGAAGAACTGCAAACCAGGCGCAACGCGGAAAAAACCTATTCCCAGTGGATGGCGCAGGCGGAACAGGTGCGGGAGATTTATCCGAATTTTGATTTTTCCACAGAATGCGAGAACCCGAATTTTACCAAGCTTCTGCGCGCAGGGGTGGATGTGAAAGCAGCCTTTGAAGCGGCGCATATGGATGAGATTTTGGGCGGAGCAATGGCTGTTACCGCACAAAAAGTAAGCAGGCAGGTTGTCAACAACATTCAATCCCGCGGCAGGCGCCCATGCGAAAACGGCATTTCCTCTCAGGCTGGGACGATTGTGAAAAACGATGTGAGCAAATTGACCGCCGCCGACCGGCGGGAGATTATCCGGCGGGTAAACCGCGGGGAAAAAATCTCGTTTTAATCGCTCGGAAACAGAAAAAGGAGGAAATTTTTTGAAAAAAATGATCTGGGAAATCCCATTAAATTTACAGTTATTTGCAACAGCTGCAAACACCACAACAAGCTCTGGCGAAGGCAACAACCTGACCGCAGAGATGAAAACCTTTTACAGCGATGTTTTAATTGACAACGCGATCCCAAACCTGGTGCATGACCAGTTTGGCCAGAAACACCCGATCCCGAAAAATGGAGGGAAAACCATTGAGTTTCGGAAATATTCTCCGCTGCCCAAAGCAACCACTCCATTGACAGAAGGGGTGACCCCGGACGGTCAGGCGCTGAACGTTTCCACCGTGACCGCAACTGTCGCGCAGTACGGCGGTTGGATTCAGCTGCCGGACATGCTGCTTTTGACAGCGATTGACAACAACATGGTACAAGCCACCGAATTGTTAGGCGACCAGGCGGGGCGCACCCTGGATACAGTGACCCGCGAGGTGCTAAACGGCGGCACCAGTGTGCAGTACGCGGATGGATCTGTCACTGCGCGTGCAAACCTGACCGCCGACAACAAAATGACGGTAGACTGCATTAAGCGTGCGGCGCGGTTTTTGAAGACCCAGCTTGCCAAGCCGATCGACGGCTATTATGTGGCGATTATCCACCCGGATGTGGCCTATGATTTGACCGAAGATCCGGAATGGAAAGATTGGCACAAATACACCACCCCGGAAGAAAAATTTGAAGGGGAGATCGGAAAGATCGACAAGGTGCGGTTTGTGGAAACGACCGAGGCAAAAATTTTTGCAAAAGCCGGTTCGGACAGCGTTGACGTTTACTCCACCCTGGTGCTGGGCGCCAACGCATACGGCGTTACCGAAGTGACCGGCGGCGGGCTGGAACACATTGTCAAGCAGCTTGGCTCGGCCGGGACTGCCGACCCGTTGAACCAGCGTGCTTCTGTAGGCTGGAAATCCACCAAAACCGCAGAACGTTTGGTGGAAAACTATATGGTACGCATTGAAACTGCTTCCAGCTTTAACAGCGGCGCAAACTAAGATGTTTGAGGCAGGCGGCGGCTGCCCCGTTGCCTGCCCAGTTTATTAGGAGGAAGATCAATGGCAAAAGAAACAGAGCTGGCGCCGGCTCCCATTTCTATGGAAGAGGTGCAAAAACAGATTGACGCCATGCTGCTTGAGGCAGAAAAAAAGGCGCAGGAAATTGTCCGTAAAGCGGGTGAAACGGCTCCAGCCGCCAAAACAGTTTCCAAAGAGATCCAAAAACGGGAAAAGGAATTACAGGAGCCGGTAACCGTGAAACTGTTTAAGGACAATAAAAACTACAAGGACGATGTTTTTGTTGCGGTAAACGGAAGAACGTTTCAAATTAAACGCGGGGTAGAGGTACAGGTGCCGCGATATGTAAAAGAGGTACTGGACCATTCGGTTCAACAGGACGAAGCGACCGCGGCGTTTATTGAATCCAAAGAACGGGAATATGAACGGGAAAGCAAAAAATACCAGTAACAAGAGATTGGGGGATGTGCGGGAAGTATATCCCCCCATTTTTATATGGGAGGTGCTTATTTGACGAGCTATGAAGTAAGCATGGAATTGTGGGACGACAATCATGCGCTACATTTATTTTCTGTACGTGGAGAAGCGGCGGCGCGCACCGTTCATGTCCAGTTAAAAGAACAAGGAAACGCCGTGGATTTAACCGGCAAAGAGGTACGCGTTTATATGCTGACCCCAAACGGGAGCCGGATTTTTTCAAATTGTGTTTTGGAGGACGCAAAAAACGGGAAGCTTTCTTTCCCAATTACCGCAAAGGCGCTGGAGCGCCGGGGCCTAGTAGAATGCGAGCTGTGGATTTCTGAGGACTCCGATATGGTACTGAAGGTGACAGGGCTGAAATTAGAGGTCCGAGAATCCATTATGGATGAAGACGCCATTGAGGGGAGCGATGAATTTTCCGCTTTGGTTGAAATGCTGGGTTCGATGAAACAATGGGAAAGCGAAGAGGAGGCGCGAAAAAAAGCCGAAGCAGAACGGATGTTAGGCGAACAGCAAAGACAGCAGGAGGAAACAGCCCGGCAGGAGGCGGAGGGCTCCCGCGCTGGGGCGGAGGCCGCAAGAGCTGCCGCGGAGGAGGAACGCGCCGCAGAATTTGAGGCGTTACAGGCAGAGTCCCAAGCCGGGGCAGCCTACGCAAAGGAGCAGGGCGACTACGCGAAAGCCCAAGGCGGGTATGCAAAGGAACAGGGCGATTATGCAAAAGAACAGTACGACCGGTTAAAAGACGTTGACCTTGCCCAGCTTCAAACACAGGTGGAAAGCTTGGAAGCAGGCGTATCTGAAGCGGAAAACGGGATTGCGCAGGCAAGGGCGTTTCAGGCAACCAAAGGCAAACCCAACGGTCTTGCCACCTTAGACGGGAACGGGAAACTGGTGGAAAAGACAGGTTTAGCCACTTTGGCTGGAAATGGCAAGCTTTCTTTGGAGGAAGTGCCCAGCGCGAACAGTATGGAGCACTGTAACCTAGGAGTTTCGGAAGAGATTCCCAAAAGTTCAGACCTAAATAACTATACGGCGGCGGGAACCTATCGTTCCCCGACAAAAGGCACATCAGAAACCCTGGTTCATTCCCCAAGAAACGACGGTGGCTTTAAACTGATTGTGACACATAACCAGTCCGGGAACTGGATCAGCCAGATTGCGGTTGCGGAAAGTAAACTTTGGATCAGAAATAGGAATGACAGCGGTACATGGGGCGAATGGGAAAGCGTTTTCATCGAATCCTCGGATTCTTCTACCCAAGCAACGCAAAGAAATCATTTGGGAATGAATAAAGTATTATGGGAGGGAACTTGGTCTAGCGGAAAAATTACAATTCCAAACGCTAACCGATATCGGATATTGCTATTGGCTACAAAAGCCAGAAGTAGCGGCAGTTCTATTGGTACGCTTATTGTAGCGTGCAACTATAATACATGGTTAAGGGGAATAGGCGGCTATTCCACGGCAACACCAACTATGACCCATTATTATTTCAATGCTCAAAGTGACAGTGATACATCGAACACCTTTAATTTTATTGAGTGTACTGCACAAAGAAATGACGGAACAAATACTACTGAATTATCAGTAGCCGCTATTTACGGCGTAGTATAAAAGGGGGACCACAATGCAGATACAAGTAACAGACGGATACATCACCGGGTATGCGACGGTAGGCGGATTCCCGGACGGGATAGAGGTACCGGGCAGCTTTTTGGAAGAACTGGAGCCGGAGAAAATCGGGTATTACAAATATGAGGGCGGGAAGGCCATATTAGATGAGGAAAAATATGCAGCTTATCTGGCTGAGAAGGAACAGGGAGAGGCCTCCCAGTCTGAATATATCCCTAGCGAACAGGAATCTATGATTGTCATGGTGAAAGCGATGTTACCAACCATGGAAATCAAAGACGATAATACAAAACTGACTGTTTCGGGCTTGTATGAAGTCTGGGCGCCGGGGAAATATGAGGTTGGGGAGATCCGCAACTGGTACGACCAGACCTGGGAATGCTTCCAGGCGCATGATAATGCGGTGTACCCGGACATCAAGCCGGATAATCCAGCATGGTTTACTTTCTGGAGGCCATTGCACGGGAAGACGAAAAAAACGGCCCGGCCGTTCGTGCCCGTGCAGGGGGCGCATGATATGTACCATACCGGGGAATACGCCTGGTATGAGGGATTTTTGTATGAGTGCGTACAGGATACGAACTTCTCCCCAAAAGAATACCCGCAGGGGTGGAAAAGCGAGGAATAGCATTGGCAACAGATTTGATATTGTCCGCTTTCGGGATCATGCTGACCGCCGTAATGGGATATGCGGTGTGGCTGTTAAAGGAGCAGAAACGGGAAAAACAGATAGAAAACAAAAAACGGGACGCGAACTCACAGGGGACAAGGCTGATCTTGTTTTACATGCTCCAACGGTTGCATACTGAGTACAAGCTTCAGGGATTTGTGACTTACAATCAGCGCCGGTCCTTTCGGGAGATCTATGACGCCTACCATGCGTTGGGAGGAAACGGGTTCGGCACCGCGATGTGGGAAGAGGTGAAAGAACTGGACTTGAAAAACGAAGAGGTAGGGCTTTCAACCTATGCAAAAGCGTATTTGGAGGAAAAGGAACAGTCCGCAAGAGAAAGGAAGTAGATACATATGAGCATTAACTGGAGAGTAAGGCTGAAAAATAAGACGTTTTGGCTGTCGCTGATCCCGGCCGTATTATTACTGGTTCAGGTAATAGCGGCGGTGTTTGGGTACACGCTGGATTTAGGGGAACTGGGAAACAAGCTGTTAGCCGTTGTAAACGCGTTATTTGCGGTGTTGTCTGTCCTAGGGGTAGTAACCGACCCAACCACAAAAGGCGTGTCTGACAGCACGCAGGCTTTGTCTTATGAGGAACCAAAGGAGGGTTAAGCGATGAGCAACAGCAAATTAGTATCATACACCAAAATTTCCCCCAACAAAAACCCGAGAAAAAATTCAACCTATAACCCGACAGGGAAAATCACAAAGATTACAATTCATCAT
>JAGZOP010000218.1 GCA_018383195.1 Clostridiaceae bacterium | reverse complement strand
CGTCACCAGCGCGCCCTTTACCGGCTTTTCCGCCGTATCAGTGACGATTACAGTGTACTGGCCCACCACAGCGGTGCCGGTATCATCGGTGTAGGCGCTCTCCACAGACGGGACCGTGAGCTGGCCGTCCTTGTTGGTCTGTCCCTGGGCCGTGCCGCCCAGGTCAGCCCTGACGATTACAGTCTTGTCCGGCTGGGGGGACTTCTCGTTGTCGGTGACGGTGATGGTGACGCGGTTCCTGGCATCCATGTCCTGGCCGTCCGGCAGGATCACAGTGATGTTGCCGGTGGCGCCCATGCTGACCTTGCTGCCCTGGATGGGCCGCCCGGTCCCGGTGCGCTCCACCTTGACCGTGAAGGTGTGGCGGTTGCCATCCGGGTCCTCCCATCCCACGGTGGCGCTGCCGTCCTCATTGGTGATCCCGGAGGAGCTGGGAACCGTGAGCTGCCCCACCTTGTCCGTCTTACCGCCGCAGGTGTTGGCGTTCTTGTCCGTGACGGCGATCTCTATGCCCTCCACCGGCGTCTCCGGCTCAGACAGCAGGACCGTCACGGTGGTCTGGTCATCATAGTCCAGCAGGCGGGAATTAGGCAGGCGGATGGAGATGGTATCATCCCCATGGAGGGTGACGGTGGCCTTGGCAACGGGGTCGGTGGTGCCGGTGTCGGTGACAATCACCAGATAGCGGCCCACCACAGCTTCGCCCTTGGAATCCGTGGTGGCCTGGTTGTAGAGCTGTTCCAGCTCCTCCGTCTCCAGCACCTCGCCGCAGACCGTACATTCCTTGTGGCGGCTGCCCTCCACGCCCTGGGCAGCCTCTTGGTCTACGATCCACTCGCCGGGGGTGTGGCCAGTGGGGTCAGTGTAGTCCCCATCATAGGTATCTCCGCAGCGGGAGCAGGTATAGGTGGTATGGCCCATCTTCGTACAGGTGGGCGTGGTCACTTCTTCCTGATAGTCATGGCCCAGGGTGCTTTCGATCACAGCGCCGCACTTGGTACAGAGCTGGGGGGTGGTGCAGGTGGCGGCGTCGCCGGGAATATGGCCCGCAGCCGCGTCTCCTTCCAGGCGGGTCGCGCCGCAGCGGGTG
>JAGZOP010000217.1 GCA_018383195.1 Clostridiaceae bacterium | reverse complement strand
TCCCAAGCATATCCCTCCTTGCTACTGCTTGGTAAAGCTTATGCGGCAGGCGGCGTTCCTTGCCTGTCCAGTCAAGCTTAAAGAAAGGGGCGTCCCGATTGGGACGCCCCTTTCTTTAAGCTGTTACATAAAAAGTTTGCGTACGGGAATCGGATCCAGAAGCATCTTCTGCAAAGATAGTAATTTCTATGCGGTATTTTTCCCCTGAAATACCATTATAGTATATGGTATTCCCATGATAATAAGAATTGATGGAAATCATTCCAGCATCATCTTGATTTAAAGAATTAGCAAGTGCCCAGGTCCCTCCTATTTGTTGGTATACTATAATCTTCTTAGCGCCAATGCGAGTCATTTTTCCTGTCCCGTCTACAGAAAATGAAATAGCAATTTTGCCATTCCCCGTTGCTTTTGCATTCATACTATAGCTTGTGAGTTGCTCACTAGCTCGATACTCTATATTACTATATGCCAATACTGGAACGGCTAATAGTATAGCAACTACCAGTAGAACTAAAAAATATTTTATTTTACGTTTAGTCATTTTTCCCATCCTCATAAATTGAATCTAGCATTTTCTCTATTTCTATTTTCGAAACATCTCCACTAATTGCACACTCAATGTTGGAGTTACTCCACACCGCTACCTGTTTTCCCAAGTTATCAAATATATAATGTTTTATCCCCCCTATAAAATATTCTTCTACAGAGTAATCGTTTTTTTCATAAGATGTAAACGAATCTCTATATCTATTATAAAAAATTGAAATCATTCTCTCCCCATTTAAATAATATGCGCGTATCTCAATTCTTTCAGGTTCTTGAAGTTTATTTACCATAATGCCATCTAAAATAAACCCCTCTGGTATCCAACTTGGTACAATATTAGCTGTTATTCCATACTCCTTTAATGCTTCCTCAAGATTTTCATATTCGCAGCTTTCAGGAAGTGTATATTCATTTTTAAATGTATTAGCATTATCCTTCATCAAAAATATGTCGTCCGACCAGGAACTAATCATCTGAAACACATTCTCGAAACCAAGCGCAGGGGGCAATGCGATACACACCACCACAGCCGCTACTATGACAACGCGTCGA
>JAGZOP010000216.1 GCA_018383195.1 Clostridiaceae bacterium | reverse complement strand
ACCGGCGAAATATCTGCATGACCGAGCAGCAGTACGAACAAATGAAACAAAAAATCTGCAAAAAGTAAGAAAAAACGCCCGTTCCAGTTGGAACGGGCGTTTTGGATTTCAGCTTACTTGGATGCCTTAGCTTCCTTAACAGCCTCGATCATCATCGGAACAACCTTGAACAGGTCGCCGCAGATGCCGTAGTCTGCTACGTCGAAGATCGGAGCCGAATCAGACTTGTTAACGGCTACGATGCACTCGGAATCCTGCATGCCAGCCTTGTGCTGGATCGCACCGGAGATACCCAGAGCAACATACAGCTTCGGATGTACGGTCTTACCGGTCTGGCCAACCTGATGGTCAGCAGACAGCCAGCCAGAGTCGATTGCTGCACGAGAGCCGCCGACAACGCCGCCGAACTCTGCTGCCAGCTGCTCAGCCAGCTTGATGCCGCCTTCTACGTCCTTGGAGATACCACGGCCTACCGATACAACGACGTCAGCGCCGGTCAGGTCAACCAGTTCCTTGGCTTCCTTCACGATCTCGGTTACCTTGGTCTTCAGGTCTGCATCCGACAGGGAAACAGCCAGCTTTTCAACCTTAACAGCGTTTGCCTTCGCTTCGTCGTATGCGCCCTTCTTCAGAACGCCCGGACGAACGGTTGCCATCTGCGGACGGAAACGCGGGCAGATGATAGTTGCCATCAGGTGACCGCCGAATGCCGGACGGGTCATCTTCAGGTTGCGGTCTTCACGATTCAGAGCGTCCAGCTGTGCCTGCGGCAGAGTGGATGCTTCCTTCAGGAACGAAGCGTACTTCTCTACGTCTACGTCCAGATGGGTGCAGTCTGCGGTCAGGCCGGTGTGCAGACGAGCTGCGCAACGCGGGCCCAGGTCACGACCGATGTTGGTTGCCGCGATCAGCATGATCTCCGGCTTCTTGTCCATAACCGTGTCGCAGATGACCTTTGCATATGCATCGGTGGTGTAGGTTTCCAGCAGGTCGTCTTCGCATACCAGAACCTTATCAGCGCCGTATGCGCCCAGTTCCTTCGCCATGCTGTCGCCTACGCCCTTGCCGCCCAGCAGCAGGCCGCATACTTCTACGCCCATGTCGT
>JAGZOP010000014.1 GCA_018383195.1 Clostridiaceae bacterium | reverse complement strand
ACTGGAAAAGCACGGTATTAAGGTCGGCATGAGCCGCACGAAGGATGAGGACGATCCGCTGACCGAAGAAATCCGCGAATGCAATGCCTTTGACCCGGAGGTTGCGGTGGATATTCATGTGAACGCGGGCGGCGGCGACGGCTTCGAGGCATATTACTCTAAAGTGGGCGGTCTGGGCAAGACACTCGCGGAGTGCATTGAAGCTGAGGTGAAGGCGCTCGGGCAGAACTCGCGCGGCTGCAAGACCCGGCTGAACGGCTCTGGAAAGGATTATTATGGATTCATCCGCCAGACGGTTTGTCCGGCGGTGATTTGTGAGATTGGGTTTATTGACAACGACACCGACCGCGCTGCGTTTGACACCAAGGCAGAGCAGGAGGCGTTCGGCAGAGCGTATGCACACGGGATTCTGGCGGCGCTCGGCATCCAGAAGCACGAGGAAGAACACTGGGCGCAGAAGTTCTACGACAGCCTGCGGAAAAAGGGCATCGTGATTCACGAGGAACGGTTTGACGATAAGATCACGCGCGGGGAAGTGTTCGCGCTGCTCGATCAGGTTGTGAAGTGAAAAAAGCCTGCACTCTGCCCTTTGTTTGCCCATTATTTTATCTGGAATGTAGAGAATAGTGTTTGATAAAATGTTTTTAAAATCGGATAAAATCGGGAATTTGTGCTGATATTTAATAAGATAAGTTGCTGAAAATCAGGAAATCTTTTCTGGGGGTCAAGAGGCCGCAGGTTCAAGTCCTGTCACTCGGACCAAGCTCTAAAAGTCCGAATACATCATCCATGAATGATGTATTCGGACTTTTTTCTGTTGGAGTATAAAGAATCAAATCCGCACACTTGCATTTGCAGCAAACTGGGTATATAATTTGGTTAGCGCGGGGTAACGAGTGCGCATCAATCTTTGATACTGCGGAGGTATAAAATGAAAAGGAATTGTATTGCGGGTACGATCGTTGGCATTCTCCTTCTGTTTTTTTCGGTACCCTTGGGAGAATTGTATGGGGGCGCTTACTGCTTATTCAGTGGTATTATGGAGCAGGAGCGTTATATCATGCTTTCACAAAGCGCAATCACTGGCATTCAGATGATCGGAGGCATTATTGCGCTGCTCTGTGGTATGGTATATATTCTGCATATCGTACATGGGAAATCGTCGGAATAATGCGGAGAGTTTAATCATTCAGCTGGGGCAGGTGATTTCGATCGCCTGCTCAATCATTTTGTGGAGCAGTTGGCTTTGTTCCGTTTCCGCTGCACGGTAATAGACCTCTTTTCCATCCCGGCGGCTTACAATCAATCCGCTGCTTCGGAGGAGACGCAGATGATGGGAGATGGCGGGGCTTGACATATCCAGCATGGCAGAAATATTGATTACGCACTCTTCGCAGTGACACAGAAGCCAGAACAGCCGAACTCGTGTGGGATCTCCAAGTTGTTTGAAAATATCGGCGATTAACTGAAATTTTGCAATATTGCCCAATTCCTGTTGAATGCTGTCCGAAAGAGCTTGTGTGTTGTGTTTGTGCGGTAAAGGTATGCTTTTCATCATTTTGACCTCGGTTTCTTTTGGTTGGAAATGTTTCAATCTTTTTTGGAAAAAATAATTTGGGGGTATTGACTTCTTTTCGTATCTGTATTATACTACAGACACAATGATTAAACAAGCATTTAATTGTTGAGTTTAAGAAAATTTCAGGAGGATGCTTATCATGAAAAAGACTTACAAAATTGAGGTAGACTGTGCAAACTGTGCCAACCTGATGGAGGATGCTGCACGCAAGACTGAGGGTGTGCAGGATGCGACGGTAAATTTTATGACGCAGAAAATCATTGTTACATTCGAGGATGGACAGGAGCCGAAGGATGTTATGGAACGTGTGCGCACTGCCTGCAAAAAGGTAGAACCCGATTGCGAAATTTTCCTGTAAATTCTCATTGTATGTTCTCAAAACGGCACTCTTAAAATGCTGTTACAGGTATTTTGAGCGTGCCGTTTGTTAGAATAAACGATAAAACAATTAAATATATTTTGAAAGGAGTGGCGGATATGCAGGAACTGATTGTAAATTTGCTGCTTGCGGTTGTGATTCTCGCCTCTGCTGGATTTTTATTGGCTTCGGGCAGGGGAAAGGGCAATATGACAAAGAAGCAAACAAAAATGCTGTCTCGGATTTTGGCTGCGGCATCGATACTGTTTGGACTGCAATTTCTTCCCGCTGAGATTTTTGTGGCGCTTGATGAAGCCATTTTTCCATCCGCGGGACGCTGGGTACGTTTTGCGCTTTATTTAATCGATTATTTTATTATCGGTTATGATATTCTGCAAAAGGCGCTGAAAGGAATCAAAAACCGTCGGGTGTTTGATGAAAACTTCTTAATGGCAGTCGCGACAGTCGGCGCGATGGTTTTGGCAGTTTATTCAAACGGGGATTATTTTGAAGCAATCGCCGTGATGCTCTTTTATCAGATTGGAGAATGGTTTCAGGCTTACGCTGTGGGAAGAAGCCGACGTAATATCAGCGAACTGATGGATATTCGGCCGGATTATGCGAATATTGAGCAGGACGGTAAGCTGGAGCAGGTTGACCCAGATGAAGTAGAAATCGGCAGCGTGATTGTGGTGCAGCCGGGGGAAAAGGTTCCGATCGACGGAATTATTTTAGAAGGAAATGCCAGCCTGAATACAAGTGCGCTGACTGGTGAGAGCCTTCCGCGGGAAGTGAAAGCCGGAGATGAGATTATCAGCGGCTGTATCAATATGACCGGCGTGCTCAAAATCCAAACGACCAAAGAATTTGGCGAGTCCACAGTTTCTAAGATTCTGGATTTGGTTGAAAACGCCAGCTCGAAAAAATCCAGATCGGAGAACTTTATTTCGAAATTTGCCAAAATTTATACCCCATTTGTTTGTTACAGCGCATTGGCATTGGCAATTTTCCCGCCGCTGATTCGTATGGTTGGCATGGGTCTGCCTGCCGACTGGGGAACATGGATTTACAGAGCACTGACCTTTTTGATTATCAGCTGTCCCTGTGCGCTTGTTATTAGTATTCCGCTCAGCTTTTTTGCCGGAATTGGAGGCGCAAGCAAGGAAGGTATTCTGGTAAAAGGCTCAAACTATCTGGAAACACTGTCGCAAGTGAAAACCGTTGTCTTTGATAAAACGGGTACCCTGACACAAGGGGTATTTGAAGTCAATGGTATCCATCACAATGAAATGGAATATGAAAAGCTGATTGAATATGCCGCACTGGCAGAAAGCGCTTCTTCGCATCCAATCAGCAAAAGTTTGCAGCGTGCATATGGAGCAGAGCCGGACCGCACCCGGGTAAGTGATATTCGGGAGATCAGCGGCAACGGTGTCCTTGCGAAAGTGGATGGCTTGGAAGTGGCAGCGGGGAATGATAAGCTGATGCGGTCGCTGCACATTGCCTATCGGGAATGTCATAGTACCGGAACGATCATCCATATGGCAATCGACGGAAAGTATGCGGGTCACATTGTAATTTCAGATGTGGTCAAACCAAGCGCGGCAAAAGCGATTGCAGCCTTGAAAAAGGCAGGGGTTGAGAAAACGGTAATGCTGACCGGCGACGCGCAGAAGGTGGCAAATCAGGTGGCAGATTCTCTTGGAATCGATCAAGTTTATAGTGAACTTCTTCCGGCAGACAAGGTATCCAAGGTAGAAAAGCTGCTTGCGCAAAAGAACAGAAAATCCAAACTGGCATTTGTTGGAGACGGCATCAATGACGCTCCGGTTCTGTCCAGAGCAGACATTGGGATTGCGATGGGCGCCATGGGTTCGGATGCAGCGATTGAAGCGGCAGATGTCGTTTTAATGGATGACGATCCGATGAAGATTTCCAAAGCGATTAAGATATCAAGAAAGTGCATGGGAATCGTCTATCAGAATATTGTTTTGGCGTTGGGAATTAAGTTTGCCTGCCTGCTGTTGGGCGCTTTCGGGGAAGTCAACATGTATGTGGCGATTTTTGCCGATGTCGGCGTAATGATTCTTGCAGTACTCAATGCAATTCGATGCCTGTTCGTAAAGAACTTGTAAGCCAAAGGTATGTAGAAAAGCGATTCGTTTCACCGTATAAGGCGGTCGTTCATCAGTCGATGGACGGCTGCCTTATTTTATAGAATCCAAGGGTTGACGCAAAAGCGCGATACTTGTCGGGTTTCGCATTTTCTGCTATACTGTTTTGTATAGAAAGGCATATTTTTTCTGTGCCGGTGCCACTTTTCTGGAAAGGAATTGCTATGTCGGTCAAAAACCGTTTCCGTCTGCGCCATGTGTGTTTTGCTGCCCTGCTTATTCTGGGAGCCTATCTCATGGCAGTTACGCTTCCATATGTGAAGCATCAGGAAGTATCGGATGATTTTGCGCAAAACCTATCGGAACGAGATTTTTATGGAACGGACGTAGGTCCTGAACGTGTGGCGTATATCGCTACTGCACAGGACGCGCTGCTGAGCCGGCTGCAGCTCATCCATACGGCACAGCACGAGATTATTCTGTCAACATTTGATTTCAATACCGATGAATCCGGAATAGATGTGATTTCTGCCTTATATCAAGCGGCGGAACGCGGAGTACATGTGCGCGTGCTGATTGATGGTGGCAGCGGATTCTTGGATGTCAATGGAGAACCGCTATTTCAGGCATTGTCCTGTCATGAAAATGTGGAACTGCGCATTTATAATCCGGTGGATTTGCGTATGCCTCACCGCTTGCAGGCGCGGCTGCATGATAAATATTTAATTTGTGATGGAGTACGGTATCTGCTTGGCGGGCGCAACACTTCAGACCTGTTTCTTGGAGCGTATACGCCTGAAAAATGCAGTGTAGATGCGGAACTGCTTGTTGTATGTCAGGAAAATGCGCCGGACACCTCGCTTGCGCAGTTAACCTGCTACTTTGAAAACGTATGGAACCTGCCAAGCTGCAAAGCCTTGTCAGATATACCGCCAAAGGAACTTGCTGATATTCAAAAGAAATTATCCGCACGCTATGCTGATTTGCAAATCCGCTTTCCGGAGGCGTTTCAGCCATGGGATTTTGATGCTTATACGATGGAAACCAAGCGGGTCAATTTACTGACAAATCCGATTCAACCGGAAAACAAGCAGCCTTGGATGTGGTATGCGCTTACCCAGTTGATGTCTGATGCAAAAGATGTGACGATTTATACGCCATATATTATTTGCGGCAAGGAAATGTATAGAGATATCACAACTCTGGTTGCAGAAGGGACTGGGATTGAGATTATAACAAACCATGTTGCGAGCGGTGCAAATCCATGGGGATGCGCAGACTATATGAATGAAAAGGACAATATCCGGAAAGCCGGCGTAAAAGTCTATGAGCATGCCGGAGTGCAATCGGCGCATACCAAGTTAATGGTACTGGATGATCGGCTGAGCATCGTTGGTTCGTATAATATGGATATGAGAAGTACATATCAGGATACAGAATTGATGTTGGTGGTGGATTCTACGGCATTAAATGCACAGATACGCAGACAAATTGCAGAGGATAAGAAGTATAGCTGCATCATGAATGAAAACGGTGAATATCAAAAAGGGGAAGCGTTTTCCCCGGCAGAACTTCCTCTAATGAAACGGATTCTATACGCTTTGCTGCGCGTGTTGGTACTGCCGATCAGGCGGTTTCTGTGATAAGAAGAGGTGGTTTTATATGAAAAAGAATGATTACGGCTTTTACGGAAAAGGAATCGATGGGTATGTTCACTACAAACAGGCATTTGATGAATCGCAAAAGCATAGACCGCGCAGCAATGCGCAGAGAAAAAGCATTTCAAATAAAGAACATAGCAGTGGAAGAACTGATAATTTATTCAATTGCATCGTTGCTATACTAGGCTTTGCCGGGATGATTTGGATTGCATATCATTTATCTTGCGTATGATTGAGCGCTGATTGACAAAAAGCACCCCACTTGCTGATGGTATTTCATACCGTCTTACAAGTGGGGTGCTCTTTTTCATGTCTTTTGGCGTTTATTTGAAGTTGCAGATGACAGAAGCAATTTCTGCACGTGTAATTTTTGCGTTCGGCTTGATGGTACCGTCCGTGTAGCCGTTGATGATTCCGGCAGAAGTTACGTCGCTCACTGCGGACTTCGCCCATGCGGGAATGGAGGAGGCGTCTGTAAATTTCTCCGATTTGGTAACATAGCCGCGCGGCAGGCACCTCGAAATGACGCTCATCACCTCTGCGCGGGTGATTTCCGCGTTCGGGTTGAAGTTTACCGCTCCGGTATTCGGATTGGACTGCCCGCTCATCACGCCTGCTTTGGTGACTGCTGCAATCGACGCCTTTGCCCACTGGGGCAGGGAGGCGGCGTCATCAAACGGCAGGTTTCCAACCGAAGAGGTGTCGAGTTCCAGAACCTTTGCCATTAGCACCGCAAACTCGCTGCGGCGCAGGTTGTTGTTTGGATGGAAACGCATGGTGCCGTCTGCGAGTTGTTCGCCGCTCATAATTCCGCGGTCTGCAAGGAGATTGATATATCCCGCCGCCCATGAAGTACTGATATCGGTAAACTTGCTGTTGGTGCGTGTACCCGCCGTGACAGTAACCGACTTGCGGCTGCGGTTTCCTGCATCATCTTCAGCCTCCAACACAATCACATGTGTTCCGGCGGACAGGCTGCCGGTTTTCACGTCAATTGCCGCCGAAGCCGTGTGATAGGTCGCAGAGGATAGTTTCCCATCGATATATGCACGCACACGGTTCGGACGTACAGGTGCAGCACCGTGATCTTGTAAGATCTTTGCGGTAATATAAGCAGATTCTCCGGCATTAACCGCAGTTTTGTTGTCTGTAATCGTAATAGAGGGAGCATCTGTATTGGTAACTGCATATTCGCTGAGCAGGATATGGTCTAACCACAAGGTAGCCGCACCGTTTGCTTGGAAATGCAGACCGGTCAGCCGTACCGCATCGGCAGGAACCTCTGCTTTGAGCTGACGATACGAGGTCTGCACAGAGGTGCTGAACGGAACGGTGAGAGGTTCGCCTGCCGCAGTTTCAAAGACTGCCTGCAAATCACCGCTGCCGGCTGACAGCTTTGCCCAGAGCGTCAGTGCAGACCGTTCTGCGGTATCTGCTGCGGGGATGGCAACATTCACTGCACCGCCTGAAATCTGAGCCTGCAATGCGTCGAATCCACGTGCGACATCTGCACCGCTCGTTGTACGGGACAGGGTAGCATCCGGACTGCTGAGCGGCTGTCCGTCCTCAAAATCTGCGATTACGGTAAGTTCCTGCGGCTCTCCCATCCCAACCGAGACAGAAATGGACTTGGAAACACCGTAGCAGGAGACATTGATTGTTCCGGTGCCGGATTTCGCTGCGGTAAAAAGACCGGAATTTGAAATCGTGCCAATCCCTCCGGAAACGCTCCAAACCATTTGCGGGTTAACAGAAGCAATGGAAACTCCGTTGCGGTATACGACGGCGTCAATCTGCGTGGTATCGCCGGCTTTCATAGAAAGGGAGGAAACTGCCGTGCCATTTTTCAGCAGCGCCATGGAAGTCGGTTCATTGGTGACATACAAATCCATGCTTCCTGCAGCGGCACCCGAAGAAGCCGAAACGGTAACGCTGCCCGGCACAGTCGGTGCGGTATAGGTTCCGTTCTGCACACTGCCGGCAGAGGCAGTATAGAGGATTTCATCGGAGGCGGTTGTCTTGTGAAATGCCCCGTCAAGCACCGTGGCTGAAAATTTTACCGAACCGCCGGGCAGGACATAACGGCTGACCGGTTCCAGATGAATCGATGCCGGAACCCCATCCGAGGAAGCGTTATTTACCAGAAAGATGTAGGTTGAGCATTTGCGTTCGCTGCCGTCTGCGGGGCGCGTTACCGTGGACACGGTTCCTGACGCCGGATTTTGAATCGTCATTGCAGAAGAGCCGCCGCCATCGAGCGCAAGCGCAGAGACGCAGCCCAGGCTGGTCAGCTCATCGGCAAGCTGCTTGGCAGTCAGCCCCTTGCTGTAGCTGGACTGTTTGCCGTCTACCTCGTAAAGCACAACCGTACCGTTGCTTTTCACGCCGACCGCAGAGCGCGCGGTCAGGGAGGACGCCGAATCGATTCCGTTCGTTGTGACGTTGCCGTTCGAGATCAGCGTCTTGCCGCCGACTGCATACTGCACTTCGCCCCAACGCGGGTCACTCGTCTGAAAATCAATGGTAACACGTTCTCCGATTTGGAAATCAATCCATGGCATACTGGTGCAATCGTCCCGACGGGAAAGCACCATCTGATTCTCTCCGATTTCAAACGATGAACTGCCGGATACCTTATCCACCACAGTCAATGTGATTGGCTGACCAATTTTCAGCGTGGAAAAATCTTCATATTCCATGATGATGCTCTGTCCCGGCGAACCAAAGTGCGTGGTATCTGAGTAATACCGGTCGAGCAGGCAAAGACCGCGTGTGGTTCGGGTCTTGTTATAATCGAATACTGCAATTTTTCCGCTTTCACCAGAAACCAAAATATTCGAGATCGGATCACCGATAATGGCGGAGCCATCTGCCATAAAGCCAACTGCCGCCTCCCAATCGGTGGAGGTGATGACGCGCCCGTTATCGATAAAGAGGCCGGTTGGAACACCGTCACTAAACGAGAAAAAGTCGGCATTGATTCCGCCGATAACATTGTAGCCTTGCGCTTCCAGCGAAGATGCGGCTTGCGAAATCGTCTGGCGGCTGCCATAAAACTGCTCTCCCGAGCGCACACCGATCGGAGAGACTGATTCATTTGGCTGATAGGTGATGACAGACGCTTTTTGCAGACCGCTGGCATTGTAGCCTTCCTGACGCATATATGTGGTGCCCGCGCCAATCGGATAAGTATAGGTAAAACCACCGGAAAGCGCCGTGGCAGAGCCGGACAGCATGCCTGCGCCCACCAGACATGCGGCGATCAAACGTTTTGCCTTGGAAAATTTCATGAAAACAAATACCTCTTCAAGATACAGGAGTGCCGGATGTGTTCGGAATACAGCCGGACTCAGATGGATTGCAGCAGACGGTCGATCAGTTCGCTGAGACGTGGACTCCGAACCGATTGATCTGCAACGCGGCAATAAATATTTTTACGTGCATTGTACAATCGGCGCGTTTCTGCAAGTTTATCATCGCTTTGATCGAGCAGCGGGCGATGTGTTGAATTGGAAAGATTTTTGACAATTCGGAAGAACGGCGTATCCAAATGGATGAGAAAACCGTTTTCTTTGATGATTTTCACATTTTCCGAGCGCAGTACAGCACCGCCGCCAAGTGAAATGACTGCACCTTCGGAAGAACAGATTTTACGCAGATACTGCGTTTCCAGATCTCGAAAGACCTGCTCTCCCTGCGCTTGAAAAATATCAGAAATTTTGCGGCCTTCCTGCTCTTCCAAATAGTGATCTGCGTCAATATGGGGCAGACCGGTCAGGCGTGCTATTTTGCGTCCTACCGTGGTTTTTCCGCTGCCCATGAATCCGCAAAGAACGATATTCTTTTTATGATGCTTTTCGTGCAGCCGCTTTACTGCCATTTTAGCAAGAACGCGGCGGCAGATGGTGTCACAAACTGCCGTTTCAAACTGCGTACCGTTCCAAATTGTTTGTGCTGCAGCCGCCTGCATCACAAGCATATAAAGTCCGTTTCTTGTAACAGTTTTTTTATTTACAGCAAGCCGCATGGTTGAGGTCATCGGCGGATTGTAAATGGCATCAAATACATATTCAGTTTTTCGGGGCAGGAAATATAGTGGTTTCTGTTCCTCGCGCGGAAACATCCCCATGGGAGTTCCGTTTATAACAATTTGCGCATCGCGCGGGATATGCCGTCTGGAGCACACCTCAATTTTCGCCTGCGGGGATGAAGCCAGAAGCTGTGCGCGGAGCACCTCGGCTTTTTCCAGATTGCGGCCTGTGATGAATAGATGTGCTTCGGATTGTACGCAGTGATATGCCATCACCGCAGCAACTCCGCCATAACCAAGCAGCACAACTTTTCGATTCTTCAGTTCAACGCCATCCTTTTCAAGGGTTGCCGCAAACCCAAAAATATCGGTATTGTAGCCGATTGCCTCTCCGTTTTTGAAGCAAACCGTGTTGACCGAGTGCAGATCCAATGCGCTTTGATCCACCGCATCAAGCAGGGAAATGACATCCTTTTTGTGCGGAATTGTCAGATTGATCCCCTGTAATTTCTGCCTTGCGATCTGCATTGCTTCCGGAAGATGCTCGGGCGGTACTGCGACCGCGATGTAATCGGCATCCACATGAGCAGATTCAAACAGCTGCGCATGCAATTCGGGGCTCATGGTGTGTCCAAGCGGCCAGCCGAACAAGCCGTAGGTTGGGCGTGATGGCTGGAATGCTTTGAATTCTTCAAATGAATAGACCATAACTCATTCTCCCAATGTGGAAAGCGTATCAAAAAAATCAGGGTAAGAGATTGCGACAACATCCGGATGCAGAATCTCACTCTGCTCGGTGCATCCTAATGCACACACCGCCATGCTCATCGCAATGCGGTGATCGTTGTAGGTTTCAAATGCCGCGCCGTGCAGTGGCTTGCCGCCGTCAATCACCATACCATCTGCAGTTTCCGATACCGCAGCGCCAGCTTTGGAAAGCTCGGAAACCATTGCAGCAATGCGGTTGGACTCTTTTACCTTGAGTTCCTGCGCATCGCGGATTACGGTCTGACCTTCTGCAAATGCGGCGGCGACAGCAAGAACCGGCAGTTCGTCAATCAAACGGGGGATTACATCTCCGCCAATGGTCGTGCCGTGCAGCTTCGAGGAGCGGACGGTCAAATCGCAGATAGGCTCCACATCATCCCGATAGTTTGAAATGGTGATATCCGCGCCCATATCGCGGAGCACATCCAGAATACCGGTTCTCGTTGGATTCACACCGACATTTTGAATGGTCAGTTCGGAATTCGGAACGATTGCACCGGCAACCAGAAAGAAAGCAGCGGAAGAGATATCGGACGGCACGGTCACATCCTTTGCGGTTAAGCGGGCAGGCGGGGTCAGTGAGATTACGTTTCCATCGGTTTCTACTGAAACCCCGAGCGCATGCAGCATCCGTTCGGTATGGTCGCGGGAGGGTGCGGGTTCCACAACGCAGGTCTGACCGGAAGCATATAGTCCGGCAAGCAGGATTGCGCTTTTGAGCTGCGCAGATGCAACCGGAAGTTCGTATGTAATTCCGTGCAGCTGCGTACTGGGATACATGGTAAGCGGGCAGTAGTTTCCTTGGATGCCTTCGATTTTTGCACCCATTTCACGAAGCGGCGTAATGACACGACCCATGGGACGCTTCTGAATGGAGGCATCTCCGGAGAGCTGTACCTCAAAACGCTGACCTGCGAGAATTCCGCAGAGCAGGCGTGTGGTTGTTCCGGAATTGCCGGTATAAAGCGGCTCTGCGGGCTGCTTTAAGCCGTGCAGACCGACGCCGTGCACAAGGACTTCGCGTTCTCCGACTTCGATTTCAACCCCCATTTTTCGGAAGCAGTCAATGGTGGACAGGCAATCCTCACCCATCAGAAAGCCGGTAATGCGGGTCGTGCCGTCTGCAAGTGCACCCAACATGATCGCCCGGTGAGAAATGGATTTATCACCGGGAACCGTGATGATGCCATGCAGACCGGCAGATTGATTGATTTTCATAGATATTCCTCTTTATTGATCCTGAGTTTGCGTAATACGATAGCTGCCGAGCAGCCGGAAGGATTCCAGTTCTTCGGACAGCTGATAAATCAGCGACCGCACGTTATCACTGGCTAAACTGCCTTCCAGATCTACATGAAACCGATAATTCCACGGAGTTTCCGGCAGGGGGCGGGAATGAATTTCGGTTAAATTCATATTGTGATCGGAGAACATCGATAATGCGGCGGCTAAGGTGCCGTGACGATGCGATAGTGTAAAGATAATGCTGACCCGGTTATCCTCCGGCTGCGCCGAAAGGGAGCGGCTGATGGCGATAAAGCGGGTTTGGTTGGTTTTATCATCGTTAATCTCGGATGCCAAAACCTTTAATCCATACAGCTCTGCCGCAGCACGAGAGCAGACTGCGGCACGCGCGGGGTCGTTCCAGTCCCGTACCTGCTGCGCAGCAACCGCAGTATTTGCAGCTTTGCAGCACTCGAACGAATGCTCCTTTAGATACCGCTGGCATTGGTCGAGCGCCGGTTCAATCGAATACACCTGCTTCACGGTTTCCATGCTTGCGTTTTGACATCCAGCCAGACAGTGATGGATGTAATTTACATGGGAATGGGAGATAAAGAGGTTATATTGAACGAGCCGGTCGGCAACTTCGTTGATGATGCCGATGGAAGAATTCTCTACGGGCAAGACGCCCACATCGGCACGCCCCTCAGCAACCGTGCGGAAAACATCCTCAAAAGTTGCAACATGGTCGATGGATGCAGCATCCGGAAACATATGGTGGGCGGCTTGCGCCTGATAAGAGGCCGGCAATCCCTGATAGACCACGGTTTGGGGTTTGGTTCGGCTGCAAAGCGGCAAGGACAGCTTGGATGGATCTTTTTCAAGAATCCGGCTGTACTGTCGCATCCGGCTGACACGAATCATCCCTTTCAGCATGGACACATATTCAGGCTCCAGATATTCCGGCACCTGCTCGCGCATCATATCAAGCAGCGCTTGTTCCCGATCCGGTTTCAGCACTTTGTCACCGGTTGTGATTTTATAGTCTGCTACTTGTTCTGCCAACGACATCCGCTCCAAAAACAGCTTTTGGATTTCGTGGTCCACCCGGTTGATGTCCAGACGGATATCACTTAGTTCCCGCATAGCCATAACCCTCCAGATAGAGATCGGTCAATGCGACGGCTGCCGCCGCTTCAATCACCGGTGCAGCACGCGTCACAATGCAGGGATCATGGCGCCCATGAATGCATAGATCTTCGACTTCACCGCTTGCAAGATTGAGTGTGCGCTGCGTTTTAGAAATTGAAGGAGTCGGTTTAATGGCAGTGCGGAATATGAGCGGCATACCGCTCGTAATACCGCCTAATACGCCGCCGTTGTTATTGGTTTCTGTCACAACCGTTTCATCGTCGGTGAGCATAAAGGTATCATTTGCATGAGACCCGCGAAACTCTGCAAAACCGAACCCCACGCCAAATTCCACACCCTTTACTGCTGGCACGGAAAACAGCAGGGAAGACAGGCGGCCTTCTACCGTATCGAGCATGGGATTTCCAAGCCCCGCAGGAACTCCGACTGCGGCGCATTCGATGACGCCGCCGACCGAATCCTGATCGAGACGCGCTTCCTCAATAGCAGAAAGCATCGCTTTTTCCGCAAGCGGATTGACAATCGGATAGGTCTGCAAGCGCAGCGCGTTCAGCTGCTCTGCATTGACCTCCACATCATCAAACGGCGTATCCTGAATTTGAGCAATAGACTGAATGTGCGCCCCGACGGTAATCCCTTTTGTTTGAAGGTAAAGCTTGCACATTGCACCCGCAAATACCAACGGCGCTGTCAGACGCCCTGAAAAGTGACCGCCGCCGCGCGGGTCATTGTAACCGTCAAAACGTACTAAGCCGGTATAATCTGCATGTCCCGGACGCGGCTGAGAAGAGAAATCTTTATAGTCACCCGAGCGGGTATCCGTATTTTCAATCACAGCACAGATCGGTGTTCCCGTTGTGTATCCCTGATAAATACCGGAAAGGATTCTGGGTAAATCCGATTCTTTACGTGCGGTGGACTGCTTGTTTTTTCCCGGAGCGCGACGAGCCATTTCACTGAAAATGAACGCCTCATCATAGACAATGCCCGCAGGAAAACCATCGAGCACAACACCAATCCCATTTCCGTGGGATTCGCCAAAAATAGAGATTTTAAGCGCATTTCCCCAAACTGAACCCATATGTGCCTCCTTAAATTTTATGGATGAGTTGATGCAGAACCTCTACATCAATCTTTTCAATCTCTGCGCGACCAAGCGAGCGGACGAAAACGAAGTTGATCGCATCGCCCATTTTTTTCTTATCTGAGAGCAGCGCATGGAAGATTTGTTCCTGCTCATAAGGCAA
Organism: Clostridiaceae bacterium; assembly: GCA_018383195.1. Lineage (GTDB taxonomy): Bacteria > Bacillota > Clostridia > Oscillospirales > Butyricicoccaceae > Butyricicoccus_B. Next base: position 40,578 of record JAGZOP010000014.1, on the reverse strand, counting down.
ATCGGATGGCAAACCAATTTCCTTTAAGAGAGAAGCCAAATAATAATCCAAGTCATTCGTTTCTCCAAGCGCCTGCGATAGCTTCATTGCAGCAACCATACCGATTGCAACTGCCTGTCCATGAGTAAATGTAGTATAATTCCCGAGTTTTTCGACTGCATGACCAATGGTATGTCCAAAGTTTAGAATCATACGGAGCCCGGTGTCGTGTTCGTCCACCTCGACAACATCACGCTTGATTTTAACGCATTCATAAATGATTTCGCTGATCTGTTCTTTATATCGCGGCATTCGAACCATATCCAGAATACCACGGTTTTTGATGCAGCCGTATTTCACAACTTCAGCCATACCATCTACAAAAATCTGCTCCGGCAATGTGGAAAGAACTTCGGGATCGATTAAGACCAACCGAGGCTGATAGAATGCACCGACTAGGTTTTTGCCCTCCGGCAAATCGACTGCGGTTTTCCCGCCCACGGAGGAATCGACCTGCGCAAGCAGGGTAGTTGGAATTTGACAGAGCGGGATGCCGCGCAGAAAAGTTGCTGCCGCGAATCCGGTAATATCGCCGGTCACACCGCCGCCGAGCGCAAGAATCAGATCTTTGCGGGTCAACCCGTTTTTCAGGAAATCGTGATACAGGGTTTCTACAGTGGACAGCCGTTTGTGTTCCTCACCGGCAGGAATTATGGATGCCGATACCGGCAGAGTAAACTGATCCTGCACTTTTTGAAGATAAAGCGGAGCAACCGTAGAATCGGTTACAATATGAACCCGACTTGGAGAAAAATATTGCGCACACTGTACAGCAACCTGAGAGAGCAAACCAGTACCAATTAAAATATCTGATTTTCCGGCAGATCCGGTGAGCGTCAATTGTTTTATCATGACGATAACTCCTTTTAAATCTCTCGGTTGACTGCGTTTGCGATTCCACGCAAAGAATCCATAGTCTCTTCAAAGGATTCATAAGTCAGCGATTGCGCGCCGTCAGAAAGCGCATGCGCAGGATCGTTATGCACTTCGATCATCAGACCATCTGCACCAGCCGCAATCGCAGCACGTGCAAGCGGTGCAACCATCCAATAGATGCCTCCCGCATGGCTGGGATCTACAATAACCGGAAGATGACTGATTCGCTTGAGTACAGGAACCGCTGAGATATCGAGTGTGTTGCGGGTGTAAGTTTCATAGGTACGAATTCCGCGCTCGCACAGAATGACGTTTTCATTGCCGCCCGCCATCAGATACTCGGCAGACATCAGGAATTCTTCAATGGTGTTGGCAAAACCGCGTTTCAGCAAAACCGGCTTGTCGGTCTGACCGAGTTCCTTCAGAAGTTCGAAGTTCTGCATATTGCGCGCGCCGACCTGAAAACAATCGCATTTTTCCATGAAGAGCTCGATATGCGCCGGGTTTGTGATTTCGGTGACAACCGGCAATCCGGTTGCTTCATGCGCTTTGTGCAGAAGCTCCAGACCCTCAGCTTTCAAACCCTGGAAAGAGTACGGGGAGGAACGCGGCTTCCATGCGCCGCCGCGCAGTACACTGGCGCCCTGCGCCTTGACATGCTTGGCAACGTCAATAATCTGTTCCTCGCTTTCCACGGAACACGGTCCAGCCATGACAACAATTTTTTTGCCGCCGACAGCGACACCTTTGCCAATTTCGACTACGGTATCCTGCGGATGCATCTTGCGGTTTGCCAGCTTAAAAGGTTCCTGCACCTTGGTAATCCGTTCAACATACTCATCACGCAGCAGCGCATCTTTATCCACAGATGCTGTATCGCCAATCAAGGCCAGAACCGTTGTACCTGTGCCGTAGATGGGGTTTACATGAATCCCGAACCGCCCGGTCAGCCAGCTGGAAAGCTCGGCAATGTGGTCTTCTGTTGCGCCATTCTTCATTACAATAATCATACCATAGATCTCCTTTACAAAAGTGTGAGTAGTGTGTAAAATACGCAGTTTACGCAGGATTCTGGTATAAAAAAAGTCCTCCGTCCTCAAAAGGGACGAAAGACAAACACTTCCGCGGTACCACCCGTATTCGGCATTACGCCGCACTTTAATTCCGATACAGACATATCGTATCCCGATAACGGAAGGAATCCGGCAAAGCCTACTGCACAAAGGGTTTCAGCTTTACAGCTCAAGAGGGAACTTCATGAATCCAGCGTCTGCACCCGCTTGCAGTCGAGACGGATGCTCCCTGAAAGTCGCTGATGGATTGACTACTTCCTCTTTCATCGCATTTGCAATATATGTATGTATTATACAAACCGAAATCACCTTTGTCAAGGGATTCGACAAAAAAATCTGGTCATATAGCTTGTCTGATTCTCATAAGATAAGGCAGGTGATGAAAATGAAGGAATCCAAAATACAATGTTTTACAGATGCAGTATCCTGCCTGCCGCCGCGCCTGCAAAATGCCGCGCTGAACATCCCGGACTGGCAAAAGGAAGCTTGCGAAGAACTGCATCTGCGTGCAGGACATACAATTTCTGCTGTTCTGGATGGTTGTGAGCAGCAGATCCCGGGGATCCGAATCAGCATAGAGGATCTGCGTGAAACCGTAAGCCGTGCGGCAAGATATTCCGTACATAGCTATGGAGAAACGCTCGCGCAGGGGTATCTCCCGCTCTCCGGTGGGCATCGTCTCGGGATATGCGGAACAGCGGTTGTAGGCAGGCAGATGATTACAGGGATTCGCACCATATCTTCCTTAAACCTGCGCATTGCCTGCCAGTCATTGGGGAGCGCAGCGCCGGTACTCCGGCAGGTACTCACACAGGGCTCGGTGAAAAATACACTGATTCTTTCGCCGCCCGGATTCGGAAAAACCACATTGCTCAGAGATTTGATCCGTCAAATATCCGGACAAGGCATCCGTGTTGCGGTTGCGGATGAACGCGGGGAACTGGCGGCAATGAAAGACGGCATTCCTCAATTCGAGATCGGGGAACAGACGGATGTTATGGACGGATGCCCAAAGGCGCAGGGCGCAATGCTTCTGTTGAAAACCATGTCTCCAATGGTGATTGCTTTAGACGAAGTGACTTCGCCGCAGGATGTGGAGGCGATTGCATATGCCGGGCATTGCGGCGTTTCCGTGCTTGCCACCGCACATGCCGCAGATATCACAGACCTATATCATCGGCCGCTCTATCAATCCTTGTTGGCGCTTCAAGTTTTTGAGGAAACAGTGACGATTAGAAAAGCGAACGGCGTGCGGCAATACATATGTCAGACCGTACAGAAAGGGAGGAATTTTGATGCTTAGGTTGATCGGCAGTATTTTGGTAATCGGAGCATCTACGGCGCTTGGGTTATCCGCAAGGCAGCGGATGCTCCGAAGAGCCAATGTACTTGCGCAACTCGTTCAGGCGATTGATTTCATTGCGGCTGAACTCAGTGAACGGCAAACGCCGCTTCCAGAAATGATTTACAGGCTCACGCAAGAGGGTGGTGCGGACAGCCGGCGCTTTTTTGCCGAAATGGATCGGCGCATCCGTCAGGAAGATGGGCTTTCTTTTTCTTATCGATGGCAGACCACTGCGCGCGATATGGCAGAAGAACTGGGGCTTGAGGGGGATGAGGTTGCGGTTCTGCGCGATGCGGCGCTTTATCTGGGGCGCTATCAGGCAGAGCAGCAGCTATTCGGCTTGCAGCAGACGCGTGCACGATTGGAAGCGATTCGCGTGCATGTCTGTGGCGAGCTGAAAACCAAAGGAAGTATATATCGTACATGCGGCATTGCCGCCGGAATTGTAACCGTGCTCATGATGCTGTGAGGTGCTGCAAATGCAAATTGACTTGATTTTTAAGATTGCAGCCATCGGGATTCTGGTTGCAGTATTTAATCAGCTTTTGATTCGCTCCGGACGCGAGGAACAGGCACTGATGACAACACTGGCTGGCCTGGTTGTCGTGATGATGATTTTGGTTCAGGAAATTGGAAATCTGTTCAGCATGATGAAATCTGTCTTTGGGTTCTGAATATGGATATTTTCCCTTGGGTTGGACTTGCGCTTACCGCAGCAGTCCTTACACTGACAATCAAACAATATCAACCGGTTTTTGCTCTGTTCACCGCAATGGCTGCCGGAATTTGCATTTTGGGCGTAACGGTGCAGATTTTTGGCGAGTTTGCAGGAAAGCTGAAAAGCATAGCGGATATTTCGGGAATATCAAAACAAATTTATCTGCCTGTCGCAAAAGCTGTCGGAATTGCAGCGGTCGTGCGTGTTGCGGGTGCGCTTTGCAAGGATGCCGGACAGCAGGCACTTGCTGTAAAACTGGACATCTTCGGAAGTGTTGCTGCGCTTGCTGCATGCTTGCCATTGTTTGATCAATTACTGTCTTTGATTGGAGATTTGTTGAAATAGGAGATGCAATATGAACCGAAAACGAATCTTCATGCTCATAATTGCAGTTTTGCTGTGCCTTTTTCGTGCACAGGCAGCTGAGGAACATGTACAGATTGACACAAGTTCGCAAGAACTGTTTTGGTCTTTGCCCGAGGAAGCCCGGGATTTGATGCAGGGGATTGCGCCCGAGCAGGCCGCCGATCACTGGGATACTGCAATCACACAGATGCTGCAAAGGCTTGATACGCATCGCTTTATCGCAAGCGCAATGAGGAGCCTGACAAAAATGCTGCTCATTGCTGTGATGATTGGTGTGCTGAACGGTTTGCGCGGAGCTGCAGGCGGAAGCGAGCTTCCCGTTACGACCATGGCAGGTGCACTGGGGATGACCGGAATTCTGCTCCATGATCTGCGCGGCATGCTTGCACTCTGCATTAAGACGCTGGAACAGACTTCGGTATTTTCTACAACTCTTTTACCGGTTATGGCAGGCGCCATGACCGCCTCCGGAACTCCGGCAGCTGCAACGGCAACGCAGGCTGCGACGATGCTCGCGCTGGATCTCCTAATCCGGTTTATCACCAGTTTACTGGTGCCTGCGGTCTGCGCATATATTGCAATCATTACAGTCAATGCTGCACTGGGGAATGATATTCTTGGCGGATTGGCAGGTTTTGTCAAATGGCTAACAACCGGAAGCCTCAAATTCATACTCACCATCTTCATCGCATACTTATCTATATCCGGTGCGCTCAGCGGCAGTGTGGATGCAGTTACGCTGAAAACTGCCAAGTTTGCATTATCCGGTTCGGTTCCGGTGGTTGGCGGAATTATTTCTGATGCCACAGAATCTATGCTTGCCGGTATGACTGCAATTAAAAATACGATTGGCATCTTTGGAATGCTCGGCGTTCTGGCGATTTGCGCTGCTCCTTTTTTACAAGTTGGCATAAACTATCTGCTATTTAAAACCGGTACAGCGGCAATTTCGCCGATTTGCAGCGGATCGCTGGAAAAACTCATGGCAGGATTGAGCGATAGTTTTGGACTCATGCTTGGAATGATCGGCACATGCAGCGCCGTTCTGTTTTTTGAACTGGTATTTTCAATTATGATGGTAAAACCAATATGACAGATCTTTTAAAATCTATTATTTTAGGTGTTTCAGCAGCCGCTCTTTTTGGAGGCATTGCAATGACACTGATTCACACGGGAGCGCTAAAAGAAACCGTTCGTCTTGGAGCCGGTATCATGGTTATCCTTGCGCTTCTTTATCCTATTTCAAAGGCTCAAGTGAATCTTATACCTCGTTGGGTGCACCAAAATACCGATGCGATTGCACAACATGTAACGCAGGCACAAAAGCAACAGAAATGTGCGATAGAGCAGACGGCTGCGCAGGAAATTCAGGCTTATTTCATGCGAAAGGCAAAAGAACGCGATATACCATGCGATATCGAAATTCACACAACTGTTGGAGAAGATCAAACGGTATCGATCCGGAATGCAACCATCCAGGGAACTTTGACAGACGAAGATCGTCGTTGGCTGCAAGAAATGATATTAAAGGAATGCGGAATATCACAGGAGGATTTACGGTATGTGGAAGACTAAGTTACAGGCTTATGCCGCACACGTCGGTCCATGGATTCAAAAATTCAGATACCCGCTCTTGATTTTCCTGGCAGGGCTGATTTTACTTTACCTTGGTACTCCCCATAACCGGTCTGAGGCAGAGCCGGGAGAAGAAAAAACGCAGCTATCTTCGGGAAAACTTCAAAATTTTAACATTGAAGCATTCGAAACAGATTTGCAAAATAAATTATCCTTGATTGAAGGAGCCGGTCAGGTAGAATTGCTGCTGGCTCTGGAAGATACCGAAGAGGTCGTATATGCATCCGATATTCGCAGAAGCAGCGCCGGTACCGAGAACAGTTCTTATGAAAATAATTTGACCATATTATCCGACGGAAATTATGGAGAACAGCCGGTGCAGATTAAGAGCGTGTGTCCGACCTTCCGTGGGGCAGTCATTTTATGCGAAGGGGGGGATCAAACCACAGTTCGTCTTGCGATTACGGAAGCAGTTTCCACCGCATGTGGTCTCAGCATGGACAAGATTTCGGTTCTCAAAATGCAGTAACAATGACAGAGGAGGAATTATGATGGCTAAAATGAAAAAACGTGGTGCAGTATATGGCATTATTGCATTGATGCTCGGCGTTGCCGTGTATTTGAATTGGAGCTATGTCAGTACGCCGGACGATCTGCTGGTTGCCGGACAGGTAGAGCAAAAAGAAAAGGATTTACCGGAAAAAGAAAAGGTGGGGGAAGAAGCATCTTCGAGTTCCGGTACGAAAGCCGATGCTGTTTCGGCAAAGGATTATTTTGCACAGTCCCGCCTTTCAAGAGAAAAGGCAAGAGACGAAGCAATCAGTATTTTGAAAGATACATTGGAAGACAAGGAAACTGACGAAAAGGGCAGGGAACTTGCAAATGCACAGATATCCCAACTTGCAGAAGATTCTGTCACAGAGGCGCGCATTGAAAGTCTTATCAAAGCCAAAGGATACCAGGATGCAGTTGTATTTTTAGGCGAAGAAAGCGTCAATGTCATCATTGCACCGCCGGCAGCTGGGTTTACTGAAGCCGATGCCTCTAAAATTCGGGATATTGTCGTTGCAGAAAGTGCACTCACCGCAAATCAGATTAAAATTGTTGAAGCAGGATGAAAAAGATTGCTTGCAGACAATTGTGATTAGACCTTGGCTTTTTAACTGATACTGTGATATAATGATCCCATAAGTATGCTGCTATGAAAGAAATCTTTCAAACAGTATATTACGGTTGCTTTCCGCAGCACAGACACTGCCGCGGCAATCATCTAGAAAAGGAGCGTTAAATATGGCTGATCACAAGGATTACTGGACAACTGCGGGCGATCAGGGCGCGATTAAGATTTCAGAAGATGTCGTTGCGTCCATTGCTGCGTTAGCTGCATCTGAAACAGAAGGCGTTAGCGGTTTGTATTCCAGTTTCACGAAAGATATTGCAAGCTTTCTCGGAAAGAAGAATCTTTCCAAAGGGGTTCATGTTGTTCTCGGGGAAGATGATACGGTAGAAGTGGAAATTTGCTATCTTGCAAAATATGGATATAGTATTTGCGAAATTGCAAAAAATGTGCAGGAATCTGTACGTTCTTCCATTGAAGCGATGACGGGTCTCAAAACATCGTGCGTGAATATTTATGTAGGCGGCGTTATGTTTGATGCGCCGGAGGAAACTGCTGTTCTACCGACATCTGAAACACCGGAAAAGGAATAACCTGTATGAATAAAACGCGGAGGAGCATAAACTTCTTCGCGTTTTATAATGTTTCGCAATTCTTTATTCGTTCCCTTGCGCTTGCGTGAAAAAAAGTGTAAAATAAATTATTACGAAAACTGCTTTTACTTAAAAAATATAATAATCTTGGAGGAACACGATGAGCAGAAAAAAAGCCAGAGAGATCGCGCTCCATTTAGTATTTGAAATGGGATTCCGCGAATTTGAAGCGGACGAGATTTTAACCGACCGCTTAGATGCGGCAATTATGGATTCGATCAGCGGTGAAATCGCTGTTTATGCCGGAAAGCTTTCCAATCAGCAGACTTCTTATATCGTTTCTGTGGTGAAAGGAGTTGCCGAGCATCTCAAGGAACTGGATGAGCTGATTGAGCAGAATGCGCATGGATGGAGTATGAGCCGAATTTCCCGCATGACAATGGCGGTTCTGCGCCTTGCACTGTATGAGATGAAATACGTTGACGATGTTCCGGTGGGCGCTGCAATCAATGAAGCTGTAGAGCTGGCGAAAACATATGAGACCGAAGAAACCGGTGCGTTTGTAAACGGCATTCTCGGCTCTGTGAGCCGCAGCATGGAACAGGAAACCGAATGAGCCGCCTCTATCTTGGCATCGATACCTCAAATTATCGGACATCAGCTGCGATTTTTGACTGCGACAGTGGGACTTATCAGAACAGCGGCCGAATTTTAGATGTTCCGAGCGGGAAACTGGGTTTGAGGCAGTCGGAAGCACTATTTCAGCATACACTCTATCTTCATAAACAGATTGCTGACTTTACTGCCGGTATCGGCAGAGAGATACAGGCAGTCTGTGTCAGCACGCGTCCGCGCGCAATAGAAGGCTCTTATATGCCATGCTTTTTAGCCGGCGAAAATGTTGCGCGGAGTACCGCGCACCTGTTGGGTGTCCCTCTTTATACGGCATCGCATCAGCAGGGACATTTGGTTGCCGCAGCACATGGTGCAAAACAGGATACGCTTTTAGGAAAAGAGTTTCTTGCATGGCATCTTTCGGGGGGGACTACTGAATTACTCCATGTTGTGCCGGATTGCAGTGGTCTTCCGCATGCGGAAATTATCGGCGGAACGACCGATATTTCCGCCGGTCAACTGATTGACCGTGCCGGTGTACTGCTTGGATTGGAATTTCCTGCCGGAGCAGGGCTGGAGCGCCTTGCATCATCTGTGGAGAAACAAAAGCCATTCCAGGTGAAAGTGAACGAAAGTCACTTTTCCTTGTCCGGAATGCAAAATAAAATTGAGAAAATGCATGCAGACGGATCTTGTTCGGCAGAGATTGCATCTTTTGCAATCGAAACGGTTTCGTGGACAGTCCAAAAGGCAACGGAGCAGGCGCTCAAGCGCTATCACTGTCCGGTGCTGTGTGCAGGAGGCGTTATGAGCAATGCATCTATTCAGCGGGAGATGTCCGCTCGATTTGGTGCATATTTTGCGTGCCCAGAGCTTTCTGGCGATAATGCAGTTGGTGTTGCCATGATTGCAGCACAACAAAACGGGGAGTGTCTATGGCAGGTTCCAGAATTTATACCGTCACACAATTAAATCAGGAAATCAAAAATTTACTTGAAAGCAATCCGTCCTTTTTTAATCTATTTGTAAGCGGAGAAATTTCAAACTATAAGCCGCATCCGTCAGGACATCATTACATGACGATTAAGGATGAGGGCGCAGCAATCAGCGCTGTCATGTTTCGGTCTGATTCCAGCAAGCTGCGATTTCGGCTGCACAATGGCATGAAAATCGTTGCAAGGGGGCGCATCAGTTCGTTCCCGAAAAGCGGACAGGTTCAGATCTATGTGTCAGATATGATGCCGGATGGCGTTGGAGCTCTGCACATGCAGTTTGAACAGCTCAAAGAAAAACTTCTTGCAGAGGGATTATTCGATGCGCAGCATAAAGCGGATATTCCTGCATTTCCGGAGCATATTGCGCTGATTACTTCCCCAAGCGCTGCCGCATTGCGTGACATGCTGCGTATTTTATCCAGGCGATGGCCCCTTGCTTCAATCGAAATTTTCCCGTCGTTTGTTCAGGGGAGTTTGGCGCCTGCCGATCTCGTTCGAGCGCTGCATTTGGCAAACCAGAGAAAAAAAGCGGATGTTATTATAATCGGACGGGGCGGAGGATCACTGGAAGATTTGTGGGCGTTTAACGATGAACAGGTTGCACGTGTAATTTATGCAAGCAAAATTCCAGTTGTTTCTGCGGTCGGTCACGAACCTGATGTAACAATTTCAGACTTCGTAGCGGATTTGCGTGCACCGACCCCCTCCGGGGCAGCGGAATTGATTGCACCGGATTGTGCAGACATAAAGCAAACGTTGGTTACAATGGATACGCGCCTGCGCCGCAGTATGCAGAAAAAACATGACCAGCTTGCGCTCCGATTCCGGTCAATAAATCAGCGTCTCGCCGTACAGACCCCTTTGAACTATGTTCGTGAGCGGGCGAAAACAGTGAACGGATTGTCGGTACGCTTGAACTGTGCAGCAAAAAAGAAAATTCATGACCAAAATGTGATTGCCGATTATACCGCGCATCATATGGCGCAGGCATTGCAGCATATTTTGATTCGGCATCGCGGGAAATTGATGCAGTTCAGTGCGGCACTTGATGCATTGAGCCCCCTCAAAGTTTTGAGCCGCGGCTATGCGGTAGCAAGCACTGCACAAGGGGAGATTCTATCCGATGCTGCAAAACTTATGGTTGGTGAGCAGATTCATATTCGCTTTTCAAAGGGAGAAGCCGTCTGTGAAGTGCAGGAAGTCAAAAGCGAGGATTAAATATGGCAAGCAGAAAAAAACAAACATTTGAGCAGGCGCTGTCTCGGCTTGAAGAGATTGTGAATCTGCTCGAACGCGGAGAAGCTACGCTGGAAGAAAGCATGTCTCTTTTCGAGGAGGGGACGAAACTTTCCGCTGCTTTGCACGAAATGCTTCAAAACGCAGAGCAGAAAGTTACAATACTAACACAGGGCGAAAACGGAGAGTTGCAGGAAGCACCATTTCATGCAAAGGAGGATGCCACGTGACATTTGAGCAGCGTCTCAATTCTTATGCCAAACAGACCGAAGATTTTTTGGACGAATATCTTAATACCACAGGCTGCGTAGGTCAAGAAAAGATTGTAGAAGCGATGCGATATTCTGCGCTTGCAGGGGGAAAGCGGCTTCGTCCGGCGCTGACAATGGAATTTTGCCGTATATCGTGCGGAGATGCAGAACGCGTGCTTCCATTTGCCGCCGCGCTTGAAATGATTCATACCTACTCTCTGATTCACGATGATTTGCCTTGTATGGATGATGACGACCTGCGTCGCGGCAAGCCAACAAACCACAAGGTGTTCGGAGAGGCAATGGCGGTTCTTGCCGGAGATGCGCTGTTAACGCAGGCATTTGAGCTTGCAACAAGAGATACCAAATTGCCTCCTGCACTCGTATTGCGCGCAGTCAATGACCTTGCAAGAGAAGCGGGCGTTCTGGGGATGATCGGGGGACAGGTTCTGGATTTGGATGGTGAAGGCAAGCTGCTGGATTACGATGCGCTTGTCCGTCTGCAAGCTAGAAAAACAGGTGCCCTGATGCGAACAGCCGCACATATGGGATGTATTCTCGGCGAAGCGTCTCAGAAACAATTTGATGCAGCGGATCGATATGCGTCTGCTCTTGGATTGGCATTCCAGATTCAGGATGATATACTCGATATTGAAGGCGATGAGCAGGAACTTGGAAAACCAATCGGATCGGATTCGGAAAATAAAAAGTCTACGTTTCCAAAACTTCTGGGGCTTACTGCATGCCATGACAAGGTACAGCAACTGACAAACGAAGCCATTGAAAGCATTACTACTGCATTTGGTGATTGCTCTTTTCTGGAATCGCTTGCGTACAGCTTGGTGAATCGAAGAAAATAGTCAGCAGCCCTTTTTTGATTATGTCTTGCATTTGTAATTCAAAAATGCTATACTGAAAACATCAATAAGAATAAATTCATGGAACGGGAACAAGTAGCTTCGGCTGATTTTTTTAGAGAGATCGTGGATGGTGAAAACGATCAGATCAGCCGATTTGTGAAATCATCCCGGAGAAGCAAGCTGAACGACAGTAGGTGCGCCGGAGTCAAGCCACGTTATCGGTGAGGTGCATTGTTGGATGCAGAAGAGTGCTGGATATCGATCCGGAAGCAAGGTGGTACCGCGGTTTTATAATCGTCCTTTCGTTGGAAGGGCGATTTTTTTTATTGCCCATTTCACAAAAAATTATGATACCCTGCGCCAACACACAGGGAAAAACATGGGAAAATGCAGGAGGAATGTATCATGCAACTAAAGAAAAGTAAGCTATTACTGGTCAGCTTTATGCTGTTCTCGCTCTTTTTCGGGGCAGGAAACTTAATTTTTCCACCCTTCTTAGGACAGAATGCAGGGGAACAGATGCCGCTGGCTCTGTTAGGATTTTTGATTACCACAGTAGTACTTCCGGTAATGGGAGTTGTTGTGGTGGCGAAGTATAATGGTTTAGACCGTTTGGCAGGTAAGGTCAGCCCCAAGTTTGCTATGGTGTTTACTGTGCTGATTTATGTATCCATCGGTCCCGGACTGGGAATCCCGCGTGCGGCTTCTGTTCCGTTTGAAATGGCGATTGCACCGTATCTGCCGGAGGGCGCCTCCTTTTCGGTGTTCATGCTGCTGTATTCGCTGGTATTTTTCCTGATTGCCGGCTGGCTGGCGCTGACACCGAATAAGCTGGTGGATCGTATCGGTAAGGTACTTACCCCCAGTCTGCTGACCCTATTAACACTGCTGTTTGTCAGCTTTTTGTTTGCGGGCGAGACCAAGGTAGCGCCGCCGCAGCCTGCTTATCAGGGCAGTGCGCTGATTACAGGATTTTTGGAAGGCTATAACACAATGGATGCCATTGCGGCGCTGAATTTTGGTTTGGTCATTGCAACTACGCTGCGCACATTGCAGGTCAAAGAGAAAAAAGATGTGATGCGCTATACAGTGCGTGCAGGTGTGATTGCAGGTGGGATTCTCTCGCTGATTTACGGCATGCTGTCGTTCATGGGAATGCAAAGCTCTGCGGTCTATGCATTGCAGGATAACGGTGCGTGGACGCTGCGCTGCATTGTACACCAGATCTTTGGAGAGCCGGGTGCAGTGCTGCTGGCAGTTATCTTTACGCTTGCCTGCTTGACCACCTGCGTTGGTCTGATTACATCAATCTCGCAGTATTTTGCAACGCTGCTGCCCAAGGTGTCCTACCGCAAATTGGCACTTGGGATCACGGCATTTTCTTTCCTCGTCTGCAATCAGGGGCTAAATACGATCCTGTCCATTTCGGTTCCGGTGCTGAACGCAGTCTATCCGGTTGCGATCGTACTGATCGTAATGGGGTTGGCAGGCAAGTATCTCGAAGGAAATGCACTGGTATTCCCCTTGACAGCGGCATCGGTTGCAGTGGTAAGCGTGGTATATGCACTGGACAAATTGAAAGTTCCGCTTGGTATTATTTCTGATGTATTCCACCTGCTTCCGTTCTACTCCTACGGTATGGGATGGGTTACTGTTGCTGTAGTAGCTGTATTGGTTAGTTGGTTTGTCCAAAAATGGACACGGACAGCAAAGGATCAGCAGGAAGAGCCATTGACTTAAGAACAAACAAATCCCCCAACTGGCTGTGAGCTGGTTGGGGGATTTATTCAATAAAATGATTATCTGGTTTGGTTAAATACACGAAATGGTGCGCAACAAAAAAGAGACCAAAACCGCGAATTTTCGCAATTTAAGTCTCTTTTCTGGCACGCCCGAAGGGACTCGAACCCCCAACATTCAGAACCGGAATCTGACGCTCTATCCAATTGAACTACGGACGCATATAACATTATAATTATAGCATGCCCGTAACTATTTGTAAAGAGAAAATTATCTTTTATTCCGCATAGTCATTGACCTTTCCCAAAAGGCTTTGTTCTGTATCGTCAATGTATGTGTAAGATTCGGGAACGGTGCCCACAATTACGGTATCGGTCACTGCCATCTGGGTTGTAAGCTGGACATCGCAGCCGCCGAATGTTGTCATTAGACGCGCTTCTGCGTGAATTTCAAGCAAAATCTGATGACGCGTCTGATTGATACCCGCAGAAGTAAAGGCGCTGATAAAATCAGCATCGGCATAGCCGAGGGAGGCGATTCCAACATGGAGTGCAGGTCCCTGACCGGCAAAGATGGAGGGGAAAAATACGGTTCCAAGGGGGATTTCCAGACCGCTGTGCTCCAAAGTATTCAGTGCATCATAGGTTGCGCGCACAAGCTGCACTTTGAGATAATCTGCAAGAATGGAGTCCGTTTTCAGCGCTGTTATATGATTGGAGTCATCACGCTCCAGACTGACCAGACCTGCGTATTGTGTGCGGTTCTGATATATTTGCTGCGTCAATGCATCGTGGATTGCGTAGGACGCGGTTTGCTGAACTAAATTTTGTGCATACTCCAATCCGATCGGACGGAGACACTTTAAAAACAGGATTGCACCGCTACAGAGCGATATACAAAGTACAGTCAGCCATCCGCGCCAATTTACCCGCCGCATCACATCCACTCCTTACAGGACATCCTATGCGGAGGGGAGAGGGGATAGGACAAAAAAAGCATCTGCTTAAAGCAGATGCTTTTTTGCCTTTTAAAAGAGAGGATTAGTCCTCGTCGCCCTCGCCAGTCAGCAGTGCACGAATCGACAGGGAAACCTTCTTCTTCTCGTCGTTGATGTCGATGATCTTTGCATCAACTTCTTCACCAACGGACAGGGTCTCGTCTGCCTTTGCAATGCGATGGTCGGCGATCTGGGAAATGTGGATCAGACCGTCAACGCCCGGTACGATTTCAGCAAATGCGCCGAACGGCATAAACTTCAGGATCTTAACAGTAGCGGTGTCGCCAACTGCATACTTGGAAGTGAAGATGTTCCACGGATTGTCCTCTTCACGCTTGTAGCCCAGAGAAATCTTCTTGTTCTCCTTGTCAAGACCGATTACGTAAACCTTTACGGTGTCGCCGATGGAAACAACCTCAGACGGATGCTTGATGCGGCCCCAAGACAGCTCGGAGATGTGGATCATGCCGTCCACGCCGCCGATGTCAACAAATGCGCCGTAAGAGGTCAGGCTCTTAACGGTGCCTTCGTACTCGTTGCCGATCTCGATGGTCTCCCAGATCTTCTCGGCAGCAGCCTTGCGGGATTCCTGCTGTACCGCACGGATAGAACCAACAACGCGCTTGCGCTGACGGTTGATTTCGGTTACGTAGAAAGACTGCTTGGTCTTAACCAGCTTGCTCATCGGCTCGTCCTTCGGAACGCCGGTCTGAGAAGCAGGGATGAATACACGAACGCCAAATGCGGTTGCAACTACGCCGCCGCGGTTCTCTTCGATGATGGTGCCCTCTACAACGGTGTGCTCTTCCTTGGCAGCCTCGATGGTTTCCCAACCCTTGAGCTGGTCAACGCGCTTCTTAGACAGGGAGATGATGCCCTCGCCGTCGTTTACACGAACAACAACAGCCTCGATCTCGTCGCCCGGATGAATGTGCTCTTCCACCTTGTAAGACGGGTCGTCGGAAAGCTCGTCGATCGGGATGTAAGCAGTCTGCTTTGCACCCAGATCAACCTGTACTTCGGTCTGCGAAATTGCAATAACGGTGCCGGTTACTTTTTCTCCATTCTTTATAGACTTGAGGGACTCCTCCAGCATTGCTGCGAAATCCTCACCAGTTTCGATTTTCATTTCTTCGCTCATCATGTTACTGACCTCCTTAATAATCCATGCCGGGGTAGATGCGCCCGCGGTAATGCCGACGGTGCGATCCGTAAACCGGGTAATCTCATCTGCCTTCAATTCGGCCGCATCTTCGATGTAGAACACGTGCGGGCAGAGAGCTTTGCTGATTTCATAGAGCCGCTTGGTATTTGAGCTCTTTTTATCCCCAATCACAATCATGCATCCCGATTCTCCGGCAAGTAGACGAGCCTCCGCTTGGCGCTCGTCCGTCGCATTACATATTGTATCAAATATTTTGCACTTTGTACACCTTTTTTTCAGAATTTTCACAGAAATATCCCAAAGTGACCGATTAAGTGTGGTTTGCCCTACCACACTGAGGGGAGAATCGGCAGGGAGGAGCCCGGTATCCAGAGCTTCGGAAAGCGCCTGCGGGGTCTCAAACACCAGCGCGTCGCGGCACCATCCGGCGATCCCAACCACTTCTGGATGCCCCGCGCTGCCTAAAATGATAATTTTTCGCCCGGATTCATATTCCTCCGCAACGATTCTATGAATTTTTGCAACAAAAGGGCAGGTGGCATCAAATACCGTACAATCCTTGGCAGAAAAAGCGTCGTAGACCGCCTTGGGTACGCCATGCGCTCGAATCAATACCGGTGCATGGTCGGGGATTTCATCAATGGAGAAAGCTGTTTTGACGCCATACTGTGCCAAACGATTGATTTCGTGGGAGTTATGAATAATTTCCCCGTAACAATAAAGGACATCGTGCGTTTTCGCGAGCGTTTCTGCCATATCGACAGCGCGCCGCACGCCAAAACAGAAACCGGCAGTTTGGGCAACACGAAGCTCCATTACTGAACCTCCTCACGCAATGCATAGATGCGGTGGAGGATTTCTTCGGAAACTGCGGCATAATCCTTCGTTTTCGGGTCGGGCAGGAACGGTTTCCCGATGACAACCCGCGCATGGGTGCGGAACCTCTTTTTCTCAGTGATATAGACCGGAACTATCGGAGATTTTGTACGCACCGCAAGCATTGCGGCGCCTTCTTTGGCTTCATTTTCACCTGCGCCGCGCGTGCCCTGCGGGAAAATCAGCAGTTTGTTACCCTCTTTTACAGCAGTCAAAGCGGTTTTGATTGCAGTGATATCCGCACGGCTGCGGTCGACCGGAAACGCGCCTAGCCAAGTGATCAATCGGTCGAAAAAGCCGCCGCCGAACAGTTCCTTTTTTGCCATAGCGCGGATTGTAAACTTATTGCCGATCGCAGCGGCTGCCATTGGGGGGTCGATGACATCAGAATGGTTGGGGCAGATCACACAGCCGCCCTCTGGAACATTTTCACGTCCTGTTACGCGGTAGCCGTAATAAATATGGAACGCTGCCGAGACACAGGGAAGCGCGATTTTTTGAAATAAGGGATGAAACTTTGCCATATGTACCTCCTCAAACCTGCTGCGCCTTACGGATTACGCGCAGCACGGCTTGGATGCTTTCTTCAAGCGTCAGGCTGCTGGTATCCACCAGAACCGCATCGTCAGCCTGCTTGAGCGGTGCGACAGCGCGTGCAGCATCTAGCGCATCACGCTTTGCCATGTCAGCCAGTACCTGCGTCAATTCAACAGGTTGTCCTTTTTCTTTAAGTTCTGCACAGCGGCGCTCCGCGCGCTTTTCAGCCGAGGCAGTGAGGAAAATTTTCACTTCTGCATGCGGCAGAATTACAGTACCGATATCGCGCCCGTCCATAATGACACTGTTTCGAGCCGCCATATCCCGCTGAAGATCCAACAGGAATGTGCGTACTTCGGGAACTGCGGATACACGGGAAGCAAATTGGGCAATTTGCGGAGTTCGGATCAGATCGGAAACATCTTCGCCGTTCAGATAGACGCGCTGCATATCAAGCAGATAGCGTAATTCGACCTGAATATGCGGAAGCACGGAAATGACCTCATCACGATCCAGCGCATCATATCCTTCTCGGCAAACCGCCAGACCAATCGCGCGATAGAGTGCGCCGGTATCCACATAGAGGAATCCGAGCGCCTTGGCGGCAGCACGTGCGATTGTGCTTTTACCTGCGCCGGACGGACCGTCGATCGCAACGGAAATATGGTTCATAAATAGTTCTCCTTTTATTTCAACACAGCTTATCAAGAATTTGCCGCAGACAGACCAGCCAGCCGTCCGGTTGCCCATGCGATTTGCAAATTAAATCCACCGGTGTACGCATCGACATCGAGCACCTCGCCGGCAAAGTAAAGACCGGATATTTTTTTAGATTCCATGGTTTTAGGATTAACTTCCTTGACATTGACACCGCCGGTAGTGATGATAGCTTCCGCAATCGGGCGCGCACCGGAAATATCGACGGGGAAGGACTTAAGCAGGTGTACAAGCCTTTGGCGTTGTGCCTTGGTGATCGAATGCACCTTGATACGCGGGTCAATCTCCGCGCGCTGTACAATGACAGGGATCAGTTTGCGCGGCAGCAGGTCGCCGAGCGCGTTGATAAAATCGCTGTTTTTGTATTTTTCAAAATCGTTCAGCAAGCGTTTGTCGAGCGTTTTTTCATCCAGTGCAGGCTTGAGGTCGATCTCGAGCCGGTAGTCCTTGCTGCCGAAATGGCGCATATGCGCGGATGCTGACAGAACAAGCGGACCGGATACACCGAAATGGGTAAACAGCATTTCGCCGAAGTCCTCATAAATCCTCTTGTTGTTTTCAAACACGCGGAGCGTCACATTCTTAAGCGACAGACCCATCAGCTCTTTGCAGACGCTGCCCGATTCTACGAGCGGAACAAGCGATGCGCGCGGGGGCACGACTGTATGACCAAGTTCCCGTGCGAAGCGGTATCCATCCCCGGTTGAGCCGGTTGCAGGATAAGAAGCGCCGCCGGTTGCAATAATAACGCGGTCGGCAGAGTATGTTTTCCCATTCGCTTCTACGCCGGAAACTGCGCCGTTTTCGGTCAAAATACGCTGCACAGAGTGGAAAATGAGTTTAACACCCTGCTTTTTCACAAAAGAAAAGAGCGCGTCCACGATATCGGCGGCTTTATCCGAAACCGGGAATACGCGGTCGCCGCGTTCAGTTTTCAGCGGTACACCAAGCGTTTCAAAAAATGCCATCACATCGGCAGGAGGAAACTGCCCGAGTGCAGAATAAAGGAATCGGGGATTGACCGGAATATTTTCCAGTACTTGCTGCACCTCGCAGTTGCTCGTAACATTGCAGCGACCTTTACCGGTGATATAGATTTTGCGTCCCACTTTGGGGTTGGTTTCAAATAAAAGAACAGAGCAGCCGCATTGGGCGGCAAAGCCCGCAGCCATCAGCCCTGCTGCGCCGCCGCCGATGACTGCAATGGTAGGATTGGACAAAATAGTATCCTCACTTTTAAAATAGATTACAAAAACGTGCAAAGAGCGAAGGAACCCCTGCGCTCTTTGCAAATCAGAACATCATTCATCTTCTACGGTTTCATATACATGATACTCGTCCCAGATGGTTTCCAGTTTGTTGAAGGTCTGCTCAACTTCTTCGTGACGTCCCATGCTGACCTGTACAATTAACGCATTGATAACCGACAGCGGTGCGACAAGCGAATCGACAAAGCTTGCCATATCGCTCTTGGCAATGAGCGTATGGTCCGCATAACGCGTCAGGGGGGACAGGCGGGAGTCTGTAAGGGCAATGACCTTAGCGCCGCGGTCTTTGGAGTATTTCATCGCAGCCAGTGTGCGCTGGGAATAGCGGGGAAAGCTGATGCCGATGAAAACATCTTCCGGTCCGATGCGGAGAATCTGCTCAAAAATTTCACTGACGCTATTGGTATACAAAATGCGCACATTTTCGAACAGAAGCGTGAAATAAAACCCCATAAAATTAGCAAGCGCCGAAGAAGAACGGACGCCGAGAATATAAATGCGGCGTGCGCGGACAATGGCATTCGCTGTGCTGGCAAAGGCATCTCGATCCAACTCGTCGAGCGTCATACGGATTTTTTCCACATCAGAACTGAGTACAGATTCGAGCACATCGCGGTTGCCCATGCGATCCCCGGCAACCTCCATGCGCTGCACCGCAGTCAGACGGTTGCGGATCATTTCCTGCAAAGCTTTTTGCAGATGCGGATAGCCGTCATAACCCAGTTCGGTGGCAAACCGAACGACGGTAGACTCACTGACCCCCACAGTGGAGCCCAAGCGGCTGGCTGTCATAAATGCAGCCTTATCGTAATGTTCGGTGATGTAGCGTGCAATCAGGCGCTGTCCTTTGGAAAAGTCCGAAAGGTTGGTCTGAATTTTGGTCATTAGATCGTTCACGATCAATTTCTCTCCCCTTATGAATTTCCTATCCCTATTTTAGACGGTGAATCGGAAAAATGCAAGTTCTTTCGGGGACAACATGCAAAAATGTCAAACTTCGCGCAGCCATGAGATTTCATCTGCGGTTAATTCGCGCCATTTCCCCGGGGCGAGCGTGTGGTCGAGTTCAATCGCTCCGACCGAGATTCGCTTGAGCCTGCGCACGGAAAATCCACATTTTTCGCACATTTTACGGATTTGGCGGTTGCGCCCTTCATGGATGGTCATGGAGAGGCGCGCCTGTCCGTCGCCTTGGCTGACGATAAACACCTGCGCAGGACGGATGCGGTATCCGTCAATTTCCATTTCTTCGCCTAACTCAGGCACCCGCCTCAGATCCCCGCGCACAGTCACGAGATAGGTTTTATCGACCTCGTGCGAGGGATGGGTCAGGCGCTGCGTTACAGCGCCGTCATTTGTGAGCAGAAGCAGCCCCTCGGAGTCATAATCCAAGCGTCCGACCGGATAGACCCGGCAGCCGCAGTCCTTTACGAGCATGGAAACGTCTTTACGACCGCGCTCATCGTGCAGAGATGTCACATATCCGCGCGGCTTGTACAGCATGAGGTATCGTTTTTGCTCCCTGCGGCCGAGTGGAACGCCGTCTACACAGATGTGGTCGCGTGCGGGGTCTGCCTGTGCGCCAAGCGCAGCCTTGCGTCCATTGACGGTGACACGACCGTCTGTAATCCATGTTTCTGCGGTGCGGCGGGAGCAGAGCCCTGCCTGTGCAATAATTTTTTGCAGTCTTTCTGTCATAAATATCCTCACAATCGGTCAAAAAATGATCGTATTTTTTCTAAAATAATTTCCAAACGAGTACGTCGTTCGGGCAGCATGGAGGCACTTTGGGAGAAGAGCAGCGAGTCCTGCATCAGCGGCCTGCCGTTCAACAGGTAGGAAATCACACCGTAATCATCGCCGGATACCGTAGGCGCATACACAAACCGTGAACCAGTGATCTGGATTTCGAGCGCATCATATTCTTCCGGCGTGAGCCAACAGGTCAAAGTGCGCTGTGCATGATAGGGGAGCACGGCACGATCCCCACCTTCACAGGGAACTTCCCCGAGTGCTTGCCCCTCAAGATGCAGAGTATATTCCTGAAACTGCGCAAACGCGGATTCAAGCATGGAAATATGGTCATTCCAATCATCGGGATCATGCAGCGTTACCGCAATGAGCCGTCGCCCGTGACGCTCAGCCGCAGAAACCAGACAGCGTCCGCTGCGACTCGTAAATCCGGTTTTGACTCCAACGGCATCCGGATACAGCCGCAGCAGCTTATTGTGATTGGTCATGGTGCGGCCTTCCATGGTATAGGACTGTGTGCCAACGATTTTTCGGAATTCTTCATTTTCCATTGCATAGGCGGTAAGTTTGGCGAGTTCCCGCGCGGTTGTGTGATGGTTTTCGCTGTCAAGTCCGTTTGGGTTGTCGAAGTGCGTGTTTGCAAGACCAAGTTCAAGCGCCTTGTCATTCATCGCCTGTATAAACTGCTCCTGTCCGCCACATTCGCCTGCAATCGCAAGCGCCGCATCGTTGCCGCTCATGAGCATCAACCCATATAGCGTATCACGCAGAGAGATTCTTTCTCCTTCCCGCAAATACATGGAGGAGCCTTCTACGAGCGTATATTCCTTTTTGACGGTGTATACCCGATCTAGATCTCCATTTTCAAGTGCAACCAGTGCGGTCATGATTTTGGTGGTAGAAGCCATGGGGAGAATTTCGTCGGTATTTTGCTCGAATAATGTTTTTCCGGTCAGCCCGTCGAGCACCACGGCACTTCGGGCGCTGATTGCCCCGGCGGTACTGGTGAGCAGCATAACAAAGACGATTCCACAGAGCAATTTACGCATAAACATCCCCCTGACTGTGCAAAACAGAACCTACTCATACAGGATATGAGTAGGTTCCCGGGGATATGCGGTTAGGTTTCAGGGGTATCAGAAGAAACGGGTTCCGTGGATTCGTTTTTCGCCATGCGGCGATTTTCCATAAAGCTGGAAACTTTGTTGACTGCACCCGGAATCATTTCGACCAGACGGTCTGCGGTGGTTTCAGCCTGCGCGTTAAGAGGCAGGATGCGCGCATCTCCATCGCTGCCCACTACAAGAAAGCAGACAGGAGAAACTGTCACGCCCGCGCCGCCGCCGCCGCCAAAACATAAGGGAGCGGATTCCTTGGCGCTCCGGGACTGAAAATCGCTTCCGCCTGCGCCAAAGCCAAAGGTGACCTTGGAAACCGGGATGATCGTTGTGCCGCCTGCGGTATGGATCGGGGTGCCGATAATGGTGTTTACATCCACCATAGATTTGATTTTTTCCATGGTTTCAGTCATCAGGTTTTGAATGGGATGTTGTTCACTCATGGTTGTTCGCCTCCGTTGTTAGAATTGAGTTATAAAGTGCTTTCAAGGAGCGCCAGCGTTTGATCAATGCCCAAATCAATCGAATCGGGCGTACAGAAAAAATCAATTCGCCCTCCCAATGAGGGGTATTTCCTTGAAAATCTCCGTCTACCGCAATGTGATAATCACGGATGTTAAAATGTTGCTCTAAAAAAGGTGTAATCATACCGGTTAGCGCTGCAATTTGTCCGAGCAGAATTCCAGTATGTGCAGCGTCGCCGGTGGCAACAAGCACATCTGCACGAATTGTATCCAGACGAAGCGCCATCCGAAGTTCGTACAGGAGATCGAGGAGCAAGGAAAGCGTTTCGCCAAGATCGACTTGGGATATGTCGTAAGAGGATTTTGCAGGAGCGGACTTGTCAGGCGGCCTGCTGGATTCCCTATGGGATTCCAGAGGGAAAATACGAAGTTTTCCCCAACCATATCGAATCCAGATTCCGGTTAAGCCATCGCTGCAGGTGATGCGCATTCCAGTGCGCGGTATGGCAGCAAGTATTAGTATGAGCACACATCCCAAGATGAAAAGAATAATTCCACAAAGGATTTTAAAAAATAGCATCACATTCGGTTCACCCCATTTGCGAATCATCCATGGAAAGCTGAAGCTGCTCGCCCTCGGTTAGTTCGGGCAGTTCGGGCAGTTCAGAAAGCGTGGAGATAGAAAATGTCCGCAAAAATGCATCGGTCGTTCGGAACAGGATAGGTCGCCCGGGAACATTCAGCCTTCCGGCTTCGGCAATCAACCCTTTCTCTGCAAGACTTGCCACAGTGCCGCCTGAATCGACGCCGCGCAGCTGATCGATATACGCACGTGTAACCGGTTGGCGATATGCGATAATGGTCAAAACTTCGAGGGCGGCAGGCGAGAGCTGCGGAGGTTTGCGGCTTTCTATCGCGCGGCGCACCGCATCCGCGTAAATCGGACGGGAGCAAAGCTGCGCTTTGTCCTCCATACGGACAAGCATGATGCCGCGCTGTTCAAAGTCATAGGTATCTGACAACGCGTCAAGCGCGGCTTCGACTTCGTCCGGAACAACGCCGGCAGACTGCGCGAGCCGCACAATCGGGACAGCATCGCCTGCGGCAAATAAAATAGCTTCCAGAGTTGCCTGCAAGGAATTCAATTAGAGTCCTCCTCCCCGGAACCTATCAGCGAGAGCGCCGTATTTTCATCACTGCCTTCAATCGCAATGCGGTGGCTTTTGGAAAGCTCCAACACTGCAAGAAAAATTGCGACAATATCTGAACGGCTTTGCGCACCGTCAAACAGGCGGGAAAAAAATAAGCGGGTATGGTGCAGAAACTGCTGCAATATTTGTGCAATTTTTTCACTTACCGGAACCGGTTCCCGCCCAACGATGCCGGAGAAAGCATCGGCAGAGGGCGGTACGCGGTGTTCAGTACGATGGAGCAGGCTGCGTCCTGCACGTACCAGATCGTTTAAAGAATGACGGTATTCGGCGGGTGCAAGCTGCCGAATCGGCTCAGGTGCTTTAATGAAAATATCACGTCCAAGTTCTCCTTGCCTGCGCAGATAGGGGGCTGCGAGCTTGATCCGCTGATATTCCAGAAGCATATCAACGAGCTGTGTGCGCGGATCTTCCTCAGGGGCTTCATCATGCCGGGGCAGCAGCATTTTGGATTTAATATACACAAGCTGCGCTGCCATAGCAATGAAATCCCCGGCAGAATCCATATCAGCCGCCGGAGCATCATGCAGCACTGCCAGATACTGATCGAGAATTTGCGCGATGGGGATGTCATAGATGTTCACCTTATTTTTTGCAATCAGATGCAGTAAAAGGTCGAGCGGACCATCAAAGCTGTCCAGATGAAATGTAAGAACCTTGCTCATACAAGGATTGCGCGGACAACCGCCTCTGCCCAACCCGCCATCAGGGTTTGCGCACCGCCGATTAGAATGCTGATGCCGCCAAACCAGATAACGGCTACCACAAGCAGCAATATGATGGAACCGTAACGGTTCATGAAGTTCTGGTATTTTACCTGCACCTTATAGGGCAGAAGGGCATCTAGAATGCGGAAACCATCAAGCGGAAAAACCGGCAGCAGATTAAACACGGCAAGACCAATCGAAAGCGAACCGATATAAGAGAAAAACATGCATAGAATCTGCGTAAAATTGGAAAGCGGGTAGGATTGATACACGATAAATACCGCGATGAAATAACCGATAAAACCGAGAATGAAATTCGAGATCGGACCTGCGGCTGCGGTGACACCCATCCCGAGCCGGCGATTTTTAAAGTGGGAGATATTGACCGGAACAGGTCGCGCCCAGCCGAAGCCGAGCAGAAGCATACATACAAATCCCCATGGGTCGATGTGCGCGAGCGGGTCCAGGGTGAGGCGACCTGAAGCCTGTGCGGTACGGTCGCCCATCAGGTAAGCTGCAAAGCCGTGTGCAGCTTCGTGGAAAGACAAACAGATGACGACAGCAGGAATGCCGATCAGCACGCCGATCAGCAGTGCGCGGACATCACCGCCGAGAATCAAATCAAGAAGCATGAAGGGAACCTCCAAAATTCGCAAAAGATGTATTCTGATAATATTTCGTCTTATAGGATAGCAGATTTCCCTTCTAAAAACAAGACTAACCGAAAACTTAATCCTTTAGACATCTTTTCAAAAAAACGGCGGCATATTGCCGCCGCAGAAGTTACGATGAAAAATAATGTGTAAGCATAGGGATACGCGATAAAGCTTCGCCCCATTGCGGAAACTCTGCCTGCAAACGCCTTGCACACCGGCGGCAAAATTGCTCGTATAGTGCAGGATTGGCGCGCATTTGTTGTTTAAATCCCCAGACGTGGGTGAAATATTGCTGTCCAGAGGTAAAGAGTGCAGGCAGATCGGATAATGCGCATAACGGAAGGTTTTGTGCTTTCGCAAGCATTGCGAGCAGCCGCTGCTCGGCAAAAACCATATAGGTGAGCGGATTGTCCGCGGAAACGCAGGTGCGCATAAACGAAATCGCGCAGTCGGTATAATACGTCAGAAATTCTTGATTTCCAAAATAGGAAAGCGCGGTATTTACAGGTTTGACGGACCAGTCTAATCCAGAAAAATCGAATCCCTTCGCCGCAGAAAGCGCATCGGCATTTGGATAAACATCAGGCATGATGTCCTCGCGGTGAATGGCGGCGAGTGAAACGCCGTCTAAAAGGTGCTCGATTGGTTTCCAGACAATAAAATCCGTATCAAGCATGATGCAAGGAGCGCCGTGTGCCCGCAGCGCGAACAGCTTTCCGGCTGCCCAAAAAATATTTGGGTCGATTTCCTTTGGGATTTCATCGAGGACAGTCTGGATTCCGCCGTTCCATAACCCATCCAAGCCGTAATTGCAGTAATATCCTGCTGCACGGCTGTCGCAGAGCATGGAGATTGTCCCGCCGCAGCGCTCCCAGAAGAGTGCGGAAAGCGCGGTTGTCAGAAGTTCAAACGGTTCTGCTTCGTAGTTTGCGTGTGGATTCCGTGCAAAAAAAGGAGCGGTCCAATTTGTATGAAACGCACGCATCAAATCAACTCCAATCCGAAACCGCCCGGAGATTCGGTGGCAGTGCCATTCGAGCCGGAAAACCCTGAAGTGCCCCAGGAACCTGAACTGAAACGGTAAGAAGTAATCCATGAGATTGGAAACGAAGTGGAAAATGAGGTTAGGTAAGAGGATACGTAAGAACCCGAACTGCTGAAACAGAGTGAGGGATGCAGAGCTGCGTACCCGGGCATGATTGCGCCCGCCATAATCGGGTAACGGCTCTCTTCGCTTTCTGCGGGCTGATACCAACCAACGTGCTGCGGTTCGGCTGCAAAGACCGGTGTAGATGCAGGAGTAGGCGCAGGTTCGGCAAATTGTTCTGATACGGAAGAATGCTGTGCGGCAAGGTAACGCTCATAACAGTCCTGATCGAGAACAACACCATCAACCTCATGAAGATGCTCCTTGTCGAGTTCCAGAATTTTGTTTGGTTGATTGGCTGACATGACGGCACACTCCTCATCCGTAAGTTACTATTTTTATTATAGGGGAAAACAGGAGAAACCGCAATGCAAAAGCGGATATTTAGCAAAGCTTTTTGCACAAGTGATGGACTTTACACGCGAAAAGAAAATCGTTATAATAGTAAAAATAATTATGAAATACGGAGATGGAGTCAGAAGTGAGCGAAATACAGATGAAATGGAAGGAAATTCGGGAAACTGTGTGGGATCGCCTTGCGATGGAAACGCGACCGATTGTTTTATATGGCATGGGGGACGGTGCAGATAAGATTCTGCGTGAATTCGAGGCGCATGGGATTCATGCGTCCGGAGTGTTTGCGAGCGATGAGTTTGTACGCGGGCACAGTTTCGCGGGCTTTCCGGTTCGTACACTTGCGCAGACCATAGAGCACTTTGGAGAAGATTTTGTGATTGTACTTTCGTTTGCCAGTCAGCGTCCCGAGGTGCTGGAAAAGATGTACGATCTGGATGCGCGGTTTGATGTAGTTGCGCCCGATGTACCGGTCGCAGGAAGCGGATTGTTTGATTTAGACTTCGCGCAGAGCCATGTGACAGAACTTGACGCGGCAGCAGAGTTGATGGCTGACGAGCGTTCGCGTTCGGTGCTTGATGCGATGATTTGTTTTAAGCTGACCGGAAAACTGCATTATCTGCGCGATGGAGAAAGCGAAAAGTCAGAAGCCTTTACATGCATCATAAATCCGAATAAAAACGAACATTTTTGTGACCTTGGAGCCTATAATGGGGATACGATAAGAGAACTCCTTTCTTATACGGATGGAGAATTTTCTTCGGTTACAGCGCTTGAGCCGGATCGCAGAAACTTTAGAAAGCTTTCTGCCTTTACAGAGATGCTTTCTGGAAAAGTTACATTGGAGCAGGCCGGTGCATGGGATCGGGACTGTATCAAGACATTTGAGGCAAAGGCAGGGCGTAATTCTCGGCTGTCGGGAAAAGGCGTTGAGACACAGATGCGGGCGCTGGACAGCGTGCTGGCAGGTGCGCCTTGCACAATCCTAAAGTTGGATGTAGAAGGGGCAGAACGCGAGGCGCTGCGTGGTGCGGCACAGACTATTGCGCGATGCAAGCCGCGTCTGAATGTTGCATGCTATCACCGGAACGAGGATCTGTATGCATTGCCGCTGCTTGTGCATGAACTGAATCCGGAGTATGAAATCTTTCTGCGGCATCACCCATACGTTCCGGCGTGGGACGTCAATCTTTATGCGCGGTAATAAAAAAGACTGGAATTTCACAGAGCAGGCGTGTATACTAAAGAAAGAAGCCGGAGAATTTCCGGAGGTAAGAAAAATAAGGAGAGATTTCATAATGGGATGTTTTTACTGTGATGAGCACCATGAGGGTCGCGAAAACCTGATGTTCAAGGTCGGCGATATGAAAGCCGGCGTTTTGTATCTGTTCAAAGATCAGGCGCACAAGGGTCGTGCAGTTCTGGCGCTCAAGAGCCATAAGAAAGAGTTGTGCGAGTGCAGCGATCAGGAGCGTACCGATTATATGGCGGATCTGGCGGCGGCTTCGGGCGCAATCAAGAAGCTGTGGGGCTGCGATAAGCTGAATCTCGGTTCCTACGGCGATACCAATCCGCATCTGCATTTCCACATTGTGCCTAAGTATGAGGGCGGCTTTGAGTTCGGCGGCAGCTTTGCTATTGGCAATCCTGACCCGGTATTCCTGACCGACGCAGAGTACGAGGAAATGATCGCGGCACTCAAGAAAGAACTGAATCTGTGATGTAAAAAATGCGGCAGACGGAATTACCATCTGCCGCATTTTTATGCGTGGATTATAAGAGAACAAGTTCTACAAGAAAAACAAGTGCACAGGCTGCGACTGCAACCTGAAACAGGCTGCGTCCGCACCAAGCAAGCACAAGTGCAAGCAGAAACCCTGCCCATGCCGAAATCGGACTGCCAGTTGCATGCAAAATTGCGGGAAAAGTCATCACAGAGAGCGTTACATAAGGCACATAGTATAGAAATGAGCGGAGAAACCGGTTCTGAATTTCCCTGCGGATGAGGGTCAGCGGCAGGACACGGATAAGATAGGTGACGGCTGCCATGACAAAGATATATACGTAAACGTTACGCTGCATGAGAATCCTCCTCAATGGGGAAGAAATACGCCGCGATTCCGGCAATCACGACGGTTAAAATGATAATCTGCATGCCGGAAGAAATGCTGCGCAGCACGGGAAGCACAGAGAATGCCAGGCTTGCAGCCATAGAGCAGATAATTACACCTGCAAGGACATGGCTTTTGCGTGCCGGAGGGATGATAATGGCGACAAACATTGCGTACAGCGCAAGACTGAGCGCGCTGACGATGCGCGAGGGAAGAGTGTTGCCCATTACAACGCCGAGGCAACTTCCAAGCGCCCAGCCTGGGATTGCCATGCACATCATGCCATAAGTATAATATGGATTCAGCCGCCCATTTACCGCAATGGAAACGCCGAATACTTCATCAGTTACTTCAAAGCCGACGAGCAGACGATGAATCAAGGGGAGATCAGGCGGCAGCTTTTGCGACAGCGCAGCTGACATCAGCAGATAACGTAGATTGATAATAATTTGTGTGATTGCCATTTCGAGATATGGGGCGCCTGCGGCGATGACGCCGAGTGCGGCAAATTCGCCGGCTGAAGTGTTATTCGTGAGGCTCATCAGCGTGGTCTGCAAAGCGGTCATCCCGGCGTTCTTTGCCGCAATACCGAGAGAAAAGGAGACAGCGAGGTAGCCGAGCGCGATCGGCAGACCGTCTTTGAGTCCACGCCGGAACCAGGTTGCATTGTTTCCGGGCATCATGGTCGAAATTCCTTCCTTTTTTTGAGCTTTCTCGACTATTGTACCACTGTGAATCATAGAATACAACGCTTTTTCTCGGAGAAATTGATCGATTTCTCGGGAAATGAAAGCATTTGAAATGCGATGAACCGTATTTGACGCAGCGAGAGACGGCAAAAAAATTTGAAAAAAGTCTGTGAAATATGGAAGATATGCCAAAATGCAACGCGCTACAGCGGAAAAGTCTAGGCAAGAGGACTTTCACGCGGTAGAATAGGAAATAACAGATGAAATCAATGGAGGTTTTCTGATATGGATGCAAAAGAAAAGGCACTGCTTGCGCATGAGCGCTGGCAGGGGAAAATAGAGGTAGTTGCCCGCTGCGAGGTTGCTTCAAAGGAAGACCTTTCCCTTGCATATACACCGGGCGTGGCAGAACCCTGCTTAAAAATCAAGGAAGATCCCTCGCTGAGTTATCGCTATACGCGCCGGCATAACTTGGTTGCTGTCATTACCGATGGTACGGCGGTGCTTGGGCTGGGGGATATTGGACCGATTGCGGGCATGCCGGTTATGGAGGGCAAGTGCGCGCTATTCAAGGCGTTTGCAGATGTTGATGCCTTTCCGCTCTGTGTGGCATCCAAGGATGTTGATGAGATTGTGCGCACCATCGAACTGATTTCAGGCTCATTTGGCGGGATCAATCTGGAAGATATTGCAGCGCCGCGCTGTTTTGAGATTGAACGCAGACTGAAAGAGGTTTGCGATATTCCCGTGTTTCATGACGATCAGCACGGCACTGCTGTTTGCTGTGGTGCGGCGCTCTTGAATGCCTGCCGTCTGACTGGACGGAAAGTAGAAGAAATTCGGATGGTTGTCAATGGATGCGGTGCGGCGGCAATCGCGGTCACCAAATTCCTGATGTTTCTCGGCGTCAAGGATATTATCATGGTCGAGCGCTTCGGCATCGTCTGCGAGGGCGATGCACGCCTGAATCCCGCGCAGCAGGAAATGGCAAAGTGCACCAACCGGCATCATATGACCGGTACGCTAGCAGATGCGGTCAAGGGTGCGGACGTATTTTTCGGCATGTCTGCGCCGCAGGTACTGACTACGGAAATGGTGTCTACGATGGCGGAGCACCCGATGGTCTTTGCGATGGCGAATCCGGTGCCTGAAATTTGGCCGGAGGACGCAAAGAAGGGCGGAGCTGCTGTGGTCGGCACCGGACGGTCGGACTATCCGAACCAGATTAACAATGTGCTTGCGTTCCCGGGCATCTTCCGCGGCGCGCTTGATGTGCGCGCGAGCGACATCAACGAGGAAATGAAGCTGGCGGCGGCGAAGGCGATTGCAGCCTGCGTACCGGATGACGAACTGACTTCGGAACATATTATGCCGATGGCATTTGATGAAAAGGTGACCCGGGCAGTCGCTTCAGCAGTTGCTCAGGCGGCGTGTGATTCCGGTGTCGCCCGGATCTGACACACAAATGCACGCAAATAAACAAGGAACTGCACGCAAGAAATTGTGTATTCTTGTGAAATTGCGATTGACTTTGGGTTAGGAGTATCTTACAATAAATATGTAATGATGCACTGTTTTCGGAATCGAGGTAGTTTGCTTGCCCGCATATATCGAGCGGGACTTCTGTATGCAGTCCGAAAACGGCTTCTGGTTTGGAAGCAGGTGCAGGATATATGGAGGTAAGAAATATGTTGGATCCAAAGAAAGTAAAGTTGGGTATTTGCCCGATCGGTTGGTCGAATGACGATATGTGGGACCTTGGCGACGAGAATACTTTCCAGCAGTGTATCTCTGAGATGAAGCTGGCTGGTTACGACGGCTGTGAGGTCGGTCACAAGTACCCGGAAGACAAGGAAGTTCTCAAGCACATGCTGGATGCCCGCAACATGACCATCGCATCCAAGTGGTTCTCTTCTTTCCTGGTAGACAAGCCGTATGAAGAAGTTGAGGCAGAGTTCATTAAGGAACTGGAGTACCTGTCTTATGTTGGTGCGTCTGCAATCAACGTATCCGAGCAGTCCGGCTCCATTCAGGGTCAGCTCGAGACTCCGGTTCTTGACATGCAGAATAAGCGTGTTATGACCGAGGAGGAGTGGGAGCGCTTCACCACCGGCCTCAACAAGCTGGGCAAGCTGTCTCTCGAGAAGTACGGCATCAAGACCTGCTTCCATCATCATATGGGTACGGTTTGCCAGACCGTAGAGGAAACCACCCGCCTGATGGAAAGCACCGATCCGAAGTATGTATTCCTGTGCTTTGATACCGGTCACTTCACCTTCGCAGGCGAGGATCCGGTCAAGATGCTGGAGAAGTTTGCTGACCGTGTTGGTCATGTACATCTGAAGAACATGCGCATGCCGATCGTTGAGAAGGTTCGTGCAGAGCACTGGTCTTTCCTGGACGCTGTTCGCGGCGGCGCATTCACCGTACCGGGCGATCCGGACGGTTGCGTACAGTTTGACGACGTATTCGAGCTGCTCGACAAGGCTGGCTACGAAGGCTGGATCATGGTTGAAGCAGAGCAGGACCCGGCAAAGGCAAATCCGTTCGAGTACTCTAAGATGGGTCGTGAGTACATCACCGCGCACACCGGTCTCGGTGGCGAGGTTGTCCTGAAGTAATTCACCGATAATAAAAAGCTCCGTTTAAAACGGAGCTTTTTTCATGCAGAACCCCTGTTCCATGTGGAACAGGGGTTCTTTTCGGATTGCCGCGTGCGGAAAGATCAGAATTCTTTCCGGCGATAGATCGCGCAGGAGAGCAGATAGGACAAGGCAAGGAAAACGAGTGCGGAGATGCATAAAACCAACAGGGCAGGAA
This sequence comes from Clostridiaceae bacterium, assembly GCA_018383195.1. Taxonomy (GTDB): domain Bacteria; phylum Bacillota; class Clostridia; order Oscillospirales; family Butyricicoccaceae; genus Butyricicoccus_B. The sequence goes on along the minus strand of JAGZOP010000014.1, from coordinate 8,590 downwards.
TGGATGTGAGCATCCGAGTGAAGATTTCTGCCATCGGTCGGAAATCGATAACATCAGAAAGCGGAAGTGCCAGAGCGGGAATCAGACAGATTGCTAGAATCACAAAGCGTGCATGCGTGATGCCGAATTGGTAAATAACTGGAAGAATTACAGCATTGAGTACAATCACGAATGCAAGGGTAAAAAGCAGGGCGCAGATGTGCTCACGGATGGCGTCCGGTTCAATCACGGATGAAGCGCCAAAGCCGATGAGCAGCATCCCGAGATCGACAGCGATGCACATGGCATATCGCCCGCCGACAAGCCCTTTTCTGGAAATTGGGGCGCTGAGTAGCATGGTTTCCCACCCCGATTGCTGTCCAAGAGAAAATAGGGTATAAGGCATATATATCGCGAGAAACGCAGGATAGAAATTCGCAAGGAAGGTGTTTTTTTGAATAAAGGCAATGACAATCATAAAGAAATAGACGCCAAGCAGGCTTTTCAGATACCCGCGCAGCAGGTAAAAGTCACTTTTCAGAGATGTCGTCATGGTTAGTCCTCCTTTCGGTCGCTGCGCGTCAAGAACAGCATGATTTGTTCGATGGAAGCGGGCAGAACGGTCAGTCCGGAGGGAACGCGATGTGGGTGAACCAGTACCTCAGAGCCGAATTGATCGCGGCGCTCGGCATAGACAGAATCGGGCGCAAATTCATCCACCATTTCATGAGAACAACGCAGCACACCGTAGTTTTCCTGCAAGTCGATCAGAGATTGGCTGAACAGCACACGACCTTCATGCAAAAACGTGATGTTGTCCGCAATTTTTTCAAGGTCGCTTGTGATGTGCGAAGACAGCAGGATGGAATGCCGTTCATCCTGCATGAAATCGCGCAGGATGTCGAGCACTTCGTCCCGAACAATCGGGTCCAGTCCGGAGGTTGGCTCGTCTAAAATAAGTAATTCGGCATTGTGACATAGTGCGCAGGCAATCGACAGTTTCATACGCATGCCCTTGGACAAATCTTTGCACTTTTTTGCAGGATCGACATTGAAACGCTTGAGATAGTGTATAAATTGTGCATCATTCCACGATGGATAGGCAGAACGGAGCACACGACCGATATCACGCGCCCGATATTCAAGCGGCTGCGAGGTCACTTCGCTGACCACGCCCAGGCGGCGTTTGATCTCAAGTTCATCCCGTACGGGATCAAGACCAAGCAGCGAAAAACTGCCGCTGTCTGCGTGCAGCAGACCGAGCAAAAGCTTAATTGTTGTGGATTTTCCGGCGCCGTTTTCTCCGATCAGCCCCATTACAGTACCGGTTGGCAGCGAAAAGGAGATGTCAGTCAGCGCGAATTTATCAAACTTTTTGCTGAGATGATTGATTTCAATAGCATTCATTCAGGATTCCTCCTCGTAAAGCAGGGAAAGCATGTTTTGTAAATCGGTCAGCGCAATCCCGTTCAGGCGTGCGCGCTGTACGGCTGCATGTAAGTGCTCTTCGATCAAACGAAGCTGTTCCTCTCGGATTAAGTCATTATTCAATCCGGAAACGAAGCTTCCTTTTCCAGTTACAGTGCGGATATAGCCCCCGCGTTCCAGTTCTTCGTAGGCACGTTTGGTGGTAATCAGGCTCACACGGAGTTCTTTTGCCAACAAACGCATGGACGGCAGTGGTGAATCCGGGGCAAGTTTGCCTGAGATGATAAGAGCTTTGATCTGTTCGGCAATCTGTTCATAGATTGGACTGCTGCTGGTATTGGATAGGATAATATTCAAGGTTTACCTCCTTGCAGCTACAATGTGTGCACTTCAATGTAGCTAGCGTATATACTTAGTATACACACTATATGCAGACTGTCAAGTGATTATAAAATTTTTTTTAATTGCGATGAAAAAAACGCAGGAGTAGAATCGTGTTATAGGCAAGTAGGACCTACATGATTTGCTGCTGACGGGCAGCTCTGAAAGGAGATGGAGAATATGGGGCAGGCGTTTGAACGTGTTGAGGTAGAGCGTTTGGTGAATCTATATTCTGATTTGATTCTGCGTGTCAGCTACAGCTATCTGAAAAGCACACACGATGCGCAGGACATTTGCCAAACTGTATTTTTGAAGGTTTTGACCGTAAAACCGGATTTTCGATCCGCAGAACATGAAAAGGCATGGATCATCCGAACCACAATCAATGCCTGCAAAGATTTATTGGGCAGCGCATGGCGTAGCCGCACCTGTGGAATGGAAGCATGTGCCGAGGCGGCGGCACCCGAAGTGGAGGAGGGAAGCCTGCTTGCGGCGGTGAATTTGCTGCCGGAGAAGTATCGAATGGTCATTTACCTCCATTATTACGAGGGATATTCGGCGCGGGAGATTGCGGCAATGCTTGGCGAAAATACAGCAACGATTGGAACGAGACTGTTTCGTGGGCGGAAACAGCTTGAAACGATGTTGGGAGGCGAACTGATATGAAAAAGGAATACAAAGAGCAGATGGACAATTTACATTTCTCGCAGCAGCAGAAACAGCAGATGGTGGATCGCCTGATGGCGGCGCAGGATCAGCAGGAAATTCCGCGAAGAAAGCGCAGACCGCTGCACCGTATTGCGGCGGTTGGAGTGGCAGCGGCATTGGTGCTGACAGCGGGCGCAGGCGCAACGGTTGTGTACCATAAACTTGCGAGCGAGTCCTTTGCAGGCGTGTTCGGCACTGCGGAAACCGAAATCGTAGATAAAATCGGCAGACCGATCGGCGCGAGCGATACCTCGAACGGAGTGACCATCACGGCGGATGCCATCATCGGAGACAAATATCATTATGCAATTACGTACAGTATTGAAAAAGAGGACGGTACTGCGTTCGACATCACGACGGATGAAAGCGGATACTATCCGATGATGTTCCAGAAAGAAGATACAAATATCGGTAGATTCGGCAGCAGACACGGCAGCTCGTATTTCTATGATGCAGATCCGACCGACAATGCGATTCAATATGTCGAGATGATGGAAGTTGACCGGGAACTGAAACATCGTACTGCAAAGGTCACGTTTGAAGATTTGCGATTATTCGGGGATGGAGAGCCTCGTATGATTGCAGAGGGAAACTGGAAACTTAAGTTCGACTTCAATTTCGAGGATACTTCGGTGAGCCTGCCCGCGGGACAGGAGTTCGAGCTGAACGGGATGGGCGCTGTCATTGATGAGATCACGATTTCGCCGATCGCACTTCGGGTAGCGTACACAGTGGACGAAAAAATCCAGTGGGATGAGAATGCGGACTCCGGAAAGCAGAGTGAGCATGACCGTGAGCAGATGTTCAAATATTTTGAAAGCCTGCCCGTTACCCTAACCAAGACGGACAGTACGGTGCTGGATTTGGCAGGAATGGGAGGAGGGGTTGAACCCAAAGATGGAAAAACAGTCTGCTCCAAGGGCACAGTATTTGATGAAATTATTCCGCTTGAGGAGGTCGATCATATTACAGTAGCCGGCATTGAGATTCCGCTTCACAAATAACAAAAGCAAACGTGCATCCGTGGTATGAAGTACAGGGTGCACGTTTATTTTTTCGGATGCCAAACGAAAAAATCCAGATTAAGGTTTGTACGATAACGGGAAAGAGCATGCTCAGCTAAAAATTGAGCATGCTCAACAGGATGACAGGGAAATGTGGCAACCGGTTTAGTATAAAATATACAAAGCAAAGTCGGTTTTACTAGTGGAAACAACAGAAAATTTTAGAATGCATGGTTTTGATTGAAAGAAGATTTTTGTTGTGATATAATCACAACAATGAAGCAGTAAATATGTTTTATTTACTGCATAATGTACAAAGAGGAGGACTTGTGTTATGAAGAAATCAAGGATCATATCTTTGCTGATGGCATTTTCGCTGGGCGTTGCCACACCGATTGCCGCTGCGAGCGTTACGGCAAAGGAAGGAACCACAAAGGTTGTAATCGATGGAAAGCCGGTTGCGATCCAGAGTTATAACATTGCAGATTATAACTATTTTAAGCTGCGTGATTTGACTTCGGCGCTTGATATTGGCGTTACATTTGACCAGAAGACCAATACTGCGACGATTGATTCGGATGCTCATTACAAGGAATCCGCAACGAAGCTGATGGTTGGCAACTGGGCGCCGGAAACCCGCGCTGCAATTCAGAATGTAATTGATAAGAATGCAAACAAGGGCAAGTATGTTGTGTTTGACTTTGACAATACTACGGTCATCAACGACGTAGAGGAAGCGCTGCTGGTTTACCAGATTGAGAACATGGAGTTCAAGATCAAGCCCGATCAGATGTATGATGTTCTGGACACTCAGATTCCGGATATGAATCAGTCAGTCGGTAAGAATGCGGCAGGTCGTGACGTTACTTGCGAACAGCTTGCGCAGGATATTGTTTCTGATTATAAGTGGCTTTACAGTAACTCTAAGACCCTTGCAGGCAGCAAGAGCTTGGAAGAAATCCACAACAGCAATCAGTATAAGGATTTCGCTGCAAAGCTCCGCTTCATGTATACTGCAGTGGGCGATACGTTTGACGCATCGGTATCCTATCCGTGGGTTACCTACCTGTTCACAGGCATGACTCCGGCAGAAGTACAAGATCTGGCTGGCAGATCGCACCGCTATTGGAGCGAATACGGTAAGTTCACCGAAGAAACTTGGACTTCTCCGTCTGCAACTCCGGGTCAGGCAGGCGTCGTGAATGCATCTTATCTGACCGGTATTACCTTTACCGATGAAGTCGTGGATCTGTACCAGACTCTGTCGGCAAACGGCATTGACGTATATGTTTGCTCGGCTTCGTTTATCGATGTTATCAAGGCGGCTGCATGTGATAAGCACTTTGGTCTGAATGTTCCGGAGGATCGAGTTTTTGCAATGCAGCTCAAAATGGAAAATGGTTGTTATATTCCGGAGTATAACTATGACTACGGCGAAAAGGGCAAGTATGCACAGACTCAGGGAGAAGGCAAGAGCACGGTAATCAAGAACTTTATTGTTCCGAAGTATAAGGGTGCTGGTCCGATCATGGTATTCGGCGATAGTGCAGGCGATTACAATATGATGACTGACTTTGCGGATACGCAGCTTGGTATTATCTTCAACCGTTATCGTAAGAGCAGCGATCCGATCCATAAGCTGTCTGTTGAGGCTGCAAACTCGATCGGTAAGCCGAATCCGAAGTATGTGCTTCAGGGTCGTGACAATAATATCGGCCAGCTGATTCCGACGCAGTACTCTCGTATGCTCGGTTCGGATGAACTCGTACTGGTTCGCAAGTAAAACGAAAAACTTTTTATAATCATGCGGGAAAGAAGGGGCGACATGTCGCCCTTTCTTTTTGCGTGAAATTTGTAAACAAATTGTATATACATATTATCTGAATTATGAACAAACCCTGAGAATGTGAATGTTTGGAGAAGAAAAGAACAGATGCATTGACAGAAACTCAAAAACAGAATACTATTTTAATAGGACATACCTTTACAGGAAAGGGGAATCGTAAAAGTGGAGCAAAAAAAACAAAAAACTCCCAAAAATCCGCAAAAGTCAGTGCTGTATTTTTATGCAGTGATGCTGCTGCTGATTTTTCTTTTTAACATGGTGATCGTACCAAAGTTTTTCAATCCGACGAGCGAGGTTGTGACCTACAATAAGTTCATCGAAATGCTGAACGACGGAAAGCTTGCGCAGGTTGAGGTGCGCGATGAAGAAAAGCAGATTGTTTTTACCGTAAATGGTGATGATAAAAAGGTATACATCACCAGTCAGATGGACGATCCGGATTTAACGAACCGTTTGCTTGAGCATGATGTGGATGCAACAAAAATATGGCCGGAACCGCCGTCGATGTTTTTGACCACAATTCTGCCGCTTGCCATTATGATTGGCTTGGGGGTATGGATGTCGCGCTCGCTGCAAAAGAGAATGAGCGCAGGAGCAATGACATTCGGAAAATCCGGTGCAAAGATTTATGCGGAAACAGAAACGGGTAAGACATTTGCTGATGTTGCGGGGCAGGATGAAGCCAAGGAAGCTTTGACGGAAATTGTTGATTTCCTGCACAATCCGGAAAAATACGCCTCGATTGGCGCACGTCTGCCAAAGGGCGCATTGTTGGTCGGACCTCCGGGCACTGGTAAAACGCTGCTTGCCCGTGCGGTTGCAGGAGAAGCGCATGTGCCGTTCTTTTCTATTTCCGGTTCGGAATTTGTTGAAATGTTTGTTGGTATGGGCGCGGCAAAAGTACGAGATCTGTTTAAACAGGCGACCGAAAAGGCACCATGTATCGTATTTATCGACGAGATTGATACGATTGGTAAAAAAAGAGATACTGGCGCAATGGGCGGAAATGATGAGCGCGAGCAAACGCTGAATCAGCTTTTGACTGAGATGGATGGATTTGATGGAAAGAAGGGCGTTGTTATCCTTGCAGCTACCAACCGTCCGGAATCACTTGATAAAGCGCTACTCCGTCCGGGACGTTTTGACCGCCGTGTGCCGGTTGAATTGCCTGATTTGGCAGGACGTGAAGCGATTCTGCGCGTTCATGCAAAGAATGTAAAAATGGAATCCGGTGTGGATTACAATGCCATTGCACGCGCAACTGCGGGTTCCTCGGGCGCTGATCTTGCAAACGTCATCAACGAAGGTGCCTTGCGCGCGGTGCGGCAAGGACGCACTGCGGTATCGCAGGCAGACATGGAAGAAAGCGTGGAGGTTGTTCTTGCGGGATATCAGCGCAAGAACGCAATGATTTCTCAGGAAGAGAAGAAAGTGATCGCTTATCATGAAATCGGTCATGCGCTGGTTGCTGCAATGCAGAAGAATTCTGCGCCGGTTCATAAGATTACAATCATTCCGCGCACCTCAGGCGCGTTGGGTTATACAATGCAGGTAGATGAGGATGAACATGTCCTTATGAACCGGGATGAAGTATATAATAAGATTGTTACCTTTACCGGCGGTCGGGCGGCGGAAGAATTGATTTTCCATCAGATTACAACCGGCGCATCGAACGATATTGAACAGGCAACGCGTCTGGCGCGCGCAATGATTACGCGCTTTGGTATGACGGATACGTTTGATATGGTTGCGTTGGAGACGGTTTCAAATCAGTATTTGGGCGGTGATACCACGCTTGCATGCTCACAGGAAACGGCATCTAAGATTGATGAAGAGGTGATCCGTATTGTGAAGAGTGCACATGAAAAAGCTTCTGGAATTTTGCGTGAAAATGCTGCAAAATTAAATGAGCTTTCACAGTATTTGCTTGAACGAGAGACAATTACAGGCGAAGAGTTTATGGAAATTCTCAATCGATGAAAAAATCCCTGAGGGCACTGTCCTCAGGGATTTTTTCTCTTCCGATGTAGCGTACTATATAAGGATATTGTTCATGACACATTCTGTAGATACAGTTATGACAATAAGTATTTTTTGATCTGTTCTGCCATAGCGTGAGCCAATTCAACAGGAACTGCATTTCCGATCATTTTATATCCGTCCTGCAAACTGGTGTAGATAAACTCAAAATTATCAGGAAAGCCTTGAACCCGTGCTGCTTCTCTTATGCTCAATCTTCTATACAAATCTTCTTGACCGGCAACAAAGCGGCAGTTATTTTTGGGAATATTATCCATTTTAGGTGCTTGTGGGTGTAACTGTGATTGTCGACCGCTCGCCTGAACTGTGAATGCAGGTTCATCCCAACTACGAACTCGATTTCTACTCATAAATATCGTAGAGTATGCGCCTGTAAAGTATTCATGATTTAAAAAAATTACAATTATCACCATTTGTTTTGTTTTTATCACGAGCAGGGATCGCATTGTCTTTTAAATCCCAAATTATATCTTTCAGGGTTAATTTATAGGCATAAGGCTCGGGAAACTTAAAATTGATCCCCAACTCTTTCCTGAAACCAATATAGAAAACACGTTTTCTATCCTGGGCTACACCATAATCAGCAGCATTTACTAACTTGATAAAACATCGTAACCGGCTGTTTCAAACTGGCTTACGATGCCTTCTACAGCTTCACTATAAACCATTACTAGGGTCTTAATCTTGCTGCCGTCACATATCCCTACCACATAGAGCATATCTCGCTCTGTCCATGACTCACAACTTTGACAATGAATATTGATTTTAGGGTTATCGGCACGCAGAACTCTTTTGGGGTGAGAAGAATTAAGAGGTAAATTGTTAATATCTTGTAATTTATTTACTTCAATGGCGTCGCCACAATTTTTAAGCATACTATCAGACGGGTTGGTAGAATTGCCTAAGTATGAAAAAACATCTGAAATCTTTTGGTTTCTTATATTTTCATCCGTTTCCTCTACGGTACCAGCGAACAAATCCTTTACATATTCCTCTAGGGCATCGCCCATTGAATTCGCACGATTTACGCTTGCACAATGACGAACCAATTCAACTTTCGGATTGGTAACCAAATCAATTATGGCGTCTATAATATTTCTCACTTCTTTGAACTGCACCCCATTTGTTAGACAGTATGATATACTATCTAAGAAGTGGGGTGTTTTATTATGCCAAAAGGAGTGCCACATAAACGATATACGCC
>JAGZOP010000215.1 GCA_018383195.1 Clostridiaceae bacterium | reverse complement strand
CATGGGGGCCGCCGGCGATATGCTCATGGCGGCCCTGCTGGAGCTTGTGGACGACAAGGCGGCCTTTCTGGAGAAGATGAACGGCCTGGGCCTGCCCGGTGTGGCGGTATCCGCCGCCCCGGCCGTCAAATGCGGCATCACCGGTACCCATGTGGCGGTGACGGTACACGGGGAGGAGGAGGTCAGCTGCGACGTATCCCCGGAGGGACACATCCACCATCACGACCACGGCCATGACCACAGCCACAGCCATGAGCATGGTCACGAGCACGAACATGGCCATGAACACGAGCACCACCAGCATGACCACGACCATGGACATCACCACCACACCGGAATGGGGGAGATCCGCCATCTGCTGGGCCATCTGGAGCTTCCCGAGGCGGTGCGGGCCGATGCGGAGGCGGTCTACGGCCTGATCGCGGAGGCTGAAAGCCACGCCCACGGCGCGCCGGTGGAGGAGATCCACTTCCATGAGGTGGGCAGCCTGGACGCGGTGGCCGACGTGGTGGGGGTCTGCCTGCTGGTGCACATGCTGGGTGTGGAGCGTATCGTGGCCTCCCCGGTGCACGTGGGAAGCGGCCAGGTGCGCTGCGCCCACGGCATCCTGCCCGTGCCCGCCCCCGCCACGGCCCACATTCTCCGGGATGTTCCCATCTATGGCGGGGCCATTCGGGGAGAGCTGTGCACCCCCACCGGAGCGGCGCTGCTCAAGCACTTTGTCACCGAGTTCGGCGCCATGCCGGTGATGAAGGTGGAAAAAATCGGCTACGGCATGGGGAACAAGGACTTTGAGGCGGCCAACTGCGTCCGCGCCCTGCTGGGGGAGACCGCGGGCGGCGGGGACGAGGTGGCCGAGCTGTGCTGCAATCTGGACGACATGACCGCCGAGGCCCTCGGCTTTGCCCAGGAGGAGCTGCTTGCCGCCGGAGCACTGGACGTGTATACCACGCCCATCGGCATGAAGAAGGGTCGCCCCGCCGTGCTGCTCTCCTGTATGTGCCGTATGGAGGATCGGGAGAGGCTGCTTGGCCTGCTTTTCCGGCACACCACCACTCTGGGCGTGCGGGAGAATGTGTGCCGCCGGTATACCCTGGAGCGGGGTGAGCGCACC
>JAGZOP010000214.1 GCA_018383195.1 Clostridiaceae bacterium | reverse complement strand
TGTCAGCCAGAGGTTTTCCTGAAAGAGCAGGATTTCCACCCGCACTTCTCCGTTTTCGGTCTTGTAAAAGAGGATTTCTCTGGTTTCATACGGGGTCAGTCCCTGTTCCTCGCTCATTCCTCGTCACCTCCATCCGTCCGGTTCTTTCCCCGGCTCTTGTAGACATTATACTGGTTCTTGCACCGTGGGCTGCAAAAGGCGGCATTGGACCGGCTGCCCAGGAACACCTTCTGGCAGTGCTTGCACAGGCGCAGGGGCTGGTCACCGTCTACCAGCATGAAGCTGAACATCATCTGGATGCCCAGCAGCAGCGAATGGAAATCCCAATAGATGGTGGGCTTATCCAACAGCTCAATGTGGTAGCTGGGGGCAATCCCGCCGAACGCAGCCATGGCCTTGCGATACAGCCCCCGTGCGTCCTCGTCAATGGAATCATAGTCATTGTAGTACAAAATGGCGGTGGTCAGTGTAAAGGCCCAATCTTTGAACTGCTGGGCAACCCAGTCGTAGGGTTCCGCATATTCCCGCTGGAAGCTCATGTTCTTCGCCATCGGCTCGTCCATGAAGGTCATGGTCAGGGCAACCATCGTCCGGTCACCGGACACATTCCATGTGGATTCAATGCCTTTCTTCACCAAATCCAGCTGATCAAAGGGATAAAACAGGGACAGATATTTGTCCGTCGCCATGGATTCTTCCTTAATAAAGTGGTTTTTCGGTAGGTACACCGCCTCATAGTCCATAAAAGACGGCGTGGTGGGCAGGGCGGTCATCAGCCCCAGCAGGCCGTACCGGGTGACAAACTCCATCACTGCCTTTTCCACTTCTGCTTCCGGCTTGCGTCCCATCATCAACATCCCTACATTCAGGGCATCCAGCACAATGTTGGGGACCTCTTTCAGCGGATTGTAGACATCCGGCTTTGCACTCTTGCCGGGGGTGATGTACCGCTTGCCATCTTCCGCTGTTTTCAGCTCGTAGTGATCGTACCGCACCCAATGGGAACGGGACTGTTCAAACAAATTTTTCATCATACACGCCCTTTCTCCTTAATCGTCCCAATTATCAGGGGCGGTTTTTCTTTTTTCTGCGCTTGGTCTTGTTCTCCCGCCGGATCAC
>JAGZOP010000213.1 GCA_018383195.1 Clostridiaceae bacterium | reverse complement strand
TTTAAGAAGCACCGGGAGAAGAAGCGTCAGGCAGCGAAGCAGCCGAAAGAATAAGCAATGCGCACCGGGCGGCGGGAACAGCACTCCTGCCGCCTGTTTTTATGGAGGTGATAAGTTTGGAAACATGGAAAGACATCCCTGGCTATGAAGGAAAATATCAGGCAAGCGATATGGGCAGAATCCGTAGTTTAGACCAGAAAGTTCGTGGAGTATGCCATTTCACAGGTAAAGAATTTTATCGAAATGTAAAGGGGCGAGTTTTAAGACCAGGGCAATTTTGCAAAAGCGGCCATGTATCTGTAGTACTTGGACGTGGAACGCCTGGACGCCCTGTTCATCAATTAGTAATGCTGACCTTCGTTGGCGCACCGCCAGATGGGATGGAGGTCTTGCATAGCAATGGTGATCCTACTGATAATCGGCTGGAAAATCTCAGATATGGCACACGAACAGAAAACATTCTCGATGTGTATAGGCAGGGAAAAGTTTGGAGAAAGCTGTCCGTTGATGACGTGCAGGCCATTCGGTTTGGCTTTTACTGTGGAATAAAGGGATGCGAACTATCAAAGATGTATGGCGTTTCGCAAAGCGTCATCTCGGCAATCCGAAAAGGGAGGATCTATTCATGGCTGAAATAACAAGTTTAGAAATTGATATTGAGTCATTCTCCAGTGTCGATCTGAAAAAATGCGGCGTGTATAAATACGCCGAGTCCCCTGATTTTGAAATCCTGCTCTTTGGCGTGTCTGTGGACGGCGGCGAGGTCACCGTATATGACCTGGCATCCGGCGACACTGTGCCGGAGGAAATTATCAAAGCCCTCTCAGACGATTCCGTCATCAAGTGGGCGTACAATGCGTCTTTCGAGCGGGTCTGCCTTTCCGTCTGGTTGAGACGGAACTATCCGCAGCACTTCTCCTCCTACAGCATAGAGGAGGACACCATCCGAAATTACCTTGACCCGTCCTCCTGGCGCTGCTCCCTGGTATGGGGCGCATACATGGGGCTGCCCCTCTCTCTGGAGGGAATCGGCAAAGTCCTGAAGCTGGAAAATCAGAAGATGGCTGAGGGAAAGGCGCTCATCCGCTATTTCTGCGTCCCCTGCAAGCCTACCAAGGCCAACGGC
>JAGZOP010000212.1 GCA_018383195.1 Clostridiaceae bacterium | reverse complement strand
CCAGGGCGCGGAAACCCCGGCAAACACCGAGGGATTTCCCTTTACCCTGACCACCAAGGACGGCGCGGAGGTCACATTTACCCACGTGCCCGAGAAGGTCATCGCCGCCAACGCCAACGCGGGCGACCAGCTGATGGCCCTGGGGCTGGGGGATAAGATCATCGCCACCGCCTACACCAACTCCGACATCAACCCCAAGTGGGACGCGGAGTACAAGGCCATCCCCGAGGCGGCGGAGACCTACATCTCCCTGGAGACCGTTTTGAGCCTGGAGCCGGACTTCGTCTACGGCCGCTCCAGCTCGTTTACCGAGAAGTACAACACCGAGCATGACACCCTGACCAAGTACGGCATCATGTCCCTGTCCTCCATTGAGGGCTACACCGTGGGGGCCGATGTGGACGTGGTGTACCAGGACTTCTACAACCTGGGCCGCATCTTCCAGGTGGAGGACAAGGCCGAGGAGATCGTCAGCGGGATGAAGGGCAAGATCACCGCCGCCGAGGAGGCGGTGGCGGGCCAGGAGGCCACCCCGGTGTTCGTCTTTGACATGGCCCAGGAGGAGGGAGCCTACACCTGCGGCAACAACTTCACCTCGAAGCTCATCGAGCACGCGGGCGGCGTCAATATCTTCAACGATCTGGACACCACCTGGGCCACCGTGAGCTGGGAGACGGTGGTGGAGCGGGCCCCCGAGGTGATCGTCATCAACGACTACGGCGATACCTCTCTGGAGGAGAAGATTGCCCAGCTCAAGGAGAACCCTGCCTTGGCCACGGTGCCAGCCATCCAGAACGACCGCATCATCTCCGTCAAGCTGTGCGAGGTGTTTGCCAGCTCCATGACGGGCGACACGGTGGAGAAGTTTGCCCGGGCCTTCCACCCCGACTGCTTCGCGTAAGAGGGCGGTATGAAGCAGTTTTGCAGGCTGGTGAAGACTCACACCTTTCTGATCTGTCTGGTGCTGGCAGCGGTGCTCCTGGTGTCCATTGTCATCGGCATCGGCACCGGGCCGGTGGCCATCCCCTTTTCCGAGGTGTGGCGGGTGATGTTCCACCGGCTGGGCGGCCTGCTGACCGGCTCGGAGCTCCCCCTGGAGGGGGTGCGGGAGAGCACCCAGAACATCGTCT
>JAGZOP010000211.1 GCA_018383195.1 Clostridiaceae bacterium | reverse complement strand
TGGCATGAAGACAGGTGCAAATGTACGTGTTATTCCATTAGGTAAAGACGTTACATCTGTAATCCATGTTGTATCTGTTGCTTTAAGAGCTGCTTTAATCTTCGGTAACATTACACCGGGTGATGCAGGAAACTTAATGAAATATACAATGGAACGTGTTCCTGCATTTGTTAACGCATTTGCACCGTTAAATGATGTAATCGTTGCATGCGGAGCAGGCGCTATTGCTCTTGGTTTCCCTGTTATCACAAATCAGGAAGGTGTATCTGAAGTTCCTAAGAGCTTAATCGTACAGAAAGATGTAAGCAAATTCAATGCAACATCTCTGGAAGCTCGTGATATTAAGATTAAAATCACAAACATTGATATTCCGGTTGCATTTGCATCTGCATTTGAAGGTGAAATCATCCGTCGTGGTGATATGCAGGTTGAATTCGATGGTTCTCGTGTAGACTGTGCAGAGCTTGTACAGACCGTAGATGCTTCTGAAATCGAAGATCATAAGATTACAGTAGTAGGTCCTGAAGCAGACGAAATGGAATTAGGAAGCAAAAACAACATTGCGTACGTTGTTAAAGTTGCAGGTAAAAACATGCAGCCCGATTTCGAGCCTGTTATCGAGCGTAAATTCCATAATTACATTAACTGTATCGAAGGTGTATACCATACAGGACAGCGTGATATGCAGCGTATCCGTATCAGCAAGGACGCATTTAACGCAGGCTTCCGTATCAAACATATCGGTGAAGTATTATATGCTTCCGTTAAAAATGAATTTGACGCAGTTGTTGATAAGTGTGAAGTTGTTATTTACACAGATCCTGCTGAATGTACAAGAATTCGTCATGAAGTTGCTATCCCGACATTTGACAAACGTGATGACCGTCTGAAATCTCTGACAGATGAGTCTGTTGATGTTTATTACAGCTGTATTCTTTGTCAGGCGTTCTCTCCATCTCACGTATGTGTTGTTACACCGGAACGTCTGGGACTTTGCGGTGCGGTTTCATGGTTAGATGCAAAAGCTACACATGAACTTGATCCAAACGGACCTTGTCAGGTTATTACAAAAGAAAGACCAATCGATGAAAGAATTGGTGAATACGAAGACGTAAATGAAGCTGTACAGAAATTCTCTCAGGGTGCTCTGCAGGATGTATCT
>JAGZOP010000065.1 GCA_018383195.1 Clostridiaceae bacterium | reverse complement strand
AACGGTAACCCGCGCACAGACTGTATCGTTCCTGTATCGTCATGCAGGTTCTCCGGCGGTGAGCGGCAATAGCTTTGCCGATGTAAATGCAGATGCATACTACGCAAACGCTGTTGCATGGGCAGTTACAGAAGAGATTACTGCTGGTACAAGCACGAATACTTTCAGCCCGAATGCAGATTGCACTCGCGGTCAGATTGTATCATTCCTGTATCGCGCACAGTGATGCATGCAAAGTTCATAGCTGAGTAAATCGAAACCGGTCTTGGGATTTCCCAAGACCGGTTTTGTCGTACAAATTAGAACATGATAGCATGTAGATATTGCGACCTGTATATGTAAAGAAATTCAAACAACTTGACACGAAAGATTTGTATAGTATAATGAACATAGTATATTTGTTTGAATTGAATATGTTTTTTTCAGTGCCAAAGAAATCGTTCAGATTCTGAGGAGAATAGGGAATCCGGTTTCATTCCGGAACGGTGCCGCCACTGTGTAGATGGAGACTATATGTGTTAGCGAAAGCTAGTCATTGCGTAAGCGAGAAGGCAACATATAGTTCGATGAAGTCAAGTCAGGAGACCTGCTGGAGAAAACAGTCGAGCCCAATGTATATTGGATGGAATGGTTTGGCATAGAAGAACGGCTGACGTGACCAAGATATGGTTGCGTTTGTCGTTCTTTTTTGTTATAAAAATGGCAGTTGCCGATAAAATGGAGGATTTCAAAATGAAGAAGAAAAGAATTTTGGCATTGGCTTTAGCCGGCGCAGTGTGCTTGAGTTTAGCAGCCTGTGGTTCGAGTAAAACAAATGATCCTGAAAAATCCGCAAAAGAGCCGGCAGCATCACAAAGTCAAAATGACCATTATCCAGTTACCGTAAATAGCTTCAACTACGCTGGAGAGGATATTCAGATTACATACGATAAAGCTCCGGAACGAGTTATTGCAGTCTATCAAGGCTGTATTGAAACGATGATTGCGCTCGGTTTGGAAGATCATGTTGTGGCGTCCTATGGCTTGGACAACGAAGTGAAGGACGAATGGAAGGCTGGTCTCGAGAAGATGAATTATCACACCGAGCCGTTCGCGCCGGACAAGGAAACCGTTACGATGCTGGAACCCGATCTGATTTTCTCTTGGGGTTCTTTGTTCGGTGAAAAAAATCTTGGAGATGTCGGTGCGTGGCATGAGCAGGGCGTTAATACTCTGATTAACCATAACACCCGCCCGGGACAGTCTGAAAGTAAAAATGGACGCACGCTGGAAAATGAATTCCAGACGATTATGGATGTCGGCGCAATCTTCGATGTGGAAGATAAGGCGCAGGCGCTTGTAGATGAAATGAAACAGGAGATCGACCGAACGCTGGAAGCTGTTAAGGGGACTGAACCGGTATCGGTTGCAGCATTGCAGCCGTTCGATGACGGTTCTACATGGAACCGAAGCGCAAAGGAACTTGTCGGAGATATGGTGGTCTCTCTTGGTGGGGAAATGGCTTTGCCGGATCTGAGCGGCGATCTGGATAAGGAGGCACTGCTTGCGTCAGATCCCGATGTTATTTTTGTTATCTATATGGCGTATGACGGCGATGATGCAGAAAAGGTTATTGCGCAGCGTATGAGCACGATTGTTGACGATCCGACATTGGCAACACTGTCTGCTATCAAGAATGATCGCGTTTATCCGATTATGCTTGGTGATATTTATGCTGCAGGTCCTCGCTGCATGGATGGTATCAAGGCGTTGGCACAGGGTATGTATCCTGATCTTGCGCAGTAAGCATCAATATGAATCGATCAACTTTTTTGCGTAGTTCGCATATCTGGAAAGTACTAAGCATTGTGCTGCTTGCAGGACTGGCCGCCTCAATTGTGGTTGCGGTAACGTTTGGAACTATGCCGCTGCCTGTTTCAGAGGTTTATCAAACAATTATGGCAGGCCCATTTGCGGATGAGAGTGCGACGCGAAGCGTAGTCTGGTTTATCCGGCTGCCCCGCCTGATTTTGGCGAGTGCAGTCGGAATGGGGCTGTCCGTCAGTGGCGTTGTGATGCAGGCAATTGTTCGAAACCCTTTGGCTGATCCATATGTATTAGGCATTTCATCGGGTGCTTCTCTTGGAGCGACAATGGCAATTTTGCTCGGCGTAGGCCTTGTATTGGGCGGAAGTGCGGTTGGTATTATGGGGTTTGCAGGTGCATTTATAGCATCGATAGTAGTAATCGTATTGTCAAACATTGGTGGCCGCGCCAATTCGATTAAACTGCTCCTCGCGGGTACAGCAATATCGGCATTGTGTGGTGCATTCTCGAACTTTATTGTCTATATGTCAGATAAGGACGATGCATTACGCGCGGTTGTGAATTGGACAATGGGTAGCTTAGCTGCTGCGGAGTGGAGAAGCAATGCGATCATATGGTGCATTATTCTGCTTGGAACGCTGTTATTCTGGACACAATATCGGATGCTCAATTTGATGTTATTGGGTGATGAGGCGGCAATTACGCTTGGCGCCGATTTGCATAAATATCGTTTGCTCTATATTGTGATTAGCGCATTGATGATAGGATTCTCGGTCTATAAAGCAGGAATGATTGGATTTGTTGGCTTGGTTGTACCGCATATCGTGCGTATGATTCTCGGAACCGATCATAAAAAATTGATTCCTGTGGCAGCATTAAGCGGCGCAATCTTCTTGATATGGGCTGATGTACTATGCAGAAGTGTAATTCCCGGAGTGGAGATTCCAATTGGTATCTTAACATCGCTCGTTGGCGCTCCAATGTTCATCTATCTAATGGTGCGCAAAAAATATGGATTTGGGGGCAGGGATTGATGGACATCCAAGCGGAACAGCTTAGAATCACACTAGGGGATTCTGAAATTCTAAAAGGCGTAGATTTTGCAGCACAAGGCAAACAGCTGGTCGGAATTATTGGTCCAAACGGTTCGGGAAAAAGCACACTGCTGAAGTGCCTGTATCGTGTGCTCAAACCAAATGAGGGATTGGTACAGTTGGATGGAAAAAAGTTGGAGCAATGGTCTCCGCGTGAGTCTGCGAAACGAATTGCGGTTGTTGCGCAGCATAACTATTATAACTTTGAGTTTTCTGTGCAGGATGTTGTTCTTATGGGACGAGCGCCACATAAGAGAGCGTTGGATCGGGATACTGTTGAAGATTATGAGATTGTGCATCGTTCGCTTGAAACTGTTGGAATGGCTGGTTTTGAAGATCGTTCATTTGCCACACTCTCCGGCGGAGAACAGCAACGTGTAATTCTTGCACGAGCGCTGACTCAGGACACACCATGTTTGATTCTGGATGAACCGACAAATCATCTGGATATAAAATATCAGTTAGAACTGATGGAACTTGTAAAACGACTGGATCGCACAGTTATATCTGCAATTCATGACCTGAATATTGCTGCCATGTATTGTGACCAACTGATTGCACTTCAAAATGGACGTGTTGTTGGAAGCGGAACACCGCAGCAGTTACTGACCCCGTCTTTTATTCAAGAGGTCTACGGTGTGCGTGCGGAAGTCATGCAGCGACCGGATCATACACCGTATATTTTGTTCTATCCGAATGAGGAGGGAGTTTGATTTGAAACGCATCGCGATTGTTACGTGCAAGAATGCAGCATCTGTTTGCACAGGGGCAAGTTGTTTGCAAGCATTCCGAGAACGGAATGGTAGTTTTAAGCAGTATGGATCCGAAAATGTTGAGCTGATCGCATTTATGCAATGCAGTGGTTGCAAAGGTGTGAAAGATCAAGGGCCATTCGATCAAGGAGTATTTCCAAAGCTCGATGGCGATGAAGGAATGCAGAAAAAGCTGGATAGACTTTTGAAGGAAAAAGTTGATGTCGTCCATCTCGGTATCTGCTGCTGGAATTCAGAACGCGAATTATGCCCATGGATGAAAAAATTTATTCTGGAATTACGGCAGCGTGGATTCCTTGTCAAAAGCGGAACACATGGGGTGGATGCTCCGCCAATAGAGAGTTGATAATTGGGGATATGCAAGAGATTTAGATCAGAATTTATATAAAAAGTTTTTTTCATTTGAAATGGACTGTGATACAAATGTCTCTGCGCCATTCGTTATCAAGTAAGGTATCACTGATATGCAGTGCTTCCTCCCCAAAAAATTATTTAGTGACTGTTCTCGTTGACTGTAGGACGGTCACTTTGTATTTATTGTGATAACGAACGATTGCCGCGGATGCGGGTACTTTCCTGCTTTTTTGAGGAGGGCATTTTAGAAGGATATTCAAAAGAAAAATAAAAGAAATGTTTCCATATATATGAATAATGTGCTTAGTAAAACTGGAAAATTTAGATTGAAAATTCCTCCAAACATGGTATACTGAGAATATAGCAACGACCCAAGAAAAAAGTCGAATGAGCGTGACTACGAAAGGAGGATACAGGTTCATGCTCAACTAAACTAAAAAGGAGGAATAAACATGAAAAAAAGATTATTATCAGCACTTTTGGCGATGTGCATGGTAATGACCATGGCTCCCGCGGCGTTTGCAACGAATGACGAATCGCAATCGTCAAGTGCCCAAACGAAAGTTGTTTTGCCTGACGGTATCACTGCTGAGAGCTTCGGTAAGAACACCGTTTATGATGGAACAACTTTCCATAAAACAATGATGGACGCGCTGAAAGCAGTAGCCGGCAAAGAGGACGCAGTCTTATATTGCAAGCCGGATGCTGATGTAGGCACCATGAACCATGGTCATGTTTGCGCCAGCCTGACGGTTTACGGCAACGGAGCTTTTGTTTCCGGTGGCGAGAATGACTTTGAGGTGGATACATACAGTGGAACCGGCTGTGACGCTCATAAGGGTTGCCTCGGACTTCAACAGGAGCTCACGATTACGATCAATGCTCTGAACAACTCCGGTGTTTGGGGACAGCGTACCTCTAACCATACCATCAATATTGTGATGAACAACTGCAAAAATGCCGACCGCGTTTATTTAACCGGAACAACAGGCATCAATAACATCACCATTACCGGAAATACCTATACTGGATTGACCGGAGAAAATAAAGATGTTCACGGTGGCTGTGCAATCTATAGCAACGCTGCTGGCGAAATTAAGATTGATGGATGCGAATTCAATGGCGTGAAAGCGCCGATCAACCTGAATCACAAGAGTGCCGGAAAGCAGAGTGTTACGGTCAGCAATACGACTTTTACGAACTGTGCTTTGCTGAATGGTCTGATTACGGACGATGAAAAATCGTACATTTCTCCGATTCGTGTGCTTACTACGAACGAAAGCGGCTCTAGTGCCTTGCAGGTAGATAGCTGCACATTTGAATATACTTCTTCGGAAGTAAAAGCAAACGGAGACATCCTGATCGGTGATGGACGCGCAGACGCAACCACCAACAGCAATGTGACGGTATCGATCAGCAATACCGCATCGGAAGTACAGTTCCAAGCGCCGGGGTATCATGATGCGAATGGTGGCATCGCCGACGAGAGCAATCTTGTTACGATGGAAACCAAGAAAACCGACAGCGTCGATACCAGCCTAGTTGAATCTTTTGCTGCTGCGAAGATCGACGATCAGTATTATTACACGCTCAAGGATGCATTGTTGTCCCTTGCGGATTCAGAAATGGAAACTGTTGAGGTCGAGCTCCTCAATGACCAAAATGTCGACGGTTTTACAGTTGACCTTACTAACAGTGCAGTCATGAATTTGACCATCGTGGGTAATGGTAAGAAGTTGGATAGCAATGTAGAAAATGGTAATCAGGACAAAGCCCCGGAGTTGCCAACTATTAACCTTAACATGGCGGAAGACGCAAATTTGGTTGTTGAGTCTGTCGAGTTTTCTAATAGCTTGATTTTTGATGACGATAGCGCTAAGGCAAGTGTGACGATTCAGAACTGCACATTCCACAAGTGCCAGGTCGGCTATCCTAAGGCGAAAGAGATTACCTATGAGCATAATACATTCTCTTTTGATGGCGATTACAACGGTACAGTTTATTATGCACACAATGCTTATCCGCTATGGTTCAAGGCACAAGCATCTCAGAAAATCAAACTGACGAACAATACTATTACAGGATATCCACGTGGTTTCCATATTGAAAATCAGAATGATAAACATAGTCAGGATATCATTGTTAACAACAATACGTTCAAACTTGCAAAATGCTGTGACGCTCATAACAACAAGCGTGTTGCGCTTCAGCTCGTAACAAGGATGAATGGTGATGTTGAGTTCCAGAACAACAACGTAGATGCATATATGGGCGTATGTTTCTACAATGGTATTGTTGCAGAAAAAAATGCCAAATTGACCATTCAGAACAACCATACAACTGGAAAGCTGTACGGCTCCAATGAGTGGGGAAAGTGGAATAGCGACACTGAAACACAAGATGAAAAGATTGCTGCGGCTGATGCATTTGCCAAAGGAATTGTAGAGGGACGCGAGAATGCTGGCAACGGTAGCGTAGTTACTGAAGGTCATACACATAACTATGAGAATGGCGTCTGCACAATCTGCGGGCAGAAAAAACCCTCCTCCGGCGGCGGTTCCTCTTCTGGTGGTTCCTCTGGCGGCAAGACCGAAACAACCACCAATCCCGATGGCTCTACCACGACCACAGTAACCAAGCCGGACGGTTCCAAGACCGAGACTACCAAGTACCCGGACGGTTCCAAGGAAGTTGTAGAAACCAAGAAGGACGGCACGACCACGACGACTACCACCGATAAGGAAGGCAACAAGACTGAGACAGTCGAAAAGACCGACGGCTCTTCCACAACCAAGGTTGAGAATAAGGACGGTTCCACATCCACCACAACTGTCAGCAAGGACGGCGAAGTAGAAACCACTGTCAAGCTGCCGCACAGCGTGATTGATGACGCAAAGGGCAATGCTGTTCTGCTTCCGATGGCTGAGGCAGAAGTGACGAAGGACGCAGACAAGGCACCGACCGTAACGGTCGATACGCCGAGCGGTGAGACGGTCAAGGTCGAAGTTCCGGTTAAGGATGTAACCGCAGGCACAGTTGCAATTCTCGTCAAGAAGGACGGCACAGAAGAGGTCATTAAGACAACTGTCATGAGTGAAAACGGTGTAATCGTTACACTTTCGGATGGTGATACGATCAAGATCGTTGATAACAGCAATGACTTCGTCGATGTGGCAGACAGCAGTTGGTACGCCGATGAAGTCGATTTTGTCACCAGCCGCGAATTGTTCAGCGGTACAAGTGAAACCATGTTCTCTCCGAATGATGCGATGACCCGTGCGATGATCGTCACCGTACTGGCACGTTTGGATGGAGAGGATACCACTGGCGGTGCGGCTTGGTATGAAATCGGCCGCAAGTGGGCGATGGAGAACGGTATTTCTGACGGCTCTGGTATGATGAATCGTCTGACCCGTGAGCAGTTAGTTGCAATGCTGTGGCGCTACGCAGGCAATCCGACTACAGAAAAGTCTTTGGTTGATTTCAAGGATGCAGGTTCGGTAAGCGGCTATGCACAGGAAGCTTTCTCTTGGGCAGTAGAGCAGGGTATCATCACTGGTATGACTGCTGATACTCTGAATCCGAAGGGCGAAGCAACTCGTGCACAGGTTGCCAGCATTCTGATGCGCTTCTGCGAGAACATCGCAAAGTAAATTAAGTTAAATACGGTAGCGCACTAGCACAGTGCGCTCCCTTTTATATCTATCCAAATATCTGTCTAATATGGAAAGAGAGAAAGGCAGTCTATTCAAGGATATTCTTTGGAGAAATTCCCGTGCGTCGATTTGCTTGTATAAAAAAAAGTTATGTATCAAGGAGTATGCAGATACCGGCGTATGCAATTTTTAAATGAGAAAATACAGGAATAACAAGCCTGATACGATTCATATAATGCACTAACCGTTTCCGATAAAGGGGGAGATAGACATTGAAAAGTATCAGTGAGACAGCAACCATTTGTAAGAATATTTTCAAAAGTGGGAACGAAACAACTTCTAAAACACAATTTACGAAAAGGTGGATTGAAATGATCAACAAAATAGAGAAAGGAAAAGGATAAGTTGTTTGAATTATAATCACAAGCCGTTTCTATTGTGGCACGATCATGATAGAAACGGCTTGTTCTATCTTTTGGAGGGATAAATTTGAAAGTAGCGATCTATTGCCGATTGTCCGAGGAAGATAGAAACAAGCAATTTGAAACCGATGATAGCAATAGCATACAAAATCAGAAATCCATGTTGGTACAGTATGCGATGGAACAGGGATGGGAGCTTTATAACATCTACAGCGATGATGACTATGCCGGAGCCGATAGGCGCCGCCCTGAGTTCAATCGTCTACTAAAAGACGCAGAGGCGCGTAAATTTGACATAATTCTTTGCAAGACACAGTCTCGATTTACGCGCGAGTTGGAGTTAGTCGAGAAGTACATTCACGGATTATTTCCTATTTGGGGAATTCGATTTATCAGTATTGTCGATAATGCTGATACTGCAAATAAGGGCAATAAAAAATCCCGTCAGATCAACGGGCTTGTAAATGAATGGTATCTTGAAGATATGTCGGATAATATTCGCAGTGTTTTGACGAACAGGAGAAAAAATGGGTTTCATATTGGTGCATTTGCCCTGTATGGCTACAAGAAAGACCCAAATCAAAAGGGACATTTGATTATTGATGAAGAAGCCGCAGCGGTTGTTCGTGAAGTGTTCACTTTGTTTGCGAAAGGCTACGGCAAAACTGCAATCGCCCGTATGCTCAATGACCGAGGCATTCCAAATCCAACAGAGTATAAGCGTCTGCATGGATTGCGATATCAGCAGCCAAAGTCGAGAACCAGCACGCTTTGGAAATACTTTGCTGTTTCGGATATGCTCAAAAACGAAATTTACATCGGAAATATGGTGCAAGGTAAATACGGAAGTGTGTCCTATAAGACAAAACAAAATAAGCCACGCCCGCGAAGCGAGTGGTATGTTGTCAAAGGAACTCATGAACCGATTATTGATCATGATTTATGGAATAGAGTGCAGGAATCACTTGCGAGTAAGGCTAAGCCATTCGACAGCGGGAAAATTGGCATTTTTGCGAGGAAAGCCCGATGTATTCATTGCGGTTACACTATGCGGTCTACGAAAGTTCGCGGGAGGCATTATCTACAGTGCCCGAATCACCATATATCAAAAGATGCATGTATCGGCGCGTTTATTTCCATTGACAAATTAGAAAAAATGGTAATTGACGAGATGAACCGTTTGGCTGCGGAGTATCTTGACAAAGACGAATTAGAACAGAATATTGAATTTTGTGATACCTTGCAAGGGCAAAAAAAGCGGTTGCTGTCTGACGTGACCGTATATCAAAAAAAGATTGATGAATACTCGAAAGGCATTCAGGAACTTTACATGGATAAGGTGAAGGGACTGATTGTCGAAAGCGATTATGTAAGTATGTCTAAAGGATTCATTTCAGAGCGTGATCGTTTGGAGCGTATTATTGCAGAATGCCAAAAAAATCTGAATGACATCGAAGCGAGCATTGCAGCCGGAGATAACAGGCGAGAACTGGTCGGAGAGTACGTTAATATGGAACACCTTAGCAGAGAAATTGTAGAAATCCTGATTGATTATGTATCTGTTGGGAAACGAATTCAAGGGACGAAAGATGTTCCGATTGAAATTCACTGGAACTTTTAGTTGTTCTTATAAGATTGCAGCAGAACAGAAGGCGCGTTCAACCTATGACAATCTGCTTCGTCTCATTGACGATCCGGATGTACGTGATCCGATTAAATTCCTGCGTCAGCGTGAAGTGACCCACTTCCAACGTTTTGGTGAAGCAAAACATTTCGGTAAACAAAAAAACGCCCGTTCCCTTTGGAACGGGCGTTTTCAAATGCTCAATTAGACTTACTTGGAAGCCTTTGCAGCGCGGATTGCTTCGATCATCATCGGAGCAACCTTGAACAGGTCGCCGC
>JAGZOP010000210.1 GCA_018383195.1 Clostridiaceae bacterium | reverse complement strand
CCGCAGCTGCAAGCCGCGCTGCTGCTCGCCCGGGGTCAGCAGCTTGTAGGTGTCCTCCTGCTCGGCTGCCGCCACAATGGGGGAAAGCGTTCGCTGCATGTACTCAATCGCCGCCTGCACGTTGGAGGCGTAGGTCTGCTTGCCCACGCCCAGCTTATAAAGCGGAATGTTGAACAGTCTGCCGATGTCCTCAATGCTTGCCGCGCGGCTCTCGATGAACTGCGCATCGCGGTTGGTACTAGTCACCGGCGTGTATTTCATGCCGAAGTCGAGCACTGCCGTGCGGTATGCGTTGTCCGCGCCCGCGTAGATGTGCTCCCACTCGCGCCGGATCGCGTCCTTGACCGAAATCTTTGTGCCGTCCGGCTGCTTGATTTCCGGCTTGTTCGTGAGGTCTGTGTCGGTGTACAGGATACCGGTGAGCTTCGCACCGTTTCTATAAAAGCCAGTCTCGTATTTCTGCGCCTGCAATGCCGCTTCAATCGTCTCCGCACCGCGCCGCAGGTAGCTCACGCCCTCCAGCCCGTCCACTGAAAACGCCTTATAGTGCAGCACGTCCGCCGGCCAGAACTTGCGATATTCGCCCGTCTTGGGGTTGGTGCCCACATACCAAAGCTGTCCGTTATCGTCTAAAAACGGCTGCATGTACCCCGGCGCAATGGGCAGCAGCTCGGTGGGCTGTCCCCATTTGTCGCGCAGGATCAGCGCATAGGCATTGCCGTGTGCGATGCGGCGGCTCTCCATCAGCTTGTGATAGTCAAAGGCGGTCATCGCCTCGGTCGGGCGACCGGTCAGCAGCCGCAGCGCTGGATGCTCGGCAATGCGCTCGCGTGTCTGGCTCTCCATGAGGTAAATCGGCATCTTGGCGATGCTGTCCGATATGATTTCAATGCAGGCATTGACCGCCGGAAGCTTCATCGCGCTGAGCGTCTTGCCGTCGTTCAGGCTGCCGCCGGTGTCCCACCCCAGCGGACTGTCCAGCGTCAGCCGTGCGGAACCTGCCACATGCCGCGCCATACGGTCTAAGATCATGCGTCTTCACCTCCGTATTTTGCAAGCAGCCAACCCGCCGCCATGAGCGCCGCGCCTGCGGCAAGCAGTCCGGCAGTCGGTGATACCAGCCACAGCGCCACCACGATGCACACCGCGCCCAGGGCGGCAAGCGCATCGGGCAGAAATCTTAAA
>JAGZOP010000209.1 GCA_018383195.1 Clostridiaceae bacterium | reverse complement strand
GAAGCGTTGCGCGGTATGCGGCAGCACGTTTGCGGCGGGCAGCAACCGGGCGAAATACTGCCCCGATTGCGCGGCAAAGATACGCCGCAGACAGAAAGCGGAAAGTGAGAGAAACAGGCGTTTACGGATAAAAACAACTACATAGCAAGCACAGCAAACGAGTACCCGTTTGCGAGAAATGCCCGCGCTGCTCTATGGGAAGCGCGGGCATTTTGCTTGTTGGGATAGTCCCAAACCCTTATATGACCGAGAAAGGACGTGATGAAACAATATGCCGTACACTTCATACGACCATGACAAATTAGAAGCCGCCGAAACCATGCGGATAGAACGCCGGATATATTTTGAAGCAAAGGACGGGGATATTGCCCCTTATTCTTCCTTGCCGATTGCGCAGCTACTTTCCATGCGCAGCGAAAGCGCGGCGGCAGAACAGACGATTTTTGACGACCTCAAAGAACGCGCCGCCGCATGGGAAGAACAGGCGGGAAGAACGCTTTTGCTGGATAAAGCACTTGAATATGTGAGAACGCCGCACGTCCAGCACACCGCTAATGAGTGGCAGAAAAATGAATATGACCGATATACCCGCAGCAACCGGGTATATCAGATGAATTACTACATTTACGAAAATACCCGCTACAACCAAGAAGCGCAGAAATCTATCCCGTATTCATGGACGCTTACATGGAGCGTGCGAACCAACAGCCCAAGCAGAACCCAAGCGAAGATTGCCGGACAGGACAGAAAGGTTTTCACCGATAAGGCGGCTATGGAAAAGTATCTGAATGGGCGTATCAAAGCGTATGACCGCTTGTTTACGGAAATATCCCCGCCTATCCCGCAAGAGTACGCCGACTATTTCAAAGTAAACGGTATGCTCATGCCGGACTACACCATAGAGGGTGAGGAACCCCCGCAGCAGCAACAGGCGGTAGCTATCCCCGAAAATACCGGGCAGGAAAAGGAGCGTGAACACATGGACGGACAATTTTCTATTATGATAGGCAACCGCAGCCGCTTTGAAGCGGGCGACCCAAGCGGTTATTGGCTGGATATGCCCGCTACAAAAGAGCAGCTTCACGAAGCTATGCAGAGCGTCGGCATTACCGCCGACAACCCGCAGGATTTTTCCATTCGCGGCTATTCCGACGACCCGGAGAAACATATTGCCTTGCCTTATGAAATGGTATGCGC
>JAGZOP010000208.1 GCA_018383195.1 Clostridiaceae bacterium | reverse complement strand
GATATCAGAGTTGGTGAAGGTCACCTGCTCCACAACACCGGCGGGCATGGTGTCACCCTGCGAGAGAATGCGGTCAATCTGTGTCTTGGACCAGCCCACAAAGAGGGCGGTTCCCTTGTCGCTGGTGGTAGTTCCGGTGAGGCTGAGGCCGCTTCCATCGGCCAGGGCAACCGTATTGCCCTTGACATAAGTGCCGCCGGTGGGCAGGCTGCCGCCGCTCAAGGAGCCGCCATCCAGTTCGTTTGCGTTATAAGACAGGGTGTATTTGGTCTCGTTCACGTCCGGCTCGCCGTCGCCATTGGTATCCACGCCCCAGGCGGCGTAAACCGTCGTGTCGCTGCTGATATTTACGTTGGTAATAATGTCAGGCGCTGTATCGCTGGCGGTGTAGATTTTGTCTCCAGTGGTGTTCGCTGTCCACCCAATAAACAGCACATCCACGCCGTCCTGCTGGTCGTGAGTGGGGACGGGGGACTGCTTCAAGGTGTAGCCGGTCTGGGTGTCCAGCAGCTCCGTTCCGGGGCCGCCGCTGCCGCCGTTGGGATCATAGGTCAGGATATGGAGATTTTTGCTGCTGACCGTGATGGTGCCGGTGAAGTCGGTGTAGTTTTGGCTGCGGATCACAATGGGGATCTCGGCCACCTTTCCGGTATCCTGTGTGTCCACAGCGTTGGCTTTCAAGGTCAGAAGATTGCCTGTGATCGTTACATCGTTTGAGGTAAAATAGGACTCCTTGCCGGACTCGAACTTTATGTCGCCCTTCGTATACGAGGTAATGCCGAGAGTGGCATTATCCGGATTCAAAGTGCGAAGATCAAAGGAATAACTTCTGGCGGCCCGGTTGGCGATGGTCAAGGTGCCGGGGTTGGCGGCAATACCGGCCTGGGTGGGGTCAGCTTTGGTAATGACTACTGGTTTGGTGTCTTGGGCTGGACTCAGGATATAGTGTGCCGCCCTGGTGCCGGTCAGCGCGTAAGCAATGGTGACCGACCGATTGCCGGCGTTTGCATTGCTCAGTGTTCCGGTGGCGGTCACATCCACATCATCGCTGCCCACAATGTCAGCTTGGGTCAGTTCGGCCTCGACTGTAACCGACGCCTGTCCATCATAGGGCCACGTATACGGACTGGAGTGACCGTTCAGCTTCACGGTGCTGTCATCCACGGAAATCGGCTTTTGAGCCACAGATACGGTGACG
>JAGZOP010000013.1 GCA_018383195.1 Clostridiaceae bacterium | reverse complement strand
ACTTTTTCGCGCACTATAGCGATACATTTTGTCTTAAAACGCAAATACGCCGCACTTTCGTGCGGCGTAAACGCTGTGCATCTTTTTTATCAACACAATTTGGAGCTTGTGGCCGGACTCGAACCGGCGACCTGCGCATTACGAATGCGCTGCTCTACCAACTGAGCCACACAAGCAAAATGAAATTGCTGCAACTCCATTCCAGTGGACAACACTTGTATTTTATCACACCTCCACCGGTTCGTCAATCAAAATTTTAAAAAAATATTCAAGCTATCACTTGACATTTCCTCTTTTCCCTATATAATAAATAAAGTATCCTTGCTCACATCAAAGGATGTGGGCCTTAAAGTCCAAAAGGAGGTGCTAAAATGGCAAAGGTTACTGGCAAGTACGAGACTCTCTTTATTGTCAACCCCACCCTCGGTGAGGAAGAGGTTGTCGCAGTCGCAGACAAGTTCAAGGCTCTCGTAGAGGCGAACGGTACCGTTGACAAGGTTGAGGATTGGGGCAAGCGTCGTCTGGCGTATCCGATCAACGACCTGACCGAGGGCTACTACACCCTGGTTCAGTTCACGTCCGCTCCGTCTTTCCCGGCAGAGCTTGATCGTGTCTTCAAGATCACTGACGGCATCATGCGTTCCATCATTGTCGCCCTTGACTAAGGCTGGTGAAGTGAAATGCTGAACAAAGCAATTCTGATGGGTCGCCTTACCCGCGATCCCGAACTGCGCCATACCCAAAGCAACATGGCTGTTGCGTCTTTCTCCCTTGCAATCGACCGCGATCGAAAGGGACCGAACGGCGAACGCCAGACCGACTTCATCGACTGTGTCGCATGGGGTCGTCAGGCAGAATTTGTGAGCCAGTGGTTTACAAAGGGCATGCTTGCGATTGTGGTTGGCCGCATCCAGTCCCGAAACTGGGAAGACAGAAACGGAAACAAGCGCGTATCCATTGAAATCAATGTGGACGAGATCTCTTTCGGAGAGACCAAGAAGTCCCGTGAACAAAACGGCGGTTTCGCCGGCGGCTATGACAATGGATCGCAGATCCGTCCCGAGGGGAACAACTACGGTTCTCAGGCTCCTGTGCCGAGCTTCGACCTTCCGGTCGGCGATTCGGACTTTGCTGAGCTTGGTGATGACGACGGCGACGTGCCGTTCTGATTGCAACCGCAGAAATCTCCCGAACCCGGTGTGAAAACACCGTATATTCTATAAAGGAGGTACTTGGCAATGGAAGAGACCAAAAAGGAATATACTCCCCGCCCGGACCGTCAGCGCGGCGGCCGTCGCCGCAGAAAGGTTTGCACCTTCTGCGTTGATAAGGTGGAGTGCATCGATTATAAGGACGTAGCGAAGCTCAAGCGTTACATGTCTGAGCGCGGCAAGATTCTGCCCCGCCGCATGACTGGCACTTGCGCAAAGCATCAGCGTCAGCTGACCGAGGCAATCAAGCGCTCGCGTCACATTGCTCTGCTGCCGTTCACCGCAGAATAAGAGCGAATTTTTCAGGATACAAAGGGCTGTCCCGATGGGGCAGTCCTTTTTTATTTCTCCGCGGGCAGGTGCATACCACCAAAAGAGGGCAAGGGAACCTGGGTTCCCTTGCCCTCTTTTGAAATCTCCCCATCCCTCCTGTCCAGACCTACGCATTTTCACAGAAAATGCTACCCGGTCATGCAGCTCATACGCAGTGACGCGCAAATAGTTTTCCGTTTTGGTTGAATGCCGCGCACAGACGCGGATACGAACCGCTATTTTGAGAATGCGTGCCGCGTATGGGTGCAGGCTTATTTGCGTGTGCAGCTTTTTGCCGCTGGTCGCTGGGGCGCGCTGTGGGCTGGCTCACACCAGCGACTAGCGGCACGAAGCTGCACCAGTCCCGATACCGCCGGTCCCTCGTTCCCCAAAGCATCACCCTTTTATAGCGGCTCGCACGGGCGTCTTTGTGGAATATTTTCGCAAAACGGAAAATCTATTTTCTCGTAAATCCGTGCCCTCTGGATGGCGGGGTAGCTTTTTTCGGAGAAAAAAGCGTGAGCCTGCGCTGAGGAGGAGAGGATGATTCAAAAAGAAGGAGAGGAACCTCGGTTCCTCTCCTTCTTTTACCCATCAGAGAAAACAGCAGTCATACACTGGGCGCGACATCGCTTTCCCATCATACGTTTTTTACCTTTTCTCCTGCTTTTGCGCCGCCCACCAACGCTTTCGCCAGCGTCTGTGCAAGACGGTACTGCTCTCTGTCCACAGCCTGTGGACATTCCTGCGCACTGCTAAGCAGAACGGCATCCCGCCATTTTTCCGGCGGCAAATTTTGCTGTGCACCAAGCCACGCACGGTAACCGAGCAGATTTGTTGCCTCCCGCACCCCGCGCGGCGTATAAATCGGACGGTTTTCATCGACAAAACCGAATTTTCTTGTCTTCTTTTCGGGCAGCATTGCACCCAAGGCGCGCAGCCCATGCCGCCCCTGGGTACGGAACTGCTCCAATCGCCCCTGCACCGCGTCATGATATTCGCGCGCGAGGTTATACAGTTCACTCTCCTGCACAGTCGCAGTCTCATCCGCCCAACCATACAGCAAGCCAAGCAGCAATCCTTCTGCACCACTGACAGCCGGGCGAAACGGATGCTCCTCGTCCCCGGGAAACAAAATCGTTGCCTGCTGTGCCGCGCCAAAACTTTTCAGACGTTTTTTCTCTGTTTCACACAGAATAATCTGCCCATCTAACGCCCAGCCAAGCAGCAGCGCGGTCACCGTGCGCTCATCCGGCACCCCGCCGTCAAGTGCAGAAAGCATTGCATGCATATGCACAAAATCATCATTTAATGGTGCTGTTTCTGTGTGGATTGCAGATTTTTCAGCAGTTTTTCGTAATTTTGCGTCCGTCATCGGCTGCCGCTTGCGCCAAATGACAATTGGAATTGCAATGATGAAAAGCAATACAATATTGAGCAGCACTGCCCTTACGATGGTTTGCCCATCCATCTTAGTACCCCATCTTTCCGTCAAGCAGTTCATCGTACTGCACCCAATCCGCGACGTCGATCACTTCATAATCGTCCTGCGTGCGGCGCACAACTACCCGCTCGATGCCTGCGTTGATGATCAGGCGCTTGCACATGGTGCACGAATTGGCGTCGGGCATCAGCGTGCCGTCCGCTTCCCTGCCGACCAGATACAGCGTTGCGCCGAGCATCTGCTCACGGGATGCCGCAATGATGGCGTTTGCCTCCGCGTGCACCGAGCGGCAGAATTCGTAGCGTTCCCCGCGCGGAATGCCCAGCTTATTGCGCATGCAGAAGCCGAGATCAATGCAGTTAGCGCGGCCGCGCGGCGCGCCCGAATATCCGGTTGATACAATGGAATCATTTTTCACAATCACAGCGCCGTAGGTGCGGCGCAGACAGGTGCTGCGCTCACGCGCGACATCAGCCATATCCAAATAATAGTTGGTCTTGTCCCGTCTGGTCATGGTGTTCATGAGATTCTCCTCTTTCCGAAAGCTTTCCTTTCTATCTTACCCGGATTCGGGCAAAAGGGCAAGTCCCCTGCATGGAAAAAGCGGCGCAGCCGCGCCGCTTTTCCGGATAAAATTATGCGAGTTGGAATACGCCCAGCACGCTGTGCGTGCCGATTGCCATCAAAAGTCCGGCTGCAACCACGCCGAGCGCAATGGAAACAAACGCCTTGCGCGGCGGAATTTTCAGCAGGGTGGCAATGACTGAACCGGACCATGCGCCGGTGCCGGGCAGCGGAACGGCGACAAACAGGAACAGACCAATCCGCGCATATTTGGTTACCTGCGCAGACTTGCTCATGAGTTTGCGTTTATAGCTTGCCGCAAATCCCGCAAAGGGTTTCAGCGTTTCCAGCCAATCAAGCAGGCGCACACCAAATAGCAGTACAAACGGAATGGGCAGCAAATTGCCCAGATAACAGATCGGCAGCACCTCAAGCCAAGGCATTCCGGTTGCAAGACCGAGCGGTACCGCGCCGCGCAGCTCAATGAGCGGCAGCATGGAAATCACGAACAGCGCGGTCTCTTTGCCTGCGCCGAGCAGCCAATCAAAAATACTCTGTAACATACACGCTTCCTTTTTTATTACTGTACTCTTAATCCTAGTACACGACACCGAGAAAGTCAAGGCACGGCACCATAAAGATTGCATAAAAGATTAGAATTTCGGATTTTATTTTTTAGCCACGTGGTGGTATAATACAGAAAAGAGGTGATACGAAGTGAAAAAAGGTCTTTCGGTCAGCGTATTTGTACTGGGTCTGCTAATGACCTGCATCAGCGTGACAACGATGATTCTCGGCGCCGTCGGCATGGGAAAATCCCGCTGAACCCGCCCAAACAAGTCCGCTCTGTGCGGACTTGTTTTTTACGTCCGAACATGATATAATGTCCATTATCTTTGGAAAAACAGTCGCATTTTATCCAAAAAGAAAGGATTTGTGTTCGTGAAAGACCTTTATGCAAAGCTGTCCCGCAGCCGCATCCTCACGGCTGTGCTGCTGATTGCTGCGTCCATCGGGCTTGGCGTGCTGTCGCTGAAATTTGCCGCCGTGCTGCGCGCAGACGAAATGTTTGACAGCTATTTTGAAAACCGCTGGATCGCCTTCCTCAACCTGCTCCCCTGCGTCTGGCTCACGCTGACACTGTGGTTTGCCACCCAGCGCGCCGCGCTTGCGTTCGCACTGTCTTCGCTAACCGTGATGGGATTTACCATTGCAAGCTGGTTCAAACTCCAGTTCCGCAACGACCCGCTCTTTTTTGAGGACATCCTGCTCATCAAGGAAGCCGGCAATATGTCGGAGCGCTATCAGCTGTTTATGACCAAGTCCATGCTTGCGGCATTGGTCATTCTCGTTGCGGCCGTCGTCTTTCTGGCATTCTTTGCACGTGCCCGTCTGCCATGGCAGGCGCGGATTGCTGGGGTGCTCGCGCTGCTCCTTTGCATCCTCCCCATGAAATGGCTGTATACCAATGAGGAGATCTACAACACCAAAACCGAAAACTACGACCTCATCAACCGTTGGTCTACGACGCAGCTCTATGTATCCAAGGGTTTTGTCTATCCGTTCCTGTACTCGGTGCAGTCCGCCATCGACACCCCGCCCGAAGGCTATGACGAGGACGAGGCTGCGGCGATTCTCGCGCAGTATAAAGATGCCGATATTCCCGAAAATGAGAAGGTGGACATCCTCGGCGTCATGCTGGAGGGTTATGCCGATTTCTCGGTCTATGACCAGATCGAGTTCAACGTAGACCCCTACGAGGAATACCACAAGCTTGAGGCAGAGGGCATCTCGGGCGACCTGCTGACCAACATCTTTGCAGGCGGCACGATCGACACCGAGCGCTGCTTCCTGACCGGCTACGCCAACCTCGGCTCGTTTCGCAGCCCGACCAATTCCTATGTGCGCTACCTTGCCGATCAAGGCTACACGGTTACGGGCAGCCACCCGAGCTACGACTGGTTCTATAACCGCGTGAACATCAACGCAAATCTCGGCTTTGAAAGCTACAACTTCCTCGAAAACCACTATGGCGAACTGGCAAATGGCGAAATCGCCATGGATCGCATCCTCTTCCCTGAGCTTGTGCGCCTGCATGAGCAGCACAAGGCGGAGAGCGACAAGCCGTATTTCTCGTTCAGCGTCACCTATCAGGGGCATGGTCCATACACGACCGACAAGAACGATTACGGCGTTGATTATGTCAAACCGGGCATTTATTCCGCCGAAAGTCAGAACATCCTCAACAACTATTTCGGCTCGATCGCGGACACCAACGCCCATCTCAAGGAGTTCTTTGACCACTACCGTGCCTCCGAGGACCCCACCGTGATCGTGCTCTTCGGCGATCACAAGCCGTGGCTGGGCGACAACAGCAGCGTCTATGCCGAACTGGGCATTGACCTCAACTACACCGACCCCGAGGAAGGCTTCCGCAACTATTACGGCACGCGCTACCTCATCTGGGCGAACGACGCTGCCAAGCAGGTGCTCGGCAACACCTTTGCAGGCGAGGGCCGCGCCATCGGCCCCTACTTCCTGATGGACCAGCTGTTCCGTGAGTGCGGCTGGGAAGGCCCGGCGTACATGCAGGCTGTCCGCGCATGCAGCAGCGAAGTACCGGTGCTCAGCGTTTCCGGGCTGTACATGAAAGACGGCGTGGTGACCGACGACCTCGGCGATGCCGCCGAGCTTGTGCGGCAGTTCCGTGAGCTGGAATACTACGAGCGCAAGCACTTCCGCAAGGAACCATAAAGAGTCCAGAGACTGTGTCTCTGGCGCGCTCCAGCCGCGCAGGCTGGTCGCCCGCCGCAGCGGGCGAAACCTGAAAAATCCGTGTCCGCCCGGATTTTTCACCGGATATTATGCCAATATGCCAAACAAAAATCCCCGCCATGTGGCGGGGATTTTCTCATTTCCAGCGCAATCCCTTGGGGTAATGGTTTTTGAGCGTGCCGCCGACCGTCTTGCCCCAGCCGAGGGCAAAGCCGTCCGTACACACGAGCGTCCAGCCGTTCTCACAATTTACCGTCAGCGTCTCGCCCTTGAGATAGCGCATGATCTCATCGCTGTCCGAGGGGAGATCGACCACACGGCGCACATCCTGCGCGGTAAGTGCAAGCGCGAACGCATGCGCAGGCTCAAAACGCCCCTTTTTCAGCATGCCAAGCTCCAAGCCGGTGCGCAGGACGCGCAGACCGTCCAATGCGGGCATTTCCTGCGGCGCCGCCCACAGGCGGTCTCCCGCGCGCAGAATGTCCGCATCTGGCAAGGCACGCAGCGTATCCCGTGCAAAGTCGGCAAACTCAGGCGGCAGCTTCGCAAGCGGCTTTGCGGGCGCGGGCTGCACCCGTTCTCCCGCACCCACACGCACGAGCAAAGCGCAAAAATGTCCCTCACCCGCAAGCTTATGCGGCCACAGCCGAAAGGCATGCGCCACCGACGGCGGCGCATCCTGCCACCAGTCCTGCCGTCCGGCAGAAAACCATGGATAGCCCTCCACGGCGGCAACCGAAAAATCAGGGTGCCGCGTGAGCAGACGGGTCAGCGTACCCTCGTTCTCCTCGGGCGCAAAGGTGCAGGTCGAATAGACCACACGCCCGCCAGGGCGCACCATTTTTACCGCCTCGTCTAAGATTTCATCCTGCCGCGCCGCGCACATCGCCGGGGAAGCTTCGTCCCACTCGCCCGCCGCGTCCTCGTCCTTGCGGAACATGCCCTCGCCCGAGCAGGGCGCGTCCACAACCACGCAGTCAAACGCTTCGGGGAAGCGTGCCGCAAGCCGCGCCGGGGTTTCGTTTGTGACCGCCGCATTGCGGATGCCCGCCCGCTCGACGCTCTGCGCCAGAATTTTCGCGCGCGCAGGATGGATTTCGTTGGCAATCAGAATGCCCTCGCCCTGCATGCGTCCGGCGAGATGGGTGGTCTTGCCGCCCGGCGCGGCACACAGGTCAAGCACCCATTCGCCCAGCTTGGCGTCTGCAATCGCGCCGACAGACATGGCGCTCGGCTCCTGAATGTAATACACGCCCGCCTCGTAGAGCGCGTGCTTGCCCGGACGCGCGGATGCGGGATAATAAAACCCCTCGGCGCACCACGGCACCGGCTTGAGTGGGAATACCGCCCGCGCGGCAAAGTCCGCAGGCGGAATCCGCAGCGGATTGACGCGCAGCCCAAGGCTGCGCACCCCGGTCAGGCTCTCCAAAAAATCCGGGTACTCTTCCCCGAGCAGCGCCTGCATGCGTGCGCAGAAAGCGGTTGGCAAAGACATCGTTTGTCCACCTTTCGTGTCAAGATTTCGATATGCAATCATTCTATCACACCGACATGGCAAACTCAAGACACGGCGCGCGTACCCTATCGCATATTGTAGATATTGCAAGGGGGAATGCGTTTGAAGAAAGGCGGCAAGCCACTCACCTGTTGAATCTGGCTGCCGGTGTATTTGTATGCCCTTCCTATGCCCTCATTTCACAATCTTCTGGCGTAAATTCTGTTGTCGCCGTTGTTGTAATTCATAAATCCAATTCTCTTTTTTTACGTATTCCTACCATATTAAGTTACAGCTTCATTTCATCGTCTTCTCTGTTCATCTGATCGCGGCGGCGGCGCGCCATCCGGAACACAAGATATTGCAGCGCATAAATGGACACCGAGATGGTCAGCACCATCGACACAAAGGTGATACCAAGTACCAGCGCGAGCGTCTGTGCGCCGAACTCCCCCCATTGCGGATGCATCAACATTTTAAGGGCGATAAACAGCACCGCTGCACCTACGCCTGCTCCCAAACTCACAAGCGCATAGTGCTTCTTCGGGAACACATCTGTTTCAGCATAGCGGTCATCGTCCGCCATGCCCTTGCGCACCATCATCGTCAGACAGATCAAATTGGCTGCGAGCAGCACCACCCACTCGACCGGACGCACAGCAGACCCTCCACCGTCTGCAAGCTGTAAATACAAATCAAACAAAATCCCGATATTAAAAATCAAATATCCTACCTTATAAATGCGGTTGGTTTCCGCAACCACACGTTCATCTTTCTGCTTTTTCTGAAACAGTTTCATCATATATCCCTCCGTTTTGTTTGCCATCATTGCGGTTCATCCTCCCAAAAAAGTTCGTCGAGCGTCTTGCCGAGCGCACGGCAGATTGCGATGCACAAATTCAGCGTGGGATTGTATCCCCCCGATTCGATCAACCCGATAGTCTGCCGCGTCACGCCGACCGCCTCGGCAAGCTGTGCCTGTGACATGTCACATTCCATGCGCGCTAACCGCAGCCGTTTATTTTTCATAAACTCACCTTCTTTATGCTCCAAGTATATAACATACATTGCATTATGTCAATTATATATTGCATTTTATTTGATATAATTTGCATACCATCAGAATTATGCCGTAATTTTCCATAGCGTGCTGCGAATGCAAACATGATGATTCAGCTACATTTTCCGTCTATTTCAACGATCTTTGACCCGCACGCCCGCCCCTGTTCCTTGGGGCGGGCATTTCTTTGGCATAAAATCCGCTCAAAATGTGCAAACTTTTCCTAAAAAGTTTGGAGGATTCCCATGAAATCTCTTGTCCGGTCTGCCGCACTGCTCGCCCTGCTTCTCCTATGGATGGCGCACACCGAACCCTATGCCCATACCCCGCCCGCCGCCGCGCCGCGCGACCTCAGCACCGTGCTCACGCAGGAAAACTGGAGCGCAGACGATTACCGTCTGCTTGCAGCGCAAACTGGCTTATTTCCGCCCGCATTGGAGGTGCTGCGCGAACGTGATGCGCTGCATCTCGTCAAGAAAGTGCAGCAGGCATACCATACCCCCGCGGTCACCGAATGCTCTCCCCGTCTTTTTTTAACCCGCTCGGAGCGCCTGCAATCGGGCGGCGGTCTGCCCGCAGCACTGGAAGACGGCGATATCCTCATCACGCCCTGCGCTCATGTGACCGGGTTTCGCAACGGGCACGCCGGACTGGTTGTGGATGCAAAAAAGGGAAAAACGCTGGAATCCATCATGGTGGGGTATGATTCTGCCATCAAAAAAGTCAAACGTTGGGGAAACTTCCCTGCTTTTGCGGTCTATCGCCTGCGGGATGCCGATGCCGAAACCCGCTCGGCAATCGCCCAAACCGCCGCCCGCCGGCTGACCGGCATTCCATACAACCTGACCGTTGGATACATCCCTCAAAAGCGCATGTCCGGCACGGTTACAGGCACACAGTGCGCCCATCTGGTCTGGGAAGCATTCGCTGCCTTTGGCTACGACCTCGACGCGAACGGCGGGCGCATCGTCACTCCTGCCGATCTCGCACACAGTCCGCTGCTCGAACTCAAGCAGGTCTACGGACTTCCTTATGCCTGGTCGGAATCCTGAGCATGCTCAGCGTCCGCTTGCCTGTGCCGCGCTTGTCTGTTATACTATATAAAATTGGAACGGAGGGCAGTACGATGACCAATTTCAAACTGACGATTCAATATGACGGTGGACGCTATAACGGCTGGCAGCGGCTCGGCAACACCGACAACACTATACAGGGCAAAATTGAGCGCGTGCTCAGCGAAATGACAGGACACGCGGTGGAAATTCACGGCGCCGGACGCACCGATGCAGGGGTTCATGCCGCCGCGCAGGTCGCAAGCTTCAAGCTGAATACCACGCGTTCCCCGGAAGAAATTCGCGCGTACTTAAACCATTACCTGCCGCAGGATATCGGCATCCTGTCCTGTGAGCATGCTCAGGAGCGTTTCCATGCGCGTCTCAATGCCAAGGGCAAGCACTACACCTATCGGTTGTGGTGCTCGGATGTGCCGAATGTATTTGAGCGGCGCTATCTGACCGCATGGGAGCGCCCCCTCGACATCCCGCGCATGCGAGAAGCGGCGGCTCTGCTCAGCGGCACACACGACTATCGGGCGTTCAGTTCGGTGAATAAACGGTTCAAAAAATCGACCGTGCGCACGGTCGAGCGCATCGAAGTGACCGAGCACGGCGGCGAAATCCGTCTGGACTTCTTCGGGGATGGCTTTCTCTATCATATGGTGCGCATCCTGACCGGCACGCTGGTCGAAATCGGCGCGGGTGAGCGCGAACTGGACAACATCCCGCGTGCCTTTGAAACCCTTGACCGGCAGGACGCCGGCGTTACCATGCCCCCGCAAGGATTGATTCTTACAAAAATTTTCTACTGATTTTGTGAGTTCTTACAATTCATCTTCATGTTTCCAGTTTGTAATCGACAGATTGCATAGTACATGTTATATTGCAAATATAAAGTATGCGCGTGCTTTTTCTTTATCATTCAAAACATCTGAGAAATCAAATCGAGGAGGGGTTTATGATGTCAGCTTATACCTACTTTCATCAATTGATGATTCCTCTGGCTGTTTGTATTCTCCTCACGCTTTTTCTGCTCTGGAAACTTCCTTACAAGCACATTTTCTATGGGATTCTGACGTTTTTATCCGCTTTGGCGTGTATCATCATGATGCACTATGGCGTTTTTCCATGCCATTTGGAGGCAGAACTGCAACTTGCCCTTGTGCTTTCTGTGGTCGGCAGCTTTATCGCCGCATCACTCTATAAAAAGCGCTAACAAAAATCCCCGCACTCTATCCGGAATGCAGGGTTACTTTTACCATGTTAATATCCGGAGGTGACGCTCATGCAGACCCGACGTCTAATTTCCATCCTGCTTTCTGTGTTTGTGCTCTGTTCCGCAGTCCTCTATCATCAAAAGCAGCAGTTCGACTACATCTACCTCGATGGATACTATTACGCATTGACGCAAGAGAAATTGGAGACTCGCGGCGCCGCGCGCGGCACTGCCGTTGGTACTATTCAGCGAAACACCTCGGTTTCCTCAAATCAGCAGAGCGGAGACTCCAACCGTTTACCGGTTGACGCGACCATTTACTCCATTGACAGTTCTGCACTCGGATATGACGAACAGCTGCATTATGAGTATGCTCTTACCTATTTCATGGACGGGGAGTGCCGGCTTGCACGGCTTTATTTGCAGCAAGGGGAACCCGTTCCGCAAAAACCATAACAAAACCCCGCATTCCATCCGGAATGCGGGGTTTTTCATGCCTTCAAAGCGAAGTTTTGACCGATAAGGCGCGATGCGTCCTTACTTCAGGTTGAACCAAGCGTCGCGACCGAGGTACTGTGCAACATCGCCCAGCTCCTCCTCGATGCGGAGCAGCTGATTGTACTTCGCAACGCGGTCGGTACGGCTCGGCGCACCAGTCTTAATCTGACCAGCGTTCAGTGCAACTGCGAGGTCTGCAATGGTAGCGTCCTCAGTCTCACCCGAACGATGGGATACAACTGCGGTGTAGCCTGCGCGGTTTGCCATCTGGATTGCGTCCAGAGTCTCGGTCAGAGAACCGATCTGGTTTACCTTGATGAGGATGGAGTTTGCAACGCCCATGTCGATCCCCTTCTTCAGACGGGTAACGTTGGTTACAAACAGGTCGTCGCCAACCAGCTGGATCTTGTCGCCCAGCGCCTTGGTCAGCATCTCCCAGCCTTCCCAGTCTTCCTCAGCCATGCCGTCCTCGAGGGAGATGATCGGGTACTTCTCAGCGAAGCCCTTCCACATGTTAACGAGCTGCTTCTGGGTCATCTTCTTACCAGACTTCGGCTGGATGTAGCACTTCTCTTCGTCGTTCCACCACTCGGAAGAAGCTGCATCGATTGCAATCATGAAGTCCTCGCCCGGCTTGTAGCCTGCTTCTTCGATTGCCTGTACGATTACCTTGAGCGCGTCCTCGTCCTTCTTGAGGTTCGGAGCATAGCCGCCCTCGTCACCTACGCCAGCAGCCGGGGTACCGTTCTCCTTCAGGGTCTTCTTCAGGGTGTGGAAGACCTCAGCGCAGCGGCGCAGCGCCTCACGGAAAGACGGAGCGGAAACCGGCATAATCATGAATTCCTGAATCTCAACGTTGTTGGTTGCATGTGCGCCGCCGTTGAGGATATTCATCATCGGAACCGGCAGAGTCTTCGCATTGCAGCCGCCGATGTAGTTGTACAGCGGCAGACCCAGAGCCTCAGCAGCAGCCTTTGCAACTGCCAGAGATACGCCGAGGATTGCGTTTGCGCCCAGCTTGGTCTTGTTCGGGGTGCCGTCCAGTGCGATCATTGCCTTGTCGATTGCCTGCTGGTCGAGTGCGTTCATGCCGATGATCTCCTCAGCGATCTCGCCGTTGACTGCGTCAACTGCCTTCAGCACGCCCTTGCCCATGTAGCGGTCCTTATCACCGTCACGCAGCTCGCAAGCCTCAAAAATACCGGTGGATGCGCCGGACGGAACTGCCGCACGGCCCATGTATGCGCCGGTGTCTGCCTCAACATAAACCTCAACCTCTACGGTCGGGTTGCCGCGGGAGTCCATGACCTCGCGGCCGATTACGTCAACAATTTCGATGTAACCCTTCATAATAATCTTCTCCTTTGCAAAACAATTTATAAATAATTAGGATGGATGAGGGAGGAGTGAGGAGGTTTGGTGCAGCGCGCCGTTTTTTCATCTCAAACTTTGCCGGAATCCAAAACTCCTGCCTTCCCCCTTCCAATTCCTAACTTATTTTACGATCAGGCTCTTGCCGGTCATTTCCTCCGGCTTGTCCAAACCAAGTAGCTCGAGCATGGTCGGTGCAAGGTCGGCAAGTACGCCGCCTGCAGCGAGTGCCTTCACATCATCTCTGCCAACCAGTACCAGCGGCACCGGATTGGTAGAATGCGCGGTAAACGGCGAAACACCGTCCTCCTCGAGCATCTGATCTGCGTTGCCGTGGTCTGCGGTGATGAGCGCCGCGCCGCCCTTGGCAGTCAGCGCGTCAACAACCTTGCCGACGCACGCGTCCACAGTCTCGACCGCCTTAACTGCTGCGTCGAACACACCGGTGTGACCGACCATATCGCAGTTGGCGAAATTGAGAATGATGACGTCGTACTTGTCGGATGCAATGCGCGCCAGCACCTCGTCGGTGACCTCATTTGCCGACATTTCGGGCTTCAGGTCATAGGTTGCAACCGACGGGGACTTGATGAGCGCACGCTCCTCGTTCTTGTACTCCTTCTCCACACCGCCGTTGAAGAAGAAGGTGACATGCGCGTACTTCTCGGTCTCGGCAATGCGCAGCTGGGTCAGACCTTTCTCTGCGATATACTCGCCAAAGGTGTTCGTCAGCGACTGCGGCTTGAACGCAACCTCTACGTTCGGCATGGTTGCGTCGTACTGGGTCATGCAGACAAACTTGACCGGCAGATTGCCGTCCTCACGGAAGAATCCGTCAAAGTCCGGATCGACAATCGCACGGGTAATCTCACGCGCACGGTCGGGGCGGAAGTTTGCAAAGATGACTGCATCATCCTTGCGGACATTTGCACCCGGGGTGATGATGACCGGCTCAATGAACTCGTCGGTCACATTGTTTTCATAGCTGTTCAGCACCGCCTGAACCGGCTCGCCCTCATAAACCGGCGCCTCACCGCGCACGATTGCATTGTAGGCACGCTCCAGACGATCCCAGCGCTTATCGCGGTCCATCGCGTAGTAGCGGCCGGAAATTGTCGAAATGCAGCCGATTCCCAGTTCATTGATCTTATTTACAACCTTCTGCACATAGCCTGCGCCCGAAGTCGGAGGCGTATCGCGACCGTCCATGAAGCAGTGCACACAAACCTTGGTCAGACCCTTTTTCTTCGCGAGTTCGAGCAGCGCGCAGATGTGGTCAATGTGGGAATGTACGCCGCCGTCAGACATCAGACCGAAAATATGCAGGGTGGAATCAAACCACAGGCACTGGTCTACTGCATGCTGGAACGCCTCATTCTCAAAAAAGTCGCCGTCTTCGATCGACTTGGTGATGCGGGTCAACTCCTGATATACGATACGTCCCGCGCCGATGTTGGTGTGACCAACCTCGGAGTTGCCCATCTGACCATTCGGCAGACCGACGTCCATGCCGGACGCACCAATGAGGGTATTCGGGCAATCCGCAAGGAATTTGTCCATGTTAGGGGTCTTTGCTGTACGAATCGCGTTACCCATCTCGCTGTCACGATAGCCGTAGCCGTCCATAATGATGAGCGCCAGCGGATGCTTTTCGCTCTTTCCCGCAGCGCGCGGCTTACGCGCTGTGGTCTTTTTGGCAGCAGTCTTGCGCGGTTTGCGCGCCGGCTTTTCCGCCGTTGCCTCTTCTGCGGCAGCAGCCGGAGTTTCCTCCGGCTTTGCAGCTTCTTCCGCAGCCGGTACAGCAGCAGTTTCTGCCGGAGACGCAGCGACCTCAGCAGCTTCGGCTTCAGCCTTGGCCGCAGCCTTCGCCTTGTTTGCCGCAACAATATCTGCCATTGTGGTCTTTCTTCTTGCCATAATTGCTTTAAATCTCCTTTAAAACAAACAAAAGGGGGATAAGCCTAACTTGTCCCCCTCCTGCTCCATTCGGCGCCGGAAGGCACCGGTTTAGTTCTGATTTGCCGCCTCTACGATTGCCGCAAAGTCCGGAGCCTTCAGGGACGCGCCGCCGATCAGACCGCCGTCAACGTCGGGCTGTGCCAGCAGCTCAGCCGCGTTCTTTGCGTTCATGGAGCCGCCGTACTGGATGGTGATTGCACGGGCAGCGCGTGCACCGTACAGCTCACGCAGGCAGTCGCGAATCTTTGCGCAAACCTCGCCAGCCTGCTCGCTGGTTGCGGTCTTGCCGGTACCGATTGCCCAGATCGGCTCGTAAGCGATGACAACCTTCTTGATGTCCTCCACTTCAACGCCCTGCAGCGCAATCTTTACCTGCTTGCGGATGACTTCCATGGTCACGTCCTGCTCGCGCTCTGCCAGGCTCTCGCCAACGCACAGAATCGGGCGCAGGCCGTTCTCGATTGCAACCTTAACCTTCTTGTTGCAAGTCTCGTCAGTCTCGTTGAAGTACTGACGGCGCTCGGAATGACCGACGATCACGTACTTGACGCCCAGCTCCTTGAGCATGTCGGCAGAAATCTCGCCGGTGAATGCGCCGGACTTCTCAAAATGCATGTTCTCTGCACCGATTGCAATCTTGGAGCCCTTTGCAGCCTTAACAGCAGCCTGAATATCGGTAAACGGTACGCACAGTACCATCTCGCACCACTTGGTCTTGCTGAGCAGCGGCTTCATCTCCTCGATGAGTGCCTTTGCCTCGCTCGGCGTCTTGTTCATCTTCCAGTTACCAGCAATAATCGTCTTGCGATATCTGCGATTCATGTAAAATACCCCTTTCAAATTCTACGACGAGTTTTCGTAAAAAACTATGTATTTATACGGACTTTTTGCCCGATATAAAGCGTAATAAGAACCGGGCGGGCATTTTGGTGCGCCCACCCGGCGCAAGCTAAAACATCTTACTTATCGTTCAGGCAAGCAATACCCGGCAGTTCCAGACCCTCGAGGAACTCCAGGGAAGCGCCGCCGCCGGTGGAAATGTGGGTCATCTTATCTGCATAGCCCAGCTTTTCAACCGCTGCTGCGGAATCGCCGCCGCCGATGATGGAAATTGCATTGGATTCTGCAATCGCCTTGGCAACTGCCTTGGTGCCGACTGCAAACGCATCAAACTCAAATACGCCCATCGGTCCGT
Organism: Clostridiaceae bacterium; assembly: GCA_018383195.1. Taxonomy (GTDB): domain Bacteria; phylum Bacillota; class Clostridia; order Oscillospirales; family Butyricicoccaceae; genus Butyricicoccus_B. Next base: position 41,241 of record JAGZOP010000013.1, on the reverse strand, counting down.
TCCAAACTACGGTGCCTGCATCTGCAACTGCCTCAGAGAACAGCTCTACAGTCTTCGGACCGATATCCAGACCCATCAGGTCCTCGGAAATCTTGCCAGCCTCGCAGACAACCGGAGTTGCGTCTGCTGCAAAATGATCTGCACAAACGGTATCAACCGGCAGCAGGAGCTTCACGCCCTTGTCCTCTGCCTTCTTGAGCAGATCAAGTGCCAGCTGGAGCTTATCTTCCTCGCACAGCGAGGTGCCGATGGACTTGCCCTGTGCCTTCTGGAAGGTATATGCCATACCGCCGCCGATGATGATGGTATCGCACTTCTCAATCAGGTTGTTGATGACGCCGATCTTATCGGAAACCTTTGCACCGCCGAGAATTGCAACAAACGGGCGAGCCGGATTTGCCAGCGCCTTGCCCATAATAGAAATTTCCTTGTTAATGAGGTAACCGCAAACTGCCGGCAGATAGTCGGCAATGCCAGCGGTGGAAGCGTGTGCACGGTGTGCGGTGCCGAACGCGTCGTTGACATAGATTTCTGCCATATCAGCCATCTGCTTTGCAAGCTCGGGATCGTTCTTGGTCTCGCCCTTTTCAAAGCGTACGTTCTCAAGCAGCATCACTTCGCCGGGAACCAGTGCAGCAGCCAGTGCCTTCGCATCCGGACCTACAACGTCCTTTGCGAGCTTTACTTCCTTGCCGAGCAGTTCGCTGAGACGCTCTGCAACCGGTGCGAGGGAATACTTCATGTTCACTTCGCCCTTCGGACGACCAAGATGCGAACACAGGATCACAGCAGCCTGATGCTCGAGCAGATACTTGATGGTGGGCAGCGCAGCCACGATGCGCTTGTCGTCGGTGATGCGGCCGGTTTCGTCCTGCGGGACATTGAAATCGCAGCGAACGATGACCTTTTTGCCCGCTACGTCGATGTCTTCTACATTCTTCTTGTTATAATCCATATTGACTCTCCTTTGAGCAATTTAATTTTATCAAAACGGACATAAATATGGGTTTTTTCCTCTGAAAGCTGACCTTTTGGGCAACTTTACTCCTCAGAGAGAATTATACTTGTTTTATCCTTAACAATCAATAGCATTTTCCAAAAAAAACGCAAAAAAACCCTTGCTTTGGTGATTATTTTATTTTACACGCGATAAAAAATAAATTTCTGTATAGTTTTGCCCTAGCGAACGGGCATGATCCGTGTTTTTCAGCTGCGCGGAGCGCCGTAATACATCACCGCAAGCGCCTTGGGACCGGTGTTTGTAATGACAGAAACGCCGATCGGCCAACGCTCGACCTTCTGGAATCCTGCTTCATACAGGCGCTTTTCCAGTTCTGCGATCTTCTCTTCCTCTACATCGCCGTACAGCAGGCCTGCCGTCTGGTTTTCCGGCTTCACTGCATGGCTCTTTGCAAAATCAACCAGCGCGGGAATCAGATTTTTCTCTCCGCGCGCCTTTCCGCAGACATTGACCGCACCGGCACAGACATGGCTGACCGGTTTCAGCCCAAGCGCTTCCCCGATGAACGCCGCGCCGCCCGAAATACGGCCGGATTTTTTCAGGAATTTCAGTGTGTACACGCCCAATACCGCTTGGCACCGGTTGAGCCGCGACTGCACTACGCCGAGGATTGCTTCAAAGCTGTCCCCCTGCTCGCGCATCCGCGCCGCATCCAGAACCACCTGACCATAAATCATGGTATAGGTTTCAGAATCCACCAGTTCAATGCGCATATCGGTGCCGTACTCGTCATAAAACATATCGCGCGCAATATGTGCCGATTGGAAGCCGCCCGACCCCTTGGCGTTCATCAGGATGCCGAGCGCATGGGTGCAGCCTGCATCATGTGCGCGGCGGTAGGTCTCTAAAAACTGCGCGGGGGTCACCTGCGCAGTGGTTGGAATCTCGCTGGATTCCTCGAGCAGCTTCCAATAGCGCTGCGGAGTGATATCATAGTATTCGCGAAATGTCCTGCCCTCATGCGTCACCTGCACAGGCAAAATTTCAATTTTATATTTTTCGACGAGTTCCTGCGGAATATCACTGGCAGAATCGGCGAAAATATGAATTTTTTCCATGTTTCCTCCTCAAAACAAATTCGTTACAACGCAGGACCGAGATCAGCCGGGAACCGTCCCGCTTCCTCCAATCCGCGGAAATCGTTCTGCCGCAGCGCTTCAAATACCGTCACCGCGACCGAGTTGGACAAATTGAGGCTGCGTGCGCCCTCACGCATTGGAATACGCAGGCAGCGCTCCGGGTGCTCCACCAGCAGCTCCTCGGGAAGCCCGCGGGTTTCCTTACCGAACATCAGGTAACTCCCATCCGCAAACGAAGCCTCCGCATAAGCGCGCGGCGCCTTGGTGGTCATATAGTAATAGGGTCCGTCCGGGTTTTCCGCAAAGAAGTGCGCAAGGTTTTCATAATACCGGATATCCAGCAGATGCCAGTAATCCAGTCCCGCGCGTTTGAGCTGCTTATCATCGATGGAAAACCCGAGCGGTTTTACCAGATGCAGCACCGATCCGGTTGCCGCGCAGGTGCGCGCGATGTTTCCTGTATTCTGCGGAATCTCCGGTTCGACCAAAACGATATGGAACATAGCAATCCTCTTTTTTCACAAAGTACGTTTTTATTTTATGGGATTTCGTTCAATATTTCAAGGTCTTTATCGTTTTTCAGACAAAAAAACATCCCCCAACCTCAAAGATCGGGGGAGTTCCCTTATTCGATTTCCGCGTAAACGCCGTACAGATACCCTTGTTCTTCCGCCTGCTCCTCGGTCAGCACCTCGCCGGTGTAGCGCGCGCCGAGCAGATCGTCCGGATACTCGACCGCAAGCTTGCCGGTGTGCAGGGTCATAGTCTGGGAATCGGTCGTGCCGTCGGTGAAGGTGACGGTGACGGTCAGCTTTGCACCCTCGAATGCGCCGATGCGGTCATGCCATGCCGTCTGTAAGTCTTCGTCCTCGTCGTGCTGTGTCGGCGCACCCCAGAAACCATAGCTGGCGTCCGCGTCGTATGCCTCCTCGAAGCTGCCGCCCAGTTTCCAACTCAGGTCTGCCCACCACTGGTTGCGCTCCGGCAGACCGCTTACACTGACGGCATCTGCACCATCCAACCGCGGGTCAGTTCCCTGATGCAGTTCTGCAACGTCATCGTGCTCCACCTCAATGCACTTTGCACGGTACAGTCCGCCCTTGTCGATCGATGCACTGACCTTCGCGATGTGATCGCCGGTCACCTTGAACAGGCAGCCGGAGAAAAAGCCTTTTTCCAGATCATCTACGCCTGCCCCGCTATTGAACACAATCCTGCTGTCCTGCGGCTGGATGATCTCGCCCGTGTCTGCCGCATACGCCACCAGACCGAACGAATTGGCAACAGCCCCTACTGCGCTGCTATCCGGTGCGCGCCGGCTCCAGACGGTCGCGCCGCCTGCAACAATCGCCATCGCGCATACGACCGCCGCCAGCCGCTTCATGCGCCCACGCTGCGGCTGCCGCCGCGTCTGTCCCACGCCTTCCCGCATTTCCTGCGCCGCCATGCGTGTGCGGGTTTTAAGTCTCTCCGGAGCCTTCATGTTCTGCAAATCCTCCAATCGGTTTCCATGTTTCATCGTTGTCGCCCTCCAAAATTTGTTTGAGTTGTTTGCGTGCGCGGTGCAGCCGGGTGCGCACGGTTGCCGACCGGCATCCGGTGATCTGCGAGATTTCCTCGGTGCCGTAGCCTTCTACATAGTGCAGATAGACCGGCACGCGCAGCCGCGCGGGCAGCGCCGCCACCGCCTGCCACAGCGCGGTATAATCCTCGCGTTCGGGAGCCGCCGCGTCAGGCAGCGCCTCCAGCGGCGCGGTATGCCGGAACCACGCTGTCCGGCGCAAATCGCTGCATCGGTTCGCTGTTACCCGCAGCAGCCACGCTTTCAGATGTTCTTCATCCTCAAATGCGGTCGTATCGCGCAGCAGCCGCAGAAAGACCTCCTGAAATACGTCCTCCGCATCCGCGCGGGAACCCAACCGGCAAAGCGCCAGCCGGTACACCGCATCCCCGCATGCCGCCATCGCCTGCGTGAGAAATGCGTCAGAGCGTAAGGAAGTTTCCATATCGCCGTCCCTCCTTTCTATAATCAACACGAGAGAGCGCGAAGAATTGTTCCCGAAAAAACAAAAAAACACCGCGCACCGCTTTGCTGCTCCGGATTTCCGAGCATCCAAACCGCGGCTGCGGTGTTTTCCCTTATTACTCTGCAAAAAATTCCCGTGTTTGACGCACATTTTCCGCGATTGCCGCTTTGAGCGAATCGACCGAGGCAAACGCCTGCTCCGGTCTTAAGAACTTGTGCAGCTCCACATGAATCAGCTTTCCGTACAAATCCCCGCTGAAATCGAGCAGATGCGGCTCGATGGTCGGTCCGCCGCCGTCCACAAACGTCGGCTTGACGCCGATGTTGGTCGCCGCCAGATGCGCCGCGCCGTCTACAATCACCCGGCTTGCATATACGCCGAACGGCGGCAGCGCCATTTCAGGCGGCAGCGGCAGATTGACGGTTGGCACACCGATCGTACGTCCCACCTTGCGGCCATGCGCCACCACGCCGGTAATGGTATACGGATGCCCGAGAAACTTCTGCGCGCGCTCCATCTCGCCCTGCGCGATAAGCTGCCGGATATAGGTGGACGAAACTACAATGCCGTCAATTTTAATATCCGGAATACAATCGTAACCGATTCCCGCCTTTTTACATTCCTCTGCCAGACCCTCAGGCGTGCCGAGCCCCTTATAGCCGAAGCGGTTGTTATGCCCGGAAATGATATATTTCGCATGGAATCTGCCGATCAGCAGTTCATGGATGAAATCGCGCCAATCCATGGTGCGCAGATGCTCGTCAAAATGTCCGAAGATGACCTCATCCACGCCGCCGAGCCGTTTGATTTCGTCTGCACGACCGCCATGCGCGGTCAGCATCGGCACCGGAATACCCGACATAACCGAGCTGGGATGCTGATCGAATGTGAATACCGACGAGATGCCGCCGATTTCCTTGGCGCGCAGTACCGCGCGCTCCATCAGCGCCTGATGACCGCGGTGGACCCCGTCAAAATAACCGAGCGCAATCGCACGGCTTACTTTTTCCTGTATCATTGGGTGCTCCCCCTATCTTTAGAGTGAAGAGTAGCGAGTAGAGAGTGAAGATTCTGCGCAACTCTCAACTCTACACTCTTCACTCTGATCTCTCTACTCTGCTTTCTCCACTCTCCATTCTCAACTCTTGTGTATAAAAACTTCATCGGAAGTTTTTATACACAAACAGCCCCACGCCGCCTTTCTCGAGTGCGCGGACCTGTCCGAGCATACGGAACCGCTCCCCTTCGTAGACACGGACAAGCGTATCCGGCGTTTCAGGCATGCCCTGTGTCATACGCGGGAACACAACCGCGCCGCGCGCCGCGCGGTCTGCACCCTCCTCAGTCAGGTACACAGCAGGATGCATGAGAAACAGGCTGTCGGTCGGACGCAGCAGCGTCCCGATTCTACCGGTCTCCATCGCCCGCTCGACCTCCTCAAAGCCTACGGTGTCCGCAAGCGGATACGCCCCCGAACGGGTGCGCACCAGACTGTGCATGGCAGCAAACGTGCCGAGTTTTTCCCCGAGGTCATGCACAATGGTGCGCACATAGGTGCCCTTGCTCGCCACCACACGGAAACTTCCTTTCTGGGTGCTCTCGTCAAAATCTAGGAGTTCGATTTCATGAAGATAGATATCGCGCGGCGTCCGTTCAATCTCTTTTCCTTTGCGGGCAAGGTCATAGAGCTTCTGTCCGTTGACCTTAACCGCCGAATACATGGGCGGCAGCTGCTGCTGCGCGCCCGCGAAGCCGGCAAGACATGCCTGTACTTCGGCAAGGGACGCACGCACCGCAGAGGTGCGGATGGTTTCGCCTGTGGTATCCTGCGTGCCGGTCGCAAAGCCGAGCGTAAACCCCGCAACGTATTCCTTGTCCTGCGCGGCGGCAAAATCAGCCGCTTTGGTTGCGCCGCCGACAAACACCGGCAGCACGCCGGTTGCCATCGGGTCCAACGTACCGCCGTGACCAATGCGGCGTGTATGCAGGATGCCGCGCAACTTTGCCACTACATCGTGCGAGGTAAAACCCTGCGGCTTATTCATCAGCAAAATGCCGTTTAAGACCTGTTGTTCCATTCAAATCCCCGTCTGTTACACTTTACTCTCACGGTAGACTTCTTCTGCTGCCTGCAAAATGCGAAGCTTGGCTTCTTCGACGTTCACTCCCGCCGGGAATGACGCACCGCCCGCACGCAAATGCCCGCCGCCGCCGCATTTGCGGCAAATCGCGGAAGCGTCCACCTCTTTGGTGGTGCGCACCGAAGCCTTGACCGTATGGTCTTTATTTTCGGTTAGTGTGATCCCGACCTGCACGCCCTCAATCTGGCGGGTCAGGGAAGCGATAGAATCCAAATCATCCATATCCGCACCGGTGCGATCGATATCCGCGCGCCACAAAATCGCAAGCGCAATATGATTGTCGTGGGAAAACTCCATCGTATCAAAAATAATGCGCTCCATCTGGAACCGCGGCCAGCTCTTGACCTCAAACAGTTCGCGGTTGATTTCGCCGCCGTCCACGCCCGCTTCCAGACATGCCGCCGCAACGCGCAGCGTATGCGGCACAGTATTGGAAAACTTAAAGCAGCCGGTGTCGGTCGAAACTGCAACATAGATGCATTTGGCGATTTCGGCAGTCAGTTCCACGCCGAGCGCCATCAGCACATCGTAAATGACCTCAGCGCAGCCGCCCGCCTCTGGACGGATGAGGTTGGCTTTGCCGATGCCGGGGTTTGAGCGGTGATGATCGAGCGCCAGATCAATCTGCCCCTTGTACGCTTCCGCGTTATCCGAAAACAGATTGATGTCTGCAATATCGGTGGTTACAACAAAACTGGGGGTCCAGCCCTCCGGCGGATAACAGGGCACAATGAGCGGCGCATACCGGCGGGTAATCTCGGGGTTTTCGAGGATATATGCGCTTTTTCCAAGCTGCCGCAGGCCGCGGCACAGCGCACCTGCGCAGCCGGAGGTATCGCCGTCCGGACGGCGGTGGGTCAGAATCAGGATGTCATCCGCCTCGCGCAGCAGCGCAGCGGCTTCGGACACACTTACATTCATTCTTCGTCCTCCCCGCCCATCTTTCCGGTGCGTTCCAAATCATGAATCACCTGTGAAATATGTGCGCCATGGGTCATAGACGAATCCAGATGGAATACCAGTTCGGGCGCGTAGCGCAGCTGCACCATATGCCCTACCTCGCGGCGCAGCCAACCGGATGCCGATTTCAGTCCTTTCATGACCTCCTTCGCCTGTTCCGGTGTGCCCAAAACCGAAATGAATACCTTTGCATAGCGCAAATCGCCGGTAACCTCGCAGTGCGTGACCGAAACCAGTCCATTTTTGACACGCGGGTCTTTCACCGAGCGAATTGCTTCCGCGAGCGCCTTCATAACTTCTTCGGAAATGCGATCGATACGATTCGATGCCATAATGTTTACCTCCTTATCTGGGGGAAAATCAAACAGGACGGGCGAAGCGCCCGCCCTGTGGGTTTATTCTAAATAGGTGGACGCATGCATCCATGCGCTCGACTGATTCGCGCATTTTTCTCTCCACGCTGACCAAGCAGGGGCGCGCGAGTGCCGCGTACACGGGTACGCAACCGAGCGCGGAACGAAGGATTACACATTCCTTCGCCGATTAACGCGGAATCTCCTCCATCACGAAGGCTTCAAATACGTCGCCTTCCTTGATGTCGTTGAAGTTCTCAAAGCCGCAGCCGCACTCATAGTTCGATGCAACTTCCTTCACATCGTCCTTGAAGCGCTTGAGCGAAGACAGAACACCCTCGTGGATGACGATGCCGTCGCGCACAATGCGCACCTGTGCGTTGCGCTGAATCTTGCCGTCCTGTACATAGCAGCCTGCGATGGTGCCCACGCCCGAAACGCGGAAGGTGGTGCGCACCTCTGCGTGACCCAGAATTGCCTCGCGGAACTTGGGTGCAAGCATGCCCTTCATCGCCTGCTCCATCTCTTCGATTGCGTCGTAGATGATGCGGTACATGCGCATATCAACGCCCTGTGCAGCTGCCGACTCGGTTGCAGTACGGTCAGGACGCACGTTGAAGCCAACGATAATCGCGCCCGAAGCGGATGCCAGCATGACGTCGGACTCGTTGATTGCACCAACCGCACCATGGATTACCTTGACGCGCACCTCGTCGTTGGACAGTTTTTCGAGCGAAGCGCGAACCGCCTCGACCGAACCCTGTACGTCCGCCTTGACGATGATGTTCAGCTCTTTCATCTCGCCTTCCTGAATCGACTGGAACAGATTGTCGAGCGTAACCTTGTGGAACTGCTTGTTGCGTTCTTCCTTCTCCTGCTCCTTGCGCTGCTCAACAAGCTGACGCGCCATCTTTTCGTCATCTACCGCGTAGAAGATATCGCCTGCGCCCGGAACCTCTGCCAGACCAATGATCTCAACCGGTACCGACGGACCTGCTGCCTTGATCTTGCGGCCGTCGTCGTCGGTCATCGCACGCACGCGGCCAACCGCAGTACCTGCAATGACTGCATCGCCAGTGTGCAGTGTACCGTTCTGCACCAGTACGGTTGCAACCGGACCGCGGCCCTTATCAAGCTTTGCCTCGATGACCGTACCCTTCGCCTGACGGTTCGGGTTTGCCTTGAGGTCCGCCATTTCAGCGGTCAGCAGCACCATTTCGAGCAGGTTCTCGATGCCCTGACCGAACTTTGCAGAGATATTGCAGACAATGGTTTCGCCGCCCCATTCCTCGGGCACCAGCTCGTACTCGGTGAGCTGCTGGAGCACGCGGTCGGGGTTCGCCGCTTCCTTATCAATCTTGTTGACCGCTACGATAATCGGCACGTTTGCAGCCTTGGCGTGGTTGATCGCCTCAATAGTCTGCGGCATGATGCCGTCGTCGGCTGCAACGACCAGAATCGCGATATCCGTAACCTGAGCGCCGCGGGCACGCATGGATGTGAATGCCGCATGACCCGGGGTGTCGAGGAAGGTGATCGGCTTGCCGTCAATCTTGACGCGGTATGCGCCGATGTGCTGGGTGATGCCGCCCGCCTCGCCTGCGGTGACCTTGGTTTTGCGGATGGCGTCGAGCAGCGAGGTCTTGCCATGGTCAACGTGACCCATAACAACAACAACCGGATCGCGGGGCTGGAGGTTTTCTTCCTTGTCCTCGGACTCGTCGAACAGCTTCTCCTCGATGGTGACATGCACCTCGTGCTCAACCTTGGCGCCCATTTCCTCTGCGACAAGTGCTGCGGTATCAAAGTCGATGGTCTGGGAGATGGAAGCCATCACGCCCAGCTTCATCAGCTCCTTGATTACGTCCGCTGCGGTGCGCTTCATGCGCTGTGCAAACTCGCCGACGTTAATTTCGTCCGGGATGGAGACCTTGAGCTGCACCTTTTTCGCCATCATCTGCTGGCGAGCCAGACGCTTCATCTTCTCCTGCTCCTCCTGACGGCGCTTGGAGCCATACTGCTGGCGTGCGCGCTGATCTGCCTTTTTGGTCAGCTTCTGCTTCTTCGCGCCTGTGGACTGCATGCGCTCTGCCTTTGCATCGACAAGCTTATCAATGCGCTCATCGTACTTGTCAAGATTGACGTCACCGCCGCCGCGGGTATCGATACGGTGCACCTGCTTGACCTTGGAAGAACGCGGCTCTTCCTTATGCTCGGTCTTCTGCTGCTGTGCCGGTGCAGCCTCTTTCTTGCCGGATGCCTGCTTCTGCTGTGCGGGCTGGCCCAGTGCAGACTCGAGGTCAGCCACCTGATTATTCTGCGTAAAATGTTCAAAAATGATACTCAGATCACGGTCATCCAAAACCTGCATATGATTTTTGGGTGCTTTGGAATACTTGGTGAGAACATCGGTTACTTCCTTCGTGGAACGGCCGAGATCCTTCGCCACCTCGTGAACTCTATACTTATTATCAATCGCCATTGGCGTTCACCTCCTGATAGATTTTCCGCGCGCCGGTGCGCGCGAGCCTATCGGCTGTTCGTGCATCGCACGGAATGGAACCTCACTGGTCCCTGTTTTCTTTTTTCTTTTTGTGCTTGCGGAAATCAATCCGCGCCTTTTTTTCGGCGACGCGCTCGGCAGCGCGCTGATTGGCAGCGCCGGTATTCACCAGCTTGCCTGCAATGGCATTTGCCATGCCGATATCGTTGATGGCGCACACCGTACACTCCCGCTTGATGCCGATTGCATTTCCGAGGGTTTCCCTATCCCACGGAAGCGTCAGCACAGGCACACGGATATCATGACGCTCCACCTTGCGGCGGGTCGCGTCTCCCGCATCGGACGCCAGAAAGATCACGCGGCACTTGCCGGAGGCAACCATGTCGCGCACCTGCTCTTCGCCGTATGCCAGCTTGCCCGCCTTGCGGGACAAGCCGAGCAGTCCCAAAATCGCATCAACTGCCATGGGTCTCCTCCTCCATCCGCGCTTCCAGTGCTTCATATACTTCTTCGGGTACGCTCACCGAAAATGCGCGTTCGATTGCGCGTGCTTTGCGCGCCTTTTTCAAACATTCCGGATTCGGACACAGATATGCACCGCGTCCGGGCGCTTTCCCCTTAAAATCAAGCGAAAGCTCCCCCTCGGGCGAACGCACCACGCGGATGAGTTCACGCTTCGGGAACATGGTGCGGCAGCCTAAGCACTGCCGCATGGGGATTTTTCTCTGCTGCATGGTTTCTCCCCTTTCCGGATATTATTCCGCGGTTTCTTCCGGCACAGCCGGTTCTGCCTGAGAAGCGGGTGCAATGTCGATCTTGCAGCCAGTCAGCTTAGCGGCAAGACGGGCATTCTGTCCCTCCTTGCCGATTGCAAGCGAGAGCTGATCGTCCGGCACAATCACGCGGCAGCTCTTGCCGTCCGGCTGCAGGGTTGCGGAAATGACATCTGCCGGAGCCAGCGCCGCAGACACGAACTGCGCCATATCGTCCGACCATTTGATGATGTCGATCTTCTCGCCGCCCAGCTCGTCAACAATGTTGCCGACACGTGCGCCGCGGGTACCGACACATGCGCCAATCGGGTCTACATTTTCGTCCTTCGAGTAAACGGCAATCTTGGTGCGGTTGCCTGCCTCGCGGGCAATCGACTTCACCTCAACGATACCGTCGTGAATTTCGGGAACTTCCAGCTCGAACAGGCGCTTGACCAGGCCCGGATGGGTGCGGGAAATCATCACCTGCGGACCGCGCGTGCCCTTGCGCACCTCAATCACATAAACCTTGACGCGCTCGCCCTCGCGGAGGGTCTCGCCGCGTACCTGCTCGGAAGCGGTCAGCACAGCCTCAGTCTTTTCGCCCTGCGAAATCATCTCGAGGATGACCGCGCCTGTGCGCGGATCGACACGGGAAACGGTCGCGTTCAGGATCTCATGCTCCTTGGACTCGAACTCGGAGAGCACCATTCCATGCTCTGCCTCGCGGATGCCCTGAATGATGACCTGCTTAGCAGACTGCGCTGCAATACGGCCGAAGGACTTGGTCGGGATGTCGATGTCGATGACGTCGCCCAGCATGGCGTTCGGCTTGTACTCGCGTGCTTCCTCAACCGAAAGCTCCTCGTACGGCTCATACACATCGTCCACAACCGTCTTGCGGACATACAGGCGATAGCTCTTGCCCTTGCGGTCAAAGTCTACATACACGTTGTCGGTCATACCGTCGTTCATCTTCTTATATGCGGCAATCAGCGCCTGACCGACGCGCTCCAGCATGTAATCGACTGAAATACCCTTTTCCTTTTCGAGCTGCTCCAGTGCAGCAAAAAATTCTGCGTTCATCTTGTCTCAATCACTCCTCTTAAAACTGTACGGTCAGCCGCACGGCTGCAACGTCCTGCGGTTCGTAGACGCGCTGCACGCCGTCTGTCTCAATCGTAACGCAGCCCTCATCGTAAGCAATCAGGGTTCCCTCTACGATTTTCGCACCGTCCACAGGTTTATAGAACTTCACCTCGACAACCGAGCCGAGGAACTCCTCAAAATGTGCGGGTTTTTTGAGCCTGCGCTCGAGTCCCGCGGAAGAAACACACAGGGTGTAAGCGGGCAGGGAATCGAATTCCTTGGCATCGAGCAGCGGGTCGAGTGTACGCGAAACCTGCTCGCAGTGGTCAATATCCACCCCTCCGTCGCGGTCAATGGTCACGGTCAGCATGTACTGCCCGCCTTCTTTTTCAAATTCCACGTCCCAAAGCAAAACTCCTGCCGACTCGCAGATCGGCTCCGCCAGCTCGGAAACCCGTTTTACAACTTCCTTCGCCTGCATAGCATCCTCCTTCTGTCCGGATGGACCGCATCCGGGTGTAATCAATAAGAAAGAGTGGGTTGCCCCACTCTCCAACATTCCATACTAACTTACATGAAGTAGTATACCACTTTTCGCTCCGCCTTGCAAGGAAAACGCGAAATTTTTTGCTTTTCTGCGCTTATCACGGTACTTCACAGTCGGTGTTCTCCCACTTTCGGCAGTTTCCACAGTTTCCTGCATGATTTCTCTGCGTCCTTTTCCCAAATACCCTTTGCATTCCCCGCAAAAAAAGCGTACATTTATACTATGTATGCCGGACTGCCGGTAATTCCACAAATTTGGAGCCGTACTATGAATTTTTCTTCGGGGCATTTTCGCCGTCAGCTCTGCGTCCTGCGCGCCAGTCTTGTTTTCTTTGCCGCATGGCTCATTCTGGATGCGGCGTTCTCTGAATATCCGCACATCAACATCCTGCTTGCCGGAGTATTCGGGATGGCGTTCCTGTTTCCGCACCGTCTTTCCGGATGGGCGGCACGCTGGGCGCCGCGCGCCGTGTGGGCGCTCGGACCACCCTGCGCACTTCTTGCCGTCGAGCTGCTGAACAACACCGACCCGGTCGCGGCGCTCTCTGTCCTCCAGTGCGTGCTCAATCTGGTGTGGTACTATCTGCTGTTTGCGCTGCTGACCCTGCTGCTTGGACGCATCCGCCGCGCGGCGGCACTCAGCATGCTGCTCTGTTTTGCAGCTGGTCTTGCCAACCATTATGTGCTCACCTTCCGCGGGCGCATCATTTTCCCGATTGATTTGGTCGCATGGCGCACAGCGCTCAACGTCGCGGACGGCTTTGACTATACCCCGAACGCGACCATCGCCCGCGCAGCGCTGTTTGCGCTTGCATATCTTATCATGCTCTGGCGGCTGATGCCGCAGATGCATGCCCGCCGTCCGCGTCGCCGGGTGGTGCTGATTGGTACAGGGCTTTCCTTACTCTACTCGATTGTCTTTTTCTTTACTCCGATGCTGCCCACACTGGGCATCTACGCGCAGCAGTGGAAAACGCAGGCGAACGGGTTCCTCCTGAACTTCACCGCCGCGCTGCGGTATAGCATTGTCACCGAGCCGGATGGCTATTCCCCCGAAGCTGTGGAGAAGATTATCGCCTCTGTTCCCGAAGCCGACCCGCCCGAGGGTCAGCAGCCGGTGCATCTCATTGCCATCATGAATGAATCGTTTGCTGACCTCGCAGACTATGAAAATCTGGAGCTGACCGAAGACCCCGCGCCTTTCCTGCACAGCATGCAGGAAAACACCATCAAGGGCACGATGTACTCCCCGGTCACGGGCGGCGGCACGGCGAACGTCGAATTCGAGTTTCTGACCGGCAATCCGCTTGCCTTTCTCCCCTCGTCTACGGTCGCCTATCAGCTCTATCTGGAGGCTGGCACGCCCTCACTGGTTTCCCAGCTTGCGGCGCAGGGGTTTGCATCGGCTGCTTTCCATCCCTATCGTTCTTCGGGTTGGAACCGCACCTCGGTTTATGAATGGATGGGATTCAATACCCAGCTTTACGAGGAGGATGTGCAGAACCCGGACTACATCCGCGGGTTTATCTCCGACCAGTCGGACTATGAAAAACTCTATGAGCTGACCGATGCCGCGGGCGACACACCGTATTTTATCTTTAATGTCACCATGCAGAACCACAGCGGCTATCAGCTTCCGTGGACCAATCTCGAGCGCACTTCGCAGCTTAGCGGCGAACTTGAGGGGGATTTCCCACCCGCCGATCAGTTTTTCTCGCTCATGCGTGCTTCAGATGACGCGCTGCGCAATCTGATTTCCTACTACTCTCACACCGATGTGCCGACCATGATTGTCTTTTTCGGTGACCACCAGCCGCCGCTCGGCAATGATTTCTATGAAGAGCTTTCGGGCAAGCCGCTCGATGACCGTACCACTGAGGAGGTATTCCGGCAATACGGCACACCGTTCTTCATCTGGGCAAACTATGACATTCCGGAGGTAGAAAACGTCGTCACCACCTCATGGGGGCTGCATCTGCTCACGGCAGAGGCGGCAAATCTGCCGCTGACTGGCTATCAGCGCTTTCTGCGGCAGGTCATGGATGAGATTCCGGTCATCACGCCGGTCGGGTACATCACCTCGGACGGACGCTATTCCTCGGAAAACGGCGAACTGCTCTCGCCGGCAGAAAAGCAGCTTGTGCAGCAGTACCGCCTGCTTGCCTACAACAACCTGTTTGGCGACGAAGAGCGGGCAGACCGCTTCTTTTTCCCGAAGTAAAGAAAAACGGAACCGAAACCGGTTCCGTTTTTTTCGTTTCATGACTGATTGCTGCGTTTTTTTCGTTCGGCAATCCCGACAAACAGCAAGTCGATGCAACTCCACACCAAAAATATGAGCAGGAAAATGCTCAGCATACGCAGCGGATTAGGCTTCGGGTCATGAATCGTAATCGTGCCGTTTTGAATCACATAGCTGAAGTGCGTCTGCGCGGTAGAGGATTCGGACACATAATCCGGACTTTCCCGTTCCTGCCGGTCAAGCACTTGAAAACGGTCAAAAAGCCAACTCTTGCGCGCCGTAACAACCTCCCACCTGCCCGTATCGTCCTGCACCAACGCTACCCAAGCATCCTTTTCATGCTGTACATCAGCCACGCGACCGCTTTCCGCCCAGTCTGCCGCGCAGCTCTGTGAGATTGGAAAAGCAATCCAGGCATGAATAACGCATAGAATAAGTACAATCATCAGCGAAAGAATTCTGTAGTGCTTCATTCCACTCACCTCTTCCGTAGAAAGCATGATATCCCTTTTACTCCGGCAGTTCGAGAATGTCCAACAGCTCTTCTCGGAGCGCGTCCGCGTTGTAGACGCCCTGCTTCCATGCACCGTAGGACCCTGCAATATCATTGTGGATATTGCCCAGAGTGATAGTTTGGTGGGTATCGTTCGTCAGAATTCCAATCTCAAGCTGGATATCAGAAACCGAACGCTGTCCCGCCCGGCTGAGCGTATAATACTTTCGATATCTACTGAGGCACTCCAGAATCTTCTGTTCGTCAAAGTCCGGAATAGAAACCGGAATCTCGTTGGAGTTTTCCATGAAGTACGGGTTATAGTGAACCGCGATCACCCGCGTATCTTCGATATCTGGCACGATCGGGCGCGGAAAAAAGAACATCAGCGCAACTACAGCCAGAACGCCGGCAATCATCCCCGCCCTCTTCAGTTTCCTCTTCATGAATGCATTCTCCTCTCTCTCATACGAAAAAGTATTTACAAGCAGGCGCACTTCTTTGTTATCTTGATTCTAACTGATCACTCCAAAATTTGCAACGGTATCCTATGCTTTTTTCCCGTACTCTCACTCAAACAAAAAAAGCTTACCCTGAGAAGCACTCCTCAGGATAAGCTCTTTCAAAAATTCAACTTGAACCGTTACTTAAACAAGCTCAATGATTGCCATCTCAGCGCAGTCACCGCGGCGGGGACCGGTCTTGATGATGCGGGTGTAGCCGCCGTTACGCTCAGCGTACTTCGGCGCAATTTCAGAGAACAGGTTTGCAACAACCGCTTCCTTGGTGATGTAAGCCATCGCCTGACGGCGGGTTGCCAGGGTGTTCTTCTTGCCCAGAGTGATCATCTTCTCACACATCGGAGCAACTTCCTTTGCACGTGCCAGAGTGGTCTCGATGCGGCCGTTCTCCAGCAGGTAGGTTACCATCGCGCGGAGCATTGCGCGGCGGTGCTCGCTCGTTCTGCCGAGCTTACGATTGCTTGCCATAGTCGTGTACCTCCTAAGTAAGGTCAAAAATTTGAATCCGCGGCGGCGCGGCAAACGCCGCCGGGATAGTGCTTCGTCAAATCGGGCGCGCCCCCGAATGCGGATTGACGCCCCGGCTGGGAAAATAACCAGACTGCGTCTGCTTATTCCTCAGACTTTGCAAGGCTGAGACCCATTGCCTCAAGCTTGCCAATAACCTCTTCCAGGGACTTGCGGCCCAGGTTACGAACCTTCATCATATCCTCTTCCGAGGTGTTGATGAGGTCTTCTACGGTGTTGATGCCCGCGCGCTTGAGGCAGTTGAAAGAGCGGACGGAGAAGTCAAGCTCCTCAATCGTCATCTCCAGCACCTTATCATGCTGCGCTTCAGCCTTTTCTACCACCGTAGACTTCGAGCCGATCTCCTCGGAAAGGTCAACAAACAGATCGAGATGGTCGCGCAGAACCTTTGCGCCCAAGGAAACAGCATCCTTCGCGGCAATGGTGCGGTCGGTCCAAATCTCCAAAGTCAGCTTGTCGTAGTCGGTCATATTGCCGACACGGGTGTTTTCCACCGTGTAGTTGACTTTATATACCGGAGTATAGATCGAGTCAACCGGAATCACGCCAATGGTCGTCTGATACTGCTTATTGCGCTCAGCCGGAACATAACCACGACCGGAGGAAAGGGTAATCTCCATGGACAGGCGTGCATCGCCCATCAGCGTTGCGATGTGCAGATCAGGGTTGAGAATTTCAACCTCGCCGTCCGAATGAATGTCGCCCGCCTTGACCTCGCCCTCGCTGGCGGCCTCGATGTAGACCGTCTTGGGACCGTCGCAATGCAGCTTGGCAATAATGCCCTTGACGTTCAGGACGATCTCAGTGACGTCTTCCTTTACGCCCGGGATAGTAGAAAACTCATGCTGTACGCCTGCAATCTTGATCGAGCTTGCAGCAGTACCCGGCAGGGAGGACAACAGGATGCGGCGCAGGGAGTTGCCAAGCGTCGTACCATAGCCTCTTTCGAGAGGTTCGACGACAAACTTACCGTAGGAACCGTCCTCAGCGAGTTCCTCACAGTCGATGCGCGGCTTTTCGATTTCGATCATATATGATACCCTCCTTCACGTTCGGCCAATAAACTTGCAAAATGGATTGGAAATGCGCGAAGACCGCGCAGCAGACCGCAATAAGCTGAAAACCGCTGCGCAGATTTCTTCGTTCGAAAATCCATAAACGAGGGTTTGGCTTATTTGGAGTACAACTCGACGATCAGGTGCTCAGCAACCTCATAGTCGATGTCGTCGCGGGCCGGCATAGCAATGATCTTACCCTCGAAGGACTCAGCAGCCTTGTCGATCCACTTCGGCATCGGCTTCTTGCCCTGCTCTTCGATGAGGGACTTGAACTTGGTAGTAGTGCGGGACTTCTCAGAAACAGCAACTACATCGCCCAGACGGATCTGATAAGACGGGATGTTTACGCGCTTGCCGTTTACGGTGAAGTGACCGTGGTTTACGAGCTGACGTGCCTCGCGGCGGGTGTTCGCAAAGCCCATACGGAATACGACGTTGTCCAGACGGCGCTCCAGCTCCTGGAGCAGAACCTCACCGGTTACGCCCTGCTTGCGCTCAGCCTTCTCGTAGTAAGCACGGAACTGCTTCTCGAGTACGCCGTAGATGAACTTTACCTTCTGCTTCTCGGTCAGCTGCAGGCCGTACTCGGACTGCTTGCGGCGAGACTGCTTCGGGGTGCGCTTGGACTCCTTGGAGTAACCAAGCACAGCGGGGGAAAGGCCCAGCGTCTTGCAACGCTTCAGAACGGGCTGCATATTCTTTGCCATAGTTTTGGTTCCTCCTTAATTATACTCTTCTTCTCTTGGGCGGGCGGCAGCCGTTGTGCGGGATCGGGGTAACGTCCTTAATCATGGTTACCTCGAGGCCGGTTGCCTGCAGTGCACGGATCGCAGCCTCACGGCCGGAACCCGGGCCCTTTACGTAAACTTCTACGGTCTTAAGGCCGTGCTCCATTGCAGCCTTTGCAGCGGTCTCTGCTGCGGTCTGTGCTGCGAACGGAGTAGACTTACGGGAACCGCGGAAGCCCATCTCGCCAGCGGAAGCCCAGGAGAGTGCGTTACCGTTCAGGTCAGTGATGGTAACGATGGTGTTATTGAAGGAGGAGCGGATATGCGCTGCGCCCTTTTCAATGTTCTTGCGCTCACGACGCTTGGTGCGAACCTGTGCGCCCTTTTTCTGTACCTTAGCCATTTAAATCGCTCCCTCCTTACTTCTTCTTGTTCGCAATGGTCTTCTTCGGGCCCTTGCGGGTACGTGCGTTGGTCTTGGTGCGCTGACCGCGAACCGGCAGGCCACGGCGATGACGCAGGCCGCGGTAGCAGCCGATTTCAACCAGACGCTTGATATTCAGACCGATCTCACGGCGCAGGTCGCCCTCTACGGTGTAGTCACGCTCGATGACTTCACGCAGCTTAGCAGCCTCATCCTCAGTCAGGTCCTTTACACGGGTATCGGGATTGATCCCAGTCTTTGCAAGAATGTCATTGGACAGCTTCCGACCGATGCCGTAGATGTAGGTCAGGCCAATCTCTACGCGCTTTTCACGGGGAAGGTCAACACCGGCAATACGTGCCATAGTTATAAATACCTCCAAGTATTTTCACTGAGACGTGTTTGCGAAACCAGTATAGGGACCGTCTCCGCCCCTGCAGCGCCGTGGGGAACGCCCCGCGTGCTTGTCGGTTTCGTGTGTACCAAAGAAAATCAGCAGATGCTGATTTTTTCAAATTTCACCGCGCGCAGCGTCTGCACGCGGATAATCAAGCAGGATCGTCTGAGACGAGGCGCGGATGAGCGCCGCGTACAAAGGTACGCAAACGAATCCGCAACGAAGTATCAGGCGGTCATGCGAAGATTAGCCCTGCTTCTGCTTGTGCTTCGGGTTCTGGCAGATAACCATTACGCGGCCCTTGCGGCGAATGATCTTGCACTTCTCACAGATCGGCTTTACAGACGGTCTTACCTTCATTGCTTTTTACCTCCATCAAAATTTTTGGTGGGATGGGACACCGGTTTTCCGGCGACCGCTGGCGCTTCGGTCACAAAACGCCTCCGCCCGCTTTTGTTACTTGGAACGCCAAGTAATACGACCGCGGGTCAGGTCGTAGGGCGACATCTGAACGGTGACCTTGTCGCCGGGGAGAATGCGGATAAAGTTCATGCGGAGCTTGCCGGAGATGTGCGCCAGAATCTGGTGACCACCCGGGATCTCAACCTTGAACGTGGCGTTTGGCAGCGCCTCTATGACGGTACCTTCCAGCTCAATTACGTCGTCTTTTGCCATAAAGTAATCTTACCTTCCTCGGTCAATTTGAATCGGGAAACAATCCCTTAGTCAACGTCTCCCGCCCAGAGGGCAAGAGCCTTACGGATTTCGCTATTGCTCAGACGGCCGTTTGCGAACATACGCTCTCGCGTCCATTCATCGCACGAACCCTGATATGCGGTATGCTTGCGCTTTTTGCGCTTGGGGGCTTCCGCACGCCGTCCCTTGCCGTTGGCAAGCCAGAGATAGGTTTCATCCTCGCGGACGACCACCATCAGCATGCCTTTGTCCCGGCCGGACAGCGACAGCACAATATCGGAAATATGGGACTCCACTTTAAAGTACCTCTCCGTCGATATTGGTGAGAATTTCGGGATCACCGTCTGTAATTGCAACGGTGTTCTCGTAGTGTGCAGACAGCTTGCCGTCTCTGGTCTTGGTTGTCCAGCCGTCAGACAGCACATGCACACCATATCCCCCAGCGTTGACCATTGGCTCAATTGCGAGGGTCATTCCCGGCTGCAGACGAACGCCGTGCCCCGGTCTGCCGAAATTCGGCACCTCCGGGCTCTCGTGCAGCTGCGCGCCGACGCCATGGCCGACGAAATCACGCACCACCGAAAATCCCTGCGCTTCGACATAAGCCTGCACAGCGCTCGAAATATCGGAAATGCGATACCCAACACGGGCAAATTTGATACCCTCATAGAAACTCTGTCGGGTTACCTCGATCAGGCGCTTAGCCTCGTCACTGATTTCCCCGCAGGGAACCGTGCAGGCGCAGTCGCCGTGGAAGCCGCCGATATATGCGCCAACGTCCACTTTGACGATATCACCCGCCTGAATCACCCGCTTTTTCGAGGGGATTCCGTGGATGACCTCATCGTTGATCGATACACAGGCGCTGCCCGGGAAGCCGCCGTAACCAAGGAAGGAAGGCTTTGCGCCTGCATCCTCAATCGTCTTGCGGACAACGCGGTCAATTTCGTCTGTAGTAACCCCCGGAGCGACTGCATCCGCCGCCGCCTTGCGCGCAAGCGCGGTAATGCGGCAGGCAACGCGCATCAGCTCCAGTTCTTTTTCGGTTTTGATATTGATCATATCTTCTTAAAGCCCCAGCGCCGCAGCAGCGAGCTGCTCGGTCTGCTTGATGCCCTGCGTTCCGTCAATGCTCTTGACCTTGCCCTGCTTTCCGTAGTAATCCTTCAGCGGCTCAGTCTGCTCATGGTAGGTTGCCAAACGATGCTGTACGACTTCGGGCTTATCATCCTTGCGGATGTGAAGCTGGTCGCCGCAGTTGTCGCAGGTATTCTCTACCTTCGGCGGGTTTGCCTTGATATGATAGGTCGCGCCGCACTTGAGGCAGACGCGGCGGCCGGTCATACGGCCTTCGATGACTTCGTCCGGAACCTCAAGGGAAAGGGCGCAGTCGATCTGTGCGATCTGGTCGAGTGCCTCGGCCTGCGGAATGGTGCGCGGGAAGCCGTCCAGAATGAAGCCGCCCTTGCAGTCATCCTGCGCGATGCGATCCTTCAGCAGGTCGATGACCAACTGATCCGGTACGAGCTGACCGGCGTCCATGTACTGCTTGGCTTTCTGACCAAGCGCGGTATTGTTTGCAATGGCCTCACGGAGAATGTTGCCGGTGGACACCGACGGCACCCCCATCTTTTCGATGAGGTATGCCGCCAGAGTGCCCTTACCGGCGCCCGGAGCGCCAAGTAAAATTAAATTCACTGAAAATGCCTCCAGTAAAAATGAAGCGATGGAAAGGTTTCCTTATTCGAGGAAGCCCTTATGGTGACGCATCATCAGCTGCGCCTCGATCTGCTTGACAGTCTCAAGTGCGACGCCGACAACGATGATAACCGAAGTGCCGCCGACAGCTACATTGCTCAGGCTGGTGGAGAATGCACCAACGATCAGCGGGAGCAGTGCAACAACGCCGAGGAACAGTGCGCCGACAAACACAACCTTGGCAAGCGCCTTGGTGATGAAGTCAGCAGTGGGCTTGCCGGGACGGAAGCCCGGAATAAAGCCGCCGTTCTTCTTCAGATTATTGGCAATTTCGACCGGGTTAAACTGGATCGACGCATAAAAATACGAGAATGCAATAATCAAGATCGCGTAAAGCACGATATAGAACGGGTTGTCCTGCGAGAACAGATCCTTAATTACGCTGCCAATGCTGCCTGCCTGCGGCGTGTAGAACATAAATACGGTTGCCGGCAGAGACAGGATAGAGGAAGCGAAGATGATCGGCATAACGCCGGTTGCATTGACCTTGATCGGCAGGAAGGTGGACTGACCACCGTACATCTTACGACCAACTACGCGCTTTGCGTACTGGATCGGGATACGGCGCTCTGCATTGGACATGTATACGATGAAAACAACCAATGCCAGACCAATGATGACCATGAGCACTGCGAGCAGTGCACCTCTTGCGCCGCCCTGAATCAAACCCAGCAGGCTGTTCGCCAGCGCCGGACCGCGGGAAACGATGCCCGCGAACAAGATGATCGAGATACCATTGCCGACACCGTTCTGGGTGATATGCTCGCCCAGCCACATAATCAGCGCAGTACCTGCGGTAAACGTCAGAACGATCACGATGCCTGCCCAAACGCCGGTCTGAGTTAGCAGTCCAGCATTGCGCAGCATCACGTAGTAGGAGAAGCCCTGAATCAGACCCAGGACAACCGCCAGATAACGGGTCCAGGATGCAATCTTCTTACGGCCTTCCTCGCCGCCTTCCTTGACCATGTTTTCCAGAGCCGGAATTGCAACGGTCAGGAGCTGCAGGATGATCGATGCGTTAATATAGGGCGTGATCGACATTGCAAACAGGGTTGCATTCGCAAGTCCGCCGCCGGTAAAGACGTTGATATAGCTGAGCATACCGCCCGCCGCGTCCAGCGTTGCAAAATAGTTTGCAAGCAGTTCGCGGTTGATAAACGGCACCGGGATCGAAGCGCCAAGACGGAAAATGAACAGAATAAACAGCGTATAGAGCAGTTTCTTACGCAGTTCTGCGTTCCGCCATGCGTTCTTCAGTGTCTCGAACACCTTAGATCACCTCGGCCTTTCCGCCTGCCGCCTCGATCTTTTCCTTAGCGGAAGCCGAGAAAGCCGCTGCCTTAACAGTCAGTTTCTTGGTGATTTCACCATTGCCAAGGATCTTAACGCCGTCAAGCGCCTTGGAAATGATGCCGGTCTCGAGCAGAAGCTCGGTGGTTACCTCGGTGCCGTCCTCAAAGCAGTTGAGAACCTCTACGTTCACAGGAGCGTAGGTGGTACCGAAAATGTTGTGGAAGCCGCGCTTCGGCAGGCGACGTGCCAGAGGCATCTGACCGCCTTCAAACCCCGGGCGAACACCGCCGCCAGAGCGAGCCCACTGGCCCTTGTGACCGCGGCCTGCGGTCTTGCCGTTGCCGGAACCTGCGCCACGGCCCTTGCGGTATGCCGGACGGGTCGAGCCCATAGAGGGCTGTAAATCCTGAAGCTTCATGGTTTACGCCTCCTCTTCGATTTCAAGCAGGTAGCTGATCTGAGCCAGCTTGCCGCGGGTGCAGGCATTGTCCGGCTGAACAGTTACGTCATTGATTTTCTTCAAACCCAGAGCGTGTGCGGTCGCAATGTGCTTCTGCAGGCGACCCGCCAGGCTCTTCTTCAGGGTAATCTTAATGTTTGCCATGTTATTACCCTCCTATTACAGTTCTTCAACAGACTTGCCGCGAACAGCAGCAACCTGAGCAGCGTCACGCAGGCTCTTCAGACCCTCGATCGTTGCGGTTACAACGTTCTGCGGGTTGTTGGAGCGCAGGCACTTGGTACGGATATCCTTAATGCCGGCAGCCTCGACAACTGCACGGACTGCGCCGCCAGCGATTACGCCGGTACCGGGAGCAGCAGGCTTCATCAGGACGCGGCCAGCGCCGAACTCGCCGATGACCTCATGCGGAATGCTGGTGCCCTTCATCGAGATCTTTACCAGATTCTTCTTTGCGTCCTCGATGCCCTTGCGGATTGCATCCGGAACTTCCGAAGCCTTGCCGAGGCCGAAGCCTACGGTGCCCTTGCCGTCACCGACAACTACGAGAGCCGCAAACTTGAAGATACGGCCGCCCTTAACGGTCTTGGATACACGATTGAGGGAAACGACGGTTTCCTTGAACTCGTCTTCCTTCTCTCTTCTATCGTTACGATCAAACTTAGCCATGTTTTACCTCCTCCCGACTTAAAACTGGAGGCCGCCCTCGCGGGCACCCTCTGCGAGTTCCTTCACACGGCCGTGGTACAGGTAGCCGCCGCGGTCAAACACGACGTTCTCAATGCCCTTGGCCTTGCAGCGCTCTGCAATCATCAGACCGACCTTCTTAGCCGCGTCCTTGTTGCCGCCGTACTCGGTGAAGTCCTTCTCGTTGGTCGATGCGGAGACTAAGGTTACGCCGGCTACGTCGTCGATAACCTGTGCATAGATGTTCTTCGCGCTTCTGAAAACATCAAGGCGCGGACGATCTGCGGTGCCCGAAACCTTGCTGCGTACTCTCTGATGGCGCTTGAGACGCGCCTTGTTAGAATCCTTCTTGGAAACCATTTAGCACACTCTCCTTCCTTACTTCTTCTTAGCGCCGGTCTTGCCTTCCTTGCGGCGGATGTACTCGTCAACGTACTTGATGCCCTTGCCCTTGTACGGCTCCGGCGGACGCTTCTCGCGTACTTCTGCTGCAAACTGGCCAACCTTCTGCTTGTCAGGACCGGAGACGATGATCTTGTTCGCGGACGGGCACTCAACGGTGATGCCCTCGCCCGGAGTCATAGTAACCTGATGCGAGAAGCCCAGGTTCATCACAAGGTCCTTACCCTGCATTGCAACACGGTAACCTACGCCGTTGACTTCCAGCTCCTTCTTGAAGCCTTCGGTTACGCCAACTACCATGTTGTTGATCAGGGTACGGGTCAGGCCGTGCAGTGCACGGTTCTGCTTCTCGTCGTTCGGACGAGTGACGAGAACCTCGTTGCCCTCGATCTTTACGGTCATGTTCGGATGCACGTCCTGCGTCAGGGTCGCCTTTGCGCCCTTTACAGTAACGGTGGTGCCTTCTACGGTGACGGTTACGCCGGCCGGGATGGCAATGGGAGCTCTGC
This sequence comes from Clostridiaceae bacterium, assembly GCA_018383195.1. GTDB lineage: Bacteria > Bacillota > Clostridia > Oscillospirales > Butyricicoccaceae > Butyricicoccus_B. The sequence goes on along the minus strand of JAGZOP010000013.1, from coordinate 16,571 downwards.
CGATTCTAGACATGATTCATTACCCTCCTTACCAAACGAATGCCAGGACTTCGCCGCCGACATTCAGCTCTCTAGCCTTCTTGTCGGTCATGACGCCCTTGGAAGTCGAAATGATTGCGATGCCGAGGCCGCGGAGAACCTTCGGAAGCTCCTGTGCGCCGGCATAGACGCGCAGACCCGGCTTGGAAACACGCTTGAGACCAGTGATAGCCTTCTGGCGGTTTGCGCCGTACTTCAGAGCGATACGGATGATGCCCTGAGTGCCGTCGTCTACGATCTGGAAATTCTTGATGTAGCCCTCGTCGAGCAGGATCTGCGCGATGGACTTCTTCATCTTGGACGCCGGTACGTCAACAGAATCGTGACGAGCAGCGGCCGCGTTGCGGATACGGGTCAGCATATCCGCGATGGGATCGGTGATCTGCATTCTTTGTTTGCTCCTTTCAGAAGTTTGGCGGTACTTCGTGGAGGTACGCCCCCGGGTTGCCGCCCACTTTTCTTACTACGCCGCCGTGACCCTTTCACAGCGGGTGCTGGGGATATGCGATTTTTTCGCCGCAAAAGCAAAAAATCGCCGGCCTGAAACCAACCAGACCAACGATAATTATAACATGATGAAGCTTTGGCTACAATAGAAAAACTGCCGATTTTTGCGCAGAAATTCCCCTTTTTGCAGTCAAATTGCTCGAACTCAGGTTATAACGGCAGGTCGGCCGTTTTTTGGCGCTTCCAGAGACCGCGCCGGTAATCCGGTTGACGGCCAATGGTCGGTGTGCGGACGCTGCCTTGGGTTACGGGGCTGCGGCGGCACAGTGTCATGCGTGTGCGTGACTTTTATTAGTATACACCCATCGGTGCATATCGCGCAAGAGGTTTTTTATTTTTTCTCAGATTTTTTCTAGTTCTCCGAAAGGCGTTTGCGTATTACTCACCGTTTTCTGTGGTGTGCCAAAAAGAGAGAAGGGAAGTTTCCCTTCTCTCCTTTTGAAATCCTCTCATCCCTCTGGCATAGGCTCACGCATTTTCCGACGAAAAATGCTACCCCGCCATCCAGAGGGCATGGTGTTACGCGCAACTAGTTTTTCCGTTTTGGTTGAATGCCGCGCGCAGACGCGGACGCGAACCGCTATTTTGAGGGTGCGTGCCGCGTATAGGTGCAAGCCGATTTGTGTGTGCAGCTTTGTGCCGCTAGTCGCTGGGGCGCGCTGTGGGTTGGTGCATACCAGCGACTAGCAGCACGAAGATGTTGAACCGCCTAACCGGCGGGCTACGCCTAAAAACAAGCCCCGGCTTGTTTTTAACGGCTGCTACCCTTTCCATAGCGGCTCGCACGGGCGTCACAGGGACGCATTTGCCTCAAACAGAAAATCTTTTCACACGTAACTTTGCAGCTGCTAGATGGCGGGGTAGCTTTTTTCGGAGAAAAAAGCGTGAGCCTGCGCCGAGGAGGAAAGGATGATTCAAAAAGAAGGAGAGGAACCTAGGTTCCTCTCCTTCTTTTTACACAGCAAAGCAAACGGCAGTCAACCGTAAACCGTCCGCGTCCATCCCAATCAAGACGCAAAAAAGGAGCACCGAAGTGCTCCTTTTGAAACCTGTTTTACCAGGAAGCCTTGCGCACGCCCGGGATCTGACCCTTGTAAGCCAGCTCACGGAAGCAGATACGGCAGATGCCGAAATCACGCAGGTAAGCGTGCGGACGGCCGCAGATCTTGCAGCGGTTGTACTGACGAGTAGAGAACTTCGGAGTCTTCTGCTGCTTGAGTACCATTGCCTTCTTAGCCATGTGAATTCTCCTCCTTCTTACTTCGCGAACGGAGCGCCCATGATGGTGAGCAGCTCACGTGCTTCTTCGTCGGTGTTCGCAGTGGTGCAGATGATGATGTCCATGCCGCGGATCTTGTCGATCTGCTCGTAGGAAATCTCAGGGAAAATCAGCTGCTCCTTCAGACCGAACGCGTAGTTGCCGCGGCCGTCGAAAGAGTTTGCCGAAATGCCGCGGAAGTCGCGAACACGCGGCAGCGCTACGTTGAACAGACGGTCGAGGAACTCCCACATGCGATCGGAACGCAGGGTAACCTTCACGCCTACCGGCATGCCCTCACGCAGCTTAAAGTTTGCAACCGACTTCTTTGCCAGCGTAACAACCGGCTTCTGACCGGTGATTGCAGTCAGGTCGCGTACAACAGCCTCGATCACCTTGGAGTTGCCGTTTGCTTCCTTACCGCAGCCAACGTTGACAACAATCTTGTCCAGCTTCGGGATCTGCATCGGGCTCTTGTACTCGAACTTCTTCATCAGAGCAGGACGAGCTTCCGCTTCATACTTATCCTTTAATCTAGGCATAGCTTCAGTTCAACCTCCTCTATCAAATCTCTGCGCCGCAGTGCTTGCAAATAGCAACCTTGGCGCCATTTTCCAGAATCTTGTGTGCCGGACGGGTCGGCTTGTCGCACTTCGGGCAAACCTTCATGACCTTGCACGCACGCAGAGCGCCCTCGCGCTTTACGATGCCGCCGGTCTCACCCTGACGGCGGGGCTTGGTATGGCAGGTTACCATATTTACGCCCTCAATTACTACCATACCCTTCTTCGGGTTTACGGACAGAACCTTGCCCTTCTTGCCCTTTTCCTTACCGGACAGGACAATCGCGGTGTCGCCCGTTTTTACATGCAGATTATTCATTATACGGCGACCTCCTTACAGTACTTCGGGAGCCAGGGACAGGATCTTCATGTAATCCTTGTCGCGCAGCTCACGCGCAACAGGCCCAAAGATACGGGTGCCGCGCGGGTTCTTGTCTTCCTTGATGATAACAGCCGCGTTCTCATCGAAACGGATGTAGCTGCCATCCGCACGACGCAGGCCCTTTACCGAACGAACGATAACAGCCTTGACAACGTCGCCCTTCTTGACGCCGCCGCCCGGGGTGCACTTGCGCACCGAGCAAACGATGACGTCGCCGATGTTGCCATATCTACGGGTGGAGCCGCCGAGAACACGGATGCACTTCAGTTCCTTTGCGCCGCTGTTGTCAGCTGCGCGCAGAAAAGTTTCCTGCTGAATCATGTGTTCCCCTCCTTACTTCGCCTTCTCGATAACTTCGACCAGTCTCCAGCGCTTGTCCTTGGACAGCGGGCGGGTCTCCATTACCTTTACCTTGTCGCCGATCTTGCACTCGTTGTTTTCATCGTGTGCCTTCAGCTTATAGGTGCGCTTCATAACTTTCTTGTACAGAGGATGCTGTACGCTATCCTCAATCGCTACTACGATGGTCTTATCCATCTTGTCGGATACGACCTTGCCCACGCGGGTCTTACGTAACGCTCTCTCGCTCAACTTCGCTTACCTCCTTACTTTGCCGCAAGCTGAAGCTCGCGGAGAACGGTGTTGACACGCGCAATGTCGCGCTTCACTTCAGTAATCTTGTTGACGTTGTCAAGCTGGTTGGTAGCGTGCTGCAGACGAAGGTTGAAGAGGTCCTTCTTCAGCTCAGCAAGCTTGGTCTCAAGCTCAGCTGCGGTCATAGATCTAATCTCTTTTGCCTTCATCATTCTTCACCACCATTCTTGCTCTCACGGGCAACAAACTTGGTCTTGCAGGGCAGCTTGTGGCTTGCCAGACGCAGTGCCTCACGTGCAATTTCCTCGGATACGCCTGCGATCTCAAACAGAACGCGGCCCGGCTTAACAACTGCAACCCAGTACTCCGGAGAGCCCTTACCGGAACCCATTCGGGTCTCAGCAGGCTTCTCAGTTACCGGCTTGTCAGGGAAAATCTTGATCCAGACCTTACCGCCACGCTTGGTGTAACGGGTCATTGCAATACGAGCTGCCTCGATCTGGTTCGAGGTGATCCAGCACGGCTCGGTGGCCTGCAGGCCAAACTCACCGTTGGATACGAAGTTACCGCGCATAGCCTTGCCCTTCAGGCGGCCACGATGCACGCGACGGTATTTAACTCTCTTAGGGAGCAGCATTAGCGGTTGCCTCCTTCCTGGCGGGGTGCGCGGCGCTCGCCGCGGTCGTTATTTCTGCGGCGACGGTCACCATCGCGGCGGTCACGGCGGTCACGACGCTCGAATGCCGGCTTCGGAGCCTCAATCGAACGGCCGAGACGCGGGCCACCGGTCAGAACCTCGCCCTTGTAGATCCAAACCTTGACGCCGATCTTACCGTAGGTGGTGTCCGCCTCAGCAAAACCGTAGTCGATGTCCGCACGCAGGGTCTGCAGCGGAATGGTACCCTCGTGGTAGTGCTCAGAGCGCGCGATTTCCGCACCGCCCAGACGACCGCCACAGTTTACCTTGATGCCCTTGGCGCCCATGCGCATTGCACGACCCATGGACTGCTTCATCGCGCGGCGGAAAGAGATACGCTTCTCGAGCTGCGCTGCGATGTTCTCTGCAACCAGGGTTGCATTGGTGTCCGGATTCTTGATCTCGATGATGGAGATCTTAACCGGCTTGCCGATCATCTTGGCAACGTCAGCCTGCAGCTTCTCAATCTTCTCGCCGCCAGGACCGATGACAAAGCCCGGACGAGCACACTGGATCAGGATCTTAACTTCCTTGGTAGTACGCTCGATCTCGATTGCCGGAACACCTGCATCCTTCAGCAGGTTCTTCAGGTACTTACGGATGTTGTAGTCTTCCACGAGGAGATCGCCAAAGACATTGTCCTTTGCGAACCAACGGGAATCCCAATTCTTGATTACGCCGACACGGAGACCGTTCGGATTAACTTTCTGGCCCATTGTTTAACCTCCCCTTATTCTTTCTCTGCGAGAACCAGAGTTACATGAGAGGTTCTCTTCAGGATACGGAATGCACGACCCTGTGCACGCGGCATGATGCGCTTCATGATCGGACCCGGTGCAACATGAACTTCCTTAACATACAGCTTGTCGGTGTTCATGTGGTGGTTGTTCTCCGCGTTGGCAACTGCGCTCTTGAGCAGCTTTGCCATAACCTCGGAGGCAGCCTTCGGGGTGTTCATGATGATCGCCATTGCGGTGCCCGCGTCCTTGCCGCGGATCAGGTCGCAGATGAGCTTCATCTTACGGGGGGTCATGCGAACGTTTCTAACAATTGCTCTTGCTTCCATTTGTTCGTCCTCCCTTACTTACCATTGTTGGAGGTCTTGCTGCCCGCGTGGCCCTTATAGGTACGGGTCGGCGCGAACTCGCCCAGCTTATGACCTACCATGTCCTCGGTAACATATACCGGAACGTGCTTGCGGCCGTCATGAACCGCGATGGTGTGGCCGACGAACTCCGGGAAAATGGTGGATGCACGAGACCAGGTCTTGAGAACCTTCTTCTCGCCAGCCTCATTCATAGCAACGACTCTTTTGTAAAGCTCAGGAGCCACAAAAGGGCCCTTCTTAACACTTCTGCCCATATTTCTGTTCTCCTTTCCTTACTTGCCGTTACGACGACGCACGATCTGCTTGTCGGTGCGGTTGTTCTTCTTGCGAGTCTTGTAGCCCATTGCCGGCTTGCCCCACGGGGTAACCGGAGACGGACGGCCGATCGGGCTCTTGCCCTCACCACCACCATGCGGGTGATCGCACGGGTTCATAACAGAACCGCGGACGGTCGGGCGGATGCCCATGTGACGGGTACGGCCAGCCTTACCCAGCTGTACGTTGGAGTGGTCGGAGTTACCAACCTCACCGATGGTCGCCTTGCACTCGAGACGAACGTAACGCAGCTCGCCGGAGGGCAGACGAACCATCGCCTTGCCGTTCTCCTTCGCCATCAGCTGTGCAGCAACGCCAGCCGAGCGAACCAGCTGTGCGCCCTTGCCCGGGTACAGCTCGATGTTGTGGATCATGGTACCAACCGGGATGTTGGCTACCGGCAGGCAGTTGCCGGGCTTGATATCCGCGTTGGCAGAGGAGACAACCTTGTCGCCAATGTGCAGACCCTCGGGAGCGAGGATGTACGCCTTGACACCGTCCTCGTACTGTACGAGCGCGATGTTAGCGGAGCGGTTCGGGTCATACTCCAGGGTCAGAACAGTTGCCGGCATATCCAGCTTCTGACGCTTGAAATCAATGATACGGTACTTCTGCTTGTTACCGCCGCCATGGTGGCGTACGGTGATGCGGCCATAGCTGTTACGGCCAGCGGTCTTCTTCAGCTTCTCGAGAAGGCTCTTCTCGGGCTTCACCTTGGACAGGCCCGCGTTAGACAGGGTCGTCATGTTGCGGCGGGACGGAGTCGTCGGGTTGAAAGTCTTGATCGCCATTGTGTTTTCAACTCCTTGTTAACTGTTTCTTATCGGGGTGGCTTCCCCATACGTGCGGCCTGCTGCCGCGATTGTGATGTTCCCCTCCTGCACCCCGCCGGCAGGCGGCATTGGTTTGGGAGGGTCCCGGGAACCCTTTTTAAAGGGTTATCCGGGTTACATCATGTTCTCGAAGATTTCGATCTTCTTAGAGTCAGCGGTCAGAGTTACGACAGCCTTCTTGATGTCCGGGCGCTTGCCGCGGTAAACGCCCATGCGCTTCCACTTACCCGGCAGCTTGATGGTGTTGACCTTAGCGACCTTTACGCCGAAGATCTCTTCCACAGCCTTCTTGATCTCGATCTTGCCCGCGTTCGGAGCAACTTCGAAAACGTACTTGTTATCAGCGATGCCTTCCATGGAACGCTCGGTGATGATCGGCTTTCTGATTACGTCATGTGCGAATTTCATTATGCGTATACCTCCTCGAGCTTGGCAACCGCTGCCTTGTCGATGATGAACTTGTCAGCGTTGAGGATGTCGTAAACGTTCAGGGTGGACGCGATGGTGGTGCGTACGCCCGGGATGTTTGCCGCAGACTTTACAACGTTCACGCGGGACTCGGGAGTAACGACCAGGCTCTTGCCCTCAGCCTCAACAGACTTCAGGAAGCCTGCGAAGGTCTTGGTCTTGATCTCGCCCATGTTCAGGTCGTCGATGACGATGATTTCGCCAGCGGCAGCCTTTGCAGACAGAGCAGACAGCAGAGCCAGACGGCGCAGCTTCTTGTTCAGGCTGTAGGTGTAGGTGCGCGGCTTCGGGCCGAGTGCAATACCACCGTGGGTCCACTGCGGAGCACGGATGGAACCCTGACGAGCACGGCCGGTGCCCTTCTGACGCCACGGCTTGATGCCGCCGCCACGAACCTCAGCGCGAGTCAGGGTGGACTGAGTGCCCTGACGCTTGTTTGCCAGATGGTTCTTAACAACCGCATGCATTGCGGATACGTTGGGCTCGATGCCGAATACGGCAGCATTGAGCTCCATTTCGCCGGTCTGCTGACCAGCCATATTGTAAACCTTAACTGTAGGCATTCGTATTTCCTCCTCCCCTTACTTTCTCGCAGAAGCCTTCTGCGGGTTCTTACTAACGCTGGTAGCGCCGGTAGAAACCTTGTTCTTCTTAACGGTGTTCTTCAGGAACACGATGCCGCCCTTGGGGCCGGGGATGGCGCCGCAAACAGCGATCAGGTTCAGTTCCGGGTCAACCTTTACAACGTCGAGGTTCTGTACGGTAACCTGCTCGTTGCCCATATGACCAGGCATCATCTTGCCCTTCATGATCTTGGACGGGTCAGAGCAAGCGCCCATGGAACCCTGATGACGATGCATCGGGCCGCCACCATGAGACATGCGGCCGCGGCTTGCGTTGAAGCGCTTGATAACGCCAGCGTAGCCCTTACCCTTGGAGATACCGGTTACGTCAACGTAATCGCCAACTACGAACATATCAGCCTTGATCTCGTCGCCAGCCTGGAACATGGAGCAATCGTCGAAACGGAACTCCTTCAGGTACTTCTTAACAGCCTCGCCAGCCTTCTTCAGATGGCCGAGCTCCGGCTTGTTCAGCTTCTTTTCCTTGACGTCAGCGAAGCCGAGCTGTACAGCGTTGTAGCCTTCCTTCTCAGCGGTCTTAACCTGGGTTACCACGCACGGACCAGCTTCGATAACGGTTACCGGGATAACCTTGCCGTCAGCGTCGAAGATCTGGGTCATACCGACCTTCTTGCCGATGATAGCTTTGTTCAGCATTTTTATTTTCCTCCTTAAAGGTTATTGGTTGACGGGCACTGAACTCCCGCCAACTTGACCCCGCCGCGCGTATCGCGGCTAGGTGCAAACCGCTGATTGGGTTAATTCAGCAGGTTTGTTTCAAATAATGATAAATTAGAGCTTGATCTCGATCTCAACGCCAGCCGGCAGATCCAGAGTCATCAGGGACTCAACGGTCTTCTGGCCCGGGTTTACGATGTCGATCAGACGCTTGTGGGTGCGGCGCTCGAACTGCTCACGGCTGTCCTTGTACTTGTGTACAGCGCGCAGGATGGTGATGATCTCCTTCTCGGTCGGCAGCGGGATCGGGCCGGAAACCTTTGCGCCGGTGCGCTTAGCGGTCTCTACGATCTTCTCTGCGGACTGGTCGATCAGCTCATGGTCGTATGCCTTCAGGCGAATACGGATCTTTTCTGCGTTTGCCATTGTGGAATTTCCTCCTCGTACTATGTCGTACATTTTAATAATGTGTCGACTCGTTACGGAGAGATACTGCAACCCCTCCCCGCGTATCGCGTAAGGGCATGAAAATAACCGGTCACACTGGTAGTGTACGGATCCGGTCAAAAGAACGCAGGCGGTTCGTGCCATCGGCTTGCCGGCAAGGTGCCGGAAGTCCCGAATTTACGCAGGAACATTGCGTTTTACGATAAGCAGTTGTCTCAACCGCCCGATTGTCGGACCTACTCCGCCGAAGTTACCTGGTAAACCAGCAATCTCCGGCATCATCGCGTTTTCCTGCATTTCTCGCAGGTACTGTTATAGATTACAACATTCTCTCCCGTTTGTCAAGGGGTCAAATCGATTTTTTCTTCTTTTTCTTCCGGCATCGGATCGCGTGCGGTCGCCTCGTAAACGCGCATCAGATGTCTGGTCAGCTCCCTGTTTCCGAGCGTGTGCAGGCGCACCCCCTCGATCGCCTCCCGGCAGTCCCCGCAAAAATCACACCGCTTCGGCATGTTGGAATAGAAAAAATCACTCTTCCAAAGCGCAATCCCCCGTTCCATACATTGTTTCTTCAAACATTCATAACATATTTGCATGTAATCACCTCTTTGCAACGCATTTGTCGCATATTTGCTTTTATTATGCCACAAAATAGTAGCATTATCAAGAGGTGATTCTATGTACTTTCAGCGCTTAGAGGACTTACGAGTCGATGCTGACAAAACGCAGCAGGAAATTGCAGATATGCTCCATATGCAGCGCGAAGTATATCGGCGCTACGAAAAAGGCACATACGATATTCCGGTATGGGTTGCCATTCAACTTGCTGACTTTTATCACGTTTCTCTTGATTATCTCCTCGGCCGCACCGACGAAAACCATTGGAGGCGCTGATGCATTTTCAAAGACTTGAAGATCTGCGCATTGATGCAGATTTATCGCAGCGCAAAGTTGCCGCTATTTTGCACATGAACCGCGAAGTGTACCGCCGTTATGAAAAGGGAGAACGTGAAATTCCCGTTTGGGCAGCCATTCAGCTTGCCGACTTTTATCACGTTTCTCTTGATTATCTCCTCGGCCGCACCGACGAAAACCTTTGGAGACGCTGATGCATTTTTAGCGGGCAGCAGAACTGCCCTCCACAGCAAACCATATACACAGCAAAAAAACGGAAGGGTCTCCCCTTCCGTTTTTTCATTCCTTGACTTGGACAATCAGCAGGCTGAACTTCGCATTTTCATCAGTTGTGATTCCAACGTCCGTGCGCAGCGCCGTTTCATACCCTGCGTCCTGCAAAAGGGTCCGCAGTCCGTCCAAACTGCTCACGCTGTTCGGAATCCGGAAATAATATGTGCCGCCGTCCTTTTCCATTAAGCGCGCTTCTTCCAGCGCAGGCGGCTCGCCGCTGCCGACCGCTACATAGCAAAAGCCATAACCGGTTGCAAGCAGATTATCCGGCAGGGTAACCGCCAGTTCCGCCGCTGCATTTTTCTCCGGCGCATCGCCCTGTGCAAAATGCACTGCAACACCGGGCTGTGCATCATTCTCCGAAGAAACCGCGCCGCGGCTTTGTTTCCCCGACGTTTCCGGTACAGATGCCGCAGGCTGCTGCACATCTTCTTCTTTGCCGCCGTCCGCAGGCGCAAGATACGGCTGCGCTTCTGGCTGCGGTGCAGCCGCTTCGTCCGGCGCGGCTTCAGAACTCGGCTGGAGTTCGGTCATTACCTCCGGAACCGTTTCCATCGCAGCGTCTGGTTCATCTGTGCTGCGCCCTTCCGCCGCCGGTCCGGGGTCTTCCACCCCAAAGCCGCCGATCATGTCGCCGACCGCACCGGAAAGCACCAGCATCACACACGCAGCCGCAGCCGCAATCATCGTAAATACCGGCGGTCTGCGTTTTTTCTTCTGCGGTTCGGCTTTCGCCTGAACTTCCTCCATCACGCCGCTCATAATTTTTTCGTGCAGCGCTTCCGGCAGAGGCTCCTTGATGTCTCCCCACGCGGTGCGCATGAACTTCAAATCTTCCAGATACGCTGCGCAGGCGGGGCACTCCGCAAGGTGTGCATCCAGTTCGCGCTTTTCGGCGCGGGTCAGCGCGCCGTCCAGACTCAGCGAACAAAGCTCTTCAAAATATTCGCAATCAGGCATCTTCCCGCCCCCTTTCACTCTGTTTAGACGAAGACGGCAGTGAAATGTTCCCTCGTTCGATCAAAATTTTTCGCAGCGCTTTGCGGGCGCGCGCCAGACGGGATTTGACCGTCCCCTCTTCGAGGTCGAGCGCCGCGGCAATATCGGTATAACTCATGCCTGCCACATCGCGCAAAATCACAATCTTCCGGTGTTCTTCGGAGATCATGCCGAGCGCAATGTCCAGCTCCCGGCGCAGTTCGCTGTTTGCAAGCGCCGCTTCGGGCTGATGCGCGCCGCGTGTCTCCGGAATACTGCCCGCATGCTCTTCATCCAGAGAATCAGTCGGATTATTTTTCCGCGCCAAATCGACGCACAGGTTGACCGTGATGCGGTAAAGCCACGTCGAAAGTCCGCTTTCCCCCCGGAACGTGGGCAGCGCCCGATAGGCGCGCAGAAAGACCTCCTGCGTAATATCCGCTGCGTCGGCTTCCGAGCCGGTAGAGCGCAGGGCAAGCGTGTAGACACGCCGCTCATATGCATTCACCAGCGCTTCAAAGGCAGCAATTTCGCCCTTTTTCGCGCGCTGCAGCAATACCTGTTCCCCACTCACGCCCAGACCCCCTTTCGATTCACGTTTCACCATATCGCGCTTTCAGTTCCTCCGCGAGCCTGTACAGCTCTTCCATTTTGGTCAGCGCACTCACACGCTTTTTATATTCTTTCAGCCCCGGCACCCCTTTGAGATACCAGTTGACATGCTTGCGCGCTTCGAGCAGGGCAATCCGTTCGCCTTTATCCTCCATCGCGCATTCAATCTGCCGCACCGCCGTATCCACACGCTCGGAAAACGCCGGCATCGGCGGCAGGATTCCGGTTTCGAGCAGCGCATTCGCACGGGAAAACAGCCATGGGTCACCCAAACTGCCCCGGCCGATGGCGGCAAAATCCGCGCCCGTGTATGCGAGGATGCGCACCGCATCCTGCGGCTCGAAAACATCCCCGTTCGCTGCCACCGGAATGGAAACCGCCTGCTTGACTGCACGGATTGCATCCCAATCGGCAGTGCCTTCATACTGCTGGCTGCGCGTACGCCCGTGCAGCGTAATCAAATCCGCCCCCGCAGCTTCACACATCCGCGCAAACTCGACGCAGTTGACGCTGCTTTCATCCCATCCCTTTCGGAACTTGACCGTCACCGGACAGTCTACCGCGGCGCGCACCGCGCGGATGACCGCCTCTGCGCGCTTCATATCCTTCATCAGCGCCGAGCCGTCGCCATTGCCGACAATCTTCGGGGCAGGGCATCCCATATTGATGTCAATGATGTCGCAGCCCGAAATTTCGCGCGCAAGCACAGCGCCCTCCGCCATTGTTTCAGGCTCCGAGCCAAAAATCTGTGCTGCCGCCGGATGTTCGCCCGCGCCAAGGCGCAGCAGCCGCGGCGTTTTCTTATCTTTGAAATGCAGCGCCTTTGCCGAAACCATTTCGGTCACCGTCAGCGCCGCGCCATGCTCCCGGCATACCTGCCGGAACGCAAGGTCGGTCACCCCAGCCATAGGCGCAAGAAACAGCCGCCCCGCCAGGGAAATATTCGCAATTTTCATCTGTCATTTCCCTCCCGGAACGCGGATGGGGATTCTCGAAATCCGCAGCACACGCTGCACCGCATAAATTCACGCGGTATATTGTAGCACAAATTCCCCGCCTTTGCAAATTTCAAACCGATTACAAAACAAAAGCGCCCTTTCCTGCCGGAAATCGACAGAAAAACATGACATTCCATCCCGTTTTCCCCATCTACACATTCCTCCGCACCACCCCTGCCTGCCCCCCATTCCCCGCGCCGCATCCCTATTTCCCCCGCTCCTCCGCACAAAACCGCAGCGCAAATTATCCGAGACGCATTTCCCGCAGTATTTTCCAACAAAACGCGCACCACAGCACAGCATATACTGGAAAAACAAGGAGGTTCGACCATGGACAAACACACATTGGAACGGAGGAGCTTCCGGGCTGCGGCGCGCGCCGCTGAAACCTGGACGCGCTTCACGCGCACCGACGAGGTGCGTGAAATCGGCGGCGGTGTCAAACGCCTACTGCTCTGCGCCGTGCTCTCGCGCGGCGTCATCCTAGGCGGCTTTGCCCCACTCGGCGTCGCAATGACCGGCGCTTGCGCTGCCCACGGTAAGGGTTACTGCGCCCTTGCCGGCGCATTTTTTGGTGCAATCCTGCTGCGCGGCGGTATGAGCGGCGTTACTGCGGCAGCCGCCGCCTTGCTGACCCTCGTCTGCGCACAAATCTTTGAAAAGCCGCCTGCCAAGCGGCGCGGATGGTTTATGCCGCTTATGAGCGCACTGATGATGGCAGTATGCAGTTTTGTACTGCTGCCCGCCCCCGGTCTGCTGCGTCCGGCCCATATTTTCCGCTTTCTCGCCGCCTGTACGCTGACCGGCATGCTATGCTGGTGCTACATGCAGGCACTCACGCCACCGCGCGGACGCGGAGACCTGCGCCATCCGGGTGGATTGCTCGCTGTCGTGGCAAGCCTGCTCATCGCCGTCGGTGACATCACCCTGTTCGGCGCAGTCGCCCCTGCGCGCGTACTGGCGTTCGCTTTTGTGCTCGCCGGCACTTTTCTGGGCGGCAGCACCGTCGGCGCCGCGCTCGGCGTTGCGTTCGGGGTGACAATGGATGCCGCCATCGGCAGCGGCGCATTTCTCACCTGCGTGTACGGGCTTGCCGCCCTGCTTGCCGGCGCGTTCCGCACCGCCGGAAAACCCGCCTTTATGCTGTCCGGACTGCTGTCTGCGGGTGCGGCAAGCCTGCTCGGCATCGACCATCCGCTGTTCTCCCCCACGCTGTACGAATGCGTGCTGGCAGCCATGCTGTTTTGGGCAATCCCCGAACCCGTATGGCAGTATGCGCGCGATACCCTGATTCCCGCCCGCAGCGATACCCTCGACACAGTCTCCCGTGTGCGCCGCTCGGCAGGGCGCTATGCGTCCGAAGCATCTGAAGCATTCTATGAAATGTATCTCGCCATGATGAATGGCGCACAGTCCGGACGCGCCGCCGCCGACGAAGATGTACATGCGATTTTTGACTGCGCAGCGGACAAGGTCTGCCGGCGCTGCTCCATCTGCCACCAGTGCTGGCAGCGCGACTATGTTTCCACCCTCTCCGCACTGAACGATGTTTCCGTCCCTATGCTGAAGCGCGGCCGCGCGGAAGCTGCCGACTTTCCGCGCCACTTTTCCGACCGCTGCATCCATTTCCCCGAGCTGCTGCACACCGTAAACGAAGCCCTGTTCGCTTTGCGCGAACGCCGGCAATACCGCAAGCGGTGCGAAGAGAACCGTTCGCTGATCGCCCAGCAATACGCCGGTCTGACCGGCATCCTGCGCCAGATCAGCGGCTCTCTTGGATGCGATCAAGCATCCCTCCCCGCACGGGAGCGGCAGGTACGCAGCTATGCGTCCGCTTTTGGACGCATCGACAAAGTCGCCGTATTCCGCGACGGAAGCGGGCGGCTGCGCGTCGAACTTGCCGGGGACGGGGTAGAAAGCATCCTGCGCGAACGCAAAGGGTTTGCTGCCGGTCTATCCGCGCTGCTCGGCACCGGACTGACCGACCCGGAACGCATTTCAGACGAACTTGGCACCCGCCTGATGCTGCGGGAACAGGCTCCCTTCCGTGCAGTTGTCGGTCTTGGGCAGCGCCAAAAACAGGGCGAAAAGATTTCCGGAGACACCGCCCGTTCCTTTGTCACCGATGGCGGACGCGCATGCATGCTGCTTGCAGACGGCATGGGTTCTGGCGCTGCCGCCGCGCAGGACAGCCGCTCCATTCTATCGCTGATGGAACGTTTTCTGCGCGCAGGCATCCCCGCAGCCGACGCGCTGCGTACCATCGCACCCGCATTCCGTCTGCGCAGCGACGGTACGCGCGGCGTAACGCTGGATGCGCTCACGCTTGACCTGTTCACCGGCAAAGGCGAATGCCTCAAGTGCGGCGCCGCACCCAGTTTCCTGCGGACAAGCGGTGCTGTGACCCGCCTTTCCGGAGGCAATCTTCCGGTCGGCTTATCCGATGACCCCGCAGCCGATCAGAGCGTCCCGCTGCGCATGGACCATGGCGATGTATTCGTTCTGGTTTCAGACGGCATATGCGACGGTACGGATGACGAATGGCTGCGCCATCTGCTGCACGACCGCGTAAGCGACACCCCCAAAGAACTCGCCGCAAAAATCGTTGTTTCTGCCGCCGAACGCGGCGTAAACGATGACCTGACCGCCGTAGTCGTGCGGTTGGAACGCCGTCCCCGCTCTTCGTAAATCCTGTATAAGCAGGGCAATCCCGGACATACTGGAAAGGTCAACAAAATGCAAGGAGGCAATTATGGTCAAGGGAATTTCCCGCAGGGTCGTGGTGGTCCGTCCGCCTGACCCCAGTGTGTTCGAAGAAGCAATTTTTGTCGTGCGTGAAAACCGGAATGCCCCGCGCGATGTGCTGCGCGAAGCCTGCGCCGTGGCAGAAACCTATCTCCGCCGCCCCTCTGTGCGGCGATACTCGCGTAAGCGCTGGACCAATGCGCAGCTGATGCTGTCCGCGCTCGGCGGCGGCAGTGCGGTCGGTCTGCTCTGGGTATTGACATCCATCTGCGGTCTTTTTTAAGCAATCCCTAATTTTTTATGAACGATTTTTTAACAACAGGCGGCGGCGCTTGCACAAACCGCCGCCTGTTGCTATGATAGAAGAAAACAACATGGGGATGGAGTATTTATGACAATCGCATCTGTCATCGAGCTTTTCGAGCAATACGGCCTGCCGATGATGGCGGCGGTATTTTTTTGTGAATATTTGAACCTTCCGGGATTTCCCGCCGGGGTCATCATGCCCGCTGTCGGCATCCTGATCGGACAGAGCGAGCTGAACCTTTTCCTGTCCATTGTGGTATCAGTCTGCGCCGGACTCTGCGGCTCCCTCGTGATCTATGCCATCTGCTATTTTGGCGGCGCACCGCTGCTCACCAAGCTGTTTGGCAAAAGCCCGAAATTCCATCACTTCATTCAGGAATGCCACGAGCGGCTCGAGGTCAGCCATGGGCGCGGACTGCTGATCTGCCGCCTGATTCCGGTGCTGCGCACCATCGTTTCAATCCCCGCCGGCCTGCTGCGCATGCCGCTCCGGGAATATCTGACATGGTCTGCCATCGGCATTTCCATCTGGAATACCCTTTTCATCGGCGCAGGATACTTTTTCAGCGAAGCGTTTTTGAGCGGCACATTTTTAGGCGGCATTCTGGCTTGACCAGAACGCCGCTTTTTATTTCAGAAACGATGTCGCCCGCCGCCGATGTATGTCTATCCACAGCGCACCCCAGCGACCAGCGACTGGGAGCTGCACACGCAAATAAGCTTGCACCCATACGCGGCACGCATTCTCAAAATAGCGGCTCGCATCCGCGTCTGCGCGCGGCATTCTACCAAAACGGAAAAACTATTTGCGCGTACCTGCGCACAAGCCGCATGACCGGGTAGCATTTTCTGCGAAAATGCGTAGGTCTGGTCAGGAGGGATGGGGAGATTTCAAAAGAGGGCAAGGGAACCTAGGTTCCCTTGCCCTCTTTTGGCAGTATGAAGCCTGCCTCATTTTCTTTATGCAAAGATGAAAAAAGCTCCTGCCGAAAGACAGAAGCTTTTCGTTGATCCATATACAACAATCGTTTCTGTACTGCCTACCGGCAGCCTACGGCTAAAAACAAGCCCCCGGCTTGTTTTTTTAACGCCTGCAGGGTTCAAGCCCTGTTTTATTTTTCGTGTAGACACAACAAAAGGCACCCACTTTCGTGAGTGCCTTCGATGTTGGTGGAAGTTACAGGGCTCGAACCTGTGACCCTCTGCTTGTAAGGCAGATGCTCTCCCAGCTG
>JAGZOP010000064.1 GCA_018383195.1 Clostridiaceae bacterium | reverse complement strand
AGCTGCGCCGGGTGACGCAGAATGAAATGCTTTGCGATTGGAGTACGGTATGGCAGAAATGAAACTCTATGAACTGGTCAACCACTATCACATCGGCACCGAACTGACCTGCGCCGAGGCGATGTTCATGGCCTGCAATGAATATTACCATCTGAATTTGTCCGAGGAGACACGGAAGATGTTCTCCGTCATGGGCCTTGGGATGCAGACCGAGCAGTCCTGCTGCGGCGCTTTCACTGTGGCGGTGGGGATCATCGGTCTGATGACCGCCAAAGAGGGCCAGACCGATGTGAACAACATGGAGGGCTATCGGATGATTGCTGAATTAACAGACTTTATGCTTGGATTCTATGGAACACTCCATTGTGTCGAGCTGCAAAGGCTGGAGATCGTAGGATACGAAAACCCCTGCCATGCTATTGTGGAGGCGCTGGCCAAAAAACTGGAGGAGCTGCTGGCTGGCCGCAGCATCTTACGCCCGGTAGATGCAGGACAGATTGGCTCCTGACCTTTGGCAAAAGAAACAGGCCATCGTCGAGGAAGCCCGCCGTGCTGTGACGGAGCAGTATTAAGGTGGAGTACATCAAACTCTTTTGGGAGGGCGCACCGGAGGAAGAACCACCGGTCATCCTCTATGAGGTGGACACAGAGCATGAGCGGCTGGCCTTCCGTTCCATTGACATTTTCGCCGGCGGCCGCACCCACAACATCCCTGACCTTTACGACGGAGCCATTGAAATCACACCCATTCCCACCGTGGAGGAATTCAACGCCCATGTCTGGGGCGAGGAGTTCCATGCCTGTTTGATAGAGAAAACGGAATTTGAGGCCGTCTGGGAGAGCCACACCCACAATGGAGCGTTAAAGCAATCAGGAGGAATCTGATGAAACAGACAGATATTTATACTGAGGCCTTGGTCTGTCTGCGGCTAATCCTACAGACAGACCACCCGGAATTCAAAAACTGGCTCGACTGGCTGGAGCGGGATATTGAGGATTGGACCCAGCGGCGGGAGGTCGCC
Source organism: Clostridiaceae bacterium (assembly GCA_018383195.1). GTDB lineage: Bacteria > Bacillota > Clostridia > Oscillospirales > Butyricicoccaceae > Butyricicoccus_B. The sequence continues at coordinate 9,242 of JAGZOP010000064.1, read as the reverse complement.
CACCATCTTTTAGCATACGGCGGAATGGGTTCTTTCAACGATCTGCCCAATATGCGGGGAAACCATGATTATATCTTCGATTTTCTCAAATCGGTGTGCTACACCTTTAGCCACCGCAATGGCAAGCGGCAAGGAATTTCACCAGAGGCATTGATGGAGGAGTGTGTCCACGATGCAGAGCAGGCATCCTATCATCCCCATAAGGGACTAAACCGAGCTATCGCCCAACATCTGATGCAAGGCAATTTACAGGATAATCTGGATCGACTGTAGGAGGACTTGCTATGAACGAAAAACGATTTCGCCCCCAATTCAATCAGATGGATACCACCGAGAAACGGGTGCTGATGGAGAACCTGGCTGGTCGTTATGCTATGACCTTCCTCGGTCTACATACCTTTGACCGCTGGGGCCAAAGCTGCACCACCGGCATATTCGAAAAAGATGGCCGGGAGTTCGTCTTTGTCCCCGGCGATACCGTCACCTTGGGCTGGGAACGGTTCGCTGTGGGACTGAATCAGGACAGTCGAGAGGAACTGGACTATCTGTTCCAGGAATGGGAGATGGAGTGTGATTCGGAGGAGATGATCCGTGAAAGCATGGCTCCCGTTCGGCAGGCAGCCATTGGCCCTATGCTGGTGGGCCGGGAGCTGGAGGAGCTGTGTTGGGAGCCGGTCAAGATGGACGATCCCAGACTGACCGCCCGCCCCGACTGGCTGAAGAAGTTCCGGGATTTTGCCTGGAGCGACCTTGACAGCCTTACCTTGCACCAGTCAGCCCGTATTGAGCGGACGGAAAAGGGCTTTCAGATCTGGATCTATAACCGCACAGACTACGGTGCGCTTCTTGACCAACTGGAGAAGCAGGGCCTTTCGCTGCCTACGGCGGACGAGTGGGCCTATCTGTGCGGCGGCGGGTGCCGCACCCTGTTCCCCTGGGGGGATGGAATGGACTACTCCATGCATCTGCACCATTTTGAACGTCCGGAGGATGAGGACAAGCCCTTCGATATGGAGGAACCCAACTTCTTCGGCCTGTCCGTCGCCTATGACCCCTATATGCGGGAGGTGGTGAAAGCCAAAGGGTTTACCACCTGCGGCGGCGATGGCGGGCGCAGCATCTGCGGCGGACTGGGAATCTTTCTCGGCTTCCTGCCCTGTTCGCCGCACTGTAAGCCGGAAGTGCAGGAGGAGAAGGAACTGAACGGCGACTATGACTTCTACCGGCCCATCATCCGGATAGAGTCAGCTTGAGAGATCATTTGGAGGACACTGCACGAGAGAGACAACACCTGATCTTACAAAGATCAGCAAATATGAGTTTAATCCTTCGGCACAAGCCGGAGGTCATCAGAACCTAATTGGACGCCCATGGCTGGGCGGATGTCAATGCGCTGCCGGCGGGCATCGGTAAGAAGTACCCCATCAATCGGGACATTCTGGAGGAGATTGTGAGGAGCGACAGCAAACAGCGGTATGCCTTCAATGAAGACCGGACGCTGATCCGAGCCAACCAGGGGCACTCCATCCAAGTGGATGTAGGACTCACCGTAACCGAGCCGCCGGAGGCGCTGTACCACGGAACGGCCCAGCGGTTTTCCGCTGGCGGAGTCCTCCTATCGGGCGCTATCCCTATCTGGGCGACCGGGAGAAGGCGCTCCAGACCGCGAAGCGGTTGGCGACGGAGCGGCTGTGGCCGGGCCGACACAGGTTCCGCCCCATGTCCTTCTTTGAGGACCCGAACCTGCGGGAGCTTTTGCTGGAACCGGAATCCCTCCGGCGCATCCGGTAGGCTGCCCTCATTGACAACGGGAGTTTAATACGGAAATAAATTGCTTGGGAATGGAGGATCTGCCATGAGCAAGGAGCTGAAACTGTATAAAGCATTTATTGACGGTCTTGTGGATCGGAAAGACAGCATGACCGCCCGGTGGGTCAAGGGTGATGGTTTCCCCCAAACGGATGACAACAAGGCAAAAAACGATCTTTTCGCCGCACTGACACCAGCGCAGAGAGAAGTGCTGGCTGAAATACTTCAGGACGAACACATTGCGGGTATCCATGATGCCCTTGCATATATCAATGAGATGATGGATCTGGATGGGCTGGAGCTTTATCAGGATGGTGAATCCTATCCCAACGACTATTTTGAGAGCCTGCACTATGACTTCATCAGCCGTTGTGACGGCGATGAGTGGCCGGAATAAAAGGAGGCATGACGGATGTATATCGGCAAATACTGGGGCAACTTTATTGGAGGTTCCGATGACAGTCTGAACCTTGTGGCGTTTTTGGAGGACCAGAAGAAAGAGGAGATCCCCCTCAGCGAAATCTTTGCCAAGATCGGGCTGGACAAGCAGAACTGGGACTTCCACCAAACGGTGGAGTATCTTGAGTTCACCCACTCCAATGGCGTGGAGATCGACTTTCACTTCGCCATTGATGTCGTCACTGATCTGGCCGCTATCCTGCTGGAGTGTAGTGTCAGCGGCGGGGTAAACCTCCATGATCTGGACGAGTATAACACCCCCTCCCGCCGCATCCGTGTCACAGCCACGGCAGAGGAGCACGACGCTATGGACAAGGCTCTGGCAGATTTCGCCCAAGATCCCCTGTCCTATGACCTCCACGATCTGATGAGCGATGAGGAGATCGAGGAGATGGCCCATCAGGTGGCGGCGCTGCGAAAGGAGCTGTACGAGTCCGCTGGCCGCAACCGCAGCTACCATGTGAAGGCGGAGGACATGAAGAATCTGCTCCCCGACTGGGCTGGGGCCGATGGCTGCATCGCCACCAACCGCATCACGGTGGAGGGCTGCAAGGTTGGCTACTGCTACCGGGAGGAGCCGGATGGCGACTGGGACAGCGGCTGGCGCTTCACCGCCGGTGACGAGAGCGATGATTACATGGACGACCCCAACAACGCCGGGCTTTACAAGCTGAACACGATCTGCAACGACGATTCCGACATTATCCCGCTTTTGAATACGCCCGCCCCCTGCGCCTTTGAGCGGGATGAGCATGGCGTGTTCCAGCCGATTAAAGATTGGAAACCAGAAAATGAGGAGGAGCCGGATATGGACATTTTACAGCGGTGCCAGAAGTGGCATGAAACCGACGAATACCAGAAGATCATTGACGCGCTGGAGGCCATCCCCGCCGAGGAACGCACTCCTGAGATGGACAGTGAGCTGGCCCGGGCTTATAACAATCTGGCAGACCCAAATAAGCCAGGCGGCAAAGATATGCTCAAAAAGGCGATTGCTTTGCTGAAGCCCCATGAGGAATACTTCGAGGGCGACCACTACTGGAACTTCCGCATGGGCTATTCCTATTATTATCTGGACCAGGAGGGGCGCGCCCTTCGGTACTTTGAAAAGGCGCTGGAGGCCCGCCCGGATGACGCGGATACCAAAGAATTGATTGATTCGTGCAAGAAAGGCATTGCCCTGCCGCAGTTCTCGGAGTGCTTCCGGGAGCGGACAGAGGACTGGTGGGAAACCTTTGCCGAAATGGAAGGGGCACTGCGCCAGATGATGGACGAGGACAAGGATCACACCCGTGGCGCGGAGATTGTGGCCCAAATGGAAGATACTTTGAACCTGGTCTTTGACGAGATCTCCTTCGAAATGGGCTTCAACGGAGAGAAGTACGAGCTGATCCTCACCCCGGAGGGGGACAGGGTCAAGCTGTTTGAACTGGTCTACTTCCAGAAGCACGTCCCCAAGGAGGTGCTGGAACACTGGAACATCCTGGTGGGCCGCCAGCCCATCCGGGATATCGGCCTGCGCACTGACGACGGCTGGGATATCTCCGGGGATGACGTGCAGATCTGGTTGGAGGAGCAGGGTGAAAACAGTTTTACTATCTCCGCCTACTGTGAAAAGCTGCTGCCCATGCTGCGGAAAGAGGAAGGCCGGGCCTGGTGGATGCTAACCACCCTCACCGACCAGGTGCTGGGTGAGATCTCCCACATGTGGTATATCGACGGCTTCGATGTGCTGGAGGGGCCCAGGGCGGAGCCTTCCCTTCTCCTCTCCCAGCTGCCGGACAAGCTGAAAGAGCGGGGGGTGGACCTCTCCACCGCCCCGGAAGCGTACTTAGACAGCTGCCTCGCCTACAAAATGGAGCCCAATAAAGACCCGGACGCCGATTGGCGGCTGGATGTGATCGCCGGTTCCACCAACTGCGTGCCTCTGATCAACGGCTATCTGAACGAAGACAACGACTTCATGGACGCTCTCCATGCCGACGGCGCGGTGGCGGGCTTCTTCTGCTATCCCCTGGATACCCTGCGGGAGGAAGAAGGAAGCCAGAAGCTCTTCGACTTCCGGGACAAGCTGGAGGAGGTGTTCACCTCCGGGGAAGGCCCGGAAGTGCTCACCCTCACAGGCGGGGCCACCGGTCTCTTCTGCGGCTATGTGGACTTTATCGCCTGGGACATTCGCACCGCACTCAGGATGGCCAAGGCGTTCTTTGAGGACAGCGGCATTCCCTGGGCCAGCTTCCACACATTCCGCCGTGAAGCGGGCACGGTGAACCTGAAAGCGCCACCTGAGGAGGAGCCGGCTGACGAGGGGCAGGCCGCCGAGTTGGACGAGACGCTGACGGGCATGGACTATATCCCTTACACCCCGGAGAATGCGGAGGAGTTTTTCGCACAGATCGAGCAGTGGAACGACGAGGACGAGTACACCCGCTGTATCCAGGCGCTGAACGCCATCCCGGAGGACTGGCGGAACTACCGCACGACCTACGCCCTGGCCCGGGCACTGGAAAACTACGCCATCATTGGGGACCATGACGAGGGCACGCCCCGTTACAAGGGAGACAAGGCCCTGCTCCGCGCCATCGATGTCTTGGAGTCCGTTCGGGAGGAGGGCCAGGACAAGGCGGAGTGGAACATGCGGATGGCCTATGCCTATCAGTATCTCTTTGAGCAGGAGGAGAAAGCCATTCCCTACGCCCAGCGGTGGGCGGAGCTGGACCCTGAGGATGAGAACGCCCCGGCGGTGATCCGGGAGTGCCAGGAGGAGATCGCAAAGCGGGGCGAGGCGGAAACAGACGGCGAGACAGACCACACGGGCGTCTTCACCGGCTTTGTCCTGCTGTCCAGGGGAGAATGGGACAAGGCGCAGTTCATCCGGGACATGAAGGAAAAATGGGACATCCCCGTGGAGGAATACGACGCAAGCGAGGACAAGAGCGACGACGCTCTGGTATTCGAGGTGGGCGGCATGGTCGCTGCCGTCAGTCTGGCGGCCTGTCCCATTCCCGGCGGCGAAGCCGAGGCCAACGCGGAAAACAACTATATGTGGGAGGATGCCGTAAAAGCTGCCAGGGAGCACCGCGCCCACATCATGGTGGCGGTGCTTGGCAAAGAGGAAGATGTTCTGGAGAAGGGCAAACTCTATACCAAATTGGTGGCTGCCTGCTGCCGCCAGAAATACGCCACCGGCATCTACACCAGCGGCGTAGTGTTTGAACCGCGCTTCTACGAGGGCTTTGCAGACATGATGCGGGAGGACGAGCTGCCCATCTTCAACTGGATTTGGTTTGGTCTTTGGCGGGATGAGAACGGCATGAACGGCTATACCTACGGCATGGATGTGTTCGGCAAGGACGAGATGGAGGTGCTGGGCACCGATGCCGAGCCAGGCGACCTGCGGGACTTTTTAGCCAGCCTTGCCTCCTATGTGCTGGAGAATGATATGGAACTCCACGCTGGGGAAACCATCGGTTTTGCGGAGGATGATAAGCACGCCATCACCCGCAGCCCCGGCGTCGGCCTGCCGGAAGATCAGATGACCCTAAAGATCTCCTGGGAGTCATCGGCTGGCGGTCCGGATGATGACCGTGAGGACGGCCCGGACGGTGAAGCCCCCCAGGATGAGGAATCCAGTGTTCCCGAGGTCTATACGGAGGAGGAAATGGAGGCCGTCGAGGGGCACATCCAGCAGTATTTCGGCAAGTTTGGGCATGTGTTCCATGAGCTGTCTTCCCCGGACATCCATGTGGACATCTGCGTGGTGCCGCCCTCCCAGGAGCGGGACTACTACACCCTGGTCACCATGGGCATGGGCGCCCACCGGATGAATGTGCCGGAGGCGCTGGCGGAATACAAGCTGGAGCGGGCGGAGCTGGCCATCGCGCTGCCGAGGAACTGGAAGCTGAAGCATGAGGATCTGAAGAATGAGCGGTGGTACTGGCCCATCCGCCTGTTGAAAACCCTGGCCCGACTGCCCATTGCCAGCGATACTTGGCTGGGTTTCGGCCATACCATGGACAATGAGGAGGACTTTGCAGAGAACACGAAGCTGTGCGCCGCCATTCTCACGCCCCCCCAGGGGACGGAGGACGGCAGCGAGGTCTGCACCCTACCGGGCGGCGAGGAGGTCAACTTCTACCAGGTGCTCCCCCTCTACCGGGACGAGCTGGAGTACAAACTGGCCCACGACGCGGACGCCCTGCTGGATAAAATGAACGGCATCAGCTTTGTGGCGGAGCCTGACCGTCAGAATGCCGCTACCAGCGGCACCCTTTCGGACGGGAACCTCATAGGCAATATGGACGATGCTGCCTGGCATCTGGAGACCATCCGGGAGAAGCATCTGCCGGTGGACGAGATCAACGCCTATAACCACATGGCCATCTACCTGCGCTGGTGCATGGAGCATGACCTGATGAGTGTGGAATTTATCGAGCGGTACAGCGAGCAGTATCAGGCGTTTCTGGCAGATATCAAGCAAGCGGACTTGCGTTCTTTCATCCGCGATGTACTGAAGGGACAGCTCTTTGGCGCTCTATTCAACGAGAAGGGCGCGGCCTTTGCCGGGTACTACTACGGAGAGAGCGACAGCCCTTACTATCCCAGCGATATCGACAGCTACGCCGTCAGCGTCATCGGGCCGGAGCGCAATTACTCCGAGGAGATCCAGGACGAGGCGTACCTGTTCATCCCCTTTGACGAGGACTACTACCAGGCTATGGCAGAGGTGATCGAAGAACGCTTTGCCAACTGGCAGGGGCAGAACTTTGACGAGGATACGCTGGAGCCCTCCGAGGTGGCTCAGGCCATCATGGAGTATCTGGACTGTGAATGCACCTATTTCCCTTCCATGGCAGATGACGATCCCATCATGTCGGCATACAGCTACGCCAGGCGGGACGCCGCCCATGAGGGCTTCGTGCCGGTGCTGATCAGAGCGGACGACGAGACGCTGCTGGAGTGCCTGGTGATGAACGCCGACCCGGAGCACGACGCGGACTGCTATGAATTTGACCTCAAAACCGTGACGGAGTACCGGAAGAAGATGCTCTCCGCCCCCATCAAGGACGGCAAGGCAGTCCTGGAGGCATTGACCGGCCAGCGCAAGGAAGAAGCCGAGGACGATGACATGGACTGGGAGGAGGAAATTCTTGGAGAGATGGAGGGCGGCTATGACAATGACCGCTTCTCCTGCTATTGGGATTCGGATGGCCACATGACCTATCCCCTCATTTTGGCCAAGATCCCGGTAAAGAACCCCTGGGAGATCTTCGCCTACCTGCCCTTCGGCAACTGGAATGAGTGCCCCGACACCCCGGACCTGATGGCAGTAGCGAGATACTGGTTCGAGCAGTATGGCGCCATCCCTGCCGCCATGAGCCACGACGAGTTGGAGTTTGACCTCCCGGCCCCTGTTTCCCAGGAGAAGGCCATGGAGGTAGCCACAGAGCAGTACGGCTTCTGCCCGGACATTGTGGATCAGGAGCAGGATGAACCCACAGTGGGCAATCTGGCGGATGTTCTGCGGCAGTCCACTGTCTGGTATCTCTGGTGGGATTGATGGGAGGCGCCCCGGCAAGCGATGAAAACTCAAACACTGACCATTCAGAGGAGCAGATTGGAAATCGAGAAAAAGTGCTGGGCTTTACGCTTCCGTCCCAGGTTCGGAAGTTTCTCCTGCTGACCGCAGGCATCTATGTATCCACAGGCGCGATCATTGATCTTTTCGGAATATTTGACCTGACCCTCCATGGAGAGCGGTATTGCGTATCGGGCGAGTTTTGGAAAGGCACAGGTGGCGACCAGCTTCTGCTCTATCCTGATGACGAAACCATATGGTACTATGCCCATGGAGATGATGACTATATCCTGGTGGTGGGGATCTATTGTGATTGAGAGGTGGTAACATGGCAAGCGTATCCACTTGGAGCGGAATCCGGAACAAACTGGAGCAGGACTACCTCTGCCCGGTTCTCCGCGGGCACATCCAATAATCGCATCCTTTTCTCCCATGCGGCTATATGGACCACGCCTGGGCCGCGAGCCGCACGGTGGAGGAATTGGATGCAGTTGCCGGAAGCCATGTCCAGGCAAAAAACAGCATGACACATGGGATGATGAGGATAAGGCCGGCTACCAACTCTACCTTTAGGAGCAGGACATGGAAAAGCGGTCCTACCGGGACTGGTATCTGAGCCAATCCCTGGAAACTGCCCCAAGAAATCGTCCAGCAGGAACTGGAGTTTCCATTCAAGTTATTCCCTAACAAAAAGGAGGAAACGAAATGAGCAATGAAGTATTCCAGCAAAATCTGGATGATGAAAAAGGCTCCCGTCCCGGCGGGCCCTATCTCATTCAGATGCTGTTCAAAGAGCCGGTGTCTATGCCTGGAAAAGCAGAAATGACCGCCGTGATGGAAAAACACATCGGGACGGCGGAGTGTTTCTGTCACGATAAAAAGACAGCAGGCTTTGCCGCCCTGGAGCATATGGCGGAATTCAAGGATGTCAAGGCTCCGGTACAGCTCATGGTGATGGGCTGCAGCAAATTTAAGGGCAAAGGCTTCGACGCGTTCCTCATGAGTCAGATGTGGGACTGTCAGGAGGACCGGGAACGGATCTTCCGGGAGTGCCGGTATCAGATCGTGGCCACGGATATGCTGGCAGCGGCGCTTCCAGTTCTGGAGCGGGCTAACCTGGATGCTGACTTTGTGGAGGCCCTGGCGGAGCTGTATCCCACCTGTGAGGCGTTCTACTTTCAGAACTGCGGCAAGCTGCTTCTGGCTGAGGATGTGTGTTCTCACCAGATCGAGGGGGCGGACCGCTTCATCCGCTTCGGGGTCAATGTCCGTTTCTTTAACATTCAGGGTACCGAGGATATGCTCATCGACACGGTGGGTATGAGTACCCTGTTCCTGCCGGACCTACAGTACCATTTCCACGGAATGGATCCCAACTGGGTGGTGAACCACGCCT
>JAGZOP010000207.1 GCA_018383195.1 Clostridiaceae bacterium | reverse complement strand
ACCAGAGTGTCACCCTGGTCTACCCCTTTTCCGGCAGCTTCTACGCCCTCTATCCCCCCACCCTGACGGCGGACGGTACGGCGCTGGACGCCGTCATCCGCCCCGGCGTGGGCGGGAGCCAGAGTCTGGAGTCCTGGGAGGAGTACGCCGCCCTGGTGGAGGGGAACGATCTTGCGGCGGCCCACGCCGAGATCCCCGCCCTGGACACGCCGGTGACGGTCTACGCCTTCACCGACCTCACCCGGCCGGAGAGCGACGCCGCGGCCCCCACCCTGGCGGTAACCTACCCCTGGTCGGAGGACACCCCCGCCGTGCTGACTTACGGCTTTCACGGCAGCTCCATTGACCGGGAGGCGGGGTGGGCCCGGCGCAGCTTCTCTCTGCCCGAGCCGGACTCCCCCCACGCCCAGGACCCCCGCCTGCTCATCGCGGTGGGCGGCGCTCTGGAGGAGTACACCATCCAGGGCTACCGGGACGGAGGCTGCGACCCCGGCGAGGAGCTGGACGGGGTGAGCGCCGCCGTTATCCAGTATAAATCCACCCTGGGGGAGGTGCTGGAGGCCCTCTGTCCACCCCCGGATACCCTGGCCCACAAGTACGGCGGGGAGACGGACGCGGCGTCCCTCTCCAGGGAGGTATTTTTTGACACCCTCTGCCGGAGCTTGGGCACGGCGGTGCCGGCGGACATGGCCAGGCTGGAGGATGTGTTCTCCTGGGTCAACATACAGGAGCGCATCTTCTATGCGGAGGCCGTCCTCACGATTCCCGCCGGGGAAAGCGTCCAGGTGGAGGCCGCCCTGCCCAAGGAGGCCAGCTTTGACTTCGCCTGCGCCCACACGGAGAACCGGGGCATATACGGCTATGATCTGGTTACGCAGCTGGGTTCCGCCCTCTCCTTCACGTGCCAGACCGCCGCGCTGGCCCACACGGAGCAGATTGCCATCGTCCGTCAGAACTTCGGCTTCGATCTGGCGGCCGGACTTACCTCCGTGCCGCTGGAACCGGATCAGGAATACTACTATCTGGAGGTACGCCGGAGCAAATAAAGAGGAATCCCCCGGCACCGCCGGGGGATTCCTCTTTATGTTCTTTACGCCAGCTTCCGGTTGGGCCGCATGAACAGCCACTCGGACACGCCCTTGCGAATCACATCGTGCAGCAGGCACTTGGGCTGGAAGCCCAGGGATTGATAGAGCCGCTTGGCCCCCGTATTGAACTGG
>JAGZOP010000206.1 GCA_018383195.1 Clostridiaceae bacterium | reverse complement strand
TGGGTTACCTGGTAAATGAAAATCGTGTACAAGACAACAAAAAATGCAATGCTGACTTTGAGAATAGGAATGAGTTTTTCTCTCATAATGGCACCTCCTGACTGAAATATTACTTTATTTTTATTTATTATACAATAATAGTCTGTAAACTTCAATAAAAATATTATAAAAAATGTATAATTTTATGCATGGATTTAGAGAGATTTAGAGTGTAGGGAGAAATAAATAAGTGGGAAATACAAAAATTAGTTTATTGGCCTATGAAAAACAGGGAGAAATAGGTAGGAAATGAAAAATCTGGTCTTGTGACCTATAAAAAATGAAATGAAATAGGTGGAAAACAGAAAACTTGGTTATGTAGCCTATAAAAAGACAGAGAAATATAGGTGGGAATCTTGTTAAAGCTGAATTTGGCTTATGATAACCATGTAAAAGGTAGGTTGAAAATTGAAAATGTGCTTTTGTATCCTATCCAGTGGTGAAAAAAGTAGGTGGAATCAGGAGGAAGATAGAAAACCACCTATTGTATTCTTAGAGTAGGATTTCGGATATGAAATTTTGTATTTTGCCTTGAAATTCTGACCACTTACTGGAATTTGTGAGACAAAAAAACGGGGCATGGTGTAGGATATGGAGTATAAAATTGAGAAAGGGGTATTTCTATGGTTCCTAAAATTTTAGCCTATACCATTTTGAACATGAAATCCTTATTAAAAGATAAAATTCCTTTTATTTGGGCAATTTTATTGCCTATGGTTATGTTTCTGTTAAATTTTCAAAATATAGAAAATGAAAAAGATTTCATACCATGGTGGGTATATATGGTTTTATGCGCTTTTATTTATGGAATAGGTGTCTATACTTTAGAATTAAAGGAGGCAGGGTGCTTGAGGACAATTTTTTCCATTCACTATTCGCCAACAGCATTTTTTCTTGGGAATTTAATGACACAGATTATTTTTTCTGTGTTAAGTATCCTTGTATTTGATATTGTAGCGGGAATTTTAAAACAGTTTTCTATATCTCATTTAGTGGTATATAGTTTTGGAACAATGGTTTTATGCATACCATTTGCTTTTTTGGGACATGGAGTGACCTTATTAAAAAGACTTCATGTAAGCTCTATTAGAACAATTTCTACAATTCTGATATTCGGAATGTTTTTGTTAGTAGGCAGAGATACCATGTTAAACAGGTATAATCCTTTGTATTGTGTGTCAGATTTAGT
>JAGZOP010000205.1 GCA_018383195.1 Clostridiaceae bacterium | reverse complement strand
ATATTAATAATTTCTGTCCTATTCATCGAATACTCATTTAACTTTTTAGGATTTAAAAACCATACAACTGCCTTTTTATCCATATCATTTTCACTGAATGCCTTTTCCACAGCGAACATTAAAGATATAATATGCGAATATGTAAAATCTAATAGCTGAGTTGGCACACCAAAATGTTGTGCATATACCATCCACTCATATTCATTTTTTAGTTCTTGTCCTTGTGGCATATAAATAGCCGAATTTATTTTATAATCTTCTAAAAAGCAATTCACCTTAGATTTTGAATATAAGCGTTTGTTATCCTCATCAAACCTCAGCGCTGTCGGCAATAATTTCTTGTCTAATGATTGTCCCCTGGACAAACAAAAATCTAAAGGTATTTTTTCCAATACATTGATATACTCTTGCACCGAATGTATAATAATTTCGTCCATATACTTTTCCTCTTTCGCAAACTCATTATTCTAATACAAATATTCTACCATCATTTAATCTTTTTGCATAATACATTCTTCATTGAAATAGTCACATATACTGTTAATATCATATCGGAACTCATTCCAAAAGTTGTAAGTAGTTGTAAAAATCTCTCGAATCATCTTAGGAACCGCTTAAAATAAGGAAACTTCCACTCAATCACCATATCTTGCCATGGCAGATGAATAGTATTTTAATCATTATATTTTCCTCCTGAAATGCCGTAAAATGCCCAGTTTTGCGGACTTTTTGAAGTTTCCCGACTCTCACACTTCTGTACGGATTCTTGAAAACTACGCAAAATGTGGCAATTTACAGCCTAGTGTAGTAGTTAAATGTAGTCACTTGGTAGTTAGTTTAGGGGGTGCATTTTATAATAACCTAAGTTTTGCGTTATTGCCCCATTGCAATTCCTTAACTTTTTAGTCCAATCCCATGAATTCCTGCAACTCTTCTATTGTAGGAGAAATTTTTCCATTTTTCAATCGAAGCTTTTCTATAGAAATCCCCATAAAAAGACCTAAATTTTTATATTGACTAATCGTCTTATATTCTTCCTTTGTTATTACTGGTGCTAGAATATAAATAGTACAAGTCAAAATGAGAATTCCTTATAAGAAAAATCATGGTACAATGTAGGTACCGCACTGAAGGAGGAACTCATTATGGCAAAGCACTATGACAAACAATTTAAGCTGGATGCAGTCCAGTATTATCATGATCACAAGAACTTAGGACTGCAAGGCTGTGCTACAAAC
>JAGZOP010000204.1 GCA_018383195.1 Clostridiaceae bacterium | reverse complement strand
CGCGGGAATAGGCTGGCCCTGATCAACAAGAGCGCCACCCCCTACGACAGAGAGGCCGGCCTGGTCATCAATGCCTCTCTCGGCGAAGTACTGGGAGCCGTCCGGGTATAACAGAAGGGCGTCCGCGTGGACGCCCTTTAATTTTTGTTGAAAGTCGATAAAATCCGTGGTATACTCTCCCTAAAGGGGGAGATACCGTGGAAAAGACCGCTGTGCAGAAGCTGGCCGGGGTACTAAAGATCCTGGTGACCATCACATTTGTGTGTAATCTGATCGTTCTGGTCATGGTGCCGGGACTGGTGCATATCAGTGTCCATCAGGGCCTTGTGGAATGGTGGCAGTATGACGCGGACGATACCCTTCATATATTGCTGTTCGGCGGATGGGGACAGTTGGGAAAGAACGGGGGTTATGCCGACGTGCTGTCCGCGTTCCTTCTGTTCTGCGGTATCTGTACCGCCGTAATCTTGTGGCAGGGCCGCCGGGTGCTGGGCACCATCCTGACGGGCGCCCCTTTCCGGGCGGAGAACGGCGTCAGCCTCTGCCGGGCGGCGGTGTGTTGCTTCCTGATCGCCGCTGCCGCGCTGGCCCGGGTGGTGTGGGGGCTGTTCTACTACGGTTCCGTCGCGCCCCTGCTGACCTATAACGCCCTGTTCGTCCCCATCTTTATCCTGGGCGGCCTGCTCTGCCTGGTCATGTCCGCGCTGTTCCGTCAGGCGGCGGAGCTGAAGGCGGAGAATGACCTAACTATTTGAGGAGGGGGAGCCATGCCCATTGTCGTCAACCTGGATGTGATGATGGCCAAGCGGAAGATGAGCCTCATCGAGCTCTCCGCCCGGGTGGATATCACCCTGGCCAACCTGTCCATCCTGAAAAATAACCACGCCAAGGCGGTGCGCTTCACCACGCTGGAGGCTATCTGCAAGGCGTTGGACTGTCAGCCAGGCGACCTGCTGGAATACGTGCCGGAGTCGGCAGAACACCCGTAGGGGTGGCCTTTGACTGTCCGTCTTTTATTATATTCAAAAAAATATTATTGAAACTCGATAATAATAAATTGACAAACAATCCCTCCTGTGCTATCCTCAGAGACAGACAGGAGGGATTGCTTTATGATACGGATATGGATTGCGGTGCTGCCGGTGCTCCTGCTGCTGGCGGGCTGCGGTGGGGAGAAGGACGCCGGTTACGTGGCCCGGAAATTGGATATTGTGCTGCCGCAGCCGGCGGCAGTCACCTCCGGG
>JAGZOP010000203.1 GCA_018383195.1 Clostridiaceae bacterium | reverse complement strand
GCGGTGCTGCTGCGGGCCAACACCACCGGCGTGACCGGGCTGTGCTGGATTGACAGCGACACCCACACCTGGAAAAACGGGCAGTATTTCTGCCGCCTGTCCCTCAATTTCCGCAGTCTCACCAATGAGGTGGAGGCGGGGCAGGAGCTATAAAAAAAGCCGCCCCCGTAGGGGCGGCGATATTGGGGCCCCCGCGGAAGCCCAGCAAAGCGGGTTTCGTGGGGCGTGACAAATCGCGGCGCTTGTGGTACAATGATCGCGGCGCTGTTGTATCAATGGCGGTTAGCCACTTCCCTGAGAGGGGAGGTGATGCGGATGGGAGACGGACGCTGGGCGAGAGCCCTGCGCTGCGTGGTTGTATTCCTGGCAGTCCTCTGGCTGCTGGTCTACATAGGCCCAAATGCGTGTTAGCCGCCCGGATGGCCCCCGAGCGGCTAACTTAGGTTAAGCTGTTAGGTTCGGGCTAACCGTCATACAACAGCGCCCATCTAATGTTATTATACCACCCCGCCCCGCTTTGTCAACTGGCAAGGCGGGGCGTTTTTTGTGCCGGAGAGGAGGAGCTATGGACGACGTATATGCGGGGCTGACGGAGCTGCTCCGGCCGGCGGAGCGGGGCCAGGCCGCCGGCGGTTGGCTCTTTGGCCAGGTGCAGCAGGCCGGGCATGGCGTGCTGCGGGTGGTGTGCAACGGCCTGACGCTGGACCAGACCGAGCTCCACGTGCCGCCCGGGCTGGACTACGCCTGGGAGGAGGACGACGGCAGCGGGCGGCTCCTGCGGGCGGGCGACCGGCTGCTGGTGCTGGTGACAGCGGACGGACAGGACTACTACATTCTCCAAAAGGCGGTGTTTTCATGAGGCAGCTCTTTCCGATCTTCCAGACGGCCGCTCCGGAGGGGACGGCCCAGGCGCTGCCCCTCTACCGGGATGTGGCCATGGACTACGACAAGGGCGTGCCGCGCTTCTCCGGCGGGGAGCCGGTCATGGTATCCGGGCTGGAGGCCGTCAAGGGCTGGGCCTGGCGGGCGCTGCACACGGAGCGGTACCGCTGGAGCCCCTTCTCCTGGGACTACGGGTGCGAGCTGGAGAGCCTGGTGGGCCAGCCCTACCGGGCGGACACCCGGCTGAGCGAGGCGGTACGGTATGTGCGGGAGGCGCTGACCGTCTGCCCCTACATCACCGGGGCCGCGGCCGAGGTGGTGGATTTCGACGGCTCCACTCTGCGGATGCGGGTGAGCCTGACCACGGTATACGGG
>JAGZOP010000202.1 GCA_018383195.1 Clostridiaceae bacterium | reverse complement strand
GAACTGGTAAAAGTTATCGCCAATGCCACAGGCGCCAGGGCGGAATACAAGTTCATGCCCACCTGCAATTATGAGATTGATTATTTCACGGTCACCAAGTATGGGACGCTCCTATTTGACGACCGTGCCGACAGCGAGGAAGTCGAGCGGGTGCTGGAAGCCATCTCCGCCGCCGGCTTTGAATGTGAGCCGCAGGACGGCGGTGAGCAGCCCTTCGGGGAGGAAACCAAGGAAGCGGCAGAAGCCGCCGACACTGCGCCACAGGAGACGAATTTAGGGGGTCCCCGGCAAACCAATCGGTTTGTTGGGGAAAGGACGAGCAGCGAAGTGAATGAGCTTTCGGCTTCAGACGGAAGCGAACGATACGGAGCTTGCGAGGACGCGCTTACGGTGGAAATCCCGCTCGACAAGGTGGCGGTGGGCAACCTTGCCAAGCTGCTGGACGCCAAGGGGAATCTGATACGGAAGGCCCTGGGCATCACCGACCTTCGCATCGAGGTTTTGGAAGACCGGGTGGCATTTCCCTGGTTCTCCCAGGTGGACACAGATTCCGCAGCCGCCTATACCCACTTCATTTCCGCGCTTTGCGAGATGAGCAGGAATGCCAAGCGGGTAACAGCGACTGAGAAACCGGTGGATAACGAGAAATACGCCTTCCGCTGCTTTCTCCTGCGCCTGGGCTTCATCGGCAGCGAGTACAAGATGGAACGCAAAATTCTGCTGAAGAACCTGACCGGTTCCTCGGCCTTCAAGAACGGGGGTGTGAGCCATGAAGTTTCCGAGTAGAGAGATTGTGGAGCGCATCCGCCGGGAATATCCTGCCGGCACCCGTGTGGAACTGGTGCGGATGGATGATGTGCAGGCTCCGCCCGCCGGCACAAAAGGCACCGTCAAAGGCGTGGATGATACCGGCTCCCTCCTCATGCGCTGGGACAACGGCAGCGGCCTGAACGTGGTCTATGGGGAGGACGTTGTGAAAAAGGTGGGTGACCGCCATGCCGAATAACATTCTGAAGGACTTCTTCTATGGGAACATCAATCCGAATGAAAAGCAGTTTGATCGCAATTCGGAGTATGGAAAGGCTGCTGCCGGTCTCGCCGATGAAGAAGAAAAGCTCCGATCCATGCTGGATCAGGAGGCAGCCACAGTTCTCGATAAGATGATTTGTCTACAAGCCGCCATTGCGGGCATGACCGCTGAGGAGTACTTCATCGATGGGCTGCGGACGGGATTCCGCCTGGCTCTTGCTATCCTTGATGAGGAGGAA
>JAGZOP010000201.1 GCA_018383195.1 Clostridiaceae bacterium | reverse complement strand
TATCAGACTTTATGAAAGGGAGGTACAACCTCATGATTTACGTAGGCATTGATATTGCCAAACTCAACCATTTCGCCGCTGCCATTTCTTCGGAGGGCGGGATACTCATCGAGCCGTTCAAATTCTCAAATGACTATGATGGCTTCTATCTGCTGCTTTCTAAACTGGCACCACTTGACCAGGACAGCATCATCATTGGTCTTGAATCAACGGCACACTACGGTGACAACCTTGTCCGTTTTTTGATAAGCAAGGATTTTAAAGTGTGTGTTCTCAATCCCTTATCGACTTCGGCTATGCGTAAAAATAATGTACGCAAGACGAAGACCGACAAAGTCGACACATTTGTTATTGCTAAAACCCTTATGTTGCAGGATCCTTTAAGGTTCATCTCCTTAAAGGATCTGGATTACATCGAACTCAAGGAACTCGGCAGATTCCGACAGAAAACCGTGAAGCAGCGCACCCGTTTAAAAATACAGCTGACTTCCTACATGGATCAGGTCTTCCCGGAACTACAGCACTTCTTTAAGTCCGGTGTGCATCAGAATTCTGTCTATACGCTCCTTAAAGAAGCGCCGACACCGAATGATATTGCTTCTATGCATATGACTCATCTCACTCATCTTCTCCAAACGGCTTCCCACGGTCATTTTGGTAAAGATACGGCCAGAGGATTAAGAATTCTCGCACAGAAGTCTGTCGGTATCCATGACAGTTCCTTATCTATTCAAATAACTCAGACCATTGAACAGATTGAGTTATTGGATAGCCAGTTATTCCATACAGAGCTTGGAATGGCAAACCTTGTCACCTGCCTCCACTCTGTGATCATGACCATCCCGGGCATTGGGACTACCAATGGCGGGATGATACTTGGTGAGATTGGCGATATCCATCGCTTCCCTACACCGGGCAAATTGCTTGCATTTGCCGGATTGGATCCGTCTGTTTATCAGTCTGGTAACTTCCAGGCCAAGAAGACCCGGATGTCCAAACGAGGCTCGCGTGTTCTTCGTTACGCTCTCGTAAATGCAGCACATAATGTCGTAAAGAACAATGCGACTTTCAAAGCTTACTACGATGCCAAGAGAGCCGAAGGCCGGACTCACTATAATGCCCTTGGGCACTGTGCCGGCAAACTTGTCAGGGTCATATGGAAGATGCTCACTGACGAAGTGGAATTTAACCTCGAATAAGAGGTCTGCATACCAATATCGATAGATTTTGAAAAAGCACCGTTAGGGAGCTTTATTAGAGTTACCCTTCTTT
>JAGZOP010000200.1 GCA_018383195.1 Clostridiaceae bacterium | reverse complement strand
TTCCATGCTGCTAATCCAAAGGCGGGAAAAGGGCTTTTTGCAATTCGCCTGTTCATAGACAAAGCGGAAAATGAGTTCTCCCTCGCGCCCGCTGTCGCAAGCGTTGACAATCTCGGTAACGTCGCTGCGGTGCATAAGGTCTTTGAGAATGGAAAACTGCTGCTCCTTGCCGCTGGCAATCACAAACTGCCACTTCTGCGGGACAATGGGGAGATCGTCGTACTTCCATTTTCGGTACTGCTCGTTGTAGGTCGCCGCGTCCGCAAGGCTAATCAAATGCCCGATACACCACGACACAAGATAGCCGCCGCCCTCAAAATATCCGCTGCGCTTTTCATTCGCGCCAAGTACGGCGGCAATCGCCGCCCCGACGCTCGGTTTTTCTGCAATTACAAGTTTCATAGATGTTCGTCCTCCTGCTCGGTCTGTTCGGTTTCGACTACTTCCGTTTCCTCGTCGTCCTCGTCAAAATCAAGGTCGTCAAGGTTACTGCTTCCTTTTGCCGCGTCCTTTTTCGGCTTCAAAATCTTAAAATAGTAGAACGCGCCGCCGCCCGCTGCGGCAACAAGCAGCACGGCAAGCAGAATACCCATGCCGCCGCCTTTTTCTTCTTCCTGCGGCTGCTCGGTTTCTTCCGGCTCCGGCTCGGCTTCCACGCCCGCGCACTCGCCCATGTTGACGCTGCAAACCGGGCAATCGGTGTTGACGCTCCCGGCAATACATTTTTCGGTGCAGCTACAAACGGGGGCTTCGGTCTGCCCGTCCTCCATAAGGGCGGTTAAATCCGCTTCGTCCACCTGGTTAAGGAAATGGACGGTGTTTTCCCCGTCCTCGGCGCGGTCAATGATAATGTAAAAATAGTTGCCGCTTTTGGTAACGACGGTGATAAACTGCTTGTCGCCGGACGCTTCGCCCGTAATATCGTCCACAAGGGACATATTACCGTCCGGGGTAAGGGGCTGCGGCTCATAGCCGCCCGTCGTTTCCTCCGGCTCGGTTTCCGGCGGGGGCGTTTCCTCGGTTACGGGGGTAGGCGGCAAGTCGCTTTCATCGCCGCCGCCCGCGTATGCGGTAACAGAAAAGCCGCACATGACAACCAGCGCGGCAAGCAGTACGGTAAACTTTCGGATTAGATTTTTATTCTTCATCGTCGCTGTCCTCCTGTTCGGTGGGGTAGGCCGCTTCCGGCTGCGGCAAGGTGATTTCGCCGCTGGCGTAAGCGGAGAGGAACGCGGCAAGCTGCGTCCCGTCAAGGTGTACCGCCTTTACCATTTGCACG
>JAGZOP010000063.1 GCA_018383195.1 Clostridiaceae bacterium | reverse complement strand
TTCACTGGATATGTGACCGCGCCGAAAAAGGTGCTGGTCTATGTAGATACCGCAGAATCGGAAAACCTGACAGAAGGACTGAAATGGGCGGCAACCCAGCAGTTCGATTACCTGTGCGGTCCGCCGGACATCAAGTCCGCTGAAGCACAAGCAGTTGTGGCATGGGTGAAGGAAGAACGCCAGAAAAACCATATGGTGAAAGCGGTGCTGCCCGATCAGAAGGCAGACAGCGAGGCGATTATCAATTTTACAACCAAGGACATTAAGGCATACGAGGCGACGAATACGGCGGCGCAGTATTGCAGCCGTATCGCGGGTCTGATCGCCGGAACGCCGATGAGCATGGCGTGCACCTATGCACCGCTGACCGAGGTTGAGGACTTCACGCGCCTGTCCAGTGAGGCGGCGGACGCTGCTGTGGACGCGGGTGAGCTGATTCTCATCTACGACGGTGTGAAGGCAAAGATTGCACGCGGCGTGAACTCCCTGACCTCGACCACCAAGGACAAGGGCGCGCCGTTCCAGAAGATTAAAATTGTGGAACTGCTCGACATGGTATTCACAGACCTGCAGCAGTCGATTGCAGACAGCTACATTGGCAAGTATGCAAACAGCTACGACAACAAGCTGGTGCTTGTTACTGCGGTCAAGACCTATCTGGAGAGTTTGGAGCGGGATGGACTGATTCAGTCCGGTTCTTCGGCAGTTGAAATTGACGTGGATGCACAGGAAGCGTGGCTGAAGGAGAATGGCGTGGACACGTCCGATATGGACGATCAGGCGCTGCGTGAGGCGAACACCGATGCACAGGTATTCCTGAAGGTGGCGTTTCAGCCGCTGGATGCGATTGAGGATGTGCATATCCCGATTATGGTTTAAGCGCAGGAGGGAAAACGTATGGATAAAGCAACGAGAGTGATTTCCGGCACTTGGGGCGAGGTTTGGCTTGAGGGCGAAAAGGTTGCCGAGTGCTATAAATTGCAGGCAAAGCGCACGTTCAATAAGGAAAAAGTCCCGCTGTGCGGACAGATGGAAGTGGACACCAAGATTTTGAACATTGAGGGCACCGGTTCGGTGGGACTGTATAAGGTATCGAGCCGGATGTCGGTGCTGATCGGTGAGGCAGCGGCACAGGGACACGACCCGCGCTTCACGATTATTTCCAAGTTGGATGACCCGGACGCTTATGGAGCAGAACGCGTGGCGCTGTATAACTGCTCTTTTGACGACGAAACGGTTGCCGACTGGGAAGCCGGTGTAATCGGCAAGGTAGAATGCCCGTTTACGTTCACAAAGCGTGAGTTTCTGGACACGATTACGGCGCGATAACAGGAGGAGAACATGGAACAGGATGTAATGGATTTGCTGCTCGGTCTGGGACCGAAGGGGATGCGCACGCAAAAAATTAAAATGCGTGACCTTTCCAAACGTGCGGGAACCGATGTCGTTTTTACTGTGCGCGAGCTGGGATATAACGAGATCAAGGATATTCACCGCATGGAGGGCGGGCGACCGGATGGAGACATTGCGGTTGCGGTCGTGCTTGCGGGCGTTCGGGAGCCGAATCTGCGCGCTGCCGAACTGCGCGAGCGATACAGCGCACCTACACCTGCAGAACTGCTGCCCAAAATGCTGTCCGCCGGAGAGATTGATGAGCTGGCGATGCGTATTGAACGGCTCAGCGGTTACCGCAGAAGCGTGACCGAGATTGTGGGAGACGTTAAAAAAAACTCTATGACGGAGACTGGCAAACCGTCCTGATGTTCCGTGCGTGGCGGGATCACCATATACCGCCTGCGCAGTTTGCTGCGCTTAGTGAGGGGGAAAAGGTGATCCTGCTTGCGTTTTCGGAGTTTGAACGGGAGAACAGGAGGTGAGGCGGCATGCCAGATGTATCGATTGCGGTCAGTGCGCGCAATAACTTTTCGCGGGAATTTCAGCGGATGGCATCGGACGCAAGGGCATTTGATAAAGACCTTGAACTGCTGAGCCGTGAAATTACGACGCTGAACCGCAAAAAAGCAACCATCCAGACAGACTTGGACGGTGCAAAAAAAGAGCTGCGCGAAGCGAAAAAAGGTCTGGACGGAACCGCCGAATCCATGGAACGTTTGGAAAACGCGCATCTGAACGTGAACCATCTGACCAATGAACTCAAAGATGTCAGTCAGGCTGCCAGACAAGCGCAAAAAGATTTGGCGAATGCAGATACGCAGGTCAGCAAATCGCGCAACAGCGGCAGTTTGGATGGCGGGAGTAAGAGCCTGTTCAGCCGTCTGGGAAGCGCAGGCGCATTCCAGATGGCGGGTGAGCTGGCAAGCGAGGTTGCAGGGGTATACATTTCCTCGGCATACGGCGCGCAGGCGGGCACGATGTTCGGGAGCATGGTATCGGGTGCAGGCTCAGGCGCTGCGATTGGCAGCATGATCGCGCCGGGTATCGGCACCGCAATCGGCGCGGGCGTCGGCGCACTGGCAGGCGCAGTTTCGGGTGCGACCAGCATTTACACCGAACGCGATGAAGCGTTTAAGGGGTATGTGCAGCAGCAGACCGAAGATCAGCTCAGCCAGCGGCAGGAATCTCTTACAGGTGGTTCGTCGATTGCAGCGCGGCGGGAAACCGATCTGATTTCATTTACCACCCTGTTTGACAAGAACAAAGAGCTTGCAGAGCGGTATTTAAACGATGTGCGGGCGCTGTCGAACTCTACGCCGTTTCTGTATGATGACCTCACGAGCATGTCGAAAACACTCAAGACCTATGGATTTCAGGTCGGGAACATGATTCCGACCCTGACCAAGATCGGTGATGCGGGTGCGGCGCTCGGCATGGAAACCACGGACATGAACGCGGTTGCGACGTCTCTTGGACGCATGTATATGGGCGGCAATGCGACGCGCGAGGACTTGGACATCTTAAACGATCGCGGCATCAATGCGGTGCAGTATCTTGCGGATGCCTATGGCGTGGGGTACGGCGACATGCTTGAAAAGATTTCAGGCGGCGAAGTGCTCGGACAGCGTGCCGTTGAGATCATTCTTGAGGGCATGGAAAAGTCCTTTCAGGGGGCAATGGCAAACCAGAGCACGACGTTTGAGGGATTAACCTCCACGTTGCAGGGCTGGAATGAAGAAATGGATGCAGCCATGGGCGCGGGTTACAACGAAGCCCGCAAGCAGGGGATGCAGGAGCAGATCGACTGGCTCAGCGGCGAGCAGGGACAGTCGATTGAGGAAGCCAACCGCGCCATAGGTGCATGGAAGGCTGAACTTGAAAACAGCAAAGAAGAATATATCCGCGATGCGGTGGATGCGATGATGCAGTCTGCGGAATATCAAGACGCAGAGGCAGAAGGCGATGCCGCAGAGATGGGAAAACTCATCATGCAGGCAAAAGTACAGGGAATGAACGAATATAACGCTTCTGAGGGCGCTCAGCTTGCACTCGAAAGTGAGCTTGCGCTTGCAGGGGCAATTCGTGAGGACTCTGCATCCAATAGCGCATATTGGAATGCCGGACTGCGAAAGGGTGAGGAATACCAGAGGGGACTCGCGGCAGCGCTTTCCAAACCGGTCACGGTTCCCGGTCCAGCGTCCACGTATCTGACTGGCGGGACAACGGGCGGGCAGAAGAAGGGAGAACCGGCATCGACCTATTTGCGCGGCGGACCGGCGGCATTCGGCATTGACCGAGTACCCTATGACGATTATCCGGCGCTGCTGCATGAGGGCGAGCGGGTACTGACTGCAAATCAGGCACGGCAGGCAGACACGGGAGGCGTGAGCGGTGTGACCGTTCATGTGCACGGCATGACCGTCCGCGAGGAAGCGGACGTTTCCCGCGTTGCGGCTGCGCTGTATGATGAGCTGAGAATTGCCATGGCTGCGCGGAAATCATAAGAAACCGCAGGAGGGCATATGCTACGCAAATTTATTTTCAAAAATAATACGACCGGTCAGGAAATTGTGCTGCCGGTCACGCCGGAAAGCTACACGATTGACCACGGAAACCATGTGGAGACTGTGAACCTGCATACCATCGGTGACTACCACCTGCCGGGCGGACGCACGCTGTTTACCTGCACCCTGAGCGGCGTGCTGCCGCGCAAGAGGTATCCGTTCGTAATGCCGGAGGCAAGCCTTGACCCCTATACCTACATTGACTTCTTTGAGTTTTCGAGCGACCGCCGCGAGGTCTGCCGGTTTGTCGTTTCGGACACGCCGACCATTGCGGATGTGCTGATTGAGAACTGGCAATATGGGGAGCGGGACGGCACGAACGACGTGTATTACACCCTGACGCTGCGGCGCTTCATCCCCGCCCAGGGCGCACGCACGCAGAGCCTTGTCACAGCAGCACCGGCGCGCGGCACATCTCCGCAGACGGCAGTGCAGCAGACCTACACTGTTGTGCGGGGCGACACGCTCAGCGCGATTGCCAAGCGGTTTTACGGCAATGCGGCGCTGTATCCGTCCCTCGCAAAAGCGAACAGCATTGCAAATCCAGACTTGATTCATCCGGGGCAGGTGCTCAAGCTGCCGGACAAATCACAACTGTAAGGAGGCGAAGCGGATGGCACTGCACTTGTATCTGGATCAAACCGATGTGATCGGGATTGCGTCCAGCATTACGGTTTCCGGTTCGGTAGATCAGTGCTGCCGGACGCTGCGCGCAGAGATTGCAGCGAGTTATTATGACAGCCGAATCCCGGTGGCAGAGACCACGCTCGGAAAGCTGGTGCGGTTTTATGACGGGGCAGAGCTGCTGTTTTACGGCTCACTGTTTACCGTACAGCTCAGCACCAGCGGAAACACAAAATCCATTGTCGCGTTCGATATGGGGTACTTCCTCAAAAACAATGCGGCGACTTATGTGTTTCGGGGACAGACGCCGGACGAGATCGCGCGGCGTGCCTGCCGGGACTACTGGGTGCCGGTCGGGAAACTTGCTGCAACCGGCAAGGGCGTGACACGCAAGTTTCAAAACGTGTCGCTCGACAAGATCATTGATACCGCTTACACACTGGGCGGGCAGAGCGGTGTGAAGTACCTGACGCGCTTTCAGGGAGCGGCACTGAACATCATCGTCAAGGGCGAACCCAAAAGCGCGACAGTCATTGAGGGCGTGATCAATCTGCAGAACCTGACCTATTCGTTTTCCAGCGAGGGGATGGTCAACTGCGCCAAGGTTTATGACAAGGACGGAAACCTGCTGACGACGCGCACAAACCCGGAAAACCCCTCTTCGGTTTACGGGCTGCGCACCAAGATTTTAAGTCAGCGCGAGGGCGAAGACGTGGACAAGCAAATCCGCGACTTGTTCGAGGACAATGATCTGGAGCGCAAGATTACGGTTTCCGTTTTTGCATCGAATGATATGATTACCGGCAATGCTGTGTATCTAATCGAGCCGTTTACAAAGCAGAAGGGACTGTTTTGGATTGATGAGGACAGCCACACGTGGAAAAACGGACTGCATACGGCAAGTTTGACCCTGAACTTCAAAAACATTATGCGCGAGGGAGAAGCGGGAACGGAGGAAACATAAATGGCAAACCCTTTTTCAGGTCTGGCGGGGCTGATGAACGCACCGGCAACCGGAAACCGGATGGAAATTTGCGTCGGAGAGATTGTGGGCGTCCGTCCGCTGAAGGTGCGCACCGGAGAGATGGAACTGGAAGCGGAGGATATCATCCTGTGCAGTCACGTGCCCCAGCCTGACACGCCGGGCGGCAGGCTTCTTCTGGTCAGCATGGATGAAAACCAGACTTATTATGCGATTGGGAGGTGCTGACGGATGGCAGATGCGATTTTTCCGTCGTTTATCAATCAGGCTGCACCGGAGCCGGACAGCAGGGCGCTGCCGCTGCTGCGGGAATGCAAATGGGACTTTGAAAACGACCGTCCGGTGTTTGCAGGCGGAGAGCCGGTAATCGTGACCGGAAAGGAAGCCGTGCTGGTCTGGGCATGGAATGCGCTCCACACGGCGCGCAGCCGGTACGAAATGTATACACAGGACTATGGCTCGGATGTGGAGAACCTGATCGGCACCAGCTGGTCGAGCGAACTCAAAACGGCAGAAGCGCGGCAGTATGTCGAAGAGTGCCTGCTGGCGTCGCCGTACATCCTCGCGCTGCGGGACATGGAGCTGAAGTTTGAAAAAGATGTGCTGACAATCCAGTGCAGGATTGAAAGCATTTATGGCGTAATACAGATGGAGGTGGGCTGATGGCGCTCACATGGGCGTATGACCAGACACAGGAAGAAATCCGGGAGCGGATTGCATCCCGCATGGGGGATCGGGTGAGCGTGCAGGAAGGCACATTCGGAGATCTGTTTTCCCGCGCGGTGTCCTACGAGGTCTGGCGGTTTTATGAACAGCTGCGCAAGGTGCTGCCGATTGCGTTTGTAGACGAAACAAGCGGGCAGTATTTGGTCGAGCGGTGCCGCGAGTTCGGCATCGAACGCAAGGAAGCGGGAACGGCAGAAGTGCTGCTGACCGTTACCGGGCAGAACGGTACGGTGATTCCCGCAGGCACGGCGGCAGTCACCGCGAGCGGACTGGAATTCGACACGACCGCCGAGGCTGCAATCGGGGAAAAGGGGACGGCTGAAATCCTCGCCCGTGCAGCACAGTCCGGCGCTGCGTACAATGTCGATGCCGGGCGCGTGAACCGGCTGCTGACCGCGATTCAGGGCGTGACGGCGGTGTCCAATTTGAACCCCGCGACGGGCGGCTACGACGAGGAAACCGACGAGGCGCTGTTTGCCCGGCTCGATGCATTCCGCAAAACCCCGGCAACGAGCGGCAACATCCACCAGTATGAGCAGTGGGCAATGGAAACGGAGGGAGTCGGAGCGGCGCGCGCCATCGACCTCTGGAATGGTCCGGGTACGGTCAAGGTTGTGCTTGCCGGAAATGACTTGAAGCCGGTGAGCGAATCCGTCCGCACGGCAGCTGCGGCATATATCGAAAGCAAACGCCCGGCGGGTCCGAAGGTCACGGTGGTCAGCGCCGAGGCGGTTGAAATCAATATTTCTGTGAAGGTCGAACTCGATGTCTCGACAGACGTGCAGCAGGTTCAGGACGCGCTGACACAGGCGCTGACCGACTATCTGCATGGGCTTGCATTCCGCAGCAGTACGGTGGTTTTACAGCGCGTCGCATATCTGCTGATGGGCATTGACGGCGTGGTTGACCACGATCCGCCGAAGATGAACGGCGGCACGGCGAATGTGCCGATTGGAGAAACGCAGGTTCCGGTGCTCGGTACGGTGGAGGTGACAGAGCGTGCTTAGACAGCTTGTGCCGGAACGGTATTTGCAGAGTCCGGAAATTTGCGAAGTCATCGACGCGGTACAGCCGGAACTGGATCGGATGCAGGATGCGATTGACGATGTGCTGGCGCAGTTTGTGCTGAACACCGCCACATGGGGGCTTTCCATGTGGGAACGGGATTACGGCATTGAAAGCAATGTATCGCAATCTTATGAGGAGCGGCGCGATCATGTCCGCAGCAAGCTGCGCGGTGCCGGAACGATGAACTGCGACGCGCTTGAGCAGATTGCAGCCGCCTATGTCGCCGGACGGACGGAAATTACCGAAGTGCCGGAAAAATGGCTGCTGCGCGTTGCGTTTGTAGATGTCTTTGGCGTCCCCAGCAATCTGGAGGATTTGAAGGCGGTTCTGGAGGAAATGCGCCCGGCACATCTGGTTCTGGAGTATATCGTTCGATACCGTCTCTGGAAGGAAGTCCGGCAGCACACATGGGGCGTATTGAAAGCGCACACATGGAAAGCCGTGAAGGAAGGAGAGCTGTAATGCAGGAAACTACGAAATACAAGCTGAAAAAGCCGGGAGAAAGCGACTATGCCGATGTTGCCGTGCTGAACGAGAACATGGACAAGGTCGAGGAGGCGCTGGGAAAGAAGCCGGACAAGACCGAGCTGCCTGCGGAGGTTAAGAAGGCAGTGCAGGCGGGCACGCTGACAGCGGCGGATTTGGGCGCGGTTTCGGCAGAGGACAAGGGCAAGCCGAACGGCGTTGCGGGTCTGGGGGCTGACGGCAAGGTGCCGCAGGCGCAGCTGCCGGAGATGGATTACGCACCCGCGAGCCATGCGACGGATAAGAATAACCCGCATGAAGTGACGGCGGCACAGGTGGGCGCACCGACAACGGCGGCGTTTAACGGGCACACGGGGGACGGCGTGAAGCATGTGACCGCAGAAGAGCGCACGAAGTGGAACGGCAAAGCAGATCAGACTGCGCTGAATGCGCACGTCTCTAGCAAAAACAACCCGCATAGGGTGACGCCAGAGCAGATCGGGGCGGCGACAATGGAGCAGGTAGATGAAAGGATTGCAGAAGTTGCACCGCCAAAACAGGGGCTTCCGGTGAATGACATCCGCACATTAACCGTTCGCGCAGGGCAGAGCATCAAAGCTGGGGATGTGGTTGATGTTGAAAATGGAGAAATTTTTGCGACTTTTAACAAGTACGCCAATGTCAATCATGAATTGCAAACTTCTGAGGAAAAAGATTCTGCAATGATCGTGAAAACTGCAAAAATTTCGGACAAGTACAGCGTCTGCGCATATTGCCCTTATGACGATAGCAGTCATAGCAACAATCCATATTTGCAAGCTGTTTTATTGGATAACAGTACGAAAGTACCGATTAAAAATAGTGCTGTAAATTTGACAGCTGAATCATCCTATACTTCACAAATTAGTATTGCACCTATTTCTGAAACCCATTTTGTTGTTGCTGGAATATTTTATGACCATGTCATAGCAACATTGTGCAAGATTGAGTTAAGTAATAACAAAATTGTTGTTTTAACTCGAATTGAGAACAAATTTTCAAATCAAGATTATACCGTAGATGTGGTCAAATTGAATTCATCTAACAAATTGCTGATGGTTTCTTCAAGCGAGATGAATGGTTTTTACAACATTCTACAGGTAAATGGAGATGTATTATCTGTTATAAGTGAAGGTAATTCGTTTACAGCACTCTCGAGCGGAAGTCTGCGATTTGTTAACATTCTTTCATTAGGTGAAAACAAAGTTGTCATAGCAGCCTGCGGCTCTTCTGATAAACCGGCTGCGGTGGTTGGAACATTTAACAATAGCACAAACAAAATGTCGTTTGGCACGGCAAGTAAAGACGTGTTTGCTGCTGCCCGGCAGCTGCGCATGGTCAATGACGGGAATACGATTTACGCCATGTGTTACCTGCCCAGTGAAGGAAAATACATTGCTAAAGTCTTAACCGTTTCTGAAAATACAATCAGCGTAGCTTCTCAAAGAGCAGAGATTTCAACCGAAAATCTGTCTGGCTATATCAAAGATTGGCCATTTTATGCTTATCTGTATGCTTGCGATGTGTTCCGGGTTGGAAACAAGATTATTTTCGCCACAAACAGTGGTATGGAAATGTATCAATATGATAATTCCGCAGCATCTAAATTAAAGCACATCGGACATGCTGGATGGCCAGAAATCTTGCGTGGAAGTTGGCAGACGCTGTCTATTTCCCCATACAGCGATAGCGAGATATGGTATGGGTATAGCATATCGGAAGGTTCGGGCAACTATGCTACGGCAACAGCGGTTGTAACACCTCTAACCGTTCACGACAATGTTTTTGCGAATTGGAAGAATGGCGCAAGTACGGCAATCGCACTTACGGACGGTACAGGCGGGCAGAAGATTCCGGTCGGTTTCGGCGGGTATTGCGAGTGCCCGGACGTGACCGCAGGACAACGGATTGACAGCGCAGGCGTGTCGGCGGTCAGTCCGCAGGACGGATGGCTGGATGTGAAACCGGCGTATTTTGGCGCCGTAAAAGTTGAAAGCCAAACATATATAGGCACAGGTAAATTCGGTTCGAGCAATCCAAATAAGCTTACGTTTAGTTTTGTGCCCAAATTAGTTATCGTTCAAGGGAAAAATGAGTCAACCGCTGGTTTTGGTCTTATAGTATATCCATCGGAAATTATGGTAGTACAGGATACGGGCAGTACCAGGACCGAACTCAATTACGTTGAAAGACTTGATAACGAAAAAACTATACGTTGGTATTCTGATAGCAATCCAACACATCAACTTAATCTATCAGGTGGAAGTTATGTTGCAGTTGCCATTGGATGAGGAGGTATGACCGATGTACTATATCAATTCAATTCCAAGCAGATCAGGAGATTACGGAAACCCGATGGGACAGCCGTTTCCCGGGTGCATTATTCTGCCCGATGACCTATTGAGCGCGTACATCGACGCAAAAGCGTTTGTGATTCCAACGATTGAAAATGGCGTTGTGAAAAGTCTGAAAGTCAATCAGGAAGCACTGGACGCTTATAATCGGGAACATCCGAAAATTCCGGTTGAACCTGAACCAACTGAAACGGAGAAGCTGCAAGCCGAGGTCACACGACTGAAAGCACAGAACGAGATGCAGGCACAGCAGCAGACCTTTTTAGAGGATTGCCTTTTAGAGATGGGCAGCATCGTTTATGCGTAAGTTTTGGGCGGCTATCGCCCTGAACCTATATTTTATTCTTGCGAAAGGAGAGACAGAAATGATGGCAATGTTATACGCAAGCAAGATTTGCATGGAAGCAAGCAACCCCAAGACTGGTAAGGCGTGGGCGTTTGCAGATGTTCCGGCGAAGCTGAAACAGCAGGTCGCGGACATTCTGGTGAATGAGTGCGGTTTGCCGGAACTGGTACCGGTTGAGTTTGGCGGCACGGCAGAAGTCACCGCCTGACGGCGTGGCAATATAAAATCACGGACAGGGCATAAGCCCGGACTGCGCCCGCAGGCGCGTCCAGTGAGCAACCGGGCATAGCCCGGCACTTAGCGAATCGGAAAGGAAGAGAATTATGTATCAGAACAACATCTACATCCAGAATCACGAGGCGGTCAAGGCAATGGGCGGGGACATCAATGTATGTCTCGATAAGTACGACAACGCGCACGGGCTGAAATATGACGCCCTGGCGCGTGCGCAGTACAAACAC
>JAGZOP010000199.1 GCA_018383195.1 Clostridiaceae bacterium | reverse complement strand
TATGGGGCGCGGTTATGGTGTTGCAGATATGAGCTATTATCTTTATAATGCTCTGAATGTGACTTATAAAAACAAAATCACGTATTACCAGAGCTACGATATCGTGAATTATACGACAGCATCTGCTCCGTATCGTATCACTTCGATAACCATCCGGAAGTTCAGCAAGAATTGGTCGACCGGCATCGAATCCTATGCTTCCGACACTCTGAAGCTGAATTCCTCTGTGTTTATCGATGCATCTCAGGAAGGTCGTCTGGCACGCAAGGTCAACTCGGTTGCTACGGTCGGTCGCTGTGATTGGACGGCGAACAGGATTACAAATCCAACTGACCGCTCTGAATTCACCTCGAAAGAAACCAAAGTCGGCAAGCAGCAAGCTGCAACTCTGATGCTTATGATGAACAACATCAATGATGGTGCATCGGGTATGGGTTGGGAAGAATACACCTTTGATAATAAGAAAAAATGTATGGCCTGGGGCGGTGCAGAGCAAGTTAGAACCTCCGAGGACGTGAAAATCTTTAACGAAACCTATGGTACCCCTATCCCGGGTGTTCGACCCGGTATGTACATCAAGCCGCTCAATGCTGCACGTGATGGCTACTCCTCCGAAAATTGGTGGGTAAATGCCTTGCTCATCTTTGATGTTGATGGCCGTGCACATGAAAAAGATAAGGGAACTGCATTCTATCCCAATGACATGCTTTCCGATTCTTGGAATGTGGATGACGCATGGAGAGCGGTACGCAATTGCCTGAATAACGATGAAACTTTTCGCATCCGGCTGCGCAAGGCCATTTGCACAATGCCAGGATTTGAAGATGCCGATTTTGTGACAGATCCACTTCACGGCGGCTATCGTGTCGGTGACACTCTGTACTTGCGTGAGACCATCCACATGTCGGAAAGTAACGTTGCAGTCAAGCAGGGTACAGAAAACTCCAACTATGCAGTCACGGCATATGAGTGCCGAGATGCTGGTACCGGCAACTCCAGCAGCGATAAGGACTATGGCAACAAGGCAACCCGTATCGGTCTTGCAATTTATCAATCCGATATTCATCCTTACCGCATTGAGCATATTCTATCTGATGGAGAATATATCTACGGTGAGACTGGTTATGAACTAATTCGAGATGATATTAAGGATCCAGCTCACCCTGTTTACCTCCCGTTCTCGGTCATGACAACGCACTACGTCAGCAACTTGTTCCTTGCAGGTTATGCGATCAATGCAAGCTCGTATGCATGGGGTGAACTCCGCGTGTTCCCCAACCTCTGTACCATT
>JAGZOP010000198.1 GCA_018383195.1 Clostridiaceae bacterium | reverse complement strand
GCAAGAAGCCGGACATTCGCTACAAGGATCCTAAGCCTCTGGAGAACCTGCCCCGTGTGCAGGCCGCCATTCTGGACAATGTGGCGGATTATGTGCGCCCGGGCGGCGTGCTTCTCTACGCCACCTGCACCCTGCTGGAGCGGGAGAATGAGGGGGGCGTGAGAGCGTTTTTGGACAAGCAGAGAGACTTTACACTAGAGGGATTCCAAGTTTCTGGCCCCTTCTTGGATACAGACACCGGCATGCTCACCTGCTGGCCCCACCGCCACGGCACCGACGGCTTTTTCTTTGCCAAGCTCAGGAGGATTTAAGATGGATTATGAGGTGTATCCCCGTGTTGGGCTGGGGCCCTTCCGCTTGGGCATGACACAGGAGGAGGCGGAGAAACTCCGGAACCGGCTGGGCCTGCCTAAGCCCCCTGACTCCTTTTACCTGGAGTATGAAGAAGGCTGCTTGTCCCGGATCGGACTGAATACGTCGGAGAATATCCGGATTTTGTACCGTGGTCAGGATCTGATCCACACCCATGTGGAGGATGTGATTGCCGTCCTGTCAAAGGAGTCCGGCTTTGTGTGCGACTGTGTAGATCATGACCTGGCGGATACTTACAACTTTCCGGTGCTGGGACTGGAGCTGTGGCGGGAGGAACCTTATCACCCTAAACTGCTGAAAGAACCCGGCTTTCAGCGTATGATTACCCGGGATCCCTTTACAGATTATCAGCGCGGTTGGTATTTCCTTCAGGTTTGGGTGCAGTCGGATCAGTTCCGGGCTGATTTCCCTCTGAGGGAGTGCCCTGCCCCGGATTACGATTCCTGGTTTTTGCGGCAGGAGGAGCCAGCGCCCATCCCACCGGAGCGTCTGGCAGCGGTGGCAAAAAAATACGGACTGGAGCCGCCGGGGAGGCCCGGCGGGGGAGAGAACGCATGACCGACATCAAATCCATGAATCTGACCGAGATGGCCGCCTATTTCAAGGAGCTGGGGGAGCCGGCGTTTCGAGCCAAGCAGGTGTTCCAGTGGCTTCACCGGGGCGTATTCTCTTTTGACGAGATGACCAACCTCTCCAAGCCTCTGCGGGAGAAGCTGGCCGCCTCCTGTATCCTCTACGCGCCCCAGGTGGAGCGCAAGCAGGTCTCCGCCCTGGACGGCACCATCAAGTACCTGTGGCGGCTGGGAGACGGAAACTGTATTGAAACGGTTTTGATGCGCTATCATCATGGGAATACTGTGTGCATCTCCTCTCAGGTGGGATGCCGCATGGGCTGTGCTTTCTGCGCCTCCACACTAGGG
>JAGZOP010000197.1 GCA_018383195.1 Clostridiaceae bacterium | reverse complement strand
ATCGTACTTCTTGGAATAGAACGGGGGCAGGCCCCGGAGCTGCAAGATGCACCTGTCACCGGGCATGGTGGCAAGCTCGCTGGGGGTCATCAGCTCCCGGCCCAACCGTTGGTTGTTCTGGCTGTAACTTTCCGACTGGCCCCGTGTCCGCCCATCCGTCTGCATGGAGATCGTGGCTTTGCCCAGCCAGTTTTCGGAAATCTCCTTGATGGTGGAGCTTTCCCGCCCGCCGAGAAAAATCACGCTGTCCATGTTGCCGAGGATCGTTTCAGCATTTTTGTCATAGATGGCCTTGCATTGGGCCAACTGCTGATAAAAGAGTGTCAGACTGACCTCTCTGGAACGAATAACAGCCACCAGCTTTTCGAGGTTTGGCACCTGTCCCGTATTGGCCGCCTCGTCCCACAGCACCCGCACATGATGGGGCAGGCGGCCCCCGTGAATATTGTCCGCCCGTTCACAGAGCAGATTGAACATCTGCGAAAAGGCCAGCGCCACCAGAAAATTGTAGGTGCTGTCGGTGTCGCTGATACAGAAGAAAGTGGCCGTGCGCCTGTCGCCCATGCGGTCAAGCTCCAGCTCGTCATAGGACATGATCTCCCGGAGCTGGGGGATGTCAAATGGGGCCAGCCGGGAGCCGCAGGAGATCAGAATCGACTTGGCCGTTTTGCCAGAGACAAATTGTCAAGGACTTTTTAATCAAATTCACAAAAAATCTACAAAAAAGGTGCCAGAAGCATTGTATGGCTCCTGACACCTCGTTTGATAGATTACATTTTTCCGTTCAGCAGGTCTTTGCAGAGATACGCGTAGTCTGGCAGCTGGTTGATATATGACTCCCAGCGCCGCTTGATTTCGGCCAATTCCAGCGGGTCGGCTGCTTCCAGTGCATGATCGTTGCCCGTCATATACAAAACATCCGTAGCAACATCGTCCAAACACCTGCCGCAGAGATCGGCGGCTGATTCTATCCTGATACCGGTATCCACATAAAGCGGATTTACGCCAATCGTCAGCCAGACATAGCCCACCTTGTCCGACCAGAGCAGTTCAAAATCGGGGCTTTGCCGCAGATGTTCCGCAAAGACTTCCTTTACTCGCTCAATTTCATGTTTCTCTTTTTCTGTGTAAAGCATTTTTGTGTCCTCCTTGACAAAAATTTTGGTGCATACCATCATCAGTTTAGCACAAGGCGGCTTCGTTTATCAGTCTGTCACATCTGCTGAATTTCATTTTTGAGCATACGCTTGATTTTATCGCTCATGGTTTCTGTGCTGGTATTGCTGAAATGG
>JAGZOP010000196.1 GCA_018383195.1 Clostridiaceae bacterium | reverse complement strand
CATCATACACGCCCTTTCTCCTTAATCGTCCCAATTATCAGGGGCGGTTTTTCTTTTTTCTGCGCTTGGTCTTGTTCTCCCGCCGGATCACGGCGTCCTCGCCCTGTTTCCTTGCGATTTTCGAGTATTCCTCCAAAAACTGGCGTTCCCGCAAGGTCAAGCTGCCGCCATGCTCCTGCTTGCCGCACAGATGGTCATACATCTGGCGCTGCAATTTCTTGTGGATAGTTTTCCGCAGCTTGCGGATGTTGCGGTCAGACTGCCCACGAACAGCGGCAAGCCGGGTGGTGCTGTATAGCCGCAAAGAGAGAAAATACAAAACTTCCTTGTGTTCCTCGCTCAGTTCCTCCACCATGCGGGAAATAAAGGGGGCGGCGGTCAGGTTGTGCATCTCATAGGGGCAGTCAAACAGGATGTCCAGAAAGTTCCCGGCCATCAGCTGCCGGTATGCGGGGTTGTTCATCCAGCGGGGAATGAGTTTGGGTTCCGGCACCGCCTGATATTCCAGCGGCACATCCCCACGGAGGTTTTCGTGGTCCCGTTCCCGGCGCTCCCGGTTCCGATCCAGCTTGTTCCATTCCTCCACCACGGCCCGGAAATCCTTCTCCGTGCGGGCTGCTTCCTCCAGCCGCCGTATGGCCTCGGACCGCATCTCCCGTTTGAGCCGCTTATCACTGACCGGGGCGGCTTCTTCTTCCTCGTCCTCCAGCTCCGCTTCATAGTCGATGGGATGCTCGTCCTGCTCCAGCTCATTTTCCAGTTCGGCCAGACGTTCTTCCGCAAGCGCCTGTTCCAGCGTTTCCTCCGCCGCACCAGTGCCTGTCCCATCGTCCCATCCGGTGAAGCCACCCTCGGTATCCAGAAGCTCGTCATCAGACAGATACGCCATGACCCCACCTCTTTTCAAAAAATATTTTGCGATTTTTCAAAAATGGTTCCGTTTTGCACCCCGGATTTCTTCTATTAGTGAAAGAGTAATCTGAAAACAAGTTACTTAGATTACATTTGCTCGTTCACACAGGAGAAAGGGGGCTTTCGCCATGTTCAGGCTTGACATAAAAAAGAAGTAACACAATCGCAGGTTACAAATAACGGAACCATAACAACAGTATACACCGGATGCGCCGAAAGCGCAAGAAAGAGAGGTTCTATGGCAGATAAAAACGCCGTGTTTCTGACCCGGCACATTGGCAACACCACCTATAAAGTTCGTGTCTACCTCAGCGAAACCGCCGAGGAAACGATGGAAGATAAAATTCTGCGGCTGATCCGCAATGACGGGCTGGCAAACCAG
>JAGZOP010000195.1 GCA_018383195.1 Clostridiaceae bacterium | reverse complement strand
CAGACATTCGTGCCTGAATTTTTTCTCTCACAACCGACAACGGCATCCCGGTCCCGTTATCGTGCGCCTGAGTAATGATCTCTCTTATAGAAGCCAGTGTAGGAGCTACCAGCTGTGCTATATCTCCATCAATATTCCGCTTTTGCGTGCAACCAATAAAACGTGCCAGACGAACAGCAAAAACCTGCCCGGCATTCAATGCTGCACCACCAGGGCGAGTGACGCCGTGTGTGCCAGCAACTTCCCCCACGGCGAAACAGCCGGGCAGGGAGGTTTGTCCCCAGATATCCACTTCAATGCCGCCATTCATATGCTGATTATTCATGGCAAACTGCAAAGGCTGTGTGGTGAGATCGTAACCGTGCATCTTATACAGCGAGATAGACAGCGGATTCATTCGTTGCAGCCGTTCGATGGGCGATGGTGCCAGAGCGTCGTTATTTTCCAGATACGCGCGAACGTCGTCGTCCAGTCGATCTAATGAGAACGGCAGGTCACCCGGCACCGCTTCAGGATTGCGATTGAAATCCATAAATACCTGACGCCCTGATTGCTGCTCTTGCGCTACTGCCATATCTAACAAGCTGGAGCCAAAATCCATCACCCGCGTGGCGTGGAACGGCCACTGATAGCCTTTACGGAAAATGTTTGAAGCCAGCTCCTGGGTGGTGCGATAGTAATCCGCGAGGAAGTTATACTCGTTACCCTCAGCATCCACGGAATAGATATACGGGATCACCTGTACATAGGTGCCGGATAAATTCCACGGAAACGTGCTACGCGGCGTGCCTATACCAAACTGGCTTTCGGTCAGATTGGTTAGCGTCAGACCTTCTTCCAGCGCCAGCCCCAGCGAGCCGAAGCATTTATGTGGATAAACACTGTCGCGATAAAGCTCGCCCGGTCCGCCCGTTGCCAGTACCACATTGGGCGCAGTCACAATTGCCAGCCCCCATGGGTTATGGGCGCGATGACCGGTCGCGAGGATTGCCCCTGCCACGCGGTCTTCGCCGTTTTCGTCACGCTGATGCAGCAGTTTAATCACTGTTGCACTGGTCAACACTGGAATGGCGAGGCGCTGTACTTCTTCCAACAGCACTTTCACCATTAACCTTGAGGTACGCGGCCCACACGAGGTTGCACGCCCGGCTTTGTCATGGTCGGTTTGATAACGAAGAATCGCGCCATAGCGATCTTCCGGTAATTCCAGACCAAGATATTGCAACCCGCCTAGAGTGTGCAGAGAACCTACCGCTTCGACATAAGCGGTGTCGTGATCCATCGCCCCACCGCTCGCCAGTGCCTCTGCCAGT
>JAGZOP010000194.1 GCA_018383195.1 Clostridiaceae bacterium | reverse complement strand
GGTGCGCAGGGCGGTATCGTCCATGGCCCCGTGGAGCTCCTTGCGGTAGCGGGCGATGAAGGGGATGGTGTTGCCCTCGTCAATGAGGCGCACCACGTTTTCCACGTGGGCCTCGCTCCGGCCCAGCTCCCGGGCCAGTATCTGAATGATGGTATCCATAGTGGTACTCCTTACAAGATTGGGATAAGGCTATTTTACGCGAATTTGACGGGGAAGTCCAGCGGATTTCCTTGCGCTTTCCCTTCGGAAGCCGTAGAATAAAGGAAAAGGAGGGGAACGGCATGGACGAGCGGCTGAACGAGATCAACAGGGAGCTCAAGGAGCTGAACGAGGCCCTGGCCCGGCAGGGACGGATGGAGGCCCAGTGGAAGGATCTCCAGGACCAGCGGGCCGAGCGGGACCGGCGGGTGATGGAGACCGGCCGGGTGTTCCGCAAGGAGCAGGACGACGTGGACCGGCTGGAGAAGGGGGGCCTGCGGGCCCTGCTG
Source organism: Clostridiaceae bacterium (assembly GCA_018383195.1). GTDB lineage: Bacteria > Bacillota > Clostridia > Oscillospirales > Butyricicoccaceae > Butyricicoccus_B. The sequence goes on along the minus strand of JAGZOP010000194.1, from coordinate 828 downwards.
CTCTCCCTCACCGGGGACAGGGAGGTGCGCCTGTCCAAAGAGCGGCGGGAGGCCCTGGCCGCCAAGCTCCAGTACGATCAGGCCCAGCGGGATCTGGAGGATCTCGACGGGCGCATCGGGGTCCTGCTGCGGGAGAAGGACGGCCTGCGCATCGACCGCATCCGGCGGGACGCCCTGCTGGAGGAGAAGGGAGAGCTGCTCAAAGCCCTGGGCGGGGAGACCGGCGCCCGGCTCGCCCGGCTGGACCAGCAGTTGGACGAGCTGGAGCACCAGCGCCGGGAGGTGGGGGAGGCCATCTCTGCCGGCCGCACGGCGGAAAGCGCCCTGTCCGCCGTGCTGGACAGCCTGGACAGCGCCGAGGACTGGGGCACCTGGGATATGCTGGGCGGCGGCCTGATGGCCACCATGGCCAAGCACGAGCACCTGGACGACGCCCGGGCGGGCATCGGCTGGGCCCAGCAGTGCCTATCCCGCTTCCGCACCGAGCTGGCAGACGTGCGGGACATGGAGATTCCCCAGGTACAGATCGGGGAGTTCGCCACCTTTGCCGACTACTTCTTCGACGGTTTTTTCACGGACTGGTACATCCAGTCCCGGATCAACGACGCCCAGCGGGGGGTGGAGGCGGTGGATTCCCGTGTATGCGAGGTGCTCAATCGCCTGCAATGGATGGATCAGAAGCTGGCGGAGGAGCAGGACGGCCTGAAGCGGGAGCGGGAGGGCCTGCTCCTCAGGAGCAGCGGTTCGGACTGAGGACGGGACAGGTTCGGCGCGGCTGTGGGAAGATATGCAAAACGGGAGGTGCTGACGATGGTGGAAGAACTGGAT
>JAGZOP010000193.1 GCA_018383195.1 Clostridiaceae bacterium | reverse complement strand
TGCGTCTTTTGCAAATACCGCATAAATATCTGCCACTTTCTCACAGTCTACGGCAACACCACCTTGCTGTACGGCACGGCGCGCTTCCGACTTAGACGGAACAAGTCCGCTCTTTACAAGCATTGTCAGAATATCGATATTACCGTCTATAAAATCTTCCTCTGTCAGTTCGGCTGTCGGCATCTCTGCGGCATTTCCCTGACTGAACAATGCCCGTGCGCTCTCCTGCGCGCGTTTCGCTTCTTCTTCTCCATGAACGAGACTGGTCAATTCATATGCAAGAATTTCTTTCGCCTGATTCAACTGGCTTCCCTCCCAGGAATCCATCTCGTCGATCTGCTCAAGCGGCAGGAATGTCAGCATACGGATACATTTCAGTACGTCTGCATCGCCGACATTTCTCCAATACTGGTAGAAATCAAACGGGGACGTTTTATTCGGATCCAGCCATACCGCTCCGGACTGTGTCTTGCCCATCTTCTTTCCCTCGGAGTTGAGAAGCAGTGTGATCGTCATCGCACTTGCGTCTTTTCCGAGTTTGCGGCGGATCAGTTCCGTTCCTGCCAGCATATTGCTCCACTGATCGTCTCCTCCGAACTGCAGATTACATCCGTAATTCTGGTACAGTGCATAGAAATCGTACGCCTGCATGATCATGTAGTTAAACTCGAGGAAGCTTAGGCCCTTTTCCATTCTCTGTTTGTAGCACTCTGCGCTCAGCATCCGGTTCACGCTGAAATGTGCGCCGACTTCCCGGAGCACTTCGATATAATTCAGATCCATCAGCCAGTCTGCATTATTGACCATCAATGCTTTTCCCTCTGAGAAATCGATAAATTTACTCATCTGCTCTTTGAAGCAGTCGCAGTTGTGCTGGATCGTCTCCGGAGTCATCATCTGACGCATATCGGTTCTTCCTGACGGATCGCCGATCATTCCGGTTCCGCCTCCGATCAAAGCGATCGGCTTATTTCCTGCCATCTGCAGACGTTTCATCAGGCAGAGCGCCATGAAATGTCCCACATGCAGACTGTCCGCCGTCGGGTCGAATCCGATATAAAACGTCGCCTTTCCGTTGTTGATCAGATCTGCGATCAATTCCTCATCTGTCACCTGCGCGATCAGTCCGCGCGCTTTCAGTTCGTCGTAAATTTTCATCTTCTTTCTTCTCCTCTCAAGCTCTTCGTTTCTGTGAGGACGCGGAGCGCTTTTATTCCATCGGATGCAATTTCCTGTCCAATAAAAACAAACAAAAAAACCCGCCCTCACTGTTATCGTAAGGACGAGTTGATCACCCGTGGTACCACCTTCATTCAC
>JAGZOP010000192.1 GCA_018383195.1 Clostridiaceae bacterium | reverse complement strand
GTGCGGGTACAGCTTCCCCTCCAGCACCAGCTTCTGAAACAGGATGGGCCGGTGCTCCTTCAGATACTGCCTGCGCATCCTCCCGTACTTGCCCAGGGGTGCCGCCTCCGGCTCCTCTGTCAGCTTCAGATCCGGGATCAGATAGTCCCCGTTCTGTGTGTAGGTCAGCTTGTTCTCCATGGTTCTGGCTCCTTTCCGTGATTTTCTCCCGCTCATAGCGTTTGATGGTGACTTCAATGTGGCGCAGCACCTGTTCGCTGACCTCGCTGACCGCCGTGCCCAGGGCGGAGACGGCGGCGGGGGTATTCCAGTCAAAGACGCTCAGAAAGTCCTCATGGCCGAAATACTGCTCCGGGTCTATCCCGCAGCGGGACATCAGCGTGTAGGTGATGCTGGTGGAGGCGGCGTTTCGGAACGACGCCCCTACGTTGTAATCATCATATTCCTCCAGAAACGAATCTTCAATGATGCCGAGAATATCCCGCTGGTGGTCCGCCCAGTAGTCTTTTACCAGCCGGTCCGCCACAAGCTCCAACTGATATTCCAAACCGTCTGCGCCGGAAACCTCATAGCGGGCCTCCAAAGCCAGCAGCACCGTATCCATGTGCTCGTCCTGTAACTGCCAGAGATAGGGGCGGCGGGCATTGTCTCCGCCGCCTGTGTCCGCCACGTCGAACACATAGCGCAGACTGGGCTTTTCGCCGCTGCTATCCACCAGGGCGATGCCCCTGGACCCGCGCCGGACATACCGGCGCATCCGTTTGTTCCAAAAGTCATACTCCGCGCAGGCCGTGGCCTCCGGGCGCTGGGCGTAGATCATAAGCTGCTCATGGTAGGGGTATTTGTAGAGACGGGCGGCGGTGGCGAGAAAGGCCGTCCACTCCTGATAGCTGCCGGTGATCTGCTCGGCGGTCCTGGCCGCCATCTGCTCATAAAACTGTGCGCTGTTTGCCATGCTCAAAACCTCCCTTCGGATGGTAAATAGCACAGGGGACGGCTGTGCGCCGCCCCCTGCCGGTCAGTCCATAAAATCCGGGATAAGCTCCAACTGCTCATAGTCCGCGTCGCTCAGTTCCCGCAGCTTTTCCAGGGCGCTGTCCGTCAGCTCCCACAGCTCGTCCTCGTCCGGCTCCAGAAAGCCCCGCATTTTCTCCAGGTTGGCGATCAGGCCCTCGCGGGTGCCGGGGTCGTAAATGCTCATCAGTTCCATTTCCTCATAAGTAAAGTGCTTCATGGTTATCGCTCCCTTTCTGTGCTTTTTTCCGCTGTTTTTTTCCTGTGCTCCTGTGCGGGCGGCGCATTTCTAAGCTGCGCCACCA
>JAGZOP010000062.1 GCA_018383195.1 Clostridiaceae bacterium | reverse complement strand
CTCGATGTAGTCGTAGCCATATTTTTCGCACAGCGCAAGGTCGCGCTCTACGTCCGAATTTTCCTTGCAGGTTGCTTCGTTAAATCCTAATTGCAGCATAAAAACAACTCCTTAAGATGATTTGCAAAAACGGCAGGACGCCAGATGGTGTCCTGCCGTTTCCGGTGAGAAAAATAAGAGAATATAGAGAGAAGAAGAGATTAATAAGTCAGTTGCATGGGTTTGTTCTCGCGGAACGAAGCGGTTGCGGTCAGCGCCAGCTTGATGCCCATCATGCCGTCGTATGCGGTAACCGGGGACGGCTTGCCTGCCAGGACATTCTCAACAAATGCAGCCATTTCCAGTTCGTAAGCATCTTTGAAGCGGCCGAGGCACCAGTTTGCCATATCGAACGTGATTTCCTGTCCGCCAACGGTCTTGAACGGGGTCAGCTGCTCCTGACCAACGAATACGCTCTTTGTGAGACCGATGACTTCGGTGCGGGTGTCGTAAACATCGTTTGCGTTGCGGCTGATTTCGATCATGCCGAGACCGCCGTTCTGGAACTTGAGCAGCATCTGACCGTCGTCCACATCGTTCAGCTCCTTAAGGAACTCATGCTTCAGAACGGCGCCCTGTGCGTAGATCTCGGTGATCTCGCAGCCCATCAGCCAACGAGCAACGTCGAGGTCGTGGATACCCATGTCTACGAACAGACCACCGGACTGCGGAACATATGCCGGGGGAGGACCGTTGGGGTCGCGCTGGCAGTCGTGGATGTAAATCGGCTTGCCGCAAGCGCCGGACTCGATCATTTTCTTGGCAGCAACATGACCGGGGTCAAAGCGGCGCATAAAGCCTACCTGCAAGTAAAGACCAGCCTTTTCGACAGCTTCCATGATCTTCTCAGCCTCTTCTACCGTAAAGGTGATCGGCTTTTCAACGAAGATCGGCTTGCCTGCTGCGATGACGTCCATCAGAACATCGTAGTGGGTCTGGGTCGGGGTTGCAACAACAACAGCCTCGACAGCTGGGTCCTTGAGCATTTCCTTGTAGTCGGCATAACCGGTTACGCCGAAATCTTCAACGCCGCGCTCCAGTGCTGCCGGGAACGGGTCGGAAACTGCAACCAGGCGTGCGCCCATCGTGCGGGTGACGTTCATGGTATGCTGATAGCCCAGACGGCCGAGACCGATGACGCCTACACCTAATGTTTTTTTCATAGGAATCTCCTCCAATGTCATTTTGCAATTCACCAGAGCAACTTTGCTCGGGTTGTTTTCTTTGTTGGAATTATCATATCACATAATATGAAAATGTCAACAAGTTTAATATTACAAATATGAAAAGAAAAATTGTGAAAAGCGCCAAAAAAGAAAAGTGTCCTTGCAAATGTACAGATAGAAAAATATTGTGCGCATAAAAATGTGATATTTATAATATAAGGGCGTATTGCGTGCGAGAAAGGTGCTAAATATGCGCATATAATGTAAAGAAATGATGAGCGAGTGGGAAAATATAAATAAAAACGAATTCGTTAAATCGTATTATGTCGTGCATGTTGCATATTTTATATGTGATTTTTTCGTGAAATATATCGTGATAAATATGATTGACATATGATAAAGTGTGAAATATACTATGAATAACAAGTTCGCGGAACATGTTAAACAGGCGGTGATAAGATCACCGATCGTAGGAAGAGAAGCAAGGAGGAGTGAAGATGTCAGAAAGCACGCGCCCTGTCATGGAGCAGACGGGAGCAGGCAAAAAGCAGGTGCCTCTGCTGGAAATGCGCGATATCACCAAGATCTTCCCCGGCGTCGTGGCGCTCAGCCATGTGAACCTCACTATACAGCAGGGTGAAGTCCATCTGCTACTTGGTGAAAACGGCGCAGGCAAGTCCACAATGATTAAGACCATCATCGGCATTAACAAGCCCGAGGGCGGCGAAATGTTATGGATGGGCGAGCCGGTCAAGCTGCACAGCATTCAGGATGCGTATGACCTTGGTATCGCGGTCATCTATCAGGAGCTGAGCAATATTCCCTGCCTGAGTGTTGTTGAGAACATGTATCTCGGGTTCGAGAAGCGCAAGGGAGGACTCATCGACTGGAAGGAGCAAAAGCGCTGTGCGAAGAAGGCGCTTGAGCGTGTGGGTCTTGCCGATCTCGACGTAGATACGCCGATGGAAAAGCTCGGCATGGGTCAGCGGCAGCTGGTCGAAATCGCCCGCGCGATTGACCGCAATGCAAAGCTGCTCATCATGGATGAACCGACCTCGTCGCTCAGCCGCAAAGAGATTGATTTCCTCTTGAAGCTCATGAAGGAACTCAACGAGAAGGACGGCGTCTCCATTCTGTTTATCACGCACAAGCTGGACGAGGCAAAAGAGGTTGGACATAAGGTTACGGTGCTGAAAAATGGTCAGAACTCCGGTCCGACGATTGACGTGGCAGGCGTAACAGAGGATCAGATCATCAAGATGATGGTTGGACGGTCGCTCGAAGAGAAATTCCCGAAGCGGAATGTGCCGATCGGCGAGGAAGTATTCCGCTGTGAGGGACTGAGCGCAGACAAGTTCGACAATGTCGGATTTTCGGTTCGTAAGGGCGAAATGCTCGGCGTATTCGGTCTGGTTGGCGCAGGGCGCACCGAGACCATGCGCGCTATTTTTGGTGCAGACCCTCTGGCGGACGGACATATCTATATTGAGGGCGAAGAAGTAAACATTAAAAACCCGCAGGACGCGATTAAAAAGGGCGTTGTCCTCATCACGGAGAACCGCAAGGAAGAGGGGCTGATCCTCATTCATGACGTGATTGAGAACGGCACCATTGTTACCATGCGGCAGTTTAAGAACAAATTCGGACTGATTGATAACAAAAAGCGCCGGAAAATGGTCGAGGAATATGGAAACTATCTGAATCTGCGCCCCATGCAGCCGGATAAGCTTTCGGTGAACTTCTCGGGCGGCAACCAGCAGAAGATTGTCATTATGAAATGGCTGCTGACCGGTGCAAAGGTCTTTATCTTTGACGAGCCGACCAAGGGCGTTGACGTTGGCGCAAAGGTTGAGATTTACAATATCATGAACCAGCTTCTGGAACAGGGCGCGTCGATCATCATGGTTTCCTCGGAAATGGAAGAAATTCTCGGAATGAGCGACCGTGTCATGGTGATGTATGAAGGCCGGCAGACCGGCATTGTCCCGAACGACGGAAATTACGGTCAGGAAGAAATCCTGACGCTGGCAACGGGAGGTAAACTGGAATGAATAACACTGCGGTATCCAAAGCAAAGGAACTGATCGGCAAGGCGGGTCCTCTGGTGGCATTGCTTCTGCTCGGCGCGTTCCTTGCGTTTAAAAATGAAAACTTTCTTACAGTAGGCAACCTGATGAACGTCGCGCGTCAGACTGCGCTGAACGGCTTCCTGTCGCTCGGCATGATGGTTTGTATCCTGACCGCGGGCATCGACCTGTCCATCGGCTACACCATGACGCTGTCCACAATCGTGATGGCGAAGTGCGCGGTTGAGATGGAACTGAACCCGATTTTGTGCATTATCATCTGTATCGTTACCGGCGCACTGCTTGGTCTGGTAAACGGTCTGCTTCTGACCAAGTGCAAGCTGCCCCATCCGTTTATTTCGACCCTTGGCACGCAGAATATCTATAAGGGCATCGGTCTGGTCATCACGGGCGCAACCCCGATTGCAGGCATGCCGCTGGCAATCAAGTGGGCGGGCTCGTCGTTCCTGAGCAGCAATCAGGATTCCCTGCTCGGCAAGATTCCGGTATCGTTCGTCCTCATGCTGATTATGTACATCCTGTTCAGTGTATTCCTGAACTACACCACCCTCGGCAGACATATTTATGCGGTTGGCGGCAACATCAATACGGCAGGCTTGTCCGGTATCAATGTTGATTTTGTACGCACCAGCGTTTACGTGATTTCGGGCGTGATGGCAGCGCTCGGCGGCATCATGCTGACCGGCCGTACCGACTCGGCATATCCGCTGTCCGGCAACCTGCTGGAGAACGACGCGATTGCAGCGGTTATTATCGGCGGCACCAGCTTCTTCGGCGGCAAGGGCAACGTGCTCGGCACCTTTACCGGCGTCCTGCTGATTTCGGTTCTGCGCAACGGTCTGAACCTTTTGAACGTATCTTCGGATATGCAGACCATTTTCCTCGGCGCGATTATCATCGTTGCGGTATTCATCGACGTGGTACGCGGCGGCGGCTTCAAGCGTGTCAAGCGCATGAAGAAGGAAGAGACGGCTGCGGCATAAAATTTGTAGCACCCCTCACGAGAGGAAGAGAATAACCCCATTCACTAAGGAGGAAAGAACAATGAAAAAAAGAATGCTGGCACTGGTATTGAGCGGACTCATGCTCACTGGTACTTTGGTAGGCTGCGGCGGAGATAAGAAGACGCCGGCAGGCGGCTCTTCGGCAGGTGGTTCCTCGGCTGCGGGCGGCGATGGCGAATATGAAATCACCACCATCTGCATGGCGCTCAACAGCGACTACTGGCACATGGTCGAGGCTGGCGCAAAGCTGGCAGGCAAGGAACTCGGCGTCAAGGTAAACGTCATTGGTCCGAACGCAGAGTCTGACTCTGCAACGCAGATCAACATGGTCGAGGACGCAGTCAACAATAAGGTAGACGCGATTGTTCTGGCAGCAAATGAGCCGACTTCGTTGGTTTCTGCGGCGCAGACCGTAAAGAACGCGGGTATTCCTCTGGTTCTGATCGATGCAATGCTGAATACAGAGGATGAGTCCCTGTACTCCTGCTTCGTTGGTACCGGTAACCTGGACGCAGGCCGTCAGGGCGGCGAGTTCATCGCGTCCAAGCTGCAAAAGGGCGACAAGGTTGCAATCATCCGCGGTCTGGTTGGTCAGACAGTACACGATCAGCGCTCCGAAGGCGCACAGAAGGCAATGGAAGAAGCAGGTCTGGAAGTTGTAGCGGTTCAGCCCGCAGACTCCGACCGCGGCAAGGCTGTTAACGTTGCTGAGAATATCATTCAGGCAAACCCGGACATCAAGGCGTTCTACTCCACGAACGACGATATGGCGCTTGGCGCATATCAGGCAGTTGCGGCAGCGGGTATGAAGGACGTTGTAGTCGTTGGCTTTGACGGCACCTTTAACGCGATGGATTCGATTGAAAAGGGCGAGATGAGCGGTTCGGTTGCACAGCAGCCGATCGAAGAAGGCTATCAGGGCGTTGTCAATGCAGTGAAGATTCTCAAGGGCGAGAGCGTTGAAAAGCAGCAGCCGCTGGATGTTGTTGTTCTGAGCAAGGATAATGTAGCAGATTTCCGCGCAGAAGTGGAAGCAAAGATTGAAGAGTCCGGCGTCAAGCTCGGCTAAGTTCGTTGTAAAAGCAGCGCCGTATCAAACGGCGCTGCTTTTTTCTCAAAAAGACAAGGATTTATTTTCAAATAATATAGTGGCAGTAAATTCAGTTCTATGCGATAATGGGAACAATAGAATATTGGGTTTTGCATCAATATAAGAGTAATGCAACTATAATGTTGATTTGTATTGCTTGAGGCAACGGGCATATTTATGTATGCTATCATCATCAAACATGCGAGGAGGACATAAATATGTTCAATGAAAACTTAAAAGCAATGCGAAAAGCAAAAGGATATACACAAGAAGAACTTGCAATCAAATTGAATGTTGTAAGACAGACAGTGAGTAAATGGGAAAAAGGGTTGTCGGTTCCAGACGCAGATCTTCTTTCAAAAATTGCAGATATACTGGATACAAGAGTAAGCATATTGCTTGGAGGAACAATAACTGATGAAGATGATAATGATGTTATTGCAGAACAACTTGCAAAAATCAGTGAACAGATGGCAATTAAGAATATGCGGAGTAAAAGAATTTGGAAAATTATTGGGATTATTTTATTAACAATTTTAGTCATCAATATTATTTTGGTGATATTTGGTATGTCGGCATATAAAACCTTTTCAACTGAAGGTAGTACTACGGTCATAGAAATGAATGAAGATGATGTGATTGATGTAGAATAATTTCCAACATACAATTTCAGTTTGACAACTTCGGACGCATTCATACAAAGTAGCTAGTCTTAGGATTCACTGCTTTTTGGTGATGTTTGTCATATCAAGGCTAATTCAATCGTGGTAAAATGAATGTTTCGTTATGCTCCAATAAGTTTGAAAGTATAGTATTTATGCGGTTAAGCAGAAATCAGATATAATATTTGTTTGAAATTCTTGCAGTTCAGCAAATTTGGGTGTTGCGTTTTGCGAAAAAATAGGATACCATTAAAATGATAAGATTTAGATAATGGGGCATAAGCGCCTACATGGAGGTATGGGGATATGAGAGTCACACTAAAGGACATTGCGCAGAGGTCGGGGGTATCGGTCAATACGGTTTCCCTTGCGCTGCGGAACATGCCGAGTGTCAAGCAGGAAACCCGGGAAAATATCCTCCAGATTGCCGAAGAACTCGGTTATTTTGGGCAAAAGGGCAAGAGCGAAATGCGGAATATCGGTCTCGTGTCCACAGGGGAGCGCCTGCGCGATTCCTATTTCTATATGAGCTTTCATCAGCATATTTTGAGTACAGCGCATGAATCGAATTATAATTTGATGGTATTCAACTGTGCAAGCTGTGATGTGGACCCGGACGAGCTGCGCCGCAAATTTGAAAGCAACTCCATTGCGGGTGTGATTATTCTCGGCGATATGGAAGAGCGGATTGCGGCAAAGGTTGCCGGATGCGGCGTGCCGGTCATTGCAACCGGTACGCGATATGAGCATTTGCAGGTGTGCACGGTCATTGAGGACAACCTCAAAGGCGGCTTGCTTGCGGTGGAGCATCTGTATGACCGCGGCTACCGCCGGATTGGTTTTTTGGGAAATCCCAACCACAGTACCGGCTTTATGGAGCGGTATCAGGGATATATCGGCGGGATGATGCACCTCGGTCTGTCGGTGAACCCCGATCATGTACTCGTTGATATGGATGCCGTGCATGTGTACGATTATGACCGCATCTTTGCTGCGCTTGCGCGCTGCGAAGATAAACCGGAGGCGTTCATCTGCACCAATGACAATATGGCGATGATTGGAATGAAGGCGCTGCTTGCGCAGGGCTATTCGGTGCCGGACGATATTGCATTAGTTGGATTTGATAATACCGTTATCGGAAAAATGGCGATTCCGGCGATTACTTCGGTCGATGTACACTGTGCGGTGCAGGCAGAAACCTGCGTGAAAAAGCTGATTTCGTTCATTCAGAACGGGGAAAACAGCAGTGAGCGCGTTGTGCTGCCGGTTTCGCTCGCCGAAGGCGAATCGGTTGGGTTTGTGCGCGCATAAAATCGCTTTCCTGCGGCATGCTACTTCGGAAGGAGGGATGCTGCATGGAAGAAAAGGATTTTCCGCGCTATGACGATCATGCGCATATTGACTCGGCGGCAGTCAAGGAGCCGCCGCGTTCGGTGGAAGATTATACGGCAGAATATTTGAAGCTGCGCGGCGCGGCAGTGCGTCCGCCCGAGACGCGCGGCGCATCGGTCCGTTTATCAGAGCAGCGTGACGGCTGAAAAATGGGTAAAAAAACGGTGTTTCCAAATGGAAACACCGTTTTTTATGCTTTTAAGATGCAAGTTCGGATGCAATGGTATCCCGGACGGTATGCGGCAGGGCGCGAAGATCTTCGCGTGCAATACCCTTGGTCGTAATCGGAGGATGGATGGTGACGTGCACCGATGCGGGACGGATTTTCATACCGTTGCCTTCCATCAGGCGGAAAGAACCGTCGATGGTGACCGGAACGACCGGTACGCCCGCACGGGACGCGATGCGGAACGCACCTGCCTTGAATTCTTTCACCGGACCGCCCTTGGACCGCGTTCCCTCGGGGAAAATGGTCAGGCTGTGACCGCTTTCCAGGAGCTTTGCGCCGTCTACAATGATCTGTGCACCGGCGCGTGGACTGCTGCGGTCTACAAACAGGCAGTGCAGATAGCGCATCCAAGTACGGATGCCGGGAATCCGGTCAATCTCCTGCTTGGCGACCAGACCGCGCGGTTCCCCCACGCAGGCGAGCATGATCGGGATATCGAAATACCCCTGGTGGTTGGCGACTACCATGTAGGAACCCTCGGCGGGCAGATGTTCCTGACCAGAGACGCTCACCTCCGCACCTGCGAGGCGCAGCAGGCGGCGCGCCCAGTTCTTTACAAAATGCGCGACATAATGATCCGCCTTGGTGCTGTCCTTTTTAACAAGATAGCGTACAAACAGGCTGATGGGAAGGCACAGCAGCAGATACAGCCAGAAGTATGTAAACCAGATCAGCGTGCGAAGCATCGCTTATCCCTCCTTTGGAGTTTCCAGAAAACGAAGTTCGGTATGATATGCATGGTACAGCAGTACGGCGGAAAGAATCACTGCAATCACTTCCGCGATGGGGAAGGAAAACCAAATGGCGGTTAAACCGTACAGCTTGCCGAGCAGCCATGCAGCGGGCAGGATGGCAAGCAGCTGGCGCGCAACCGAAACGATCAGGCTGGCGACACCGCGTCCAATGGCCTGGAACAGGGTCGAGGTGATGATGCCAAACGCTGCACAGGGGAAGGACAGGCTGATGATGCGCAGCGCGGGGGTGCCGAGTTCAAGCAGCGTTGCGGTTGCAGCGGCATCGTTCGTGTCGGCAAACAGCATGAGCATGGGCTCGGGGAGAACCTGGAACGCTACAAGACCGGCAATCATAATCACGAACGCCGCGATCAGGGAAACCCGGTATGCACTCATCAGGCGATGGCGGTTGTGCGCGCCATAGTTGAACGCCATGACGGGGAGCGCACCCTGATTCAGACCGAATACCGGCATAAAGACAAAGGTTTGCAGCTTAAAGTAGATGCCGAGTACAGCGACGGCAACTTCGGAGAACGTAATCAGAATCAGGTTCATGACAGAAACCATGACGCTGGAAATGCTCTGCATGATGATGCCCGGCAGACCGACGCGATAAATTTCGCGTACAGCTTCCCATTCCCAACGGAAGCCGCGCATGCGGACATCGACCACCTTCTGGTGACAAAAAGCGCCCCAGATGCCGACAAACATGCCGAAGATCTGTCCGACTATCGTGGCGATTGCCGCGCCGCGGATACCCATTTCGGGGAAAGGACCAATGCCGAAGATCATCAGCGGGTCAAGGATAATATTAAAGATCGCGCCGGTCAGACCCTGCACCATGGGGATAATCATATTGCCGGTTGCCTGTTGAATTTTTTCGCACATAATGGAAATCATGACGAAGATAGACAGGCCGACTGCGATGTGCGAATACTGCACCGCCTGCTCCAGGACAGAAGCGCGGTTGGTAAATGCGGCAAGGAACGGGCGGCTGAGGAAAAAGCCGATGAAAACAAATACAATGCCGCTGACAACGGAAAGGGCAACACCGTGCTTTGCGGCGTTGTCCGCTTCGCTCTGCATCCGCGCGCCCAGACGGCGCGCAATCAGCGAGTTTACACCGACGCCGGTGCCGACCGCGATGGCGATGACAAGCTGCTGAAGCGGAAATACAAGAGAAACCGCAGTGAGTGCGTCCTGCGAATATTTTGCGACAAAAATGCTGTCTACAATATTGTAAAGTGCGCTGATCAGCATTGAAATCATAGCCGGGAGCGCCATGGAAAAGATCAGGGGTACAATCTTTTGTGTCCCCATTTTGTTTTGGGATTGGTCCATAAAAATCCTCCTTGCTGAAAAATTGCGAAAAATGGGGCTGCATTACGAAAAACGTATGCAGCCACTCATTATCTTTATTTTAATGGAAGAGAAATGAGATTGCAATGGGGTTCGTGCAAAAAAATGTTGTTATTTTCCGATTTCGTGCAAAATGGCGGGAATCACCTCGAAAAAACTGTGTTCCATGAACAAGTCGCTCACGGCGCGCAGCTGCGTTTCGCCTGCGGCGTACCACGGCTCCGCGATGCCGCACACCTGAAACCCTGCGCGTTTGGCGGTTTCGCCCGCATAGGGCGCGTCCTCAAACACCATGCATTCTGCGGGCGGGAGTTCCATATGTTCAGCGGCGAGCTGATAAATTTTGGGATTCCGCTTGCTGACTCCGACATCGTCAATCGTGAGAAAAACATCGAAAAAATCACGCATGCCGCGGTCTGCAAGCGCCTTTTCGGCGTGCTTGCGGTCGGTCAGGGTTGCAACCGCCATGGAAACACCCGCATCCCGCAGGGCGCGGAGCAGTTCGCGCGCGCCGTCGCGCGGCTTGGCAAGCGCTTCATACCGCGCACAGATCAACTCGTCCATGCCCTGCATGACCTGTGCGGGGGATTCGGTGATTGCGGGATAGCGTGTGCAGAAGTATTCGGCAGCCTGAAACTGGGTGCATGCCTCGAGCGCCGCGTAGTCGGTCGCGGTCAGGCGCACGCCGAACTTGTCCAGATAGCGCTGGGAAAGCTGCTCCCAAACGCACATGGAATCGAGCAGAGTACCGTCCATATCGAAAATTGCGCCGCGGATCATCGGCAGACCTCCTCTGCCAGTGTGCGCATGGTCTGCGCTGCGGCTTTTACATCCGGCTTTGCGAATACGGCGGAGATGACGCACAGCCCCACCATACCTGCGCCTTTGAGCGCGTGCGCATTTTCTGCGCTGACGCCGCCGATGGCAACCACCGGGATGGACACCGATTTACAGATTTCAGAAAACTGCGGAATGGTCATAGGCTTGGCGTCTGTTTTGGTCGTGGAACCGAATACAGCGCCCGAGCCGAGATAGTTTGCGCCTGCACGCTCTGCCGCCTGCGCCTGTTCGATGGTTTTTGCAGTTGCGCCGATGAGCGCGTCCGGACCGAGGATGCGGCGGGCTTCTGCGATGTCGCCGTCCGATGCGCCGAGATGCACACCCGCGCCGACCGCCTGCGCGACCGCAACGCGGTCGTTGATGAGAAGCGGTACGCCGGATGCGTCGCAGATAGGCTTGATTTCCTGTGCACGGGAAATATATTCCTCATCAGGAATGTTCTTTTCGCGCAGCTGCACAACGGTTGCGCCGCCTTCGATGGCAGCGCGGACAGCGTCCGCAAGCGAGCCGCCCGCAAGCCAGGTGCGGTCGGTGATGACGTAAAGAGTGTAGTCTATGGGTTTCATGGGAAATCTCCTTTTTCGCAGCATGGATGGGGGAATCAGTCGCCCGACCGGCGACCGACAAATTCGGCGCTGTATTTGGAATACATAATTTTCTGTTCGCTGTACAGGCCGCGGTAGCCGGAAAGCATATAGCTGACTGCGATGCACAGCGCGAACAGCGGAAGTCCTGCGCCGCCAAATAATTCATAGGAAAGCAAAATCGAGGTCAGAGGACAGTTGGTTACACCGCAAAATACGGCGGTCAT
>JAGZOP010000061.1 GCA_018383195.1 Clostridiaceae bacterium | reverse complement strand
TCCTGAAAATGGGAGAGGCGGGCAGCTTGTCCGCTGTCCGCCTCCCGCTGGGATAAGGGAAACAATCCCTTTCACTTGGTAGCCCGAAAAGGGGTCATTTGTTAGGGTAGTTCGCAAAGAATTTCAAAAATTTTTTCCGAACCGCGTCAATGCTCTCATAGACGGATACTTTGGAACAGCCGCACACCGTTCCGATCTCCGCAAGGGTCAGCCCGTCCAGGGCATAGAGCAGGAACCGGCGGCGCTGGGCCACGGTGCAGGTGTCCAGGACGGCCATCAGCTCGCCCAGCGTTTCCATGCGGCAAAGGTATTCCTCCGGCGTTTCGCCATAGATACCCACGCCCTCGGTGGCAACTATGTATTCGTCAAACTCCCGGCCATCCCAGTGCCGCCGCTGCTCATGGGACAGGTTCTCGGCTTTGTGGTCGGCCCGGTCAAGAAATTCATAGACTTCCAGCGTGACCTCCACGGCCACAGCTTGTCCGTTGTAATTGATGGTGACTTCCATCGGCCTTTCCTCCGTTCAGATTTTTGCGGGAAAATCTGAACAGGGCGGCGGGGAACGACACCGGGGGCAAGGTTCGGGCCATGTTGGCCCGATGCTCCGGCCCCATAGGTATGAAAAAACGCCCGGACAGCATGAAGCTATTCGAGCGCAAAAACTCCAATATTCACTTACAGAATGACAATTTTCGCACCGGCTGCCAGACGGGACCGGTTCGGTGGCTGGGCTTTTTTTGACGAACTACATATTCCTGCTCTCATGGCGGCTCCCTCCTTGGGCCGCCTGTTCTGGCATCACTCTCCTTCAGATAAAAATAAGAGCGGCGGCCTTGATTTCTCAAAACCGCCGCCAGCAAAAAATAGGTGTGAAAAGTAATCTGCCACGCAGCGGTTTTTCTCTTTTCTGCCGCTGGCAGATTTTTTATATTTGGTAACATAAGTTAATTAGTATCAGATAACACTCATATACTCCAAGCTGTGCATTCCTTCTACGTTGGGGACAACCACTGTCTCCCATCCCGTCCAACGGAACACCTTATAGAGCCGTCCGCCTTGCAGATAGTAGATGTAATTCCCGTCTACGACAAAGGATGTAACAGAGCCCACATCGGCCAGCAGTTCATCCACCGTTGGTTCATGGTCAAGCAGTCCCCAAAAAGTCGCCGTGTTATCAGAGCCGGTGCTGAAGTAAAGCCGTGTGGAGAAATCCTTTAAGTCAACCCGATAAATCTGAAAACCATCGCCCACCTCGCCGCTGGAGGCGTAATAACAGGCGTCCTCATCAACGTAGATGCTGGAGATCGCCCCAGCTTGTCCAAAGGGATCACGGGTCAGCAGGATGGCCTCACCTGTGGCCTTGCTGGTCGCGGTGATGGTGTTCTCCACCATATCAAGCTCCACTGTATAGGTGCTGTTTTCTCCCTTGGACGCATCGGCCAGAAAATCATGCGTAATCTCAGCAGAATTGCTTTGCCCGCAGCCACTCAATGAAACGGTCATACAGAGTATCAATACCGCTGTCAGGAGAGGGCGAGTAGAAATGGCCTTCCGTCTACCGACATAAAACCTGAGACAGAGCCAAATCAGCAGACAGATGATAGCCAAGGACAGAATCGCCAAAAGTCCAAACTGCTCCGGCGTGATGCCCGGAAAGGTCACTATATCAATCAGGTTCCAGTTCTCGTCATATCCAACCTCTGTCAGTGTCCCCCACACATAGCCGGTTCCGGCCAGCAGACCCGCCGGGAGCGGAAGGACATATTTGAGAAAGCTGCCGCCGATCAAATGTGGCAGGATAGAAATCGCGATGCCGGAAAATGTAGTCAGTACCGTCTGCCGGAACAGGATGGAGAGCAGGGCAATCAGGATTGCAAACCAAGCAGCACCCAAGCACCTGGACAGGACTACGATCCTATACGCCTGTCCAACGGAAATGAGATAGGGCGAATGTTCAAAAAAGGACAGGCTTTGCAGCGGATAGGATGCTCCATCCAGGCCGACCAATAAGGAGACAACAACAAACTGCACCAACTGAAACAAAGCCGTCGCCAGAACCGCCAGGGCCGCCATTACGCCTAACTTGATCCCAACCAACCGCCCTCGGCCATTTCTGCAAGAGCGGAGGATCTGTGCCATCCCACACTGGTATTCCCCACAAAATACCGGAATACAAAGCGCCAGCAGGAACAACAACAGGATCACATTCACCCCATCGTGGGTCAGGAGTGTGTCCCATCCCCGCTCATCCATCAGGAAGCGATGGGCGGGGTCCTCTTTTGCGTAGTAATACTGGTTATAGATGGTCAAGAAGGCGGCTTTTCTGCCGTCATCGGAACGGGAGGCTTCTGCGTATTCCACCTCCATCTCCTGCGTTTTTTCCTTTGTCACCTCGCCTTGCCAGCGATCCATGTAGGCCAGATAAGTATCTTCATTCCCGTCAATCACATAACTGCTGTCGTAGCCACTGCCAACACAAAAGACTGCATAGGCCGCCAGAGAAATCAGAAGAAGTAAAAGCCCTTTATGGTGAAACAATATCTTTTTTAATTCTACTTGCAGCATGATTTCCTCCTGATTGCTATGACCAGCAGACACGCGATTACAGCTTGAACGATCAGAACGACAAGAATCTGGAGCAAATATACCCCACCGATGCTTTCCCCGGACAGGCTTTCCAGCAGTTTACTGCCGCTTGTCAAGGTGAATGGGCTGATACAAGCGAGGGCCTGCTTCCACCACACGGAGGAGAGCGCCCAGCCAGCGCAGTAGTTCAATGCCGCACCGAGCCCCAATCCAATCAGACAGGGATAGAGTGATTTTTGGAAACAGGCGGACAGGAAAATCAGCAAGAGTGCTGTCACACTGAAACCGATGGCTTTCATCCCACTCATCAATCCATAGAACAGCAAAATGGAGCCGGAAAATGGCGTGTACTGATAACTCTCGATGGCATAGAGCGGGCTGGACCAGCCTTCAAAGCCACACAAAAGCCCAAATACCAGCAGGTTTGACAGGGCGAACAGAATCGTTAGTATCCACGCAAACATCACGCCAGCGCCGCATTTGGAAAAGAGCAGAGGCCATCTGCCTCGCTTGCAGGAGGATAGGATCAGCGTCATCCCATTTTCTCTCTCCCGCGTGAATGTGGGTGCTACCGCCAAAATGAGTAAGAGCAGGATCAGCAGATCGGAAAAGTCATAGGACAGTAGGGCCTCCCAACCGTCATACAGATAAAACGCGGGGATCGTTCGGCCTGAATAATGGTTTAGAATGTAGGCATTTTCTGCCGCTCCCGCTACATTTCCGCTCTCCTGATAGAAGGTCACGTTTTCTTTTGCCTGGGCCAGAATTTCCTCCATGTCAGAGGAATATTTGACACTGTACTCCATGTGGGGATAGAAATAGCTGTGGAGCAGATAGTAGTCGCCAAAGATATAGCCGCTGTACGTCCCCTCCTGCGGTTCCCGGCTATATGTACCATCTGCCGTCAAATCGTCCAGCCGCTGGTACTCTGACGTGAGGAAGCGCACGGTTTCCTCTGTAATAGGGCCTTTAATCCGCTCATATATGGTGTTGTAGCCTGTCTGCATCCCGCTTGTATTGGCCGCAACAGGCCGTATCTCGCCGGCGCGATAGTCTGCGATGATTTTGACCGTATTCAGGCACAGGAACAGCGCCAGCGCGATCAGTGTATAACGCCGCAGGATGCCTTTCCTTGCCTCCAAATAGAGAAAACTCATGACTGTCCCTCACTGGGCTGGAAGAAGGTATGCAGGAACAGGTCGTCCAGATTGGGGGGCACCGGCCTTGCGCCCCGGAGCGGTTTCCCGTCATCTACAATGCGCAGCAGATAGGAGCCGTCCTGCTGCTTGATGTTGCTCACGCAGTAGGTGTCCACCATCAGGGCCATATCCGCCTCGTTGGCCGACACCTCCCACACCTTTCCCTGGATGCTCTGTTCCAGTTCCCTGGGCGTACCCTGCATGACCAGTGTACCCCTCCGAAGCAGGAGGATTTCTTTGGCGATATATTCCACATCGGAAACAATATGGGTAGCTAAAAGGATAATACGCCCCTTGGCCAGACGAGAAATAAGATTGCGGAAGCGAATCCGCTCGCCTGGGTCAAGGCCCGCCGTCGGCTCGTCCAGCACCAGCAGTTTGGGGTCGTTCAGAATGGCCTGGGCGATCCCCAGCCGCTGCCGCATCCCGCCGGACAGCGCCCCGATCCGCTTGCTGCGGTTTTCCTCCAGGTTGACGAAAACCAGCGCCGCGTCGATGCTCTCTTTTGCGTTCGCTACCCCTTTTACTTGGCACATATAGTCCAAAAATTCCTGTACGGTAAAATTTGCATAGAACTGAGGGTATTGGGGCATATAGCCAATCTGGTCGAAGTAGCGCCCGCCCATCTGGACGGTGTTTTCACCGTCCAGATGGATCACGCCGCCGCTGGCAGGCAGTATTCCAATCAAAATATTGATCAGTGTCGTCTTGCCAGCTCCATTTGGCCCCAGCAGGCCGTAGACGCCTTCTGTCAGAACTGCGGAAACATTTTGGAGCGCGGGATATTTTCCATAAAATTTTGTGATGCTTTCAAGTTCCAGTTTCATCATGTATTCCTCACGGAAGGTCAACCGCCTGTGAGAGGGCATAGCCGTCATCCGTACCCAGGGCTGCATAGGCGGAATGACCGATGACCCAAATTTCATAGGGCTTGCAGTTTGCATCCATCGTATAGGTTTCATCCGCAACTTTCGTGCCATCGCTGACCTGATAGGCCCGCAGAGTGCCGCTTGGGCTGTCCCCACCCGCACAGGTCACAATGTACTGGCCGTCTGCGGATACAGCGGCAATCCCGCTTTCATCTCCGCTCTCCACGCTGATTGCTTTTCCCTGCTGCTGGGCCAAGTCCAAAAAGAGGACGGAGCCGGTCTGCTTTGCGCCTCCCATGCTGGCGGGCAGAATCGTATCAGAAACAGCGGCATATTCTCCGTTCACAGAGAGCATAGAACCGGAAAAGCCATCGGCGGTAAAAACAGCGGCGGTGTTGCTGCTCAAGCCAATCGAGCCGTAGGCTGTGGTATTTTCCTGCCCGTCCAGGCTTCCGAAAAAGGCCAAATAGTCTCCGCTGCCGCTGTACCCGACTGCCTCAAAATAAACGGTTTCGCTCATGGCCGGAGTGATTTCCGTCAGCTCCTGTGTCTCAAAGGTATATTGATAAAGACTGGGCCCTTCCGCATATACAAGGGTTTTCCCATCCGGCGCAGCGGCAAAGACAGAGCCCCAAAGCCCATTTACCAATGTCTCGTCCGTCAATTCATAGGTATTCACCAGATTAAGGCTTTGATCGAACAGCCAGTAATACAGTGTCTCCGCAGAGCTGTCGCCGGAGATCACCGTGACCCCGCCGGTATCCTGCACATCCGCCGCTGTCTGGCTGGACAGCATAACGATGGCCCCCTGGCTGGTCTTGTCTGTCAGCAGGGGCGTTTGGGCGGCGTCAAAAGCGTAGGTGGCTGTTACTTCGCCGGTAGATAGGTCGGTCAGTTTCAGCTCATTTGTGGTATAATCGTACTCCGGCGAGAGAAAATCGGCCCCGATGCCAGCCGTCTGCTCTGCCGATCCGTCAGGAACCTGCTGGGAGTCCGCTGAGGACTCGCTGGACGGATTTCCGGTGCTTGCCGCCGGTTCGTTGCCTCCGCAGGCGGAAAGCAGAGAAAGACTGAGTGTAAGCGCAAGCAAAATACTGATTCTTTTCATGTTCGTCAAACCTCCCCGTTGACCAAAAGTACAGATGCTGTCTTAACTGGATTGTTGATTTCAAGCTCCCCATCTTCCGGGGTAACGGCAATGGCATAGACTGTGTTCAGCGTACCAAGTGCAGAGGTATCAATCTTGAATGTGGCTTCCACCATCTGGTTTTTCACCGTCCGAACAGAGAGATAGTCCGCTCCATTGAGTTGGACAGGCTGGTGGTTGATAAACAGAGTGATATTGAAATCCGTCTCCGGCCCGCCGTAGAGTTGCACAGTAATCGTTGCCGTTTTCCCGTCTGCCTGAATGTAATTTCCATCTTCTACACCCAGGGACAAGGTTGCTGTCGTGTCCAAGCTATCAGTCGCACCCCATGCGGCCAGGGTATCTAATATGTCCTGCGGCAGATCCACCACATTGTAGTCCGTACCGGCTGTCGCCAATGTCTGTGCGGGGGCGTCTGCTACAAAAGAAATCTGGCGGGATGTGGTTGCAGATTCCTGGTGGTGGAAGCCATAACGCGGATTATCCGGCCCCTCTGCCACAAAACTGGGTTCCAGAATGGTGACAGCCATAACAGGGACGGTTTCTCCCGCTTTGCCTGTCATGGGCTGGAATACCATGTCGAAATTCTCCTGCTGTTCATAGTCCAGGTTAAAGACCTGCATATAGCTTTCCTCAAGCTCTGTACCATCCTCATAGACTGCGGAATAGGGCTGGGCCACCCCATCCACAAATAGGAGGACGCCGATCTCTGTAGTCTTTCCAAAAGAAGCGCCAGTTATGGAGAACGGAATTTCCAAGGACTCACCATCGTAGGTGTAAACCGTGTCCATCGGGTCTTGCAGACCAAATTCCGCAGAGCCCATCTCATTGTCCGCTGGTTCTTCCTCAAAATAGGCGTCCAGGCTGTCCGATTCGTCCGTGGCTGGGTCGCTGGTCTGCGGTGCGCTGCACCCAGCCAGCAAACATACAAGTGCCAATGAAATAAAAAGAAATCTGTGCATAAAAATACTCTCCTTATCGGTAGGATAAGGAGAGTATAATGGGAAAAGGTCTACGATTGGTCAATCGGCATCAATTTTTTCCGCTTGTATCTGCATTTCTACGCAGGCTCCGTTGTGATTGCTCAGAGAGAGCGTTCCCCCCTGTTTTTGGCAAAGGGTGTTGCAGATCGAGAGACCAAGCCCGAAGTGGTCATTTTCCGTGTTTTCTTTGTAAAACGGCCTTGTGGCGGAGCGGAGGGATTCTTCTGAAAAGCCCTTCCCATCATCATGTACTTGAATTGTAAGCAGACTTTCTTGCCACCCAGCCTTTAATTTGATCTCACGGCTGGCGAAGCGCAGGGCATTGGAAATCACATTGTCGATCATGCGATGTACCAAAATCCCATCCAGCATGACCTGAATATCCGGAACCCCACTAATATCCATAGAGAATTGAAGCTGGTGCTGCTGCGCCAAAACGGTGTATTCGTCCTCCTGCTCCTCAAAAAATTCCCGCAAAGAGCAAGCTGTTGGCTTCACTGGGATGGCGTCCATCGCCTGTATCTCGCGCACCTGGTTTGCATACTGTTCCAGTCGGTCTGTTGCCAAAGAAAGATTGTGGATCGTGTCCATCAGTTTGTCCTCGCTGATGCGTCCAAGCGGGACATTATGCGAGAGATATTCTGTGTAGCCCTTCATCACGGTGATGGGGGTACGGAGATCATGGGCGATGGAGGCGCTGAGCTTGCGCCGCTCCTCCATCATAGCCCAGGTCTCTTGATTATTTTTTAGGAGGGCGGCCCGCATGGTGTCCATCGCCCGACAGAGTTCACCCATTTCGTCCGAAGCGGGATAATCCAAACAAAAATCCAGGTCGCTTTGCGATATGCGGTCGGCGCTCTGTAAGAGTAACGATAGCGGCTGTTTCAGTTTGATGGAATAGAACATCCAGGCGCAGAAAATCGTCCCAAGCACGAAAAGCAAGGTCGGCACCAGGACTACGGCTGCTTTTGCCGCATAGTAGGCCACCCGCTGTGTATCGCTCAGATTGGCGATTTGGTATTCGGTGGATAAAATTACAAGCTGTCCATTTTCCCCTGGGACAATCTGTTCATCATCCGCAATCACCAGGTTATATTCATCCTCAGTTTCCTGGGGTGGCAGCACCTGATAGTCCGTTACACTTTCCAAGATGTGATTTTGCACATTGACACAGGTAAAAATAGTCGCTGCCGAAATACCTGCTACAAGCACCGCCATAACAAGGACAAGTGATACGAAGGCTCGGCGGAGCGGCATGGAGCGAAGCCAGTGTTTTATTTTACCCATTTATAGCCGCACCCCCAGACTGTTTCAATATACTGCGCTCCCAACTTGTTTCGGATGCGGCGGATGTGTTCCTTCACCACAGCGTTGTCAGCGGTGCCGTCAAAGCCCCGCACCTGTTCATAAATTGTTTCCCGGCTGAATACCTGTCCAGGGTGGAGGGAAAGCAGTTCCACTATATCAAATTCCACCTTGGAAAGTTCTATGGGCTGGCCATTTCGCGAGACAGTCCTTGCGGCGTAGTCCACCACAATGTCTCCAAAGCCCCGGACACTGATTTTTTGCTGGATACGGCTCTCTCTGCGCAGGTGGGCCTCAACACGAGCAGTCAGCTCAGCCAGGCTGAACGGTTTCAAAATATAATCATCCCCACCGGCCCGCAAGCCTGCTACACGGTCTGCCTCCTCAATCCGGGCGGTTAAGAATAGGATGGGGCAGGCCACATGGTCGCGGATCGCCCGGCACAACTCAAGGCCATCCATCCCCGGCATATTGATGTCCAGCAGAATAATATCTGGCTGCTGGTTCAGCTTTTGCAGTGCCTCCTCACTACTTTTTGCTGTGATTACTTGATACTGCTCCATTTCAAACTGATCCCGAAGCATATCTAAAATCATCTGCTCATCATCTATGACCATAATCGTATAGCTCATGATTTCACCTCGCTCGCTGGTATCATAATAGGAAAAAGTCTATAATCAGTCAAATTCACTTTTTCGTTAATCTCATTGGTTGTTTTTTCCTTCTTCCTACGTCTGTCAGCAGGCTTCTCTGCGTCTTTCGGTATCAGCCAGATTGTCGCCATTTTCACAGCTCCGGGAATACGGCCATCGACGCAGTAATAGTTTATTTGATGGGCCGAAACGCCCCATTTTTCGCTTGCTTCTTTCAAAGTCATATATTCCATCTCGCATTCCTCCAATATATTCAGTATATTTCTTGATCTCGAAGAATACAAGATGCAAAGCGTGTCAGAATTGTGATTTAGGCAGAGGCCGAAGCCTCTGCCTAAAAAGCTAATTGTAAATCAGTTCGTCTTGAATAATTTCCTCCACCTGCTCTTTCAGCGTGTTCATCAGCCCTACCCAGCGCATAGGGTCACGGGCTTTCAGTTCCTCGGTGACGCCTGCTGCCTCCATCATGCGGGGCAGCATGGCGTCCATCCGTTCACGCGCCGCCCGGTCAATCTCCAATAGGTGCGGGTACAGCTTTTCGCTCAAAATCAAGCTGCTGTAAAGGCCGGGCCGGTGTTCCCTCAGGTAGCGTTGCCGCATACGGCCATACTTGCCGATGGGGGCCTCTGACTGCTCGGAAAGTTTCAGGTCGGGGATGTAGTAATCTCCGCAGCGGGTGTAAGTCAATTCGTTCATGTTCGTCCTCCTTTGCACTGTGATGGTTAAACTGCGGCGCTGGCCGATACGGTGGCCTTGCGCGGCTCCTGCCTGGGTAACTGGCTGACGGTGGAAAAAATGCCTTTCTCCATATCCTCGGCCCGGATCGCGGCCTTTGCTGCCTCCATTTTCGCCTTGCGCCTGGCGTTGTAGCGTTCTTCCCATTCCTTCTGCTTGCCGTTTGCTTTGCGGCGCAAGTAGTTCTGGTGAAGCCTGTCCTTGCGTTCCTCCTTCTTCCGCAGTTCTTCCTGTTCCTCCGGGGTCAGGGGAACCGGCTGCAAGGCGGGCGGGATATACCGCCCCACAAAGTTGAAGTAGATTTCAACCTCCTGCGTGGTGTCCTGGCTGCCTTTGCGGGCGCGTTCATGGACAAGGATTTTCTCTACAAACTCGTTGAGCATGGTATTTGTCAGCGTGTCAAAATTCTCGTACTTGTCAATCAGGGCAATAAACTTCTCCGCAGATTTCCGGCTCTGCTCATAGCCGGTAACGGCCTTTTCCAGTTCCGCGATTTCCGCATTGAGGGCGTCCTGCTCTTTGGCGTACTGTGCGTCCAGGGCCTCATACCGGGTGTCCGGCAGCTTACCCAGGGCGTTGTCCTCATAGATTTTGCAAATCAGCTTTTCCAGTTCCCCCGCCCGCTTTTGGGCGGCGGCCAGCCGTTTCCGCTTCTTGGATATATCGGCGGTCTGCTGGGCGGCCTGCGTTTCCTGGACGGTGCGGATAAACTCAGCCCGGTCATTTTTAGAATACTCCGCGATGGCCCGGAGCATATCGGTTATCAGGGTCAGGACAGCTTCGGCCCGGATGCGGTGCTGCGTACCGCAGAGCGTCCCGCATGGGACTTTGGTGTACTGGCTGCAAGTAAACTGCGGGTCACGCTTGCCGTTATTGACGCGATGGACATACATCTTGCCGCCGCAGTCGGCACAGTACATCAGGCCGGTCAGGGGATGGGCCTCGCCCCAGCCGTCCGGGTAGCGCCTGACATTTGCCCGGATGCGCTGCACATTGTCAAAGGTTTCCTGGTCGATGATGGCCTCATGGGTATTCTCGAAAATCGTCCACTCACTTTCGTCAACATAGTGGCTTTTCTTGTCCTTGAAGTGCTTGCGGGTCTTGAAATTGATGGTGTGGCCCAGGTATTCCCGCTTTTTCAGGATGTTCACAATGGTGGACGATCCCCAGCCGTAGGGGTCTTTGACCGGCTTCGTCCTGTTTACTCCTTCGTCAAAGTGTGCCAGATGGACTGCGGGGATTTCAACCTTTGCTTCGGACAGCAGCTTGGAAATCTGATAGGGGCCGTAGCCCTCCATCGTCAGGGAAAAGATACGGCGTACCACCTCGGCGGCTTCTTCATCCACAAGCCAGTGTTCCCGCTTTTCGTCCCACAGATAGCCGTAAATGACGGTGCCGGTCAGGTGCTTGCCGCTTATGCCTTTGGACTTGAACACGGAGCGGATTTTCCGGCTGGTGTCGCGGGCGTAAAACTCGTTCATAATGTTGCGGAAGGGGGTAAAATCATCATCGCCTTTCAGACTGTCCACGCCGTCATTGATGGCAATCAGCCGGACGCCGCGCTGCCGCAAAATCTCCATGACCTGGCCGACTTTCAGATAGTCGCGCCCCAGGCGGCTCATGTCTTTGATAACAATGGCCTCCACCCGTCCGGCCTCGACTTCCTCCATCATCGCCAGAAAGCCGGGACGGTCAAAGCGGGTTCCCGATACGCCGTCATCGGTGAAGTGGATGGGGTTCGGCAGCCCATTCCGGCGGGCAAACTCCTCTAACATCTGTTTTTGATGGCTTATGGAGTTGCTCTCGCCCTGTAACTCATCATCGCGGCTCAAACGCTCATACAGAGGGGTGATTTTCTCGTTTCTCATGGCTGTACCTCCTGAAATGAAAATGCTCTAAGTGACTGCTTCACTAACCATGACAAAAACCATGATTAAGAAGTCA
>JAGZOP010000191.1 GCA_018383195.1 Clostridiaceae bacterium | reverse complement strand
CGCGAGGATGATGAAACCTTTCAGAATCCAGTGGATCAGATGTTTGAAGCTCTGAAAAAGAAAAAACCGAACCACTTTGCTGTCCGCCAATATGCCAAGTTCAAGCTGGCGGCGGGCAAGACCTTAAAGTCGATTCTGGTGAGCTGCGGCGCACGTCTTGCTCCCTTCGATATTGAGGAAGTCCGTGATATCACTATGTACGATGAGCTGTCGCTGGATACGGTGGGAGATAAGAAAACGGCTCTGTTCCTCATTATGAGCGATACAGACCCGACTTTTAATTTCCTGATTTCCATGATTTACACACAGCTGTTTAACCTGCTGTGCGAAAAAGCGGATGATGTTTACGGCGGCAGACTGCCGGTGCATGTGCGCTGCCTGATTGATGAGTGTGCGAACATTGGTCAGATTCCGAATCTGGAAAAGCTGGTAGCCACCATCCGATCAAGAGAAATCTCGGCGTGTCTGGTGCTTCAGGCACAGAGCCAGTTGAAGGCAATCTACAAGGACAATGCCGATACCATCATCGGCAATATGGATTCCCGTATTTTTCTTGGCGGTTCGGAGCCGACTACGCTGAAAGAGCTGAATCAGGCACTGGGGAAAGAAACGATTGATCTGTACAACACTTCCGATACCAGAGGTAATAGCCCATCCTACGGCACCAATTACCAAAAAGTCGGGCATGACCTGGCCTCGGTGGATGAACTGTCTGTGTTGGATGGCGGTAAGTGCATTTTGCAGCTGCGCGGTGTGAGACCGTTCAAGTCAGATAAATATGATCTGACCCAGCATCCGAACTACAAGCTCACTGCCGGTGCTGATAAGAAAAACACGTTCAGCATCGAGGCGTTTCTTGACCATCGGCTGAAACTCAAGCCCGGTGATAAGTACGAAGTGGTTGATGCAGATCATGCCAAGTAAGTTCGTTCCGGTGACGAAGATGTCATAGGTGTGCTGTTGGCAACAGAATAAGAAGGGGCGGCGAGCTGCCGCCTCTTTACATAGCCAGGTTTCTGATTGGGATTGGAAATCTGGCTATATGTTTGCCCATTTGCAGGTGCACATGCAGATGGAAAATCACTATTCATCAGCCCACAAGGGCGCATCGTACAAGGAGGTACACATTTATGGCATTTTTCAATAGCGCAGTAACCGTTCTTCAGACTCTCGTTATCGCACTGGGTGCCGGTCTCGGTATCTGGGGAGCCATCAACCTGCTGGAAGGCTACGGCAACGACAACCCTGGTGCAAATGCTCATGTACGGTAAGGAAGCAAGCAACCGAAAACAAGAGATAGACCGCCAGCACTACACTATTCCGAACCAAAGACCAAAAGATAAGCA
>JAGZOP010000190.1 GCA_018383195.1 Clostridiaceae bacterium | reverse complement strand
AAAACATATGGGAAGCATTATTTCTATGCCATCAATTGTTCAGGGCGGTATCCGGTGAGGTGGCGGAAAGGCTTCATTATGCCTATCCGGAGTATGATACCATGTTAGCACTTGTCCAAGGGCCACGGGGGTCATTGTCAGGATTCTTATATTGTTCTGTTTTTCTGTCGGTTCCACGGAATACCCGGTGTCCGAATTGCTTTGTATAACACACTACATACTCGTGGTCTATTGAAACACCGGTAATGTTTCGATTATCTTTTCATTTTTTCTTCCAGCTCCATATCCAGCCGCATGGCGTCAAAGAACTGGCTCTCCTGGTGCTTCATATATTCCTGCCGAAGCTGGTTGATTTTCTTCTGTGCAGCCAGACGTTTCAGCCGGTCGCCGGTGACGGCCTCCAGCTCCGCTTGCGCCTGCTGTACCTGGCTGTCCAGGGTGTTCAGTTCTCGGCTCAATGCCGCCTTATCAGCGGACACTTGCTGCTTCATCCGCTCCATTTCCTCGGCCTGGGCAGGCGAAAGGCGCTCCAGTTGCTCCGCCATCATCTTATCACTCGGCACCAGCCGATCCAGCGGGTGGGGGCGGCTGGTTCCTTTTAACCAGTGGGGGGATCTCCGCTCATCCTCCGTGCTGCTCTCCACCGGCAAGTCAAAGATGCTGCGGCAAGCTGCATCGTCCAGGGCCTTGCCGCTATCCGTCAAACCGCACAGTACGGCGTGTTCTGTGCGGCTGGAGCCTGAAACCAGGGTGACAGTATAAAGGGCTATCTGGCACGGCGCCTGCACCGTCGGGATGGTCAGCACTCCCTCGTTGGCACACTCCAGCTCGTGGAGAATCCCACGGCCTATGATACTGGACAGGGTAATCTGTCCGGCCTTGGGTTTGAAGTCTTTTGCCATGCCGTACATCTTCTGGCTGCGATAGGGCCGGTTCCGGCTCCCCGTCCAGTAGTAGAACAGCACCGGCAGTTCCCGGTACTCCGTGGCCGTGATCGTACGGTTGAATTCGTCAATCACAAAACGGCAATCATCGTTCTTTTCATTATAACGAGTAAAAAACCATTTGGTAATTTCCCAGAGGTCGTTGTTCAGCTCCTGTCCACGGCGATTCACATACTTGGGATTGATCTTCACCTTGTCGGCCAGTTCCTTGGTGAAGGTGGTAAACAGAATATCCTCCGCTGCGGAGACGGTCTGCCGGTTATCTTCCTCGTGGGTACTCAGGGTCTGGCGGTATGCCTGCTCAATCTGTGCCCTGGGCCGCAACCGCTGGGCAATGACCGGAAAGGCTGCTTTTACATCATCTGTAAAACCGCCCAGCACGTCATCGGTAATACCAAAGACACCGGCT
>JAGZOP010000189.1 GCA_018383195.1 Clostridiaceae bacterium | reverse complement strand
GCTTCCGGCTGCGGCAAGGTGATTTCGCCGCTGGCGTAAGCGGAGAGGAACGCGGCAAGCTGCGTCCCGTCAAGGTGTACCGCCTTTACCATTTGCACGATCTGCGCGTTTTCTTCCTCGACTTTCTGCGCTTCAAGGTCTTTCAGCTTCTTTTGCTGTTCAAGGATTTTTGCCCTCGTTTTCTCAATATCCCTTTCGATACGGTCAAGTTTCGTGTTCGCCATAGTCATTTACTCCTTTCCAAACTGTTCTTTCCATGAATAGCTGCGCCCCAATCCCTTAACGGTTTTAAGATAGGGCATAGCGTTTTCTTCCAAAGTTGCCGCCCGGTTAAATAGATCGGGATAGTGTTCTTTGAGATATAAAATCTCTTGTTTCTTCATGCTCGGACAAAAGAAACAGGACGATTTACCCGGCTGCGGCAATCCTGCCGCTTTGATTTCCCGGATACAATCGTCCCTGTTCCAGCCCCATTCTTCAATGAGGGGGTAGCGGTTATGATATTTTTTGTCGGCTTCGTTGTACTTGCGGGAATGTTCATACCGTTTCACTTCTCCCGCGTCATAGCCGATATAGCGGTTGACTTTCTCGCCGCGCTGCCATACTTCGCGGCAAGGCGCATAGTGGTTGCAAAACTTTTCCTGCGGTGCGATTTTGTGTTTCTGCGAACAACGCTTATGCCCGTAGGCAATCGACGGGAGCGTATGAGAGCGCAAGCACTCGGTTTCAAGAGATAGGCGGTTGCCGTAGCGGTCAACATACTGCACAACGGTAATCTGCGGCATACCGTGTTCCGCAAGCCATTGATTGATTATCTCGATAAATTGATAGGTATGCGGGTGTTCCGCGCCCGTATCGGCAAAGGTGATAAGGTCAATCGGGATTTTGTGCTTGTATAGGCCAATAAGTAAGGCGGCACTATTCGTGCCGCCGCCAAAAGATACAATATTCATTTTTCAACTCCTTTTAATTGTAATTTAACCGCCCGTAGGCGTAAAAGTGGGATTGCCAATAGCTGGTGTCCAGCTTTGAATACTGGATAGGGTCGCCACAATGCAGCATGACGGGGCTTCCGTCCCCGTCCTCGCCCACATAAATCCCCACATGGGAAACGCCGGGGGTGTCGTATGTACCCGTAAAGAACACCAAATCCCCCGGCTGCGGGTTAGAAACAGGGGTTGAGATGTTGTAAAGCCCTTGCGCCCCAAGTCTGCCCGTATTGTATAGGCCGCTGTTCGTCAACACATAACTCACAAAGCCGCTGCAATCAAAAGAGGTTTCCGGGGTGCTGCCGCCCCACACATAGGGAAAACCGACGTATTTATCTGCTTCCTCCATGAGCCGCGCAAACTTTTCATC
>JAGZOP010000188.1 GCA_018383195.1 Clostridiaceae bacterium | reverse complement strand
CATGCCGGCCTTCCCGGTAAGCGCGTACCTCTGCCACGGTCACATCCGTTTCCGTCTTAAAGCCCTCATCATCCTGCGTGAACTGTTTTTCCACAATGGTGATGAAGGTGTTCATCTTTCCAAAGCTCATGTCACACCTTCCATTCCCGGTCGAGCCGAAGCAGAAGGTTGACCGTGTTCCAGACCTGCTGTGCCGCGTTTGTGTTATCAGCAAAGAATCCGCCCGTGGAACCGTCCCTGGACTCATAGAAATGCGATGCCAGCATGATTACCGCCTGTTCGGTAGTGGCCGGCATCGCATTCTCGGTGTAATAGCCCTCCTGAATGTGTTGGTAGCTCTCCGCGTAGGAAACAGCGGCGGTGATGTAGCTCTGCAAAAGCGCGTCATCCGCCGAATGTTCCAGAATCAGGTTTGATTTGACTTTTTCCAGCAGAGTGTCCATCACCGCCGCCCCCTTCCTTAACTGGATGCCATCAGGCCCGCCGCCTTCAGCTTGGCCAGCAGGCCGTTGAAATCAGAAACCAGAGTGGAAACATCCTCCGCAACACTGTCGGCCTGGTTTGCCGCCTGGGGAACCTCGGCGGCGGGCAAACCGGTAACAGAAGCCCCCTCCTTGATTTCGAGGGTGCCGCCAATCACCCACTTATCGCCGCCCTGCTCCATGTAGTTCTTTCCGTTATAGCTCATCCGTCAGCCCTCCCTTACGATGCTTTCTGTACCAGCACCTTGACAGCCTCCGGCAGGATCATCTTGCCGTCCACGCGCTGGGAAGCGAGGAAGCCCACCTGACCGTTTGCCGCGTACAGTTCGTTCAGGCGCTTGAAGGAGCGCCCCTGGCGGTCCGCGATCCAGTAGTAGCTGAAATCACCGAAGGCGATGGTCTTCGCGCTGGCGGCGATGGCGGGCATATAGGCCGAAGTACGCACAGGACGGCCCAGGATGGTATCCGGCGTTCCGGCAGTCAGGGAAGGCTGCCACAGGTACTGGCCGCTGCCATCTTTCAGTTTACGAACCGCCTTGATGGTGGAATCGTTCAGCACCCACACAGCATTGCGGCGGTAAGGCGATTTCAGGGAATAGAACAGGTCGATCAGTTCATCGGCGGTAATCGCAGTAGCGGATGCGGCAGTGATGCCGGTCTCCGCGCCGCCGCTGGCTGCCAGGATGCCCAGGGGCTTTCCGGAGCCGTCCCCGGTAAAGAAGGCTTCCTCCTCCTTGGCGCCGATACGGCGGGCAAACTCACGGGAGATGTAGCTTTCCAGGTCAAACACGCTGTCATTTAACAGTTCCTCGGAGACCTTGATCATCGTCCCCAGCTTGTAGGCTCCAATGGATACCTGCGCAAAGGAGTCATCGCTTTC
>JAGZOP010000187.1 GCA_018383195.1 Clostridiaceae bacterium | reverse complement strand
ATAGTCCTTGTCCAGTGTCAGTTCTCCCAGCACCTGGTCCTGGATCACCACCGGCTTGTGGTACTCGTCCAGAACGGCCTGGAGTTCCGGGCAGTCCTCATGGGCCTTGACCACCTGGGAGATACACCAGGGCTGCACCACCAGATCCTTTGCCCATTCTTCCTTCATCCGGCGGATCTTCAGGCGGCAGATCTGCTCCTTACCAAAGCGTCCCCAGCCTTTGTCACTATTGCGTTCCTCCTCGGTGACCGGCCAATCCAGCCGCTCCTCTTTGGTGCTGACCTTGCCGGTGTCGCAGAACACGATACCCAGCGTCACAACGGTCATTTCCCAAAAGTTGCCTTTCCAGTTAAATCCACCCCCAATGCAGCGATTGATCAGAGCGACCACTTCCTGCTCCTCGGGCTCGTACATCTCATAAAATTCTTCAAACATTGCGTATCCTCCTTTACAGCAGTTTCAGCACTGCGGCGGCAGGCTCGGCAAACTCTGCCGGGACCTGCTCCAATACATCCCGATAGGCCATTACCGCCTGCCAGGAGTAATAATAGAAGCTGTAAAACAGGTCATCGGGGAAGACCTCGTCCTCCTCGTAGCGCATCTCATCTTCTTCCTTGTCGTATTCCTCCGACCAGAGATATTCTTCTTTCAGCAGATCAGAGAACAGCGGCAGCGCCTCGGCGTGCTCCATCTCATCTCCATCGTGGAAGCACTGGAGGATACAGGCAAAGTAGTCCAGCAGTTCCCCGGCCAGGAAATGGGCCACAGGGTTCTGCCCGCTCTCTGCGAGGGCCTTCTCCAGAATTCGGCACAGGAACACCATGCCAAAAGGGGTAGCGTGCCACAGAGTACTCTGGTGCTCCATGTTGGTGGTGAGCTCGTAGAGGGACTCTTTGACGGACGCCAAATCTCCCATCTGCTCCAGCACTGCCAGGTGTACGGGAAAATCCGTCCCCCGGCCATAGGCGGTGGTGAGCCGGTGCCACGGGACATCCGTGACCTTGAGATGGGTGATGTAGATTCTGTTTTCCTCTGTCATGTTGTCGCCTCCTTATCCCGTTATCTGGCTGCGGTACTCTTTCTCCAGAGCGGTGTACCACCGATTCAGCATGGTTTCCAGACTGGTTTTTCCTTTGCGATCTGTAAAAACGAGGAACTTGTCCAGCAACTCAGGAAACAAATTCTTACCGATATTTGTCAGGTCCTGATTGAGATAGACCATCCGCAGGATACGGCCATGCCGGTCCAGAGGGTTCTTTTTCAGCAGCTCCTTTTCAAAGCAGAAGCGCAGGAATACCACATTCTCGTCGTAGAAGTCCTCCACCACAGCCGCGCCAATGCTGGTGTATGTGATGTCGTACAC
>JAGZOP010000186.1 GCA_018383195.1 Clostridiaceae bacterium | reverse complement strand
TGAGTTTTATCCGGGCGTGACAGACGATGAAACGCTGGGGCGCATCTATGTGGAGGACATGGAGGCCATCGATGTGCCGGAACACCTGCTCAACTATTTTGACTACGAGGCATACGGGCGGGATATTCGGCTCAACGAGGATGGGCACTATGCCCCCGGTGGATATGTGCTGAACAATGGCGGCAGCTTCATTGAACACTACCACGGGCGGGAGGACATTCCCGACGAACACAGGGTTTTCTCTATGCCCAAGCTCAACATCCGGGAGCAGATGGCCGCCTACAAGGAGGTCATTGACCGTTCCTCGCTGGAGGGAGAACGGCTGCACCCGAGGAAGGAGGTGCCGGAGCGATAACAACACTTCGGGACAATTTGTCCCAAGCGTGGGGTGCCCCACAAAGTCGCATGACTTTGTGGGGAGAGGAGGAGCAACGAAGCGGGCGGATTTCGGGCGGTAACGCCCGAAGGAGCAGAGCGGAGTTTGTGACGACGAGGGGGGTGGTTTGACTGGTAGATGAAGATATTTCCCGGCACACGATTGCCGTTTCCGTGAAGGCATCCAAGCTGACCGCCCGGGGCCTTGCCTATGTGCTGCGGGCCATTGGCCGAAAAATAGACAAGCACCACCGAGCCAAGCAGACGCCCCACGGCAAGCAGAGCGTGAAAAAGCTCATGGCCCACGGCGCATCGACATCCAGCATTGAGCTGTCCGGCGACACCAAGCTGTTTGACCGGGTGGCCCGGAAATGGAATGTAGACTACGCCTTTTACAAAACCGGACCGGACAAATATCTGCTGTTCTTTAAGGCTGGGCAGGCCGACGCCATGACCGCCTGTTTTTCTGAATACTCCCGCAAGGTACTGAACAAATCCAAATCCCGGCGCATCCCTATCCGGGATCAGCTCAAACGGGCGTCGGAGCAGCTTGCCCAAGAGCGGCCCCGTCCCAAAGAGCGGGTACAGGAGGTGGTTCATGCCGACAGATAAGATCCGAAAGTACATTCTCCCTAACATTCCCTATCTGTTCATCGGCTGGGCCTGTCTGAAGCTGGGGACGGCCTACCGTCTGGCGACGGGGGCCGGGTTTGGTGAAAAGCTGCTGGGGCTGGGCCGGAGCATCGGCCCGGCCTTTGCCGACTTTGCGCCGGGGCTTGATCCCTTTGACTGGCTGGTGGGTATTGTGGGGGCGGTAGCCTTTCGCCTGCTGATCTACTTCAAAAGCAAAAACGCAAAGAAGTACAGGCGGGACGAGGAATACGGCTCCGCCCGGTGGAGTGCATAATCTTAACTGTAAACAACACCTTTATAGACGCAGGAGGATATGCACATGAGCAATTATAATAAAATCACAGCCCTTTACTCCCGCCTA
>JAGZOP010000012.1 GCA_018383195.1 Clostridiaceae bacterium | reverse complement strand
CGTTGACTTCCTGACCTATTATATCCTGCTCGTACCTGATTTTCAGTTTTTCCACATACCGGGCATTTCTTCCATGCCTCTATTGTCATCTTTTTCATAGCTCTATTTTATCACTATATCTTTCATTTGGACACTCCCTCCCACCTGAAACGCAGTGATAATGTCCGCACAGCATGACAGCAGGGTGCAGGGCGGGGTCAAATCTGGAATCCTGATGCCCGATGAAATATTCTGATCCGGGAAGTACGCCGGGTTCATGACAAATCATCCTCGATTCCTCCTTTTACATATGATAGCATGAATCATATGTTTTTTTTGCAACAATCCAGTATAGGAAATCAAATGATATCGTGGTATCATGAGATCACAAAGACAGGATATAAGTTATAAAATTGACGTGTTTATGGAGAAAATGAGCGATGAATGCGTTTGAAAGAGATGTGAAAACTCTGTCCTTTTCCAACGAAGGATTGGATAGAGATGTTGTAGAAGAGAGCATGTATCCTTGGGATAAAACGATTGCGGCATGGGACGAGCAGGGGCTTAAAACTGGATTTTTGGACAAGGTGCATTTTGCAACATTGCCCACCGATAACCTGTACGCCTATAACGTACCTTGTGAACCGTGGGAGAATTATTACAACACCATGATGACCGAACCGGTGTTTGAACATGAGAGCAATTTTGCATTTGACCCGGTCAAGCGCATCTGCTTCCGTATCCCATTTATCTCTTTTGAGGAAGAAATTCGGGAAGAAACGGATGCTTATATCATCCGGCGCGACCGTGACGGATGGATTCGGAAATATCCCAAGGGTGATGGTCTGGTTGAAGATCTCCGTCCGGTGGTTACCGATGAGGAGGACTGGGAAGCGCTCAAGGCGCATGTCAAGGAACAGATCAAAATCCATTTAACCCCGGAGAACATGCATAAGGCATTCGATCAATACGCTGAGGGATGCAAGCACGGGGATTATGTAGTGCGTCTGCGTTTGCAAGGCTTTTTCTGGTGTCCCCGCGACCTGTTTGGCATTGAGGAGCATTTGTACGCTTACTCCGACTATCCCGAGGTGCTCAAAGATATCGCGCGGTTCCAACTTGACGTCTATAAGGAGCAGCTTGACGGTATCCTGAAAATTCTGACCCCGTCACTTGTGTTCTTTGAAGAGGATTTCTCGGGCAAGAATGGACCGATGATTTCACCAGCTACATTCGACGAGTTTGTCGTACCATGCTATCAGGAGATCATCCCGTTTCTCAAAGAACGCGGCGTAGCAAATGTCTTTTTGGACACGGACGGGGATTTCACCAAGATGGTGCCCAATATGATGAACGCCGGACTGGATGGCTTGCTTTCGGTAGACGTGAATGCGGGTGTGGACATCGTCAAGGTGCGCGAACAGTTCCCGACCCTCAAGTTTTTCGGCGGCTTCAATAAACTTGCAATCATAGAGGGTAAGAACGCTATTGAAGCAGAATTGAAGCGTCTCGAGCCGGTCATCCGGCAGGGAGGATGTATTATCTGCACTGACCATCAGGCGGCGCCTCATACTCCGCTTGAAAACTATCGCTATTATGTGCAGCGTTTACACGAGGTCATGTGCGAATGGCGCGGAGAAAAGACGCGGTAAACAAGATGGGTTCCATAGCATAAATACATTTTGAAAGCGAGGAAGAGAAAATGAGTAAATTTCAAAGACTGTGTGCAATGGGTTTGACAGCGGCATTGACGGTGGGGATGCTTGCAGGCTGCGGCAATCAGGGAGCAGGAGGCAGTACAAATGCTGCATCGCAGAGCGTAGTCGGCAGTGAAAACAGCATTACATTGGTAATTTCAGCACGTGACGAATGGTTGTCTACGCTGGCAGATGCGGCAACAGAAGCCGGCAAAGCGCAAGGATATGAAGTGATCGTGCAGGATTGTCAGAATGATGTAAACAAGCAGATTCAGTATGTTGAAACCGTGCGCAACAGCGGCGCCGATACAGTTATCGTGAATTTGGTAAACTATGAACTTGCCGAGGAAGTAATTCGTGCGGCAGGCGATATGAATGTTGTTTTTGTAAACCGTATGCCGACTGATACAGCATTAATGGATGAGAAGCATGTTTATGTTGGTTCCGATGAAGGCGAGGCAGGACGGCTGCAAAGCGAATACTTAGCGCAGTATTTTAAAGAACAGGATAAAAACGATGTGAACTATGTGCTGCTGTCCGGTGATTTGGGTATGCCTTCGACTACCAAGCGCACCGAGCAGGCGATTCAAGGGTCGACTGATGCGGGATTAAACGCACAACCCGCTACTGCTGATTTGGTTTGCGAATGGAGCCGTGAAGTGACGATCGATAAGTTCATGCCCGTCCTGACGCAGGGTGTTGCATTTGATTGTATCATTGCAAATAATGACGCTATGGCGCTTGGCGCAGTCGAGGCGATGGAAGCTGCGGGTCGTGACCCGGGTGAAATCCCGATTGTCGGCATCGATTCTACCGTAGACGCACTGCAGGCGATTGAACAAGGCAAAATGGCAATGTCAGCGTTCCAAAATGCAGTCGGTCAGGGTTCCAATGCAGTTCGTGCGGCGATCAATTTGACGGAGGGGAAAGCATTCAATGAAGGCTGTGACTTTGATCTGGACCCCAATAATCAATTTGCAATGTACATCCCATTTGAAATGGTAACAAAAGATAACGTAGCAGATTATAAATAATCTCTTCTCCTTAAAATTGCCCGTAAAACATCGCGGGAAACAAGGCGGTTCCTCTTTGAGGAACCGCCTTGTTTTTATGCATCAAACGAAATAAAAATAGAATCTTAAAAGAAAATCGATGGAGACGCGAGAGCTTCTTTTTTTAGACGCAGCATACGGTGCGATGCCGCTTTCGCTTGTACAAAAATTTAACCTTGCGTATTGATTTTCGGTGTATGGATATCCAAAAAAATCACACCAAAGGGACTTTCCAGGTGGCAGACCTCCAGCGGTTCTCCATGCATAGCCATCTCATAGATGCTCTCTAAGACTACAATTTCTGCTTCGCTCCCATCATCCATCACAATAGTCAATTCGTAATCATCGTCATTTACATCCGGGTCATCTGCGTGGCTGTCCACAATAACAGCCGGATAGTGCTGCGCCGGACCAATGAGAGCTGCGTTGACGCAGTAATGCAGTCCGCAAGCAATGGACAACCCTACCAGTCCCATGAACAGTCCTGCACCGACCCGCAATCGTTTCGGCGTGCGCAGAACTTGCAGCACTGTCAAAATGGCGGTGATGGACAGCACTCGAAGCAGCCAACCCCAGTTGCTGTCCGACTCTTGG
This sequence comes from Clostridiaceae bacterium, assembly GCA_018383195.1. GTDB lineage: Bacteria > Bacillota > Clostridia > Oscillospirales > Butyricicoccaceae > Butyricicoccus_B. The sequence goes on along the minus strand of JAGZOP010000012.1, from coordinate 60,363 downwards.
AGCACCCAGCCGCCCCAGACGTTTCCGACCTGCCAGAAATAAGCAAACCCAATCAGCAGACAGGGAATCAGCGGCACATGGATATGCATGGCGTTCCACTCAGGAGTAGCGTTTTGCGGGCGGTCACCGAAGAGCAGCACTGGTGCAAACACCAGACAGAACGTCAAGAACGGAATCGGTGCCAAGGCGCCGATTTTCATAACAGTGGTGAACTTTGCACCCGAAAGATAAAGTGGGATAGGGGCAACGACACCTGCGGCAAACAGCAGTATGACCACCCATAGCCCCACACGGATCCCCTTAATATGGTCGTGCCATCGGGTGTGGTACTCCTCGCGCCATTGGACGGTGCTTTCCTGCTGTTCCTCCTGCTTGGTCTGCTTCTCCATGGCGGGAGTCAGGGTGGCGGCAAGGTTCGTGCTTTCAAGCCACTCCACAAACCGAGGGATACCCCGCATATTTGATTCGATGGCGCACAGCTTTTTTTCGTCCTTGTTCAGCAGATGAATGGAGCGGTTGACTGTCAGCCGCACCGAAGCCACCTGTCCCGGTGCAAATACCCGTTTTCTGCTCCAACTGCTGATGTACAAAATCGAGTTATCTTGGAATACGACCAAGGTGCGATTGCGTCCAGCCAAAAGCATCCATACGCCCAACAGGAACAGCAGCACGCCGGGGATGGCTACAAAAGCGGTGACATCGGGTGCAAAGGGCGGCGTACCAGCCACGATGACACCCATGAGGGTCAGAACAAATCCAAGCACCCAGACAATTATGCCAAGGACCGTGACTGCCATCCGCTCCCGTACGATCACCATCGGCTGCTTGGTTCCTTCTGGTTCGGCGTGGCGGCACAGCAGCAGCGCCAGACCGAATCCAAGCAGGTACAGAAGCATCCCCACACCGGTCCACACGCCCGCCATATCCAGAGGCTCATTCCCATCTGGAACAAAAATCAGCGGCAGCAGAATCAGAGAAAAAGCAATCGTAAAGCTACCGCAAAGAATGCAGGGCAGCTTACTGCTCTGCACAGGCAGGTCATGGGACAGCTCCAGCGGCTTTTGGGGCGCATATTCTGTCTGAATGGTCGCTAATTCCGGCGGTTGTTCCAGCACATGGGCACAGTGAGGGCATTGGGGCACATACGCCATCTCACAACTATGCCCTTTCCCACCCATGGGCAGGGGCTGACCGCAGGCAGGGCAGATCCAGCAGCGCTGGAAGATCTTTTTTTGCATTTGTTTTAGGATCAGGAGTGATGCCGCTGGAATGAAAAAAATCAAAAAAAGCAACCAAGGGCTGTTCGCAGTGATCAGACCAATCATCAAAATGGTAAAGCACATCGCTATTCCAATCAGAAAGCGGCTCCCCATCTTAGCGGCCTGTTTTGCTGCAAAAATGTAAGTTTGGTTTCCCTGCTTCATGCCTGCGTGCTGAAGATCCAGTAAAAATGCCTCGATCAGTTCATACAGATCGTCCGTATCGTTTACATCTTCACTGGTAAATTGGTCGTATAGTTTTTCGTTAACATATAGCTTTGCGCCAGATTGGTTTACCTCGATCTTGCAGTAGAGCCGTTTGAGGGTCAGACTGTCTCCGGAACACTCCAGTTGATACTGTGGATACTGCGCTTTTAGACGTTCATATAGTTTTCTGATTTCGCTTTCTCGATACATAGGCAATCTCCTTATTTATTCGTCCTTGCAGCCGAAACCGTTCTTTGACAATCATTATACCGTACTGTCCGAAAGATTGAAATAGTCTTTGTATTACAGAAAGCCTTTTGAAAGGGATGTTGAAAGCAAAATTCATAGCTTGCAAATCGAAACCGGTCTTGGAGATTTTCCAAGACCGGTTTCTTGTGCGCCTCTAGGCGCTGCTGGTATATGCTTTTATGAACCTCTGTCCATACCACGTCTTTCTATTGTGGTTATGATGTGAAAAGCAGTTCCTGTGAAGAAATCGCTTCGCAAGTGATAAAAAGCGGTTCTTCTGTCAAGGCGCAGACTCCAAGATGGTATGAAAGATCGCAAAAGGTCGGGAGAGAAAGCTGAGCATGCTCAGGAAAACCTGAAATGATCAGTGGATGAAGCGAAACGGAAAAGGAGTGAAATGGAAGATGCATTCCGGTTCCGAGGGCTTTTACTGCGCTTTCTTTGAGCACCCACATATCATAAAATGCCGCGCTTTGGGCGTTTTCAGGCAGAGAAAAGAAGAACTCTTGCTCCGCTTGGTGGAAACAACGCCGTACAATCTGCGGCTTATTTACGCCGCAGCGCTCTAAATCTACACCGATGGGGATGTTGGCAATCGCCAGAATAACCCAGTCATGAGAATGGGAAATGCTGAACTGAAATTCGGGATTTTCAGGGAGATAGGGTTTCCCATAGGGACCATTTTGCCGCACAGGTGGAATGGGAATCCCCATTGGATGCAGTCTGCGTACCGCCCAACAAAGAAGCAGTTCGGAGGTGATAGAACGAAGCCGTGCACCGGGATGTGTGAGTGACAGAAGGGCAGACAGACGTACAGGTGCAATTGGAAGTTCTCGGGATAGGAGATTGGAGTCGGGATGAACTGCATAAACTTGAATTTTTTGCATCAGTGCACCTTAGAATGCAGAAATTTTCCGAGCAGCTTATGAACCGCAATCAGGAGATCGTTGCCATTCAGCACGACAATTGTTGCAAAGAGCAGGATTTCGATTGGAACCCAGAGCGGGACTTCGTGCAGCATGAAGAAACACTGCAATGCAAGTATAAAACTGGAAATCAGAAAACGCGGGTAATCCCAACGCAGACGGATGTATTTGCGGCTGTGTACGGCGCGAATCAAAAACATCAAAACATAGCTGATTGCAGTGGCAAATGCAGCGCCTTGCGGTCCATGCTTTGGAATAAAAAGGGCATTGAGCCCGACATTGAGCGCAGCGCCGAGCGAAACGGTCAGCATTGACCAACCGCTCTTTTTTTCCAAGGTATAAACACTGTTCATGAAATTAGACAGACAGGCAAATCCGGAGCCAATGACTAGCAGCGGAATAAACATCCATGCTTCATAATAGGATTGTGCTGCAAAGAGTTTGACAAAAACCTTGGAAAACAGAATGATACCAGATACCATCATTACGACAAGCGCCTGATAAACATTTCCGACTTTCGTGAAAAAGTCCTCCTGTTCCTCGCGGCTGCTGTCATTGATGGTAGAAATCTGCCATGCTTCAATGAAAATGCTGGAAACCAAAATCATAATCGTGGGAATACGGGCAGAAACCGAATACAGACCGAGTTCATGGTCGTTGCGCAGAAAGCTGATAAACATACGGTCGGACATGCTGATAATCCAGTTGCACTCGGTTGCAAAAATCAGCGGAAAAGAAAAACGGAGCATGGAACGAGCCATGTCCGGATTGAGTTTCTTCAAGCTGAAATAGCGGGGCAGATGCTCGATTAGACTGAGCATGAGGATTGAAAGTGCATCCGATACAATGATGCTCAGCACATATCCGGTAATTCCCAGATGGAAACCACTCAGGAATACGACATTAAGCACGATGGTGCATACGGTGCGGAAGATTCCGTCCAGTGCATACAGACGTACATGACCGCAAGCGCGTACAAACTGATGGCATACCTGTTGGAAAGATGAGGTGAGCACATAAATGTAGATGAGCACTGTATAGGGTGCATATTTGTCAATGCTGTGCAGCAGGGGAGCGAAAAGCAGGACCAGTAAATATCCGCAAAGCACCGTCGCAATGCCAATCGAGAAAATTTCCCGCTTATCGTTGGCTTTGATTAGACCAAAACGAATGATGCCGGAAGCGATACTGACCGTGGCAATCGGAATCAATACATTCGCGGTCTGTGTAATGAGATCGCTGATGCCGAAGTCTGCGGTACTGAGGACTGCGGTATAGTATCGCATCATCAGGAACACCAGGATCTTGGAGCTAAAGGTTCCGATTGCAAAGATCATGGTGTTGCCGAGCAGGCGGGTGTATTTATTTTTCATGTGGAACATCCTCCTGCATATTTTTTCGAAAAGCGTTGCTGCGCGTTATCAGCCAAACTGAGATTATGGCAATTACGATACCGAGCAAAGTGCCGCAGAGTACGTCAGATGGATAATGGACACATACATAGAGACGGGACAGCGCAATCAATGCTGCCAAAATGAGGGCTGGAATACCATAAGCTGCATGACCGTGTTTGCGGGAAAAAAGGTAAAATACCGTTGCAGCGGCGAATGAGGACATCGCATGTGCAGAGGGGAAAGAGTAGCCCCCCTGCGCTACAAGATTAGTCAGTTCGGGATAGGTAAGGAATGGCCGCGGTCTGGCGACAAGAGGCTTGATGGTTAGATTGCCAATCAGCAGCCCGATAACCAGAGAGAGCAGCATTGCAGCGCCGCAGGGGCGCGTCTTTTTTTTCACCAGACAGATCGCCGCTAAAATAAGCCAAACAATACCGCCATCTCCAAGTCTGGTGATAAACAGCATAATTGGCGTGAGAAAATTCGAACGCACAGATTCTACAATGAAAGATAAGATCTGATAGTCGAGAGATTGGATAAACTCCATAACAGTCTCCTTATAAAAAAGAATCGGCACAGTAAGATCTGTGCCGCAGCAGGTTGGATAAAAGTCACCTTATAAAAGATTTGTAACCCGCAGCAGACTAAATTATAGACCATTTTCCAAGGGGATTCAACCGAAAAAATCTTTGGACATTAAAAAATGAAAAAAATATTTTTGCTTTCTCTTGACAAATCGCTAAAGGCTCGGTATACTAAATACAGTATTTGTGAAATGTGATGAACCGGTATAGTAGCCGTCCGAAGATTTCAGAGAGCCGCTGGTTGGTGCAAAGCGGTATTGGAAAACGGTGAAACTCGCCGGGGAACAGCCTGCTGAAAGAGATTATCCTAGGCAAGGTCGGGTTTCCCTCCGTTATTGGGGAGGCACATTGTTTGATGTGCGCTGAGGTGGTCGCCTTTTCGAGCGGCAATAAGAGTGGTAACGCGGAGTTTTGCTTCGTCTCTTGAAAAGGGACGGAGCTTTTTTTGTCCCTGAAATTCTAAATCCTTATCGGATCAAGTTGATTGGAGGAAACCATCATGGGAAGAACAATTCGAATTTTTGATACGACACTGCGTGACGGCGAGCAGTCTCCCGGCTGCAGCATGAACCTGAACGAGAAGATCGAAGTTGCGCGCGAGCTGGAAGCGCTTAAGGTTGATGTAATTGAGGCTGGCTTTGCAATTGCTTCTCCGGGTGATGCGGCAGCGATTGCGGCAATCGCGGATAGAGTAAAGGATTCAACGATTTGTTCGCTGGCGCGCTGCATGGAAAAAGATATTGATGCAGCATGGAATGCCATCCGTCATGCAAATTCGGCGCGAATCCATACGTTCCTTGCAACGTCTCCGCTGCATATGCAGTATAAGCTTAAGATGACAGAGGACGAAGTGCTGGAATCTATTGCGCACAACGTCGCTTACGCGAAGAAGTACTGCTCGGACATTGAATTCTCGGCAGAGGATGCAACCCGTTCCGATTTGGATTTCCTGTGCCGTGCACTCGAAACCGCAATTAAGGCGGGTGCGACTACACTGAATATTCCAGATACCGTCGGCTACATGATTCCGCAGGAATATGCTTCCCGCATTCGTTATATTCGTGAGCATACGGAGGGGATTGAAAATGTGATCCTGTCCTGCCATATGCACAATGATCTTGGTATGGGTGTTGCAAACTCGCTTGCCGGTGTGGAAGCCGGCATCAGCCAGATCGAATGCACAATCAACGGCATCGGCGAGCGCGCCGGCAATGCCTCTATGGAAGAGTGCGTCATGGCGCTCAATACCCGCAAGGACATTTTTGGTGTGGACTGCAATGTAGAAACTACGCAGATTTACCGTGCAAGCCGTATGATCCAGACCATTACCGGCGTACCGGTTGCGCCGACCAAGCCGATTGTCGGCGCGAATGCATTTGCACATGAGTCCGGCATCCATCAGCACGGCGTACTGGCGAACAAAGAAACTTATGAGATTATGACACCTGAGTCGGTCGGCATCCCGAAGAATGCGATCGTACTCGGCAAGCATTCCGGACGTCATGCATTTGAAGACCGTCTGCGTGAGCTGGGCTACACGCTCGACAAGGATAAGCTCGATAAGACATTTGAAAAGTTTAAGGTACTGGCTGATAAGAAGAAAGTCATAAAGGATCGTGACCTTGAGGCGCTGATTGGTGCGGTTCCGGTTTCCGGTGTAGAGCGTTACTCTCTGGTGAACTTTGTCATTAACTCGGGCAACGCCATCACCTCGACCGCAGTCATCAAGGTAAAGAAGGGCGACGAGGTATTTGAGCGTGTTGCAGCTTCTGACGGACCGATCAACGCGGCTTTCCGTGCAATCAATAAAATTGTAGACAGGGATGTTGTTCTGGAGGATTATTCGCTGAAGTCTATGACCGATGGCGAGGACGCACAGGCAGAGGCAATCGTCAAGATCACGGTGGATGGAAGTGCGATGGTTACCGGCCGCGGTGTATCTACTGATATTGTAGAGGCTTCGATTAAGGCGTACATCAACGGCATCAACAAATATTTTATGGATTAAAAGGGGAAAACAGCAATGGCAATGACAATGACCCAGAAGATCCTCGCGCAGCATGCAGGTTTGGATCACGTATGTGCGGGACAGCTCATTGAGGCGAATCTCGATCTCACGCTCGCGAATGATATCACCGGTCCGGTGGCAATTCGCGAAATGGAGAAGGCAGGTTTTGAAAAGGTATTTGATCGTGCAAAGATTGCATTGGTCATGGATCACTTTGCACCCAATAAAGACATCAAATCTGCACAGCAGTGTTTGGAATGCCGCGAGTTTGCGCGCAAACATGACATTATCAACTTCTACGATGTGGGTGAAATGGGCGTGGAGCATGCGCTGCTCCCGGAAAAGGGTCTGACTGCACCGGGCGAGCTGATTATCGGCGCAGATTCCCATACCTGTACTTACGGTGCGCTCGGCGCATTTTCGACCGGTGTTGGCTCGACAGACCTTGCGGCAGGCATGGCGACCGGAAAAGCGTGGTTCAAGGTCCCGAGCGCGATTCGCTTTGTGCTCAAGGGCAAAAAAGCGCTGTGGATTTCAGGCAAGGATGTCATTTTACACATTATCGGTAAAATCGGCGTGGATGGCGCGTTGTACCAGTCGATGGAGTTCACCGGCGAGGGTGTGCACGAACTGTCCATGGATGACCGCTTCACGATCTGCAATATGGCGATTGAGGCGGGTGCGAAGAACGGCATTTTTCCAGTGGATGATAAGACCATGGAGTACATTAAAGACCGTGTACATCGCGATGTAACGGTGTTTGAAGCGGATGAGGATGCAGAATATACGGCAACCTATGAAATTGACCTTTCTGCGCTTCGTCCGACCGTGGCGTGCCCGCATCTGCCGGAGAACACCAAGACAGTCGATGAACTGGGCAAGATTGAAATTCAGCAGTCGGTCATCGGCTCCTGTACCAATGGTCGTATTGAAGATATGCGTATTGCAGCTTCCATCCTCAAGGGGCGCCATGTAGCGCGCGATGTGCGTACCATTGTCATTCCGGCAACGCAGGAGGTCTACCTCCAGTGCATTGAGGAGGGTCTTGCGAAGATCTTCATTCAGGCTGGCGCCATTGTTTCTACGCCGACCTGTGGTCCGTGCCTTGGCGGTCATATGGGCATTTTGGCACAGGGCGAACGCTCGATTTCGACGACCAATCGCAATTTTGTCGGCCGTATGGGACACATTACAAGTGAAATTTACCTGTCCAGCCCTGCGGTTGCGGCGGCATCGGCGGTCAAGGGTTATATCTGCGCACCCGAGGATTTGGACTGAGGAGGAGGATCGACATGGTTGTAAAAGGTTCTGTTTTTAAATACGGTGATAATGTCGATACCGATGTTATCATTCCGGCTCGTTATCTGAATATTGCGGACCCGAAAGAGTTGTCCACGCATGCGATGGAGGACATTGACGCAGAGTTCGTAAAAAAGGTGCAGCCGGGCGACATTATTGTGGCAACCCGCAACTTTGGCTGCGGCTCGTCCCGTGAGCATGCTCCGCTCGTCATTAAGGAAAACGGCGTATCCTGCGTCATCGCATCTTCATTTGCACGTATTTTCTACCGCAATGCGATCAATATTGGTCTGCCGATTCTGGAGTGTGACGCAGCGGCAAATGCCATTGAAGCAGGAGATACGGTTTCGATCGATTTTGATACCGGTGTGATTACAAACGAAACAAAGGGCGAGCGATATCAGGCTGCGGCATTCCCGCCGTTTATCCAGAGCATCATCGCGGACGGCGGTCTGCTCAAGAGCTTAAAAAAGAGAGGGTTTTGAGCATGAAATACAATATTGCGGTGGTCAAGGGCGATGGTGTAGGTCCGGAAATTGTGTCCGAAGCTATGCTCGTACTCAATAAGATCGGCGAGAAGTTTGGTCATGAATTCTGCTATCAGGAGGTTTTGGCGGGTGGCTGCTCGATTGACGCAAATGGGATTCCGCTGACGCAGGAAACGATTGATATCTGTAAGGCGGCGGATTCCGTTCTGCTGGGTGCGGTCGGCGGTCCGAAGTGGGACGATGTGCCGTCTGAAAAACGTCCGGAAAAGGCGCTGCTTGGTCTGCGCGCAGCACTCGGTCTGTTTGCCAATATCCGTCCGGCGACTATGTATAAGGCGCTTGCAGACGCATGCCCGATCAAGCCTGAGATCATTGGGGATGGCTTTGATATTGTCGTTTGCCGTGAACTGACCGGCGATGTATATTTCGGTGCACACAGCCGCCGGGAGAGTGACAAGGGTTGGGGCGTAGTCGGTTGTGACGATATGAACTATTCCGTTTATGAGGTTGAGCGGATTGCCCGCCGTGCGTTTGAAATGGCGCGCGTGCGTTCCAAGAAAGTCACTTCTGTGGATAAGGCGAATGTGCTTGAAACCTCCCGTGTCTGGCGCGAGACGGTGACCCGGATTGCGGCAGAATATCCGGATGTTGAGCTCAATCATATGTATGTAGACAATGCTGCGATGCAGCTTGTCCGCAACCCGGGGCAGTTTGATGTGATCGTAACAGGAAATCTGTTCGGCGATATTCTGTCCGATGAGGCTTCTATGATTACGGGTTCCATTGGAATGCTGCCGTCTGCCTCGCTCAACGAGGAAGGTCGCGGCATGTATGAGCCGATTCATGGTTCTGCTCCCGATATTGCGGGGAAGGGAATTGCAAATCCGATTGCAACGATTTTGTCGTGCGCAATGATGCTGCGTTATTCGTTCGGTCTATCTGCGGAAGCGGATGCGATTGAATCTGCAGTGGAAAAGGCGCTCGACGATGGCTATCGCACGGGCGACATCGCCGCAAAGGGTGAGTCTGTTATCGGCACCCACGAGATGGGCGAGAAGATTCGCGGGAATATTTGAATTTGAATCAAAGGACTGCTTTCTAGGAAGCAGTCCTTTTTGCATGACGGCATGGATTCGGATGGGCTGCTGCAATTCATTCATTTTTGTTAAAGTATTAAATTTTAAGTCGAATAAATGAACAAAAATCGTTAAAAATAGTCTTTTTTTTCAACAAACTTGCACTTGACAGAGAATCGTGTTACAATACAATCGAATTGTCATGCCATGTGAATGGAGAGAACTGAACTTGAATAAAGCAAATATTATGGGCGTCAATTTTGACGCAGTCACATTAACCCAAGCGGTAGATTGTGCGGTTGCGCAGATCAAAGCCGGAAAGAAAGGATATGTCGTAACGCCGAATCCGGAAATTGTGTATCAAGCCATGGAAGATGCGCAGTTCTGTGAGCTGGTGAATCATGCATCCCTTGTACTTCCGGATGGAATCGGCGTAATCTATGCTTCTAAGATTCTGGGAGAGAAATTGCCGGGCAAGGTTGCAGGGATTGACTTTGCATCCATGCTGATGCATCGGATGGCACAGGAAAAGATGCGGCTTTTTCTGCTCGGCGCAAAACCCGGCATTGCAGATCAGGCTGCGGAGAATCTGAAAAAGAAGTATCCCGGCTTGATCATTGCCGGCACAAAAGACGGATATTTTCAGGATGATAAGGAAGCAGTTGCAGCAGTAAATGCTGCGGGCGGCGCGGACGTAATGTTTGTGTGTCTCGGCGCACCGAAACAGGAACAGTTTATGGCGAACTATCAGGATGAACTGAACGTGACGCTGTGCTGCGGTTTGGGCGGCTCGCTCGACGTGTTTGCAGGTGCTGTTCAGCGAGCACCGGACATTTTTATCAAACTCGGCTTGGAATGGTTCTATCGTCTTTGCAAAGAACCAAAGCGCATTGGCCGTATGATGAAGCTGCCGCTTTTCATGCTTCTGGTAATCAAAAAGAAATTGTTCGGGAGGGGAAAATAAGATGAAGGTATCTCTTTTATCACATACGCCTGAACCGGAGCGGCTGATTGCTGCCGCTGCGAAAAATTGTTACTCGTCTACCGATGTAGATGGGATTTTAGAAGGGCTAACCGAAGAAAAGACACAGTCGTTTTTGCAGATGCTGACTGAAATTGGTCATGAAAGCCCGATTGAGCATGTGTGCTTCACTTTTGCGATTGAGGGTGTTTCCAGATCTTTGTTAGCACAGATTACCCGTCACCGCATCGCGTCGTTCAGCGTGCAGTCGCAGCGTTATGTACGTGAACGCGGGTTTGAATATGTTGTGCCGCCGGAAATCGAAAAAATTCCGGATGCAAAAGAAAAATTTATTCAGGCGATGGAGGACGACCAGCGTACCTATGAGGAATTGACCGCTGTTTTGATGGAAAACCATCTGAAGGAGCTGCTGGATGCCGGTGTACCTGAAAAAAAAGCGCGCAGCCAAGCTGAAAAAAAGGCGATTGAGGATGCGCGGTATGTATTGCCGAATGCCTGCGCAACACGTATTGTGATGACCGCCAACGCGCGATCGCTTCAAAATTTCTTCCGGCTGCGCTGCTGCAACCGTGCGCAATGGGAAATCCGCGCACTGGCAGAAGAGATGTACCGGCTGGTATATCAGGTTGCCCCCGCATTATTTTCCAGAAGTGGTCCGAGCTGCGTAGATGGTGCATGCAGTGAAGGGAAAATGAGCTGCGGCTGTGCATCAGAAGTGCGCGCACATTATCTTGCGCTGCGCGGACAGGAATGAAAATCACATCCTGTGGGATATTTAGAACACTGGGTTTAAGCTGAATGTACCATGCTTCCCGTGATATTTAAGAGGAAAGAGCAGAATTTATGTTAGAATTTCGAGAGCTGACACTGGAGGACAAGCCGCAGGTTGACGCATGTGCGCGTGCGCATTCTTACCACCTGTGTGAACACTGCTTTACGGATTTGTTTATCTGGCGCGGGCATTATCAGACTAAGATTTGCTTTGCAGAAGGATTTTTACTGATTCAGATGCAGACTGCCGAAACGGGACAAGTTATGTACTTGGCACCGGTCGGCGAGGGAGATCTGGCGGCTGCGATTGGACTTTTGGAGCAGGATGCAGCAGAACGTGGCATTCCCTTTATCATGTGTTCAATTGCAGAAGAGATGAAGCCTCGGATTGAAGCTGTCTTACCTGAGCGGTATGAATATGCGACGGATGAAGGAAATTGGGACTATATCTATCTCAGCGAAAAGCTGCAAACCCTTTCCGGAAAGAAATTGCAGACCAAGCGCAATCTCGTGAATCGCTTTCTAGCAGCCAATGAAGGTCGATGGATCTATGAGGACATTACGCCCGAGAATACGCATGATGCATTCAACTTCCATATCAAATGGTGCGAACAGAATGGATGCATGCGCGATCAGGCATTTTGGGGAGAAACCTGCGCGATTGGAATTGCACTCAATCATTTTGAAGCGCTCGATCTGCGCGGAGGAATCCTGCGCCTTGATGGCGAGGTGATTGCGTTTACGCTGGGGTGCCAAGCTTCTGACGATATGTATGTGGTACAGATCGAAAAGGCAGACCATACGATTGACGGTGCATATCAGATGATCAATCAGCAGTTTGTAAAACGAAACTGTTTAGATGTAAAATATGTAAACCGCGAGGAAGATCTGGGATTGGAAGGTCTGCGAAAAGCCAAGCAGTCTTACCGTCCGGTTATGATGGGAGTAAAATATTGCGCCAGAATCAAAGAGAAGTAACCATTCGGTTTGCAGCATCTGAAGATACAGCGGCAGTGATTGAATTGTGGTCAATCTGTTTTCCCGGTGATGAAGAATTTCGAGATTATTTTTTCTCCAAACTTTATGTACCAGAGCAGAATTTGCTTTTGCTATGTGGAGACAAACTCTGCGCTATGACACAGATGCTGCCGTATCAGATGCAAAATGGCTCAAAAACCGAAAATATCACGTATATTTACGGGGCATGCACGCACCCCGATTTCAGACGGAGACACCTCATGGATATGCTGCTGCACCGGTCTTTTGAACTGGATTGTGAGATGGGACGCACGGCTTCGGTATTGATTCCGCAGGAGGCATGGCTGTTTGATTTTTATGCACAGTTTGGCTATGCGCCGACACTGTTCGTGTCTGACCACAGATATAAAGAAAAACCAGCTGCACCTGCCTGCCCGCTGCGCTCTGCGCAGGGGGAGGACTTGTCTGCAATGGATTTGCTGTTCCATGCCCATTTATGGGATGGCACGTATCTGTGCCGTGACGAGAAGGAATGGCGCAAGCAGTTGGAACTGTTTACAAAGTGCGGCGGAGAAGTGCTGTGTACCGGTCCGGAGGGTGCTCCGGATGGATATGCTTTTGTCTGGTGCTCCGAAACGCAAATTTGGGCACAGGAACTGGTTTGCAGTGCGGAAATGGAGCAGGCTTGGGTTGCGGCGTTGATGGAACGATACCGGAAAATGGATTGCACCGTAACCGGTCTGACCTTTGCATCTCGGCAGCCGCTTGGCTGCGTGCTTCGCCATGATGGAACACAGCCGATGGAAGGCTATATGAATCTCATGCTGAATTAAAGGAGAGGGAGATATGGTATACGTATTTTTGGCAGACGGCTTTGAAGAAGTAGAGGCTTTGACACCGGTTGATTTATTGCGCCGTGCTGGTGCAGATGTAAGCACAGTCGGTATTACCGGAAAAACTGTGACTGGAGCGCGTGGAATTCCGGTTGTTGCGGATATTTTGCCGGAAGAGGTAGACCGTGACGAGATGGAGATGGTCGTTCTGCCCGGCGGTATGCCCGGCACAATGAACCTTTATCAATCTGATTTTGTGCGTGAAACGGTTCAGTTTTGTGTAGATCATGACCGCTATCTTGCGGCAATCTGCGCTGCGCCGTCCGTTATTCTCGGGGGGATGGATTTGCTGCATCACCGCCGCGCAATTTGCTACCCCGGCATGGAAGACGGCATGACCTGTGCCAATGTCGTACATCAAAACTGCTGTGTAGACGGTCGTATCATTACCGGGCGTGCGGCAGGCGCTGCAATGGATTTTGCATTGGCATTATGCGCTGCGGTGATGGGAAAAGCCGCTGCTAAACAGGTCGCGGAGTCTGTCTGCTATGCTGCAGCAGAATCCTAAGCGTGAATTCCGGACGCGGATGAAGCAAATGCGTGCGGCTGAATCCGAAACGGAGCGTTTGCTGCAGCATCAAAAAATTGCAGGACACGTTTTGGGCGAAATGGCATACCAACAGGCGAAAACGATATTCTGTTATTGCTCATCTGGGGAGGAGATTGATACATATGCTGTTTTGCTTGACGCACTGGCACAGGGGAAACGAGTATGCGTTCCCAAAACCTGCGGCCGTGGGATTATGCAGGCGCGTATGATAAGATGCCTTGCACAATTATGTCCCGGGAAGTATGGAATTTCAGAACCGGAAGATTGCTGCCCGGTTGTAAGTCCCGAAGAGATTGATTTATGCATTGTTCCCTGCCTTGCAGCAGACTGCCGCGGATATCGCCTGGGATATGGAGGCGGTTATTATGACCGCTTCTTGCCCCAAACATCGTCTGCTAAAATGCTGCTCTGTGAGCAGTCTCGTGTATTCGATGAGATTCCTGTGGAGGAGCATGACATACCGTGCGATATTTTGATTACAGAAAGCCAGGTGATATATCCGCATGAAAAATAGAGCGGCTTTTTTAACCGGAATTTCTTTGTTTTGCAGCTTCTGCTTACTGATTGCAGGTGGTGCAGTTGGAAAGTGGCTGCCAAGCAGCATTCTTGCTTGGGAGATTCTATTCGCTGAAATTGCGGCGTTTTTATTACCGACCATTATGATTATCCTTCCGCTTCGCCGCGGGGAGCCGATTCAGATTCCGGTATCGCGGAAGCGGATTCGGCTTTCGGTTGTGAGGATTTCTTTTCGATTCGGAATTACGGTATCGCTGTTATCTTTTTTGCTGAACCTTGCTGTTTTGCAGCTAATTGGACAGGATATTTCGGCAATCAATCCGGCTGCTTTTCGGGGGTCGGATATTGGGGGACATCCACTGCTATATATTTTGGCGGTCGGCGTCATTCCCGCGGTGGTAGAAGAGATTTATTTTCGCGGCGCTGTGCTTCAAGTCATGACACGCTATGCTGGAACCGGACTCAGTATCCTGCTGTCTGCATTGTCCTTTGCGATGATACATGGTTCTCTGCAAAACTTTGCAGGTCCATTCTTGGGAGGGATCGTATTTGGCTGGCTGGCTTTTGCGTATGGTTCGATTTGGCCGGCCGTTATTGCGCACGCAACAAATAATCTGTTTTACCTTTTTATGTTATGGCTGACGGATACATATAGTGCGTTTGGGGTTTGGAGCCATTTGCCGTCTATCTGCATGCTGTTGCTGCTGCTGTTTGCATATTTATCGCTGCGCGGTACAGAGCATTTGCTCTTAACCGGGCGTGTTCCGCATTTTGTTCAGGGACAGCGCGGCGCAGCGGCGGTTCGCGCAATCATCGGCAATCCGGCATCCATTGCGTTTCTTATTGCTTTTTTTGCCAAAACTGTTTTTGATGTGATTTAGTTTTCAGGAGGATTGTGTATGGATTCACAAAATCGCCCCTCGAGAGGTTCCAATGGCGGAGAGCGGAGCAGACAACCCCGCCGCCGTAAAAGACAGAGATCGACAGGCTGTGCCGGAGCAATGCTGTATTTGATTGTTGTGGTCGGTATTTCGGTCGTGCTTTCTGTTATTGTGATGTTTGCGGCAAACGATGTTTTGGCGCTTGTAAAAGATGAAGATGTTGTTACAATCACTGTTGAAGAGAACACCACGGCATCGGCGCTGAGCAAACAGCTTGACCAGACTGGAATCGTGAATTACGGGAGTTTATTCAATCTGTTCCTCAAGGTGACGGATAAAAATGTCGATATCCTTGCCGGAACATACGAGCTCAGCCCCGCAATGGATTACAATCAGATTGTTCGGGCACTGCGGAATGCAGATCAGAAAAAGACGGTAAAGGTCACAATTCCCGAGGGATATTCTCTGGAACAGATCAAAGAACTGCTGATTGAAAACAGCGTGTGCTCGGAATCCGAACTGGATCAAGCGCTGAATGAATATGCGTTTAAACATGACTTCTTGGAGGATGAGCTTCCGCCCGAGGAAGGCTGGTTGGAGGGATATCTGTTTCCGGATACCTATACTTTCTACCAAAGCGGCGATGCTGTAAAGGGTGTTGTGAACCGCATGCTCAATAACTTTGACGATCATTATGATGAGTCGATTCAAGAGGGCGCAAAGGAGCTAGACTGCTCAATTTCTGAGATTGTCACCATTGCATCCTTGGTGGAACGCGAAGCAAAGGTTGCGGATGAGTTCCCGATGATCGCAGGTGTAATTCATAACCGCCTGAACAGTTCAAAGTTCCCGAGATTGGAGATAGACGCATCCGTACTCTACGGTCTGGGACGGACAAGCGGTTCGCTCTCGAAGAAAGATTTGAAGACGGATACACCATATAACACCTATCTGCACGAGGGGCTGCCCCCGGGACCGATTTGCAATCCGGGATATAATGCGCTTTATGCCGCATCGCACCCGAGCGAACATGACTACTATTTTTATGTTGCAATGCCGGATGGCTCTCACTTGTTTGCGACAACGAACAGTGAGCATGAGGAAAATAAGGCAAGAGCTGCTGAAGCATTTGCAGAGGCGGAGAAGAGTGAGGAGGAATAATGGAAAAACAGAAACCTGAAATTTTGGCGCCTGCGGGAGACTTTGATAAAATGAAATTTGCCATTGCCTATGGCGCCGACGCAGTTTATATGGCTGGGAAGAATTTCGGCATGCGTGCAGCTGCGGCAAATTTCGATGATGAAGCATTGCGTCAGGCGATTGCATATGCACATGCGCGCGACGTAAAATGCTATATTACAGTCAATATTATTCCGTCAAATGAAGATTTGGCACAGCTCCCGGCGTATCTGGAACTGCTTCAGGATGTGGGCGCGGATGCGCTGATCGTTGCTGATGTGGGTGTGGTTTCCATGGCGAAACGGTATGCGCCAAAGGTTCCGCTGCATATTAGCACACAGACCAGTATCCTTAACTATGAGGCTGCAAATTTTTGGGCGGATATGGGCGCCGAACGCATTGTCCTTGCGCGTGAATTGCGGTTGGAGGATATTGCTGAAATCCGTGCAAAAACACCGAAGGAACTGGAAATTGAGGCTTTCGTCCATGGCGCGATGTGCATCTCTTATTCCGGACGATGCCTGATCTCTCAGTATCTAACCGGACGTGATGCAAACCATGGTGCGTGTGCACAACCCTGCCGCTGGAAATATAATCTGGTCGAGGAAAAGCGTCCAGGGGAATATTTTCCGGTTGTTGAGGGCGAGGGCGGTACCTATCTGTACAACTCCAAAGACATGTGCATGATTGAGCATATTCCGGAATTGGTCGATGTTGGAATTACTTCGTTTAAAATCGAAGGTCGGAACAAAACTGCTTATTATGCGGCGGGGATCACTTCGGCGTACCGTCGCGCTGTGGATGCGTATTGCGAAAATCCGGAAGGATTTGTACTGCCGCAGGATATTCATGATGAGATCGGCAAGGTAAGTCACCGCAATTATTATACTGGATTTTACTTCGGAGATCAGGATGGTCAATATTATGAAGACAGCCAGTATATTCGTGATTGGGAAGTAACCGGCATGCCGGTTGCAGTCGATGGAAATAAAGCGACCTTTGCCCTTAAAAATCGCTTTTATGCAGGAAATGAGCTGGAACTGGTGCAGCCGGGAAGGGCACCGTACCGTTTTACCGCGCAGGGAGTCGTAGACGAGGAAGGGAATGCACTGGAAGTATTCCATCATCCGGAGATGCGCTTCTGCGTAGAATTTCCGTTTGAAGTCGATCCGTTTGCAATTCTGCGCAGGGAGAAGAAGTAGGGAGGCGTTCGATGGCGACAACCAAAGAATTTGCTGGATTTATTTGCGGTCAGCTCCGCTTTGCAGAACAGATTACCTGCCGGAAAATGTTTGGGGAATATGGCGTGTATTCCTGCGGTAAATTGTTTGCACTGATTTGCGATAATCGGCTGCTGCTCAAGCCAACGCAGGCAGGGCACGCTCTGCTGCCGAATGCCCGCTTGGAGGAACCCTATCCGGGGGCGAAACTAATGATCCTTGTGGAAACATTGGACGATCCTGAATTTTTGAGCGTACTGGTGCAGAAAACTTGTGCTGAATTGCCTTTGCCTAAGCCGAAACGAAGAAAAACGCCGAAAGATGATTGACAATCGCGAAAAATATGGTACAATAATTAAGCAATACATATGAGATATGGCGATGACGAAACGAGTTACAGGCAGCAGTCTAAAGAGAGAGGGGATTGGTGAGAACCCTTGACCATGCACTTGCAACAGCCACTTCCGAGTCTTTCCGTGATGAGCGGAACGTTTTCCTGCGTTAAAGGGACCTGAGATGCCGCAATGTGGCAATTAGGGTGGTACCGTGAAGCAAAGCCTTCGCCCCTATCTATGGGCGAAGGCTTTTTCTATTTTATCTATTGATTCAAAAATATTGGAGGAACCCATTATGCAGTACAGAGGTCTAAACGAGCTTCGAGAGATGTACCTCAGTTTTTTTGAGAGCAAGGAGCACCTTCGTCTGCCCAGCTTTTCGCTGATTCCGCAGAATGATGCATCCCTGCTGCTCATCAACTCAGGCATGGCACCGATGAAACCTTATTTTAAGGGAGAGATCGAGCCGCCGCGTCACCGCGTTACAACTTGCCAGAAGTGCATTCGTACCGGCGATATTGAGAATGTCGGCAAGACCGCACGCCATGGCACATTTTTTGAAATGCTTGGAAACTTCTCGTTTGGCGATTATTTCAAACGCGAGGCAATTCATTGGAGCTGGGAATTCCTGACCAGTCCGGAATGGGTCGGCATTGACCCGGAACGCCTGTATCCGTCCATTTATGTAGATGACGATGAAGCGTTCGAGATCTGGAACAAGGAAATTGGTATTCCTGCGGAACGTATTTTCCGTTTTGGTAAGGAAGATAACTTCTGGGAGCATGGCTCTGGTCCGTGCGGTCCCTGTTCGGAAATCTACTATGACCGCGGCGAGGAATACGGCTGCGGCAAACCCGGCTGCACAGTCGGTTGTGACTGTGACCGCTATATGGAGGTTTGGAATAACGTATTCTCCCAGTTCGATAACGATGGACACGGCAATTACAGCGATTTGGCGCAGAAAAACATCGATACCGGTATGGGCTTGGAGCGTCTTGCCTGCGTGGTACAGGGCGTTGGTTCTCTGTTTGAAGTCGATACTGTGCGTAATATTATGAAACACATTGAGAAGATTGCGGGCGTGGAGTATCACAAGGACGATAAAACCGACATCTCGCTGCGTGTTATTACCGATCATATCCGTTCTACGGTTATGATGGTCTGCGATGGCGTCATCCCGTCGAATGAGGGACGTGGTTATGTGCTGCGCCGCTTGCTGCGCCGTGCGGCACGTCACGGAAAGCTTCTGGGCATCAACCGGCCTTTCCTGAATGAGGTTTGTGACACTGTTATCAAGGAAAGCGGCGGCGCATATCCGGAGCTTCGTGAGAAGAGCGCATATATCCATAAGGTAATCGAGATGGAGGAGGCGCGTTTTGATGCGACAATTGACTCCGGCTTATCGATTTTGAATGACATGATCGCGGCAGTCAAGGGCGAAGGCAAGGCGGAACTGCCTGCAGCAGATGCGTTTAAGCTGTATGATACCTACGGATTCCCGATTGATTTGACTCTCGAAATCCTCGAGGAGCAGGGCATGACTACTGACCGCGCTGGTTTTGACGCGCTGATGGACGAGCAGCGTAAGCGTGCACGTGAGGATCGCAAGAAGATGGGCGATCTTGGTTGGGCTTCTGAGGATCTTGGCCTTGATAAGGCGCTTAAGACCCGTTTTGATGGTTACACTGTATTTGAAGAACAAGCTACAGTTTTGGCAATCGCAGTGGGCGGGGAGCTGACCGGCTCGGCATCCACGGGTGAGAAGGCAACCATCGTGCTCGATCATACGCCGTTCTACGCAGAATCCGGCGGACAGGTGCCCGATCATGGTACGCTGACCAGCACCAAGGGCGCGGTAATTCATATCAATGATGTGCAGAAAACCAAGGATGGAAAGTTCCTGCACAACGGTGTAGTAGAAAGCGGCGTTTTGGCGGTTGAGGACGTTGTCGATGCAAAGATTGACATGGCACGCCGTCAGGCGATTGCCCGCTCGCATACGGCAACCCATCTGCTCCAGAAGGCGCTGCGTACCGTTCTGGGCACACATGTTGAGCAGGCTGGTTCTTATACGGATGCAGACCATGTCCGCTTTGACTTCACCCATTTTGCGGGTCTGACCGCTGAGGAGCTCGCGCAGGTTGAGACGATTGTCAACGACGCGATTCTCGAGGGTTATCCTGTTTTCACCGAGGAGATGCCGATTGACGAGGCAAAGAAGAAGGGTGCAATGGCATTGTTCGGTGAGAAATATGGCGAAACCGTTCGCGTGGTGCAGGCGGGTGATTTCTCGATTGAGCTGTGCGGCGGTACTCATTTGGATAATACCGCAAAGGCTGGTGTGTTTAAGATTATCAGCGAGGCTTCTGTTGCTGCCGGTGTGCGCCGTATCGAGGCAATCACAGGCAAGGGCGTGCTGAACTTTATCGGTGAACGTCAGCAGCTGATTGTGGATACCGCAAAGGCACTCAAGACCACGCCAAACGAACTGGTTCAGAAGGTTGAGCAGGTCATGAACGAGATGCGCGAGATGGGCAAAAACATTGATAAGCTGTCTGCGAAAATTGCAAATATGCAGCTTGTCGATCTGTTCAATGTATCTCGCGATGTCAAGGGCGTGAATGTCATTGCAGTCAAGCTGGATGACGTCAATATGGATACCATGCGCCAGATGGGTGATACCATCAAGGAGAAGGCGCCGAAGATGGTGGCTGTTTTGTCGGCTGTCATTGGAGAAAAAATCAATTTCTTGTGCGTTTGCGGCGCAGAAGCTGTAAAGATGGGCGCACATGCGGGCAAAATTGTGAAGGCAACTGCTGCAATCTGCGGCGGCGGCGGCGGCGGTCGTCCGGACAATGCAACTGCGGGCGGCAAGAATGTTGCCAAGCTGGAAGAAGCGCTTGAGGCTGTGAACAACATTGTTGCAGAACAGATCGGCTAAATAAAATCCATCAAGGAGGTTTTCCATATGGGTGACTGCATTTTCTGCAAGATTGCAGGAAAGGAAATTCCATCTAAGCCGGTGTATGAGGATGCGCTGTGCTATGCGTTTTATGATCTTGAACCGCAGGCGCCGACGCATTTCCTTGTGATTCCAAAGGAGCATATCTCCTGTGCGTTGGACATCGACGAAAAAAATAGTGCGATTGTTGGGCACTGCTATGCTGTAATTGCAAAGGTTGCAAAGGAATTGGGCTTTGAAAGCTATCGTGTTGTGACCAATTGCGGCGAGCAGGCGGGTCAGACGGTGTTCCATCTGCACTTCCATGTGTTGGCGGGACGCGATATGACTTGGCCTCCGGGATAATTTTATCAATCGACGAGGGGAAGCGGGATGATTCTGCTCCCCCTCTTTTCCTGTAAAAAAGGAGGGAGTGCCGTGCAATGGTATTTTCCGTTGTTCACATTGGCATTTTTGGCGGCTGCCTGTGCTGAGATTATATTTGAGCTGCAAATCTATCAGTGGGCAATCCTGCTTTGCCTGATGATTGCTTTGTTGGGATGTCTGGTTGCCAAACGAGTCCAAAAGGCAAAATACATCTTATGTGCAGTACTTGGATGTGGAATTGGACTAATTTATATCCATCTGTTCACAGGTTTGGTTCACACCCCGATCAATGCGCTGGACCAAACTGAGGCAGAGGTGTATGCGACTGTCACCGGCTACGCTGACCGATATGAAGATACACAGAGGGTCACAATAAAAGTCGATACCAAAGCATCTGGATTGAATGTATGGATGCCATCTTTTTCTACGATGGCATATGTGCCACTGACAGAGGAGGAATTGTCGCCCGGAGATCAGATACAGGGACATTTTTCTTTTTACCAAGGATCTTCAAACGGTGGATTCGATCGCGCCGCCTATTATGCAGGACAGAATTTTCATATTTTAGCGTCTTGTACGTGGGGATTTTCGGTTGAAAAACCCGATCAAATTCCATGGACGCTCAAGCCGCTTATATGGGCGCACGGATTTCAAGAAAAGCTGGATGCATTTTTGAATCCGCGCAGCGCTTCTTTTATGAAAGCCTTGCTTTTCGGCGAAAAATCTGACCTTACGATGCACGATCGCCAGAGCTTTCAAAAGTCCGGGCTGAGCCATGTGATGGCGGTCTCCGGAATGCATGTCGGGTTTCTGGTTGCTTTTTTCATATTGATGATCGGTCGGAGATTTGGACTTATGCTTTCCCTGGTTGCGATTGCCGTTTTCATTCCGATGGCGGGTGCATCTCCTTCAGTGATCCGTGCAGCAATCATGTATGCGTTTGCGGCAGTTGGGTTCTTTATGCGGTGGGAAAACAGTACATTACACTCTTTGTGTGCGGCGCTGATGATGCTTTTGATTTATAATCCATACGCGATCAATAGTTTGAGCTTGCAGCTCTCCTTTTTAGCCACATTGGGGCTTATTGTATTCAGCAGCAGAATACAGGGGGCATTGGTGCGTCCGTTTCGCGAAAAGCTTCACAGAAAATGGAGCAAGAAAACTGCTTATGCGATTACAGGCGCGCTTTCCTGTTCGATCAGTGCAATGATCTTTACGGTACCAGTGCTGTTTTCCGCATTTGGATATGTATCAGCAGCCTCTGTATTGGCAAATATTTTGACATTAGGCGTTTTTTCCATTACATTTATTTGCGGATTTCTGCTCTGTTTTTTCGGGTGGATACCAGTGATCGGGACAGTTCTTTCTGCGTGCATTCACGGATTGTGTGTATACATCTTTTGGATTACGGATACAATTGGGGCGATTACACCGCTGCTTCTTTACTGGGATACATGGTTTGTCAAGGCTGCGGCAGGAATATTGTATCTGCTCATTATAGGGAAAATCATAGCCAAAAAACGGTTTCCAACACAGGTGCTGGCGGCTTCATGCTGTGCGGTTCTTATTGCGACATTATACGCCAATGCCCGTTATGTGGATCATCGCAAAGAAGTCACATTGTTTTCTGCGGGAAGCGGACAGTCCATCGCGGTTTCTGCCGGATTGGATGACTTTGCGTTGATTGACTGCGCAGGAAGCGGCTATCAAAATGCCGCAGAGGATGTGTTGTCTTATATGGATTGGTTTGGCTGCACGGATATTGATCTGCTCATTTTGACGGCACTGGATCGAACGCATGCACGTAACATACCACAGCTTTTGGAAAACGTGCCGGTTCGGCAGATTGTGATTCCAGACAATACCCAAAAGAGCGAACTGGGCGATCATATTTTGCACCTCGCCCAGACGCACCATATTCCCGTGACCATTTGGCGTGCAGCGGAAGAAAGAATGGTTGGAATGGAATCGTTGGGGATTTCTTTGATTGGTGGTACAGCGTGGAAGCTTGGCGTGCGTATCCAGAATGGAAACAGCGCAGATTTGCTCACATTGCATAGCTTTACGCCTAAGATGACAGAAGCGCTGCTTGAAAATGATGAACTCACCTGCGAACGTCTTATAGTCTCGGAACAGTATTTAAAAAATGAAAATGAATTGCATGATCTGCTGATACAACTTAGCGCCAAAGAACTTCTTTTACCCTCCGGGTGGTACGAAAGCGGAAAAATCGGTGAAATTTCGATGCGTTCAACAAAAACAGAGGGGGATATTGCTGAGATTACAAGAACCGATTGGAGGCGCGGAAAATGGCAGTGAAGAAACAGGAAAACGGTGCAGAAAAGCTAAAAAAGGATTTGCAATCTGGAGTTCCGGGAAAGTTGTATCTAATCTATGGCGAGGAGGATTATCTAAAAAAATATTATTTGGATGCATTGAAAACCGCACTGGTGGATGAAACATTTGCTGAATTTAATCTGGTAATGCTGGAGGGCAAAGGGTTGACACCCGAGTCGCTTTCTGAGGCAGTGGAGAGCTATCCGGCATTTGCAGAACGCAAGTTGGTGATTGTCAGCGATTTCGATTTGTACAAACCGCCGGCAGCGTTTCAAAATATCCTGCTCGATTTGCTCGGTGATTTGCCGGACTACATCTGTCTGGTGTTTTATTATGATACACTGACATTGAAGCCGGACAAACGGACAAAAATGCATGGATTGCTAGATAAAACCGCGTGTTTTGCTGATTTTTCTCATTTACAAGAGCGAGAGCTGATTTCGTGGATACGGAGAAGAGTGCGTGCGCTCGGCAAAGATATCGATCAGGATACCTGCGCGTACATGATTTTCCTGTGCGGGACATCGATGACCAATCTGATTACTGAGATTGAAAAAGTAGCTGCACACTGTACGCTGGACGAAATTAAGCGTTACAATATTGATTCGGTATGCACACGCGTATTGGATGCAGTTATTTTTGATTTGACCGATGCAATTACAGCGCATCGGTTTGAGCGCGCGATTGAAATTGTAGGCGATTTACTTGCACAAAAAAACAGCGAAGTTGCCATATTTTCTGCAATCCTTCGTCATATACAGCGCTTGTATGCCGCAAAACTCAACACGCAATCACGTGGAAACAGTAAAGAGTTGCTGGCATTGATCGGATCTAACTCCAGTTTTTATGCCAAAAAGTTGACAGATGCGGCGCGTGGGGTCAGTCTGGAGTGGCTGAGAAATGCGGTACGTATTTGCGGAGAAACCGATGCAGCGCTGAAAAGCAGCGTTGCGGATAAACAGAAAATCATAGAGCTTGCATTGCTGCAAATGGCATCAGATTTTGAGGGGATATCATGATAGCAATTAAAGAAGCCATCCTTGTTGAGGGCAGATATGACGTCAATACATTGCGCCAACTAGTCGACACCGTGATTTTAGAAACCGGTGGATTCCGGATTTTCAAAGATCGGGAACGATTGGATATGATTCGTAAGATTGCGGCACGGCGCGGCATCTTGGTATTAACAGACAGCGATGGAGCGGGCTGTACCATTCGCAGTTTTTTGCGCGGTGCGATTCCGAAAGAACAGATGAAACATGCCTATGTGCCGGAAATCATGGGGAAAGAGTCCAGAAAACGCCATCCATCCAAAGAAGGAAAGCTTGGCGTAGAGGGAATGCCGCAGGATATTTTGCTGCATGCGCTGAAACGCGCAGGGGCAACATTTCTTGCAGAAAGCGATACCCTCCAGAAAGCAGAGAAGCGCGTGACAAAAGCGGATTTATATACCCTAGGATTATCCGGCACGCCGGGAAGCGAGCAGCGCCGTAAGCTGCTGCTTGTAAAATTGGGACTGCCACAGTATCTATCTTCCAACGCACTGCTTGATTTTATGAACGCGGTGAGCAACCTCGATGAAGTACAGCAGATGATATCTGAAATGAATTCGGAAGATTTGGATTGACAATTCATATAAATGCGCTATAATAAACATGTAAATTCAAGGGAATAACTGGGCTGTTAAAAATGTTATAAATAATAAGAAAAGCAGAGGGAAAAGTCGGTTTTCTCTCTGCTTTTTGTTATGAAATTGAAAATTCACTTTTTGATTTGCAACTAATTTGCAACTAACGTGCAACTAACGGCATTAAAAATGGAATGAAAAATTAAGCGATTTTGTTAACTGTTTCGCGTAGCTGCTGCAAGGTGATATGCGTATAATGTTCGGTGATATCTTTATCAGAATGCCCCATGAGGCGCTTTGTACTCAGCTCATCGGCACCAGATTTATATAGCAGAGAAGCAAACGTATGACGGCACCAGTGCGGCGTTGCAGATGGTCGGTTAATCTCTTTCATAACCGGGACAAAAAGAGAGCGGCGAAAAGTACTAATTGAAATCGAGCGTCCTTTTTTGGTGAAAAGCGTATCGCCTTTTCCGGCAAGCCAATTTTCTATAATCGGCTGAATGCGTGGATGGATCGGAATGATACGACCTTTTCCGGCTGTGGTTTTGCTGCCGCCGGTTAGCGTCTTTTCGACCGGATCATAAGAGAATCTGGTGAGCGACATAAATTCATTGATACGGAAACCTGTATAGCAGAGTACAAGCACGGCATCTGCACCGGGAAAACCTTGCTTATACAGCTCATAGACTTTATGAAGTTCGATTTCGGTAAACGCACCTTTTTCCTGCTTTGCATCGATAGAAGGCATTATAATAAATTCGGTATAGTCCTTTGTGATCCAATCACGTTCGGCGGCATATTTGGAAAGTGCGCGCATTAAGAGTTTATCGTGATTGATGGATGATTGGCACATGCCGCAGCGTTCATCTTCATCAATGATACTTTGCCACTGATCAATACCGAGATTACGAATGGGGATGGAAGAAAAACGCTTTAACCTTGTCCAGCTTACTTTGTAAGATGCAATCGAAGACTTACCGGCT
Organism: Clostridiaceae bacterium; assembly: GCA_018383195.1. Taxonomy (GTDB): domain Bacteria; phylum Bacillota; class Clostridia; order Oscillospirales; family Butyricicoccaceae; genus Butyricicoccus_B. The sequence goes on along the minus strand of JAGZOP010000012.1, from coordinate 34,290 downwards.
TTTTCATATTTGCGGGCAGACCAAAGCTCATAGACTTCGCCGAGGGTGACGCCGAGATCGGCAGGGGCGGGAGCCAGACCGCCGGAGAGCTGCGCACGGTATGCCTCCAGCGCTTCCCACGCTTCTTTCTGCGTAGCATGGTATGAGAGATACTTTTGCACGATGCGCCCCTTCCGGTCGCGCGCAGGGACACGGACGGCATAAGGCTTGCGCCGCGTGCCGGACATTTTTGTTATGGTGCCGGTTCCGTTCGGTCGCTTCATAAAAATACCTCCTTTGAAAGAATGCCCCGCGCAGGGATGCGCGGGGCGAGTGGGGTTAATTGTTTAAATACTTTTCAATCGGAAATTACATATTGGTGATGTCACGCCAATTAGAATCCTTCATGAGTTTTTCGACATCCAAAGATATAAACATTTTTGGGAGTATAATGTTTTTAGCGGCTTGGTGAAAACTATCGAGATAAATGCCACTTTGTAGTTTGGAAGAACTTAGCATGGAATACGCGGATATTGCATTTTGGTACTCGGTAAGGCAGAGATTGTAATGATCGAGGATTGAACCCATGTTGCCGTAGCTTTCATTGAAAAGATAATAGTGTAAATTGTCATTCGAAAGCTGTGTTAACATTGCGCGGTTGTTTGAAATATAGTTTGAACAAGTTTGAACGGCTGATGTCACATCTTGAGAGTATCCGGATGCAATGTTATCATACAGTAGATTTATAGAGTCTTGCATATGTGTTGCTGCTTTTTCTAACATATAGGCTGCAACAAGGATTTCGGTATAGTCGTCGTAAATGAAAGCTGTGTTATCGCTGCTATCATAGCCGACATAAGCACCAAAATTCTCTGCAACAGCTCGGATTGGTACATAGGTTGTGCCATTATAAACGAATGGCTGAACAGTTTTACCGTTCGGATCTGTCAGGACGGCTTGTTCTCCGTTAATCTCCAACGAAATGCCATATTCGACGGCGATTTGCTGGCGATAGGTTTTTGCGGCAGCTGCGGGGATGATGAGAATTGCGAGCATGAGCATGAGTGCGGTGAATCTCTTTTTCATAATATCCTCCCTTGATTGACAAAATGCGTCAATCTTGTATAATAATATTATGAAGTGCGTGAGGCGCTTCTAAAAATCCCTTTTGCCCGTCCCGGTGTTGCAGCACCGGGACGGTTTTTTTATTGATTGATTGCGGCGGCAAGGTCGCGCACCCAGCGGGGCGCACCATCGTAACAGGAAATCATGCCGTTGCGATATTCAGCGACGGCAACAAAGCCGTTATCATTATCAAAAAAAGTTACTTCATCGCAATAGGGCAGGACAGCGGCAAGCGACTGCACACGCCCGGCAAAGCGGCGGCGCACATCTTCTTCCGGGATGTCGTGCCCGCCCTTACGGACGCGGTTTGCAATACGGAGCAGGGATTCTTCGGCGCTGTCCAAGCCGACATAATACATGCGGACAACATAGCCGAGATCACGCGCCTGACGCGCAGTGCGCGCAGTGAGCGCACCGGAAAGCGTAGTTTCCTGCGTGAAGCACACGCTGCGGGAGAGACATTCGCGAATACGGGAAACAGCAAGCCGGCCGGCAAGAATATTATTGCCGCCATTTGCGGCGGCGAGACGATCGACATCAATGACAACGCCGAGATCGTTGGTTTCCCGACGGAGAACACCGGTCAGGCTGGATTTGCCCGAGCCATTGACGCCGGCAATGATGGTATAAGTTTTCATGAAATTCACTCCTGACTTGGTGAAATACACCGGGGTGGGTTTTTCTTGTGTTTTGTCGGATGATGTGGTATTCTTGAAACAAGGCGCAGCCGATCCCAGCGGTAAAGCGGTTACTTTCCTCACCAATTCCCTGAACGAAAAGACGGGAGGAGGTGATGCTTGTGGTTACATACTCCGAACTGATTCAGTTTGTGATGATGCTCATAAGTTTTGCAGCTCTGATTCTTCAGATTTCAAGCAAAAGAAAATGACCGCCCTCACTCTCACATGAAGCGGTCATTTCTTATGACACTCTGAGGGAGTAACCGCTTACCGGCTACGCCCTTCTTTATGTTTATTATAACCGCTCAATATGAGATTGTCAAACCCGCTTTGGTGTTGCAGCACCGGGGCGGGGTTTTTATTTACGAAAAAGAACATTGCTATTATTTTGTAACATTAGTAAAATATAATTGAGCGCTCGACAAAAAACGACAGGAGGAACAATGACCGTGAAAAAACAGGAAATCGCGGAAATCCGGCGTCAGATCATCAAGATGATTTTTACAACGGATAACCTGTATTTGCTGCGCTCAATTCGTGATTACGCGCGTTATCTGGCGCGCGTAATGCGAAATAAGTGACGAAGCGATGCGGAGAAGCGGACAGCGACAGCTGTCCGCTTTTTTTATTTGGTTTGTGTCTCAGAATCAACGAAGTTCTGAACTAACCGCTGGACAGCGGCTTTGTCGGAATCACTGAGCGACCAGTAGGCTTTCAGGATGCGGCGAATGATCGGATCATCGGAAACCTGAATCTCGGTCATAATCTTGATGAACTCTTCGTCGGAGGAGAGTGTTCGGAACATATCGCCTTCGCCGGTGCGCAGCCAATGTTCGTTGACATCAAATTCTGTGCAAATGAGTTTGATATGTCGATCGTTTAGAGCACGCTTGCCTTTTTCGATATTAGATATTCCTGAACGAGAAAGACCAATCCGTTCGCCGAGTTCTTCTTGACTGATATTGTTTAATGCCGAACGAAGTTCGATTAAACGGGAACCCTCCAAATTGTTCACCTCCTTAAGTATAGCTTACCTTTACTTGTTCTGTTTGTCAACAAAAATATCAAAAAGTTCCTTGACATTGTTCTGTATGAAACGTATAATGTAGACAAACAGAACATGAGAGAGGCGACAGAAATGAATAACGAAAACTTGAAGGATAACTTGGAACAACTCGAAGAAAACTTGCAGAAGCTTAGTCCTGCGAGCCTGATCTATGTGGCGGGCTATGTTGAAGGACTGGCGAGCAAAAACGACTTGCTACAGGTAAAACCTGCGTAAAGGAGGGGCGAGGGATGCCTGCAAATTTAATTGCATTTCTCGGTGTTTTAATTACGGCAGTCATACTCATTCCGGTATGCAAAAAGTTTACGCCAGAGATTTTCGGCGTTTGGCTCGTGTGGGCAGCTTTCATTGTAGGAGCTGCGGCGTGCTTATATCTTATTTCGGATATTTTCGCTTGACAGCTTTTTAGAAAGTTCAATTAGTTTCGTAAAGGAGGGGCAAACCATGAGCATTTTCATACACCATGACCCGGAACGCGAGTTTGCAGAGGATCGGAAGCGCAACGCGGAGCAGGACGCGCTGCTTGAGGAGCTTTTCGGGATGCCGGGCGCAGAACTTGGCGGGAAGGTCGGTAAGGCAATGGAGCGAAAAATCCGGGTGGAGATGATGACCCGGGATGCTATGCTGCGGGAGCTTAAACGCAAAGTGGATGCACTGCAAGAGATGTGCGACCGGATGTGGATTGCATTAGCGAAACAATGCGACGATTGCGACAATGAACGCGCCGAAGGTACCGGCTGCGCTGATGATCGATAGGATTGTTGCAAGGTTCGACGCTTTTTCGGCGATTGCTGCTTTAGCGACGGCTTCCTTTGCAATTTCAAAGGTATATTCATCATATTCTATGCGCATGCAGTAATCAATTCCAATGCGAGTGAGCACATATGTTTGATTCGGTATGTCCTCTTCTATCACATTGCTATCGAAAAGTTGTTCGGTAATGCTTTCGATTTCGTTCAAAAAGCCATCACCCGGAAGTGGAAATTGAAATTTTTTTGCTTCAATATGCGATATACCGTGTCTTTTTCGCTTTTGGTAGATATGAAATATTTCAAAAAGAACTTCTTCAGCATTGGTTGAAAGATACATTTTTTATCCCCTTTCTGCTTCCAGTATAGCACAGGGGCAGAGAGGGGTACAAGGTAAGGAGGAACCAGTGAAACTGGTGACGGAAATACTGGGAGGTCCGCAGACCGAGACAGTAAAGGAGGAACAAGGCATGAAGCGAATTGATCCGGAATTCTATCCGATGATACCTGTAATTATAAATGGTTTGATTGCAATCACGGCGATTGTTGTTGAAAGATTATTTTGACAGTCTTAAGAAGGAGGGGCAAGGGATGCAGCGCAAAAAGGTAACGATTACAGACGAGGAGATCATGCAGTATGACAACGTGCCGGTCGAGATCGCGGCGGCGTACATCGGCATGGGTGCGGGTTCGCTGCGGTACTCGATGCAGGATCGGGACTGCCCGTTTGGGTTTGTCTGCGCGAGAGTTTCAGACACGGCGTACTGCGGGGAGCGGTTTACTTACAACATCAGTCCCGGACTGCTGATTGCGTACAAACGCGGCACGCTGCAATGCATGCGGACGAAAGACTTTGAACGCATGCTTAAAGACGCGGTAGAAGAACTGCAATATCAGGCAAACAAGGAGGCAGCAGGAGCATGAAACAGCCGGACTTGAAGAAATGCCCGTTTTGCGGCGGCGACGCCGAAATTACATACGGCGCGTATGACGAAAATTGGTGGGGCGTGCGCTGCGAAACGTGCGGTGCGTTGGTGAGCATGCCAGATTTCGGCATGTATGACGCGATTGAAGCGTGGAACGCAAGACCGGGAACCAGCATGAAATACGAATTCCGGTATTTTTCCTGCGAAGAGGACAGATGGCATCAGATTTTTTGTGAGGGCATTGCGCGCGTGATCGAGCTTGTAAAGGAGCATAAGGACGCAGGCAAAATAGAGATCGTACCGTGTGTTTTACTGGAGGCAGGAGCATGAAACAGCAAATCAAAAAGCGCGTGATCGGCGCGCGGGTGACGGTAGTTTTAGTAGGGCTTGCGCTCGTTTGCTTCGGCGTTGCGCTGGCGCGGGAATATCCTGCGGCGGTGCTCGGAGGGGGCGCGATGTGGCTGCTTGGGCAGGCGCTTGTACTCGCGGAAAACTGGAATCTGCGGCGCTGGAAGGCAATCCGGCGCGAGGAAACTAGGAAGTTGTAATGGAGGTACACGATGAGACACTGGGCAGGCATGCCGATTCAGACGGTAAGCACGGTGTCGGCAGCGAAAACCGTACAGATTGACCGCGCGGCGGTGCGGGTGTATGAAACCCTCTGCGGTGAAGTGAAATTCATTGTAGAGGGTTCTAGGTTGGGCGCGGCAGAATGGTTCCCCATCAGCCGGGAATATGAAAACACGGCAGATGCGCTTGCGCGCTGTCGGGAGATTATGAAACAAATCGAGGAGGCAAAACGAAGTGATCTTCAAAAAGAAAGCGGTTACAGAGATTCATATTGAGCGAGGCGAGGACGGGATTGTGCGTTCAAGTATGACAGGGATTACATATGAGGTGGCGAACGCGCTTTGCTGCGCGCTTACGGCATATGTGATTGAAAACCGGACAGAGGGCGCTTCGCGCGGAGAAGTGCGGGATATGCTGCTGGATGCGGTTGGAGCACACTTTGACGATCAATGGACCGCACAGGTGCTGGAGGGACAAAAATGAACGGCAGCATTGAATTTGACAACTTCTGCGCGAAAAAGCTTGGGCTGAGTTATGGGCAATATATGGCGCTGACCGACGAAAAGGAGCGCGCGAAGCTCGAAAAGAAGTACAAAAAAGAGTTTGACGCCGCGCGGAAGGGCGCGAAGAAGAGAAGATGAACCTGAATCGGTGTGCGCGCTGCGTATACTGCAACGCGCAGCGGTTTTGTGAATGCGCGTGGAAGCGCGCGGAGGTTGTGCGGGTTTGCCCGATGGACAAAGTAAAAGCGCAACTGGGCGCGGTGGAAAAAGAAAGGCGTCGGAAAGAATGAAGTTTGAACAGGTGCATCCGGAAAGCCCGTGCAATACCTGCGAAAAGCGGGAAGAATGCAGAGAAAAATGCGGAGGCTGGGTGCTTTGGTTTCGCCTGCAGTGGCAAGCGGTTAGGAGGGTGTTTTTGAAATGAAGCTGGCAGAGTTAATCAGAGCATTAAATCGCCTGAAAGTCCAGACAGGCAGTTTGGCGTGTTTTGGCTGCGGCTATGATCATAATTGCAGCACGCAGGGCTGCCGCCTGATTCGAGAAGCGGTGGAGAAGCTGTGTGCGATGGAATGGATTGACACAAAGGTGGAGTTGCCGCAGGATGATGTGGCGGTACTTACGATTGTGAGCGGCAAGCCGTGTGAAAATATTACGCTTGTGAGCGTGCCGTGTACCGGGGCGTATTCTGAATCCGAGGGTTGGATGATTGACGAATTTCTGACGTGGAAGAATCCGCAGGTTTCGTACTGGATGCCGATACCGGAGATGCCGGAGGTAGAATAACAATGTCGAAATCAAAGAAGGTAAACCCGCGGCGGCGACCGGCAACGCGGGCGGACGTGGAAAAAGCAAAGCGGCAAGCGACCGGCGAAGCGGTTGAGATTGCGCTTGTGCTTGCGATGTCGGTACTGCATGACAAATGGGGATTTGGCGTGACGCGCCTGAAACGGTTTTGGGAGCAGCTGAACAGCTACTCGGATTCGGTTGTACTCGGCTACGCGTCAGTTCCGGATATGCGGGCAGTGCTGAAAGATGAAATGGGAATTGAGTTCACGGGATTTGGAGGACACGAAAATGAATGATAACAAGCATTATGACAATATCACAATTACAGCGGATGGATACGGATTAAATCTTCAGATTCGCAAGGCGGTGGAGGAGATCGGGGAGCTGCTGGCGGAGCTTGGGCGCGCGATGTGCGGCGCGGACAACCTGGGCGCGGTGATTGAGGAAACTGCGGATACATATAACATGCTCGATCAGCTTTGCTATCTGTTTGAAATTGAGAACGAGGTGCAGGAGATTGCAGAAAAGAAGATGCAGCGCGCCGCGGCGAAGTTCCGGTAATGGAGCAGAAAGAAAATAAATTTGCGGCTTCTGATTGCATCTGCTGGGACTGTCAAAGGGCGTGCGGCGGGTGCAGCTGGAGCCAGTACGGTGTTTTTCAGCTTGTGCCCGGCTCGGAGGTACGCCGGACGGTGAGGAACGAGCAAAGCGGCGGATACCGCTATCAGGTGCCGGGTGTTACAGTGATAAGCTGCCCGGAGTTTTTAGCGGATGAGAGGAGCAGAAAGTGTTAATGACTTGCCCGGCAGAGCCGGGCACAGCCTACGGCTAAAAATATGCCACCGGCATATTTTTTAACGCCTGCAGTGTATTAACGGACGCGGGATATAAAACGACGGTCCGCACGGACGGACGCGGGAACATTGTAGAATAAGGAGAAACGCGAAAATGAGAATGGTATTGTGCGTTCGGTGCGCAAATCATGTTGGGACAGATCACAAAGTCGTGCGGATCAAGGAAAGCAGCGGGCGCGACAAGTGCCAGTGCTGCGGGCAGAAGATTTGGTGCAGCCCGTATGAGGTGGACGCGAAGCCGAATTTCGCTGGTGTCGGGAGACCGTAAAAGGTGAAAGCTGTTGGAGTTACTGACTTGCCTGGCAGAGCCAGGCACAGCCTACGCCTAAAAACAGCCCGCTGGGCTATTTTCTTAACGGCTGCGGTTCCGGATGCGCTGATGCTCGATTGTCTTGCGTATGAAGCAAAACCGGCTGCGGCGCTTGCGGGGATTTACACACGCAGCTACAGCGAAGAGCGCGGACGGCGGAAGGCTTGCGCGGTGATTTATCGGCGAATACGCCGACGCTGGAAGCGGAAAAAATGAGAAAAAGAAAGCCGCCCCGAGGGGGGCGGCTTTGGGCTACATATGAAACAGTTCTGCATGGGTACCTGTTCGGGTTAAAGAAAGAATCAGCTCGTTTTCATGCAGACGATAGATCAAAAGCCAATCCGGACGGATATGGCATTCGCGGAGTCCGGAAAAATTACCGGTCAATGCATGATCCCGGTATTTTGCGGGAAGCGGGGTGTCGTTTGCGAGCAGCTCAATGACAGAATGCAGCTCTGTGAGAGGGAGTCCGCGCTTTTTCATGCGTTTTACATCTTTTTTGAAGCTGGTGTGAAAATAAATCTCCCTCATTCGTCATCTTCCTCCAGGGCGGAAAACAGTGCGGAAACACTGTGATACGGTCCGGAGAGGTGTTTCCCATCTAGTGTGTCCTGCATGGCGGCAAGGGTTTCGCTGCTGGGCATGCGGGAAACGGCGAAAGGGATTCCCTGCTGTCGGATCGCCTGCCGGACGAACATATTGACAGCAGTGGTCATATTGAGACCAAGATCGGCGAACAGCTGATCCGCCTGCGCTTTCAGATCGGCATCCATACGGATATTGATGTTGGTATTCGGCATTTTGGTCACCTTCTTTCACTTATATTATAGCACAACGTAATGACAATGACAATAAAATTATATAGAATTGATGGGGTATTATGCAGGCAAACCGCAGCCGTTAAGCGAACAAGCTGGGAGCTTGTTCGTAGGCGTAGACCGTAGTCCCCTATCATTTTTTCTGCGCTATGCGCAAATGAAATGAGGGTGCTGTGGCTGACTTGTTCAGCCAAGCCATGAACAACGAAGGGACGGGGTAAAAATATGCAGGCAAAGAAAGAAATCGTAGCCGGGCGGCTGTACATTCAGACGATGTACAGCGCCGGGATGCTGCCGGGGATGCGTCCGGCAGAGCGGCAGGGCAGAATGCGCGCCCAGACCGAAGCAAAGCGCAGAATCAATTTAATAGAACGCATTTATCATCTGGTGCAGCTGTTTGAACTCAATTTCAAGCCCGGGCGGGATTTGTTTGTAGAACTTGGCTTTCGGGATGAGCCGACCAGACAGCAGGAAAACCGTGCGCTGGAACGCTTTCACCGCAAGATGAACAAGCATTTTCGCAACCGTGGGCGGCAGTACCGATACATATTGGTGAGAGAGACGCACAACCGCGACGGTGACCCGGTGCGCGTGCACTATCACTTAGTCTGTACCGGAACAGGACAGCAGATGCAGCAGGTGATCGCAGAATGCTGGGACATGGGAAGCGTGGACGTGCGCACGCTGCGCGACGCGATGAACAGCTTTGAGGACGTTTGCCGTTATCTGCTCAAAGAGCGCAAAGGAGATCACGAACGCGCATACCGGACAAGCCGCAACCTGAAACGCCCGGACGAACCGCTCCGGCGCAAGGTGCCGGAAAGCGAGATCGGCGAAGTGCCGCCGGGCGTGGAGCCGGTCCGCGTGGAGATGAACGGCAGCAACCCTTACGGACGGTACAGCATTATCGTTGGTCAGATTGTCGATCAGGCTGCGTTTGACCGATACTGGGCGAAGGCAAAGCTCGACAAGCGGCGCGCGGAAGAGGCCGCAAACTGGCGGCGGTACGCACGAAAGAAAAGGTTAAAAAAGGAAAACTAACGAAGCGGGGAAGAACCGCTTTCTAGCTCGAAAACGTGTCTAACTTCTCCGCATGGAAGCTCGGAGAAGTGCGGACAATACCACATTACATAGTTATCAAAACCACTTAGCACGAACGGCGGCGGAGAGAAATCAAAAAAATAAAAATTCTCTCTTGATGGTAAGACCAGGAAAGGGCAGACGGGACATGCGCAGGGACGAACTGAAACAGATGCACAGTCTGATACTGGAAATCGAAGAAGAGGAAGCGCGGCGGTACAATCTGGGTGCGTGGTCGCTGTTTGGAGACGATTCAGATTTCATGAAACAGAATGCGGAGCAGATTATGCGCATGCGCGGCTGGATTCAGGAGATTCCAGACAGTGTAACCCGCCGGGCGTTTGCGCTGCGGTACGTGGACGGTCTGGACTGGATCGACGTTGCGGTGCGGATGGGGTACAGCAGCCCGGATGGACCGCGCAAGGTCTGCGAGCGGTATCTTGAAAAAAATAGTGTGTAAAAACGTACCCTATTATGGACGGTGTAAAAGGAACGCTATTTTTATGCTTTCATCGTCCATAAATGTGGGTAGTTAGGTTTATGGACATCCAAAAAGCAGAATGGACATTTACAGACGGTTTTGACAGAAAGGAAGCAACAAAATGGAAAAGAAGTATGGTTATGCAAGAGTAAGTACGAAAGAACAGAATTTGGAACGTCAGGTGGAAGCACTGCGCAAATACATCGAAGACGAGCGCGATATCATCACCGACAAGCAGAGCGGCAAGAACTTCGACCGCCCGGGATACCGCAGCTTGCGAGACACCCTGCTGCGACCGGGAGACACTTTGATTGTGAAAAGCTTGGACCGGCTCGGGCGCAACAAGCAGGCAATCAAGGACGAGCTGGAATACTTCCGGCGGCGCGGCATCCGCGTGCAGATCATCGACCTACCGACCACGATGACAGACTGGCCGGAAGGGCAGGAGATGATCGGCGAAGTGATCAACACGATCTTGATTGAGATTTACGGGATGATGGCAGAACAGGAGTATCAGATGATTCACCAGCGGCAGTCTGAGGGCATTGCAGCAGCGAAGGCACAGGGCAAACGCTTCGGCAGACCGGAAGCTGAATTCCCAAGCGATTGGGCGCGGATTTATGAAATATGGAAAAATGGTGGAATCAGCGCGGTGATGGCAATGCGGGAGTTGGGACTGAAACGGAGCACGTTTTATAATCTGGTGCGGAAATGGGAACAAAAAAGCCCGCCGGAGGGGCGGACTTGACAGAGGGCAGAGGGGGAGATATAATAAACATAAGAAAGGGCGCAGCTGGTTGACGGCTATTCCCTTAGATACTTGTCAAGAAAATGACCGCTATCTTTGGTAGGGATGGGCGGTCATTTTCTTTTGCTTATAATCTGAATAATCAGACCGGCAAAAGTGATTAGCATAATCGTGAACTGAATCAGATCAGAATATGTAACCATAACACCACCTCCCTTCAAAGGGATGGTGGGAATAACCGCAGACCGTAGGCAGCTGCGCCTTACAGACAGTATATCACAGAAAGTGACACTGAGCAATCCGAGAGGGTTGCTCTTTTTTTATGCCCAAAATCGAAAAATTTTCAATTTTTCTCAACTTGTCCGTTTTGTCCGTTTTGTCCGGTTATAGTGAGAGATAAGAAAAAAGAGAGAAGGAAAGGAGGCGACGACTATGCAGGGAAGTAAATACGATGACGAGACGCGCGAGCGGGCGCTTGCGATGTGCGCCATGCCGAAAATGAACCCGGCAAAGGTTGCCGCAGCGATGGGCATTCCGCGCGCGACGGTTTACGACTGGCAGAAAACCGCGCAGGAGACAGACCCGGATTTCGCAGCCGTGCGCCGGAACAAAATCCGCGCCATGATGGACAAAAGCTATGCGGTGGTTGGGCGCGCGATCGACGGTTTAGAAAAGAGGAGCAAGGCGGTGAAGCTGGAAAGTGCCGAGATTGACCGCATTCTGCTGAAGCTTGCCGCGGATGAGGGGCTGGATGATACGACACGCAAGGCGATTACCGCGATTATCAGGGATTATACCGGTGCAAGCATGACAGACTTGATGCGTGTGGCAAAGGATGGCTTTGCTATCAGCGAGACACTGGAGCGCAAGCTGATGGGCGAGGACAACGGTGCGCATGACGTCCACGTACAGCTGACGCTGGTGGACCCGAAGGGAGATTAACAATGGATTTATCATTTCAGCTGACACCCAAGCAGCGGCTTTTTATTGAAACGGACGCTTTCGAAGTGCTGTACGGAGGTGCGGCAGGAGGTGGCAAGACCTTTGTGCAGGCGCTCGACGCGCTGCTGTATGCACTCAAATATCAGGGCAGCAAGCAGTTGATTTTGCGCCGGACATACAAGGAATTGGAGCGCTCAATGGTGCCGCAGACCTTGGCGCTATATCCGATGGGGCTTGCAAAATACAACGCCAGCAAGCATATCTGGACGGTCGGCAAAAGCAGCATTGAACTCGGCTACATTGCGACCGAGGGCGACGTACAGCAATATCAATCGGCGGAGTACGATGTGATTCGATTCGACGAGATGACGCACTTCACCGAAACCCAGTATACCTACATGATTAGCCGTGTGCGCGGTGTCAACGGCTTTCCGAAGCATGTCAAATGCTCGGCGAACCCCGGAAGCGTCGGACACGCGAACGCAAAAAGCCGCTTCATCGACATCGGCGCGCCGATGGAGGTGCATCCATGCGAGGGCGGCAGCCGGCTGTTTATTCCTGCAAAGCTCGAGGACAACCCTTTTTTGATGGAATCAGACCCCGAGTACGAGGAGCGCATGAAGAACCTGCCGGAAGAGGTTTACCGGGCGCTGCGCGAGGGTGACTGGGACTATTATGTCGGGCAATATTTCACTGAATTCAAACGGGAGATCCATGTGGTGCGTCCGTTTGCTATCCCGGACTACTGGAGACGGTATGTAGCGATTGATTATGGTCTTGATATGCTGGCGGCGTACTGGATCGCGGTCGATGAGATGGAGCGTGCGGTGGTGTACCGTGAGGTATATGAGCCGAATCTTATCATTCCAGCGGCGGCGAAGCGACTACTTGCGGCAAACGGCGGGGAACGCATTGACGCATGGTTTGCGCCGAGAGACCTTTGGAACCGCAGACAGGAAACCGGCAAGAGCGTTGCAGATCTCTTTTGGGAGGAAGGCATTCTGCTTGATCGGGTTTCCAACAACCGCGTAGCGGGTTGGTATGAACTAAAGCGGCGGCTCGAGCCGGTACCGGATGTGGACGGGATATTGCGTCCCAAACTTCAAATTTTTGATACCTGCCTGAACCTGATCCGGACGCTGCCGGGATTGCAGCACGACGAAAAGAACCCAAACGACTGCGCAAAGGAGCCGCACGAGCTGACGCATGCACCGGATGCACTGCGGTACTTCTGCGACGGCAGACCGCTTGCGGCAGAGCTGCCGCGCATGCGGGACGAGGACGCATTCACATTTGAAGAGGAAGCAGAAAGCTTTATGGAATACGGACTGTAAAGGAGAAAACATGAAAAACATTGTGATTTTGTTTGCTTTTGTGTTTGTGACGATGATTGCGTCGGCGATGATTGTGTGTTTATACCGCAGTATGGTGGAGTGGCGCGAGACTGCGGCAAAGCATCAGGATCGGGCGTCAAAGCTGCAAAAGAAACTGGAGGATGTACAGCGTTATGATCAAAAGCTGGAAAAGCGCATAACCTTTGCTGAGGCTTCGGCGCGGAACGCAAACCAGCAGGAAGCGGACGCAAAAGACCGGCTGCGTGCCGAGCAGAACAAATGCGAAGAGCTGCGCCGCATGCTCAGTGAGACCCGCACCGCGCTCGACGGCGAGCGGGAGAGCTGGACAGAGCTGTTAGACCGCGAGCGGGAGAAAAACAGAGAGCTGTATGACGATCTCATGCAGGAGCGGGACGCATATGCGAAGCTGAAAAATGAACATAACACCGAGAAAGCCAATCTTGAAAAAGAGATTCGCAACATTATGAATTATGACGGCTCGGCAAACGGGCAGGAGGCACTTGAATGAACGACGAATTTACACCGGAGCGCATTCAGGCGCTGTATGAACGAGGGGTTTCGTACAAAACCGGACTGGGGCTTTATGAGACCGTGCAGAGAAACGAGCGGTTTTACACCGGAGACCAATGGCACGGACTGCAAACGAAGAAGATACAGCCGGTCGTGCTCAACGTACTGCGCCGCGTGGTCGGTACGTTTCAGGCAATGGTGGTATCAGACGATATTTCTTTTCAGATTACACCGTTTTTGGATTCAGACGAGCGGGAGACCGCAGGGAAGGTGCTTGAAGAATCGGTAAAGACCGTGATTGAAAAGCAGAAAATCAAGACGCTGAACCGCAAATGCATCCGCACCGGCGCGACCACGGGCGACATGTGCATGTATTTTCACTTTGACCCGGACGTTGAGACCGGCCAAATGGTAAAGGGAGACATTGCCGCCGAGGTGCTGCTTGGTACTTCGGTAATCTTCGGGGATCCGTTCAGCATCGACGTACAGAAGCAGCCATACATTTTGATTGCGCGCAGGCGTCCGGTTGAAATTATCCGAAAAGAAGCCAAAGAAAAGGGCGTCAAAGACTGGGAAGAGATTCAGAGCGACAACGGCGGGCGATACATCGGAGACGATGATGACGCCGCGCAGGAGCTTGCGACAGAACTCACCTGCTTTTGGAAGGTGCGCAAGGAGGAAGCAGACGAAAACGGCATTGCGGTGCGCACGGTAACCGAGGTGCACTGGATGCGCACGGCTGGCAAGGTGCAGATTGTGCCGGAGACCCCGACAAAAATGACCCTATACCCAATCGCTTGGGCGAACTGGCTGGAGCGGCTGAACTCCATGCACGGCATCAGTCCGATTACCGAGGCGATTTCGACACAGATTGCGATTAACAAGCAGTTTACCAACATTCTTTCGTTCACACAGAATCTTGCATATCCCAAAATCGTTTACGACAAGCGCAAATTCCCAAACGGTTGGGACGGTTCGCCGGGAACGGCGGTCGGCGTTGTCGGAGATCCGCGTGAGCTGACAATGAACGCCATCGGCGGTTTGCAGATGCCGCAGGCTGTGGTGGCGGTGCTTGAAATGATGATCCGGCTTATGAAAGACTGTCTGGGCGCGAGCGACGCAAGCCTTGGCGATGTCAGACCGGAGAACACGAGCGCAATCCTTGCGGCGCAGAGCGCATCCAACGCGCCGCTGGAACTGCAGAAGAGAACCTTTGAGCAGTTTAATGAGGACTGCGTGAGAATCATCATTGACATGATGTGCGCACATTATGGCAAGCGGGCAGTCAATATCTCGGTGCGCCATACAGACCCGATAACAGGACTGGACACCGAAGAAGATGTGATTGCAGAACTGGATTTCGGTTCGCTTTCGCTCGGCGCGATGGACGTTAATGTTGAGGTAGGCGCTTCAAGCTACTGGAGCCAGACGGTTGCGGTAACCAACCTTGACAAGCTGATGATGAACCAGCTGCTTCCGGATATGCTGACCTATTTTGAGGGCATTCCCTCAACGATGCTGCCGAACAAGCGGGAGATTATCCGCAAGGTAAAAGAAAAAATGAAACGTGACGCCATGGCGCAGCAGACGGCACCGATGCAGGCTGGTGCAGGCGGAATGATGGGAGGTTAAAACAATGGAAGAAACGAAAAGTGCGCGCTTTCTGCGCGTTGCAGAGCCGCGTGTGAACCGCGCATGCAAGGCAATTTCGCTGATCGGCAATCTGGCGCGGGGCGACTATGAATACACCGACGAGCAGGTAAACGCCATGATTGCAGCGATTCAGAATGAGCTGGACGGCGTGAAGATGGCTTTCGCAAGAAAGCAGGAAAAGAAGTTTAAGTTTTAAGCGATGCTGCGGGATTGGGACGGGCGGTTCGCCATTGCGCCCGGAAAATATAATCTAGGCATGACAAGGATACGGCGGGGGGCAAAGAAGTAGTCAGCCTTTGCCCGTCCGTCCCAGTCCCGCAGAAAGAAACAAATTGCAAATGAGGCGTAGGGACGGGCGCGTTCCGCGTGCTGACGGATGCGTCCGTACCTCCTTTGATTTGGGCGGATGACGCAGGGGGAAGTCCCCCTCTTCGCCTTGCGGCGTCCGTCCCTGCGCCTGATATAGGAGGACGTATGGAAGAATTGTTTGGGAGTGTGCAGGAGACCAGTGCACAGCTGACAGACACAGAAGAGTTCCCCGCCGAAAACGGCGCGGACATGGACGGATTCGACATGGACGATTTCGAAGCCGGTTTGTTCGGGGAGGAAAACACCGAACCAGAGGGCGGAGTGGGAGACCAGCGCACCGCCGCAGAGCAGACCGAGGAAGAAAACGAGCCGAGCGGTGGAGACCAGACCGCAGAGCATGCCGATGAAGAATCCGGAGAACAGCCGCCGGAAGGCGGCGAAATGCAGCAGGCAGAGCCTGAAACCATGCTGAACTGGAAAGACCAGCGGGTTGCGCTGCCGACGCAGGCGGTGCGCTTGGACAGGACGCGATTACGCTGCTGCAAAAGGGTCTCAATTATGAGAGCAAAGCAAGCAGAGAACTTGCACTGCTGAACGATTACGCAAGATTGGCGGGCAGATCGCTGCCGGATTACCTGGATTATATTGAAGGGGAACTGGTAAACGGCGAAATTGACCGGGAGGTAGAAACCATCCGGGACAGATACCCCATGGGTACGCCGGACGAGGCGCTGCGGGACATTGCAAGAGTATCGGTAGAGCAGCGCCGCACGCAGGAACGCCAGATGCGCAGAATCGCAGCAGAGCAGGCTTCTGCAAGAGAACAGCAGGCGGGAGAAGAACGCATGCGCGAAAGCGTCATGCAGGATATTCGCAGATTCCGCCAGCAGCACCCTGAGATTGAATCGAGCGCGGATGTGCCGCAGGAGGTTTGGGATCAGGTGAATGAGGGGGTTCCCCTCACTGCTGCATATGCAGTTTATGAGCGGGATGCAGTACAGGCGGAAAACGCCAGACTGCGCGAACAGATGACCGCAATGCAGCAAAACCATGCAAACCGTGCAGCATCGCCGGGCGCGATGAGCAGCGCGGGAGATAGTGATAGTTTCATGAATGATTTCATGGAAGCGTTTCGATAATAAGGAGAAAAAGCGATGGCAAACGAGATTTTCAATCTTTCTGATAAATTTGCAGCCGGAATGGCGAAATACTTTTCGGCAAACTCTTTTGTAAAGCCGCACTCAAACGGCAAACTGGATTTTGACGGCGTGGACACCGTAAAGGTTTACGTTCCCCAGACCGTAGAGCCCATTCCCTACGTGCGCGAGGGTATGCAGCGTTACGGTAACCCCAAGGAACTGATTCCGGATGTATTCATCTACCACATGACGCAGGACATGGCATACAGCGGTACGATTGACCTTGGCAACAGCAAGAGCCGCACGATTGGCAAGGCAACCGGCGAATGGACCAGCGCACAGATGGAGCAGCGTATCATCCCGATGGTAGACCGCTATGCGCTGAACCGCTATGCACATCAGGCAGGACACGCCGAGGCGCTTGCTTCTTCGGTCACTCCGGAAACTGCACTCAAGGCGCTTGACGGCGCAAGACGTCATTTCGTCAATCACCGTGTTCCGCTGGACGGCCGCGTTGCGTTCGTCACCCCGGAATTCAATTCGATGATCTGCGATTCCAAGCAGTACACCGAAGTAGAAAAGCTGGCGGTGAAGGCAGTGACCAAGGGTCAGGTTGGCCAGTGCAAGAGCTTTTCTATCATTGAGGTGCCGGAGGACCTGATGCCCGCAGGGCTGAACTTCCTTGCGGCAAGCAAACGCGCAATCGTACTGCCGGAGAAGATCAACGAGCTCAAGCTGCACGATAAGCCGCAGGGTATTTCGGGCGTGCTGATTGAGGGCAGACACCTGTATGACGCATTCGTCATCGGCAACTACGCAGAGGGCGTATATGCCTGCGTAAACAATGGAACCACACTAGCTGCGCCGACATTTGGCGGCACGAAGTCCGCAACCACGATCACCTGCGCAGGCGGCGTGATTAAGTATACACTCGACGGCAGCGACCCGCGTTTCAGCAAGAGCGCAAAGGTTTACACCGAGGCGTTCGACGCAACGAATGCGGTGAAGGTTCGTGCATACGCTTCGGCAGAGAATAAGTTCTCGACCGATGTCGTAGAAAAGATCTGGTAAAGGAGGAGGGGAAAGGGAAGAAAATAATCTCTTTCCCCTTTATTCATTATGACAGTAAAACAGCTTTATTCGGCGGCGTGCAGGCTCATTTATGAAGTGCCGTTCGATGACGAGGATCTGAAAGACGGGTTCCCAGCGATTTTGAATCAGATTCTTGCGGAGGCTTTGGGATACGAAAACCAATTTCGCCGGTTGGAGAAAATGCCGCTGCTTAAAATTGAGGAGATTCCGCTTTATGAATCGGCAGACGATGACAGCGAGATTCCATTTCATGAAATTCTGTGCCGCGCGGCGCTGCCGCTTGGCGTAAAAGCCGGACTGCTTGAAGAAAACGTAAACAAGGGAGCGGAAGCAGCGCTGGCATACAACAAATATGTGACTGCGCTTGCGGAGATCACCCCGGCGGTGTTTGAAGAGCTAAGCGCCGGGGGCGCAGAGTGAAGAGTTAAGAGTTGAGAGTTAAGATTCTCCACTCTCCAATCTCCACTCTACGCTCTGGTAGAAAGGTGATTATACATGAAGCAGATCGAGATCCCTGCGTTTTCTAAGCCGCAGGAAGGATACAAAGTTTATCAGCGGTTTCGCGGCGTGGACTACTCGACGGATGAAACCCAGATTGCAGACAGCCGCAGCCCGTACATGCTGAACATGATTTCAGACAGCGGAGGATATCCAGAACTGCGGCTTGGATGGCGCACGATCCATAAGTTCACGAGCGGGGGCAAGGTACACAGCATTTATCCGTTTATTCAGGACGGCGTGCGGCATATGATTGCGCACGTCGGCACGCAGCTTGTTCGGCTGGTAGCGCGCGAGAAAGGGACGGAAGAAAGCTACGCGGAAACTGTACTGCTCAGCGGGATTGCAGATAAGCGCAGCAACGGCTTTTACTTCGGCGGAGACCTCTGGATTTTGACCGGTGCAGAGCTGGTGCATTATAACGGCGTAATTGCGCGGCGTGCATCAGAGGAAGCATATGTGCCGACAACTTCGGTTGGCTGCCAGCCGACAGGCGGCGGGAAATCGAATGAAAAGGTGAATCTCATCGGCTCATTCCGGAAGAATACGTTTGTAACAGACGGAACGGCGAAGAAATTCACTGTGGACACCAAGAAGATTGATGAGGGAAGCGAAGTCACCGCAGAATACATCAATAAGGACGGCAAGAAAGTTACGATTAAGAGCGGGGACAAGGTGAGCGGCACGACACGCGACGCGCTGACCTTTGACCCCAAAACCGGAACAGTTACGTTCGACACCGCGCCGCCCGCACCGGCTGCGGCAGGCGTTGCGACACTCACCATCAAGTTCAGCGTAAAAACCGAGGGGAGCGCAGATAAGATTAACGGCTGCACGATTTTTACGACATTCGGCGTGGGAACCGGAAGCCGCGTATTTCTTTCAGGCAATCCGAAGCAGCCGAACACGGAATATTACTGCGGACTGAACGACCCGACATACTGGCCGGACGCGCAGTTCATTCGCGTCGGTACAGACAACTTCCCGATTGTAAACTATCTGAAGTATCAGGGCGAACTGCTTGTCATCAAGCAGGACAACCGGCAGGAAAATACCGTATGGCATCATGCGGCGGAGCTTGATCCGCAGACCGGCACAGCGCTTTTTCCGCTCAAAGAGGGCGTGAGCGGTATCGGCGGTATCGCACCGCTGAGCTGTCAGGTGCTGCGGGATGATCCGCTTTTTCTCAGTCCGCAAGGTGTGTTTGCGCCGGTGCTTACATACAGCATGAACACGATTGAGCGCAACCTGCAATGCCGCTCCACGCGCATCAATGTGCGGCTCGGAAAAGAGCCGAACCTCAAAAACGCCATCAGCGCAGTGTGGAGAGGATATTATATCCTTTGCGTAAACGGACACTGCTATGTGGCAGACGCAAACCAGAACCGCGACAAGGACGGCTACGAGTGGTATTACTGGGAGGGCATTCCGGCGTATTCATTCGGTGTGGACGCGACAGACCTTTACTTTGGAACCGAGGACGGCAGGCTGTGCCGGATGAACAACGATCTGGTAGACGAGCACGAAAACCCGCTGATGCGCGCATATTCGGACGACGGACAGCCGATTCCGTGGGAATGGCGCTCCAAGCTCGATCACCTTGACCGCCCGACATGGCGCAAGACGCTGAACAAGCGCGGCTGCGGCGTTCAGCTCAAACGATTTACGCGCGGCGATATGGAGATTTATCTGCGCACAGAAAAAGACTTCGGCGAGAAAATCGACACGGTGCAAACAGACCGCTTCACTTTTTCAGATGTGAACTTCAACCGCTTCACCTTCGGCACGACCAAGAACCTGATGTTCATTCTGAAAAAGAAGCTGAAAAAATTCCTGTTTGTGCAGGTGATTCTGCGCGGCACAGCACTCAACAGCGGCGCGGGGCTTTATATGCTGGCGCTCTATTACAGTGTGGATGAAGCGGCGAAGAAGAAAAGGAAATAAGCGGAAAGGTGGTTTTATGTTAAAGGATAGAAAAATCACAAGCTGGACGCAGCCAGTCAGTTCACTTGCAGATGAACCGCAGATGAGCGCGGCGGCGCTCAAGGCGGCGTTTGACAGCAACACGAACGAGGTAAAGCCTGCGCTGAACGGCATGATTGACGATCTGACCGGTACGGGCGGCGCGGGCAATGTCGGCACCAGCCCGATTGACGGTGTGACGGGAACGGACGTACAGACCATGCTGGCGTTTCTCAAAGGCTTAATCGACCTGCGCGACCCGACCGAGAACGTAGATCAGAAGCTTGCCCTCAAAGCAGACAAGGCGGTCACGGACAGGCACATTAAGACGGTGGGCTTCAACGGCAAGACCGGCGTATTTACCTTTACGCGCGAGGACGGCACGAGCCAGACGGTGGACACGATGCTCGAAAAGGTGCCGGTGCGGTGCTATCTGGACGGGCAGACGTTTGTACTTGTTTTGGAGGACGGCACCGAGCAGCGGGCGGACTTGTCCGCGTTCCTCACAAAGACCGAGTTCACGGATTCGGGAACGATTGATTTTGCGGTATCGGGCGAAACTGTGACAGCGAGTGTCAAGGCGGGGAGCATTACACTTGCCATGCTTGAAAGCACGGTGATGAGCACTTTGCAGGGATATATGACTGCGGCGCAGACCGCGGCCGGGAACGCGAAAACAAGCGAGACAAACGCCGCAGCGCACAAAGATGCAGCGGCAAAAAGCGCATCGGCTTCGGCGCAGAGCGCAGCGGAGAGCGCCGGACACGCGAAAAACGCGCAGAGCTGGGCAGTGGGCGGCACGAATTCCCGCCCGGGTGAGGATACGGACAACGCAAAGTATTACGCAAAGCAGGCGGGCGCGAGTGCAGACGATGCCGCACGGCAGATGACCGCCGCAAGTGCGTCAGCGGCGGAGGCAAGAGAATCTGCGGCAGGGGCTGCGGGGAGTGCGCAAAGAGCAGAACAGGCTGCGAAAGATGCCGAAGCGATTGCGGGAGGAAATTTTATCCCGATGAGCCAGAAGGGCGAGAAAAACGGTGTCGCAAGTCTGGACGCAAGCGGTAAAGTTCCGTCTGGTCAGTTGCCTGCTATGAATTATGCACCCGCGAGCCATGTAGATGACAATGTGAAGCACATCACCGCAGAGGAACGCCAAGCATGGAATGCAAAAACCGACGATACGGCGGTAAATACACATAAGAACGATAAAAATAACCCGCACGGGGTAACGGCGGCGCAGGTGGGGGCACCGACGACGGCAGCGTTTAACGGGCACACGGGCGACGGCGTGAAGCATGTGACCGCCGGAGAACGTCAGGCATGGAATGCGAAAACCGACGATACAGCGGTGAATGTACATAAGAAAGATAAGAGCAATCCGCATGGAGTGACAGCGGCGCAGATTGGTGCGGTGACTAAGGATACTCTGGATGCGCAAGTGTCGAATATCGGCAATGTGCATGTGTGGAAAAGAACACAAGTTGTGGGTGAAGAAATTCCTGCCGGCTATACGCTTGGCATTGTAGAATCTGGATATATTCATTCGAGTACAAGCCGGGCATCGGAATATCGCCCAACTCACAATTACGCAGATTCAATTACCGTCACTGATCTTGGTGGCGTAAAGCTTACTTCTCCAAAACCAGAGGTTATTGATTATAGTGCCTCTGGCGCAGCAGAAGCTCAAACTCTTCTTCGAGGAAAGTTTATTCTGCCTGAGGTTGACCCTCCGGGTGGTATAACGTGTCAAACTGGAGTTCTTTACATTCCGGATGATGCGGTATTTTCATATATCACAAATGGCAAAAGCCTTGGTTATCCAGCGAATTACTGCATTACGACAAACAAATTTCAGAGAGTAAAACCGTATCCGCTAATCCCCGCAGGAACGCATATCGATTATCTCACATCCACAAATCGAAATGCGTATCAAGAGGGAAACAATGAGCAACCGCCAGGATATACGCTTGGAGAACCTAAGCAGACGAACCTGCACTATCATAGTAATTCTGATACATATTATTATGTTGGTCATGTGACGGTCTCCGAAGATGGAACAGTTACCTTGGAGCGCGAGACAGAACTATGGCTGAAATCTACAAACATGGAGCAGTCTCGTGCTACAATGGCGGGTAAATTTGTTCAAGACCAAAGCGTGTATGGCAAACCGATACTGTTTATTCCATCTGATGCAAAATTCTTTGCTAGTGGCACTGGTGGAAAAGGTGTGGATACCGACAAGGCGCAAACCGTCACCGGGCACCCCGCCATCCCTGCAAATACGACGATTGAATATTTGGGGCAGCTTGGAGATAAAGCGAGAATTCAAGCACTTACTTATCTTGGTACAGGCAAATACGGTGCGAGCAATCCGAACAAGCTTACGTTTAGTTTTGTACCGAAATTAGTTATCGTTACGGACAGTGATGTAAATACTGGTGATTTTGGTCTTGCTGTATATTCATCAAAAACTATGATAGTAAAATTAGGACGTAGTAGTGCCAATGAAGTCAATAGTTTAAAAAGATTGGATGATGAAAAAACCATAAGTTGGTATTCGTCTGATACAGCACAATACCAGTTGAATATCTCGGGGAAAGCTTATTATGTAATTGCTGTTGGATAGGAGATGCGAAGTATGTACTATGTCAATTCAATTCCAAGTAAATCAGGAGATTACGGAAATCCGATGGGACAGCCGTTTCCTGATTGCGTTATTCTGCCTGACGAATTATTGAGTGCTTATATCGAAGCAAAGGGGTTCGTGATTCCAACGGTTAAAAATGGGGTTATGCAGAGTTTGGAGGTCAATCAAGAAGCGTTGGACGCCTACAACAAGGAATATCCGGAATGGGAGCCTGAGCCGACGGAAACCGAGAAACTGCAAGCCGAAGTTGCCCATCTGAAAGCACAGAACGAGTTACAGGCACAGCACCAGACCTTTTTAGAGGATTGCCTTTTAGAGATGGGCAGCATCGTTTATGCGTAAGTTTTTGGCGAATATCGCCATGAACCTATATATTATTTTGTCGAAAGGAGAGACAGAAATGATGGCAATGTTATACGCAAGCAAGATTTGCATGGAAGCAAGCAACCCCAAGACCGATAAGGCGTGGGCGTTTGCAGATGTTCCCGCGAAGCTGAAACAGCAGGTCGCGGACATTCTGATGAATGAGTGCGGTCTGCCGGGACTTGTTCCGGTTGAGTTTGGCGGCACGGCAGAAGTCACCGCCTGACGGCGTGGCAATATAAAATCACGGACAGGGCATAAGCCTGGAAAGGACAAAATTATGTACAAGAACAACATCTACATTCAGAATCACGAGGAAGTCAAGGCAATGGGCGGCGACATCAACGTATGTCTCGATAAGTACGACAACGCGCACGGGTTGAAGCATGACGCGCTGGCGCGTGCGCAGTACAAGCACTGGCGAGCGGTTGAAACCGGCGTGCCGGAGCTTGTGAGCGTGGACGAGCGCCGCATGCTCGGACTGTAAAAAAGAGAAAGGAGAGGGGCGGGGAACCGCCCCACCTTACCTATGGATATGAACATTGCAGAATGGCTGCTCGGCGGCAGCGGGGCGCTTGCGGCAGTGCTGACCGTCGTGCAGCTTGCACCCATTCGTGTGAACCCGTGGAGCGCGATTGCCAAAGCCATCGGGCGGGCGATCAATGCCGAGGTGCTGCGGGAGATTCACACAGTAGCGGATCAGCTTGACAGCCACATCCGCATCGATGACGAACGCAACGCAGATTCATACCGCACGCGCGTGCTGCAATTTAACAATGAGCTGCTGCGTGAGATTCAGCACACGCGGGAGGATTTTATAGAAATCCTTGCCGTGATTGATGCGTATGAAAACTACTGCTACGACCATCGGCAGTACAAAAATAACCGCGCCGGATGCGCGATTGAGAACATCAAGCGCGTGTATATGGAGCGGCTGCAAAAGCATGATTTTTTGTGATTGTGAAAGGAGAATCTACATGGAGAGTTTGGGCTTTACAGCAATTCCGGCTATCACGGTGATTTGCTATCTGGTGGCTCAGGTAGTCAAGGCAACCGAACTGGATAATAAATGGCTGCCGATTATCTGCGGTGCGGCAGGTGCGGTGCTGGGTATTGCAGCAATGCAGATCATGCCGGAGTTCGGCGCGAGCGACCCGATTACGGCGGTTGCAATCGGTATTGTGTCCGGTCTGGCGGCAACGGGTGTACATCAGATTACGAAGCAATTCAGCCAGAAATAACAAAAGCCGCCCAGATAGGCGGCAAATTGACATAGGGCGGCGTATGATGGTATAATGCTGTCGGACGCTGTCGTTCCCAGCGGCGGGCGGTTGACCACTCCTTCGAGAGAGGGGGTGATAGCTTTTGTGGTACAAGATTCTTAGAATCCTTTTGTGTATTGCTTTTTGGCTCTACATATTCACCATAAATGCGAAATAACCGCCCCATCGACCAAAATGTAGCGGTTATCTCGTAACTCTTCATTTAGGGTCAGCCGCCTGCCGACAGCGTCCCTTTGTATGATTATTATACCACATGCCCCGTCTGTGTCAAGACGGGGTTTTTGTTTGCCCGTAAAAGGAGCGAGATATGGAGTATAAAACGAAATGCTGTAATCCTGCCAACATGGGAGCCACCCGTGGGAGCGCGAAAATTGACTGGATTGTGATTCATTACACATCCAACCTTGGGGATACGGCGAAGAACAACGCGGATTACTTTGCGCGGGAAAAGCTGAGCTACAAGGCAAGCGCACATTTTTTCGTAGATGAAAACGAGATTTGGAGCAGTGTGTCCGGTATATCGCACGGCATATCACTGCGGCGCGAAGAAGCCGAAGCATCCGCACTGCCGCAACAGCAACAGTCTAGGCGTGGAAATCTGCATGTTGGACAAGCATGCGGTTCTGCGGAAAGGCAGCATCCGCAAGGCGGCAGAGCTGGTACGGTGGCTGATGAAAGAATACAGCGTTGATGAAGCGCACGTAATACGGCACTATGATGTGACCGGCAAGGACTGCCCGGCGCCGATGGTAGAAAACCCGGCGCTATGGGAAGAATTTTTGAGCATGCTCAGTGTGGAGGACGACATGAAACGATACAAATATTACGACGATATGCCTGCATGGGCGCAGCCGACGGTTTCCAAGCTCGTGAAACTCGGCATCCTCAAAGGCGAGGGGGACGGCGTGCTTGATCTGAGCGAGGACATGCTTAGAATGCTCGTCATCAACGACCGCGCAGGGGTTTACAAGTAAGGAGGCGAAAAAACATGGCAAAGACGATTAAAGACTATCAGAACGCCTATAACGAGGCGAAGAAGAAAGGCGATAAACAGGGCATGGCGGCAGCGCATGCGGGTGCTGAATCCATTCGCGCAGATAAGGGATATTCGGGAGGCGTAGATGGCTCACAGCACATCTCTATTAAGAAACCGAGTTCGGGCGGTTCGTCTTCGTCAAAGCGTCCGGGCGGTATGTCCGGTATGCTTGCAGGAATGGCGGGAGCGATGGGCAACGCGGTAAGTGGTACGCTTGGCGGTAAACGTCCTTCTGGCGGTTCTTCGAGCAGCAGACCTTCGGGGGGCTCGACGGGCGCAGTGCTCGGTGGCGGGACGGCTGTGAAACCCGGCGGGGTTAGTCCAGTGAAGCCCGGCGGTATTTATACATACAAGGATTCAAGCGGAAATATTCGTCAGAGTACAGACCGCACAGATTACGCGCAGCTATTTGATGCGTATATGAAGAATTACGATGAAACCGGAGACGAGGAAGCACTGAATCAGGCGGCAATCACGCTCGGAAATCGCGGCTTAAAGCTGGGGGAGAGTGGCAGCGTAGACCGCTATCAGGAGCTTGCACAGCAGCTTTTGGACAGCAAGCGCAAGGAATTAGCAAACAAGAAATACGAAGAAAGTCTGAAACAGAATTTAGAAAACTTTGCCACGGGCGTAAAAGGGGAAATTGTCAGCGGCATTGATGCCGGAGTGCAGCAGAACATTGCAAACCTTGAAGCGATGAAACCCATGGTGCAGCAGGCAGGTATGCAGGCGAATCAGGCAGTACAGCAGAGTTATTACGATGCGGTAAACCCGAACGGTGCGGGCGCAGAGCAGCGCGCAGCCATGGGACTTTCAGACAGCGGACTGACCGAAAGCGCGCAGATTGCAGCATCCAATGCTTATCAGGGCGCAGTTAACTCGAATGCGCAGAATGTACAGAATCAGCTGGCGCAGATCGACCTTGCAATCCGCAACGCTGAACTTTCGGGAGACATTGCGACCGCACAGCAGCTTCAGGCGTACTATGAAACGGTATTGCAGGCAGGCATGCAGGCGGCAAACCAGATTGCAAACAGCAACCGCTGGGCGCTGGAGAACGGTCAGAACGCATATCAGAATGCAATTCAGAATGGCTTTGCGCAGGCGGGGCTGACCGGAAAATATAACGGACAGCTGACGCTTGCAGGGCAGCAGGCAATGCGCGAATTTGAGAGCATGGACATTGCAAACAAGCTTGCGACGCTCAACCTGATGATTCAGCAGAAATTTGGATGGGATGCGGCTGCGGCTGATGTTTATCTCAAACAGATGCAGGGACAGGGACAGGAACTTTCGAACATTTTCCAGAAGTTGCAGAACCAGTTTGCAGGCAGACAGTTTTAAGCGCAGAAGAAGCCCGGCGGAAAGCCGGGCTTCTTTGAAAAGGATAGGAGATTTCTATGGCGATAGACAGACGAAAAAGCGCGGCAAAGCGCTTTGAGGATGACCGAAAGAAGAAAGCCACCGCTGCTGCGAAAAAGGCAGAGCAGGAGAAAAAAGCGGCTGCGAAGAAGGCCCAAAAGCAGAATAAGCCGGTGCGCAGCCCGGGGAAGGACATCACGACCAGCGTGCGGGACACTTTCCGCGGACAGGCGGCAAAGCCGCAATTTGGGACAAAGCAGACCGCCGCGCAGCGCATGCAGGGACGTTCTGAGAACTGGGCGCGGCTTGAAGCACAGAAAGCGAACGCAGATAAGTCTACGCGGAAAAAGATTGAAGCTGAACAGGATCGGCTGCACAAGGCAAACCGGAAAGACGCGAAGGGCATGACCTTCGACAGCGCCACCGGACGATGGATGGGGGGCGGAAAGCCTGCCTATACGCCGAATGTCCTGCCCGGCATGAGCCGGGATGCACAGAGAACCGGCACTGAGCGGAGCCTGAGAAATGGCATAGTTGCGCCGGATATGCAGAAGGCTGCGAAAAAGCATCGGGACGCGGTTTGGGACAGGGTGCATGGTCCGGAGACCGGGGAACGGATCAAGAAGATGCTCAGCGGAGCTGCGAAAGGCTACGGGAGCGACATGGAGAATTTTCATGGACTCGCAATCACTGGACGCGGTTTGGGCATGGAAAAAGAGCATGCGCGTGAAATCAAGGTATGGGAGGATGAAATCCGCCGGTGGGAGAAATCTCTGCGTGATTGGGAAGCGGACGGCAGCCTGACCAATGACGAGCGCAAAGAATTAACCGATCTGATTGCAGCAAATCGTAAGAAAATTGAGATGTACGAAAAGCAGAATCGCGGCACACGTGCGGCATCGCAGGAGGTCTATCAGACAGCGGACGCATTGGGTGAAAGCGGTGCGCGGGATACTCAAACCGCGAAAAGAGGCTTGGGAGCGTTCGGCAGTGCGGCGATAGACGTTGGTACTGCGGGCGCGCAAATGCTTGGAGATATGGCGCTTGGCGGTACTCCGGCAATGCTTATGCGCGGCATAGGCGGTGGAGCGAAAGAAGCACGGCAGTCCGGCGCGAGCCATATGCAGCAGGCAAACTACGGCATGTTGAGCGGTGCTGCGAGCGTGCTGACCGAAAAAATCAGCAACGTGGCGAAGCCGCTTGGCAAGGCATTCGGCAAAGGCGCTGCGGATGATCTGATTCAAAAGGGAATCGACAAGGCGGTAAAAAAGCTTGCTGGCAGCGCGGCAGGCGAAAAGGCTTTGCAGACGATTGCAAAGCACGGCGCAAACGCACTGGGCGAGGGATTCGAGGAAAGCCTGGAAGCGGCACTTGATCCGCTTTTGAAGCGTGCAACCTACGACAGCGGCGCACAGTGGGATCTCGGCGAAATTATTTACAACGGTATCATTGGAGCCGGTACCGGTCTGGTGACCGGCAGCGGCATGGAGGCTGCACAGAACGGCATTGAATCGGCGGCGAGAGGTGTGCGTGACCGCATGGGGCAACCGCTGCCGCTGCCCCGGGCAAAGCCGAAAGGACAGGAAACCCTCTGGACAAAAAAAGAGGACACCTTATACCCACAAAGTGCCGGGCTCCAATTGCCCGAAACAAGTGGGGACGGCGTCCCTTCTACTCATAGTATACTGCAAGCAGATGCAAAAAACAAGAGCATCGATCAGCTTCTTTCCAACGGGCGTCCAATGCCCGAGGCGATGACTGACGATACTCTTGTTGCGCATAGTATAGCACAAACTGCCGGAGAAAGCAAGGCAGGGCTTACGATGGAGTACGGGAAGCCGAAAACGGAAAATTCCCAAGCGATTGGGCAGACGGAAAAGCCGGGGCTGACGATTGCATATGGCAAGCCGCAGGCGGAGGAGACTGCGATTGACACGAACCCGGAGACGCACACGCCGGAGCAGACGAGTATCGAAAAGCCAAAAACATTAAATGATCGCATCAAAGAGAATCGTGATCTTTTTGAAAAAAACGGCACGCTCTTTGAAATGACCGGAAACGAGTTTGCGCAAAGTGATAAAAAACTGATTGATCAGGTGACGGAATTTTTCAATTCGATTGGAAACAAGGTCTTTAGAAAGAACTTTGGCGAAGTTGCGTTAACAAGAAGCGGTGCACGTGACAGCATTTCACACGGCATAGGAAGAGAAAAGGCGATTGCATTCGCAGCTGTACCGGACGTAATTGAGAAAGGGCAGGTGATAGACGAGCAAGCAAATTGGAAAGGGAGACGTTATGATACAGTCACCTTTGGTGGGCGCATTAAAATTGCCGGACAAGATTATGACATGGGGGTTATTGTAAAGAGATACGATAATCCTGCTATGGCGTCAAAATATTATGTACATGAGGTTATGCTTGCAAATAAAGAAGGTGAAGCCACGACGTTCAAGACTGGGACCGAACCGGCAGAACCAGTGGGCTACCCCAGCGACGTGACTTCACCTTCTACTGATAGTATACCCCAAACTGCCGGGGAAAGCAAGGTGAAGCTTACGATGGAGTATGGCAAGCCGCAGGCGCAGGAGACAACGATTGACATGAATCCGGAGACGCACACGCCGGAGCTGCCGAAGATTGAAGTGGGTGATAAGGTTCGCGCGCGGGGGCTTCGAAATCTCGGCACGATCATTGGCTTAAATGCAGATGGTACATATGAAGTGGAGTTTCACAACAAGCAGACCGGCGCGAACAAGGTTGTCACCATGCCTGCGGAAGCGTTTGAAACGATCCGGAGAAAGAAACTGCCGCCGGATGCTAAGAGTGTACAGCGGGCGCAGGAACAGCAGGAGGCGCTTGAAAGCGACAGCTACGAAATTCCGGATATTGTCGAGCAGGAAGAACGGGCGGTTCGTGCGGCGCAGAATGCTGAGGACGCGAAAGATCAGCTGGAAGCGCTGGAAGGTCCGCGCACGGATGCAGCGGATGCGGCATATGAGAGGACGCGCGCGACATACGCCGATATGGTTGCGGAAGAAGCGCTTTTACGCGCAAACCGGATTGCAGCAAACCATCCGGTCAGGGAAGCGGCAGCGCGTTCCAGCGTGCACCCGATGGACGTGAATGCGCCGGACGCTGCGGGCGCGATTGAAATTACCAGACAGCTGGAAGGCATGCGGCAGACACTCGGACGCTTGCAGCATCAGTTCAAGCTGACCAAGGCAGACCTCGTAACGGCAGAAGAACTTGCAAAGGGACGCACGCCGACGCGCGAAGTCAGCCCGGAAAAGCTTGAGAAGATCACATCCTATGCAAAGCTGCTCGGAGAATACAAAACCGCGATGCAGCCGTTTTACGAATACAAGACACAGCTGGACACTTCACGCAGGAACGCAGCAGACGCACTGATTCGGAACTCGGAAAAGTGGAAAGACGCGAAAATGGGCGTATCTCTGAGCGCAAAGACGCCGGAGCGCGTAATTGAAGCTGTTACCGGAAACGATGCTGCCGAGGTAAACGATGCGCTGATTCGTCCGGTTCATGCACATAACGCAGAACGCATGCGGTATGAGAATGATCACCGCGACATGCTGCGCGAGGCGGTAAAAGGCACAACCAGAGAAGAATCCACATGGGTTGCGATGCTGAACTATGCGGAATATTTGGAGCGCACCGGGAAAGATTCCTCCAAACTGCGCGTTGCGATGGACAAATATTACGAGAAAAACAAGAAGCACATCAGACCGGCGCGCGCAAAGCAGCTGGAACGCGACCTGATTGCCATTATGGATTCGCTCTATCCGGATCAGAATGAAACACGTATTCGCAACGGATATGAACCGCTGGAATATATGAAAAACTATCTTCCGGCACGCACGCGCATCGATGAAGGCGGGCGGGGTGCAAAGTTTTTGCGCAAGGCGCTCGGCATTGAAACCAAGGCGGACGAACTGCCAACCGAGATTGCGGGCACAACGGCAAACCGCAGACCGGGGCAGCCATACCAACCATACGCAGAGCACCGCGTGGGCGATACGGACAAGGTGCAGATCAAGGACTTCGACGCAGTACGCGCGGTCGATGATTATATTTCATTTGCGGGTAGAGAGATTTTCTTTACTGAGGATATTCAGAATATCCGTACCTTTGAGGAACGGCTGCGCTATCGTTTTTCGGACGAAGGGACACGCGCGGAACTGGACAGCCTGGACGGGGACTACACCATGGACCCGAACGAAAGGCTGAAAGCCAAGATGGAGATTTGGGAGCGCGACCAATATTCCTTACCGCATTTCCCGACATGGCTGCGCAAATATGCGGACATGCTCGCGGGAAAGAAGCAGCTGACAGACCGCTCTGCGGAGGAGCAGACCGGGCGCCCCCTGTACCGCGCGGTGAGCGACGTGGAGACCAAGGCGGCAGTGAACCTGACTGGCTTCAATATTGCAACGGCGCTCAATAACCTTGTGGCAATGCAGCAGGGCGGCTCGGAGGTCAGCGCGAAAAGTATGGCACGCGCAGCGCTGAACTACGCAAGAAGTCTTACCGGAGACGGCGATTTTGACGCACGCAGCACCTTCCTCACCAACCGCCATGGCACAGACCGCGTATGGAAAACGAATCTGCAAAAGGTTCAGGACATCGGCGGCAAGCCGATGGAGTGGGTAGACCACTTCACGGCAGGGATTTTGACGCGCGGGCGATATTATGACAACGTGCGCGCGGGACTGAACGCAGAACAGGCGATGAAAGAAGCGGATGACTGGGCGGCGCGCGTCATTGGCGACCGCAGCGTAGGCGCAAGACCGATGCTGTTTGAAAGCAAGAACCCTCTTGTCAAGGCTGTGACCATGTTCCAGCTCGAACCGGCAAACACCATTTCGCATTGGGTGCACGATATTCCGCGCTCTATGAGCGTAGGCGCGGCGGTCGGCACCTTTGCAAAGCTGTTTTTGACCGCATATCTGTTCAATGACACGATGGAGAAGATCACAGGCGTGCGCCCGGCTCCTGATCCTGTCGGACTAATTAACAGCATGGTTGGACGCTTCACCGGATGGATGCTGCCGAACACGATTGACATGGCGCTGGAACTTGTGCGAGGCGATCTGGATGAAGAGGATTTTCAGACCGAGAAACCGGAACTGGGCGACGCAATCCTTGAGACAGCGCAGGACGTTGCAAGCGAAGTGCCGTTTATCAGCGGTCCTTTGGGCGCGGCGTTTGGAGCGGGTAATGCGCGTATGCCGATTGAAAGCGCGATGCCGGACCTTGTGACGCTCACCAAGGCGCTGACGGGCGAAGGGACGCGGGAAAGCAAGATTGTCACGGCGGTAGACGAGCTTTCTAAGCCTGCCCTTGCAATCGGACTGCCGACGGGCGGCGGACAGCTTCGCAAAACTGTACGCGGCTTGCACGCGGCTTACAACTCAGGCGTTTACGGATATGACAAGGAAGGCAAACGGGAGCTGAAATTCCCGCTTTACGGTGAAGGGAACAAAGCACTTCAGGCTGCACAGGCGGCTGTATTCGGTCCATATGCAACCGGGCGCGGGCGCGAATATGTGCGCAGCGGCTTCCAGTCCAGTCTGAATGCGAAGGAAACGCGCGCATATGATACGCTCAGAAATCAGTTCGGCGTGGAGCCGTCGGCGGCTTATGACGGCGTGCGCGCGGTGCAGGCAGTCGATGAGATGAGCACATACGAACGCGGCGGAACGAAGAAGGGCGCGAAACGCAATGCGATTATGGCACTGGATATTTCTGCGGACGCGAAAAAATATCTGGACGGCTGCCTGATCGGAACATCGTATGATATCCCGAGCTATGAAAATGAAACCGATTTTGCGATTACGCGCAGCGTAACCGGAAAAATGCAGGAAGCCGCGCTTTCACTCGCGCACGAGGACGGTTTGAGCGCGGACGCAGTTATAAAATACGTCCTTTTCTGCAAAACCTCCAGCAGCGAAAATGAAATCGAGAACAAGGCGGGGCAAATGGTGGACATTTGCACAGACATGATCGGCGCAGCGGATTTGACCGACGCGCAGCGCCGCGCGGTTACGGAAAAACTGCTGATTCCGCAGATGGGCGACAAATGGAACGGCGAGGCTGCAAAGACATGGCTTTCGGGGATGGACCCCACGGATATTGTTTACACGAAATTCCGCATGGATCAGATTGACGCCGAAGTAGATGACGATGCAACCATTCGCAA
The DNA here is from genome assembly GCA_018383195.1 of Clostridiaceae bacterium. Taxonomy (GTDB): domain Bacteria; phylum Bacillota; class Clostridia; order Oscillospirales; family Butyricicoccaceae; genus Butyricicoccus_B. The sequence goes on along the minus strand of JAGZOP010000012.1, from coordinate 1,247 downwards.
ACTGGATAAGGCAGACCATAAACGGGCGAAGAAGGATGCGCTGATTGATGAACTCGGTTTAGACTTCAAAGCGGAGCAGGGACTGCGCTACTTCCTGGGCGACGCCAAAGGCTGGGACTGGGAATGGTCCGACATCGGCAGAGACGGAAGCGAGGACGAACGAGAACTTGCGTGGGAGCTGGAACAGACCGGCATGGATGTTGTCACATATGAGATTATCAAAGCGGGTGTCGGACGCCAGAAGGGCGTAGAGGGCGAACGATACAGCAAAAAGAAAAAGGTGATCGCATATCTGAATGAATGGGATTTGCCGCAGAACCAGAAGGATTTGATTCTGAAAATGGCTTCGACCTATGACGATTACAAGATCGGCAGAGGTGGAAGCGGGAAGAGTTCCGGCAGAAAGTCAACAGGCATGCAGCAGCCGCAGAGACTAAAAACGCTGAAACCGCTCAGCCTGCCGTTTTAGTGAAGAAGAAAGCCCGCCGAAAGGCGGGCTTTTGTTTTGTGCGAAATGGGGCGGTTTGCAACTAACAGGGCATTTTACTTAAAAATAATGCTTGCGAAAAAGTTGCAGATTTTGAGGAAATGGATTGTGATACGAATTTTTGAAGTAGGTATTGCAAAAGAACTTCGGTTATTGTATAATAAACATGTAAAGTTTATATCAGTTCTGTTTCAGGGCGGAGTGAAAGTCTCCACCGGCAGTGAAGAGGCATTTGCCTATAAGTCTGCGAGCCATATGGCATGATGGGTTTGATTCCCAACCGACGGTTATAGTCCGGATGAAAGAAACAGGCGTATTTTTGTGCGTCTGCGCCCTTGGAGTAGTATATCTCCAAGGGCTTTTTCTTTACCTCACAGAACAAAGTTAAGGAGTGTTCTGATATGACAAAAACAATGAAAATCACGTATACGGCTCTTTTTGCAGCCATTGCTACGGTGCTCATGTATTTTGAGTTTCCTGTACCGCTGATGCCGCCATTTCTCAAGATTGATTTGAGCGGCGCTGCAATTTTAATCGGTGCATTTATTTTTGGCATCGGTCCCGGTATTGCAATGGCACTTATTAAGGATTTGATTCATTTGACAATGACTCAGACTGGCGGCTCCGGTGAACTTCAAGATTTCATTTTGATGGTTGTGCTGGTTGTAATTGCGGTTTCAATTTATAAGCGTCATCATTCCCGCAAAGGGGCGCTGATTGGGTGTTTGGCTGCATCGGCTGCAATGGCATGCGTCGGCAT
>JAGZOP010000060.1 GCA_018383195.1 Clostridiaceae bacterium | reverse complement strand
TATCAGCCGTTCCATTCTGGACTTTGCCAACATGATGGAGCTGTTCCAGCAGTACAATGTGGAGTTTGTGTCCTCTACGGAAAAGTTTGATACCTCCACCCCAATGGGGCGGGCTATGCTGAATATCTGTATCGTGTTCGCCCAGCTTGAACGGGAAACGATACAGAAGCGGGTGACGGACGCTTACTACTCCCGCAGTCAGCGGGGCTTCAAGATGGGCGGGAAAGCCCCCTACGGCTTCCACACCGAGCCTATCAAGATGGACGGTATCAACACAAAGAAGCTGGTGGTAAACCCGGATGAAGCGGCCAATATCCGGCTGATATTTGAGATGTACGCCCAGCCCACAACCTCCTACGGGGACATTACCCGGTACTTTGCCGAACAGGGAATTTTATTCAACGGCAAGGAACTAATACGCCCCACGCTGGCGCAGATGTTACGCAATCCTGTCTATGTGCAGGCAGACCTTGATGTGTACGAATTTTTCAAAAGTCAAGGGACAATCATTGTCAATGACGCTGCCGACTTTACAGGGACAAACGGCTGTTATCTGTATCAGGGACGGGGTGTGAAGCCCAGCAAGAAAAACGACTTGAAAGACCAAATGCTGGTGCTGGCTCCCCATGAGGGCATTGTCCCGGCGGATATATGGCTGGCCTGCCGCAAGAAGCTGATGAACAACATGAAAATCCAGTCCGCCCGGAAAGCCACCCATACATGGCTGGCGGGAAAAATCAAATGCGGGAATTGCGGGTATGCTCTTATGAGCATTAACAATCCTGTGGGAAAGCAATATCTCCGCTGCACAAAACGGCTGGACAATAAAAGCTGTGCCGGGTGCGGGAAAATCATCACTTCGGAACTGGAAACGGTTGTTTATCAGCAGATGGTAAAGAAACTGGCAAGCTACAAGACGCTGACAGGCAGAAAGAAAGCGGCAAAGGCAAACCCGAAAATTGCCGCCCTGCAAGTGGAACTTCTCCATGTGGACAGCGAGATTGAAAAGCTGGTGGACAGTCTGACGGGTGCAAACAATGTCCTGCTCTCCTATGTGAATGTGAAGATAGCGGAACTGGACGGGCGCAAACAGGAACTTGTGAAGCAGATAGCCGAGTTGACGGTGGAGGCCATCAGCCCGGAACAGGTCAATCAGATTTCCGGCTACCTCGACACATGGGACAATGTATCCTTTGACGACAAGCGGCGGGTGGTGGATTTGATGATTACCACCGTTGCCGCTACAAGCGACAGCTTGAACATCACATGGAAAATCTGACGGGCGGCACACCTCCCGTCAGACCGTTACCCTGTGTAGTCCCTTGTAGACTGTACTTTCGTGTGTGCTAAACTACTGACATCAAGTTTCATTTGGACTTGATTCCTCCTTTGATTTTTTGTTCTTGGTTGGCAGACCATCTTCATTTTATCAAAGGAGGATATTTTTTCTATGCATAGCTAAAGCTTTTTAGAACCACCGGCATTGCCGGTGGTTTTCTTTATACAATAAGTCATAAGGGACAGCGTTTCGCTGTCCCTTATTCAATGATCACAGCAATGTATTCCCCTTGATCCCTATCTGCAAATATCAATGCTTATGGATTGTTGTATTTTATATCCATCTGCGGTACAATCATCTGCGGTGGAGGGCCAAGAAGCCATCCCCCTATCGCATTGATCATCACGCAGAAAGGCAGATCGACCATGATACAAAAGGAATTGAATGAGCTGCGCCGCCGCTGGCGGCCGGAGAAAAACGCTGTCAGCCGGATCTACGGCTGTTTTGTCAATAGCAGCAAAGAGATCGTTTCTGATCTGGACGAATCCCTTGGGATGATGCCCCAGGAGGAGGCTGAGAAGTATCTGAGCCTTTTGAAGAAGGGACTGTCCGGTTCTCTGGGAAAAAACCTCATCGACATTGTATTCTCCACCCAGCAGGTGGCAGACAGCGAGGAGCACCGCCTGCTCACCACACTGCGGGATTCTCAGCTGAAGGACAACGAGGCCCGTCAAGCCTTTTACCGTAAGGTGATCGATAGTCTGGACATGGGGAACAGCAGTTACCTGCTGCTTCTGGCCTGTGACAGCTACGATGTCCCCCATCGCGGCAAGGATGATTCCCTGCAATCGGATGCCTCGGATGAGGTCTTCACCTACATCGTCTGTGTGGTGTGCCCCATCAAGGAGGGCAAGGTAGAGCTGGGATATTTCCCTGGGGACAATGAATTTCACTGTGCTGCCGGACAAACTGTCGCTCCTCCGGAGCTTGGCTTTCTGTTCCCGGCCTTTGATGACCGGGCAGCAAATATCTACAACGCTCTCTTTTACACCAGAAAGCCCAGCGAGATCCACCAGGAGTTTATCGATGCGGTCTTCCATGTGGAACCGCCTATGTCCGCTGCAGAACAGCGAGAGGTCTTTGAATCGATCCTGGAGGATACGCTGGGGGCAGGTTGCAGCATCGAGGTCGCCCAGGCGATCCACGACCAGCTTTCCAGCCAGATCAGGGAGCATAAGGAGTCCAAGAGTGCCGAGCCCCTGATCATGACCGCAGGTGAGATCGGGAAAGTCCTGCTGGCGTGCGGCGTGACGGAGGAAAATGTTGCAGCATTCCAGGTGCAGTGCGGGGAGCGGTTCGGTGTCAGTGCCGTCCTCGATCCTGCCAACTTGATCGACCCTGGCAAGTATGAAGTCAAGACCGCCCAGGCCACGATCCAGGTCGACCCGGAATTCAGCTATGCAGTTACTACCAGGGTGATCGATGGCCGCGCCTATCTTCTGCTCCCTGCGGATGATATCCAGGTCAACGGGCTTCCCATCCAAGTCACAAATGGTCAGGAGACGGAGACGATATGAGTAAACGGCTTGTAGCTTACTTTTCATGTACCGGAACGACTGCCAAAGTTGCCGAAACTCTGGCGGAGTCTATCGGCGCTGATATCTTCGAGATCGAACCGGCTGTCCCTTACACAGCTGCGGATCTTGACTGGCGGGATAACACTTCCCGAAGCAGCGTTGAAATGAATGATCCCCATTCTCGCCCAGCAGTCGCATCGAAGCGGGACAACATGGCTGACTATGATACGGTTTTGGTGGGGTTCCCGATTTGGTGGTATGTGGCACCAACCATCATCAACACATTTCTGGAATCCTATGACCTTCAAGGAAAAACCATCATTCCCTTTGCGACATCTGGTGGGAGCGGTATGGAGCAGGTCAGCAGCCATCTTGCTCCAAGCTGTGTCGGCGCAAAGCTGCTTTTAGGGAAAGTATTTCCTTCCTCTGTGACCAAAGAGGAGACAAACACTTGGTTCAGCAAATTACAGGCTCGATTGGAATAACATATTCCCGATGTATAAAGCACCCTTTCTGTGCTGTTTGCAATCGCTTTGTTTATGCTGCAACGCCATAGAGGTCATGGTTCACCTGTGCGGCGTAATAATTCTCCATGGTGGCAGGTGCATTGTAAAGTGCAGTCAGGAGGTACTGCCGAATATTGCGGATGTGAGTGGTGTTGTCCTTGAGGCACTCGAACACATAACGGATATGGCTTCCATCCAGTTTCAACAGCCGGGACTTTACAACTGCCTGGGGCAGATCATTCCCACACACCCGGACATTCTCCCGGTTGGAGCAGACCGTCTCCACCATCAGCTCCACCATCTCGTCTAACTGCCCCACATCCCAGGGGCGTTCCTGTACGAAGTCCTCATAGCGAATGTTCTCCCGTATGAGGGACCGATAGGCATCCATCTCCTGATGATCCACAGGTCTCTCCCGGCTCCGCTTCCTTCCCTTCGCATCCATCGTCCCCGGAAAAGGGGTGGAAGGGATAGGAAGCGATTCTTTTTTTCGTGAGTCAGTTCTTTGTTGTTCTTTCTTTCGTCTCTCTTTTATTATTTGCGTTGACTTTTCCGCCGCCGTGCCGCCCGCCGCCGGATATTCCGTTGTCGGGTTTTCCGATGACGGCAAGGCAGACGACGGCCCTGCCGGAGGTACAGGAACAGGGCGCTCCCGGATGATATACTCGTTGCTGCTGAATTTTCCTGCCTTATCCACAGTCTGGCAGCGATAGATGTACCCGGCTCGTTCCAGCTCCACCACAGCGGCACGGATCGCATCCTTACCCTCTTGATTGATCTTCGCCAACCCCGTTAAGGTGTAGTCCCAGTCCTCCGGCAGGGAGAGCATTTGGGACAGCAGGCCCTTGGCTTTTAGGGAGATGCTCTTGTCCCGCAGGTGGTAGTTGCTCATGATCGTATAGTTTTGAGTGCGTTCCACACGAAAAACCGCCATTTGGAATCCTCCTCTGCATTTCTATTCCCCTTTTCCCAGAACCCCATGACGGAAGCCTTCCGCCCCGCGGCTCCGGAAAACAGCGGGGCGCGGGTCTTTTGCCCGCGCCCCATGTTCATTCTCTGTAATAGACAGGTCTGCCGATGGAAGTAAAGCCACTTTTTCCTGTGATGACCACATTGTTGGCGTTGCTGGCGCAGTGGACGATCAGGAGATCCCCCGCCTCGTCCCGACCGCCTACGATGCCCACGTGTTCGTCTCCGGGATAGAACACCAGATCCCCAGGAAGGGCCTCCTCCCAGGAGATAGGGGTGCAATAGGTGTGCTGGGCATGGGCGCCGCCGCCGTGTCCGATGACATACTCCCCACCGCTGGTGTTATAGAATACCCAATCCGCAAAACCAGAGCAGTCCATCCCGAAGGGTCGGTAGGTACCTGTGGTGGAACTGCCTGCTGCAGTCACCTGGCGGAGCGTTCCCCAGCGGTCATCCCAGCCGATCTTCAGGCTTTTGCCACCCCAGAAATAACGGACCTTACCCACCAGTTGGCAGGCAGTCTGGACCACAGCCCGCCGCTCCGGTGCCAGGTCCGCGGGAAGCGCGGCCAGCAGATCCTTTGCCGCCTGACTGCTGATGGTCAGGTCACCAGCCAAGGATGCCAGCAGTTCTGAATTGTCCAACAGCGCATCCAGCGCCTGGTCCTGCTCTGCTGTAAACTGATAGAACACCCGCATATCGTCCGGTGTCCTGGGGGTAATGGTGACGGACAGAACTTCCTCTGTCCAGGCTGCGGCGCTGCCGCTGGCTGGATGCTCTACTGTCTTTTTCTCACTGGTGAGCTTTGTCATGTCCCAGAATACTGTCCGCAGGGCTTCGACCTGGGCTGCGTCCAGCACAGCAGGACTGCCGCTTTCTGCCGATCCTGACTGCCTGACTGCAAACACTGCCAGTACCTCCGGCCAGGGCGGCGGCGCACCCATGACCTCCAGCCGGTCACAATCAGCATCCACCTGCATTTGCTCCAGACGTTCCGCCAATTCGCCATTGATCTGAGCCACTGCCTCCGATGGAGAAACAGAACCCGGACCGCTGCCGCCACCCGCGAATAGGATGCCAAGTGGCGAGGCAAGCAGCACACCTACCAGACAGAGTACGACCACGATAGAAAGGACAATGCTCCCTCCGGCTGCAATGGCAGCCACAACGCCGCGGGCCGCCCTGACTACGGACTGTACTGCCCTGGCTGCTGCCCGTGTTCGCGCTTTCCATGTGACAGCCACCTTGGATGTGTGACCAGCAGCACGGGCAGACCGTATGGCGGAAATCTTTGCCGCAGCCTGGGCTTTGACCTGCGCAGGGCCCGGAGGCAGCTGCCCAGAGGCCAATGACCTCTGGGCAGTCTTTATCTGCTTGGCAGACGGGACCGGCTTTCTCACAGACGGCGGCGCCGCACCCTCTCTGTTCATTCCACGGCCTGTACATCGGGGCGCTTCAGGGGAAGCTACGGTTGGGCGACGTCCCCCTTGTTTGGCGGCGTGTTGTTCACCTGAATGACACTCTGAGGGCATGGATCGACTATCCTGCGGGGCAGTCTTGGCAGCGGTATGTGCGGTACCCTGGGGCTGTCTGCTATTCTTTTCAGCGCGTTGCCGGGCCTGTTCCTTCGCCGCTTGTCTGCCCCTCTCCTGGGGTGTGAGCGTGGCATTCGGGGCAGGACGGGCGCATGGTTCCACGGGCCTCTCTGATCCCAACGATCCTGCTCCAGTCCTGACCTTCTCTGGGCCGGGCCTTGGGCGGACAATTCCAGAACCACGCTCCGCCGTTGCCTGTTCCAAAACAGCCTCACGGGTCTTGATCCGCAGCGATCCGGTCCCCCGCTTTTCCCCAGTAGAGGGGGCATCTGACGGGGTGCCGGAGTTATTTTGTGCTGGGAACTTCTCTTTTTTCTGTCCCTGTTTCCTGCCTTTCAGCAGACGCTCCACACCTCGGGTCCCACGGCGGAAACCACCCATTGCAGTATCCTCCAGTGTGTCGCCGCCAAACTCATCCCGCTGACCATACTGGGCTGTGTCCCTCAGCTGGCCCCGCAAACGTTCCACGCCGCTCTCCAGTCCCCGGCGTGCCAATTCCTTGGGGGCAGATCTGACCTTCTCTGCCACGGCCTTTGTAGCCGTTGGCTTCTCCTTGATCGTTCCGATGCCTTATCACCTCCCCGGCGGTCATGCCGCATTCAGGTCAGCAGGTTTGGTGCTCATCAGTTTGTAGAGATGATTCTTGGGGAAGTTGTCCATAAAGGGGACGATCGCACTGCCGCACTTGATGAGTCCCCGGCCAAAATCCACATTGGTGATGTAGGAGAGCTGGTTGTCCGAGATGTTCAGCAGCTTGGCCAGCTCCTCACGGTCAGTAGCCGCCTGGTTCAGCATGACCAGGAACTCACTGTTTGCCAGCATGGTACGGGCGGTGTGAGACTGGAGCAGGTCATCTACATTCTGTGTCAGGCCGGTGCAGCAGGCGCCATACTTCCGCACCCGCTTCCAGAGGGTAAACAAGAAATTGGCGCTGTATTCATGCTGGAACAGCAAATAGATCTCGTCAATATAGACCCAGGTGTTCCTTCCCAGTTTTCGGTTCCGGACGATGCGGTTGAATACGCTGTCTAGAACCACCAGCATACCAACAGGCAAAAGCTGCTTGCCCAGATCCCGGATATCGTAGCAAAGGATACGGGAGTTGGTATCCACATTGGTGGGCTTGGCGAAGGTGTTCAGGCTGCCCTTGGTAAACAATTCGATGGCCAAAGCCACGTCCGTTGCCTCCGTCTCCGGTTGGCGAAGCAGTTCTGCATGGAAGTCCCGGAGGGTGGGGACAGTCCCTTCACAGCCGTTCTGGATGTAGGTGTGGTAGCACAGAGCCGTACACCGGTCAATGATGGACTTCTCCTTGGCGGACAGCTTGCCGGCCCCCATGAGCTGCTCACACAGGGAGAGGATGAATTCGGACTTTAGGACAACGGGATCATCCCCATCGCCATACCCCTGTTCCATGTCCATTGCGTTGATGTGGTTGCTGGAGGTGGCGGAAATGTTGATGACCTCGCCGCCCAGCCCTTCCATAAGGGGGCGGTACTCTGACTCCGGGTCGATCACGATGATGTCATCTTCGGTGGAAAGGGCCAGTCCCACCATCTCCCGTTTGGCGGTAAAGGACTTGCCAGAGCCGGAGACGCCCAGGACAAATCCGTTGCCGTTGAGCAGTTCCTTCCGATTAGCCAGGATGAGATTCTTGCTGATGGTGTTCTGCCCATAGTACACGCCGCCCTGGTGCCGGATCTCCTGTGCCTTAAAGGGCATGAGGACAGCCAGAGCCTCTGTAGTCAGGGTGCGCAGGGCGTCGATCCGCCGCAGTCCCAAAGGCAAAGCGGTCACCAGCCCGTCCGCCTGCTGCCAGTTGAGGGTGGAGAGTTGGCACAGGTGCTTGCGGGCGGTGGATCGGAGCGTCTCCGTATCACTGTCCAGTTCCTCCTTGGAATCGGCCAGATGCACCAGCGTCACCACTGCAAACAGCATCCGCTGATCCCTGGTGGTCAGGTCGTCCAGCATCTCTCTTGTCTCTTTCCGCTGCTGCTCCAGATCATACGGCACCACCGCAGAGAAGTTGTTATTGCTGTTCTGCCGCCGCTGCCAGTTGGTCACGTTGGTCTCCACACCCAGCAGGCGGCTTTGCAGCTCCCGTACCGCCTCATCCGTAGGGACTGGGATGATGTCAATAGACAACATCAGGTTCCGGTCCAGTGCAGTCAGCTCGTTGATCATGGAGTCCTTGATGTAGCTGGCATACTCTTTGAGGAACAGCACCCGCCCGTACTTGTTCCCCATGATGAAGTGGTCTTTCTTGAACTCCAGGCTGTCCGGGCAGACAGCATCCTTGAAGGAATGCCCTTTCCGCATACAGTCCCGGAGGTCGATGCGGAACCCGTTCTCCTCTCCGGGGCGGTAGAAGTCATGGAGGACTCGCAGCCGTTCCACGGCATCCAACTCTTCACAGTGGGAGTCCAGACGATGGAGGTGGGCAGTCACATCATGCATGGTCCGGTCAAAAAAAGGCCGGGCCTCCTCCGCGCTCTTGCGGTGGACAGAGAAGGTGATATACCGCTCCTGCACCACGCTGTTGGCAGCGTTGGTGGCCTTGTCCAGAAGCATGGTGTTGTACTCCGCACGGTATCCGTCCAGATGATCGTCCCGGCGAGGGATGAGGATCTCCTGTTCCACATTTTCCCGTGCGACGCGCTTGTTGTTGATGGTGATCTTGGTCGTAGACCCGGCATCCAGTGCATTGAGCAGTTCGGAGTAATCCAGGAACATCGCCGTCTTGTCCTCTTTTGAAGCGATGGCGTAGTTGATGTCGCTGAACCGCAGGGTCTTGGAGAATTTGCTGCCGAATTGAAACACCCCATCCGGCCACAGGCGGCGGATGGGGATGGCGTCCTGTACAGATCTTGGCACCTCGAATGTTTCTTTGTCCTGCTTTAACGTATTCAGCAGGGTCTTAATCAAGTTTGAGCGCCTCCTTTATCGTTGCATTTTCCAGAGCTTTGGTATACAGGTGATCCGATTTGAATACGAGCCGCTTTGGATAGAGCAGCTCTGAGCGGATGACCGCCAGAATAAACTGTTCGAACGTCATGCTGTTGTATCGGTAAAAGCCGCACAGGGCAAAGGGTGCGGCGGCCAGGACGCAGGCCCAGCCCACATCCGAACCGCCCAGAGCTGGCCCCAGGAAGAAATAGACTGCCAAAGCCACCGCCACGGCGCCAAAGGCGCAGAGGAACTGCCGCAGGGTCAGGCCGAAGAAGATGCCCTCCTGGTAGTCCCGGACTTCTTTGTTGATCCGTACTTCTATGTCGTTCACCTCTCTATTTTTGCTTTTGCCAGACAGACCGTTGCAAATGCCGCCCAGCTATGGTACCATGCCAAAAACCAGAGAAGGAGGTCTCCTGCATGGCGTATTTGTTTTTGATGCTTGGTGTATCGCTCCTGCTTCCGTTGCTCCGGCTGGCCTTTCGTCTCCGCCTGGGCCTCCCGCTGCTGTTCGCCCTGGGGATGCTCACTATGTGCCATAGCTGGTATCAGGCCCACACCGCCCTGGCGGACGGGATCTTCCTGGCCCTGGTGGGGCTTGCGGCCCTCTCCTGGGCGGTGACCTTCCTCCGCTGGTCGGCGGAGACAGTGGGCTATGTGCTGGCTGACCGGCTGGCCGGAGCTGCCCTGGCCCGCCGGGTGCGGCAGGCCAGAGCTGAGGGGCGCTCCATGGTGGACACCCAGGGCCTGTGATCAGCCTAGGCCCATCAGCTCCCGGATGAGCCGGTCGCTCATCTTGATAGCCCCCACCAGCACCAACATATTGAACACCAGCTCACCCACATAGTTCCACACGATGGTGGCCGGGGCCAGGGTAGTGTCCACAATGGCAGGCGGCGTGGAGGCAAATGCTGAGAAAATGACACAGGCCAATACAATGACACAGCCCTCCAGGCAGATGGCGGCATAGCTTTTGACAAAGGCCATGCCGATACTGCTGGAGGGCTGCCCCGCGAAGCTGGCCAGAGGGACGGGCGCAATGGCGGTGGCGATATAGAGTTTGAAAAAGCGGGAATACACAGTGAGGATCATGACCAGAGCCAAGACCCAAATGAACAGGGAACCCAGTAGAGTGACGGCCCACAGGGGAATGCTCTCGATCAGTCCTACATCCTCAATGATCGTCACCATTTCATCTGGGAGCGTGGTGGCAGTCAGAGCCGAGAGACCAGAAGAGGATATGATGGAGGAGACCATTCCCTGAGCGACACGGAACACAGCCATCATCAGTTCCATCCCATGTCCTACTGCTGCCTGGGCCAGAATAAAGCGGATGAAGCTCTTAAATACCAATTCCGGCTTCTTAAATTCCGTAAAGCTGCCGCAGGTCTTGACTATGCCCATCACAAAGAACAGTACCAGCAAGGCATATCCAATGGCCTGTAAGCCGCCGTTGATCCCCACGATCACATCCCAGATCCCACCACCTTTGAACTCCTCCGGGCTGGTGCTGATGAGCTGCCAGATCTCTGCCAGTTTGTTGTTCCAGGTGTTTAGGGCGGAGTTCAGGTTGTCTACGATCCAGTTTCCACTACCCAATTATTTGTTCACCCCCCACCTGCCCGGAACAATATGTCCGGGCAGGTATTTTTTCTCCTCCATCCTCAGCCTCCGGTAATCAGAGTGAGGATCTCCTTGGTAAAGGTGATCACGATACCGCCGGCGATGGTGAGGATGCCGTTGGAACGTTGGGATGGGTCATGGGACTGGAGGGACAGGCCCACCTGCAAAATTCCGTAGCCCAGCAGGATGAGCCCCACCGCCCGGATCAGAGAGAAGATAAAGTCGGACAGGCTGTTGACCACAGAAAGCGGGTCGTCGGCAGCCAGGGCCGGGACAGTCATCACGGCTGTCATGGTCAGGGCGCATACCAGAGCAGCATATGCCCTGTGGGCGCGACGCTCCCTCTTCCTGCGGTCGCTCAGATTTTGATTTTGATTCATGCAGCATTCTCCTTTTCGGATCTATGCTCAGCGGAAAATGCCATGAAGAGAGGAATACCAGTAAACGCTGGCGTTTGATGCCTGTGATGGATGTAGGGCGGACCGCCGCCGTCCACCGTGTGTCGGATGGCCGGGTGCCGGGTGAGGTCGTATTTCAGATCCATGACCGGCTTGGCGCCTCGGATGAAGAGGATGGCGTATCGGTTGTCCAGCGCCCGCACCTCGTCCGGAGTGAGCAGCTCCCGGCCGCTCATCTGGAAGTTGGTGGACCAGGAACCGGAGCGTCCCTTACTCTGACCGTGGGTCCTGGTATCAATGGTGGCTTTGCCCAGGGCCTCGGAGATGTACTTGTGGGTGCTGGCCTCGTTGCCGCCCAGGTAGAGGATGGTGTCCGAGTTGCCGGGGATGGTCTCCCAAGAGTCCTTATACAGCTCCTTGATCTGGGCCATGTTCTGGATGATGGTGCTGGCGGAGATGTTCCGGGACCGCATAGTGGCCAGTTCCCGCGTGAACCCCGGCAGGGGCATGGCCGCAAACTCATCCAGCACGAAGTGGACATGGCGGGGCAAGGCCCCGTGGTGGATCTGGTCGGCGCTGTAATAGAGTGCTTGGAACGCCTGGGAGTATAGCAGGGACACCAGAAAATTGAACGTATTATCATTATCGGGTATGACGGCGTACAGGGCGCATTTCTTCTCCCCCAGGGTGTAGAGGTCCATGTCATCGTGGTCGGTGATGGCCTTGATCTGAGGCAGATTGAAGGGGGCCAGTCGGACAGCGGTGGAGACCAGGATGCTCTTGGAGGTCTTGCCCGCCGCCAGCTTGAATACCTTGTACTGCCGGACAGCCACACTGTCCGGCTTTTCCCGTTCCATAGCCTGGAACAGGAGATCCAGGGGGGAGACATAC
>JAGZOP010000185.1 GCA_018383195.1 Clostridiaceae bacterium | reverse complement strand
TATGGGGCGCGGTTATGGTGTTGCAGATATGAGCTATTATCTTTATAATGCTCTGAATGTGACTTATAAAAACAAAATCACGTATTACCAGAGCTACGACATCGTGAATTATACGACAGCATCTGCTCCGTATCGTATCACATCAGTAACCATCCGGAAATTCAACAAGAATTGGTCGACCGGCATCGAATCCTATGCTTCCGACACTCTGAAGCTGAATTCCTCTGTATTTATCGATGCGTCTCAGGAAGGTCGTCTGGCACGCAAGGTCAACTCGGTTGCTACGGTTGGTCGCTGTGATTGGACGGCTGAAAGGCTGAAGCGTTTGAACGAATATGGTGAATATGAAGAAACTCTGGATTACAAAGATTTCACTGAAAATGAAACATCTGTTGGCAAGCAGCAGGCTGCTACCCTGATGGTTATGATGAATAAAATCAAAGCTGGTGATAAGATCCCCAACGACGGAATGACAGTTAATAACACTCCAAATGGTGCAGCTCTTACAATGGATATGGAGTGGACCGACTACAAATTCAATGTCACTGGATTTCCCCCAAAGCGTGAATGTATGGCTTGGGGTGGTACTGAAACCGTGAGATATGCTCAAGAACATGCACCCGCCATTGATCATTTCAATGAAACCTATGGTACCTCAGTCCCCGGTGTTCGCCCCGGTATGTACATCAAGCCGCTCAATGCTGCACGTGATGGCTACTCCTCCGAAAATTGGTGGGTAAATACACTTCTCATTTTCGATGTAGATGGTCGTGCACATGAGAAGGATATGGGAACTGCATTTTATCCCAATGATATGCTTTCGGAATCGTGGGACGTGGATGAAGCATGGCGTGCTGTTCGAAATTGTTTCAATAATGATGAACAGTTTCGAACTGATTTTGTAAATGCAATGCATGAATTCCCCGGATTCCGCACAGCAGAACTTGTAAAGGATTCCTTGAATGGTTACCGTATCGGTGATTCTCTGTATCTGCGTGAAACCGTCCATATGTCGGAAAGTAACGTTGCCACCAAGCAGGGTACAGAAAACTCCAACTATGCAGTCACGGCATATGAGTGCCGAGATGCTGGTACCGGCAACTCCAGCAGAGATAAGGATTATAGTAACAAGGCAACCAGAATCGGTCTTGCATACTATCAATCAGATATCCATCCTTACCGTAAGGAACATATTCTATCTGATGGAGAATATATCTATGGCAAGCCTGGTTATAAACTAATTCGAGATGATATTAAGGATCCAGACCACCCCGTTTACCTCCCGTTCTCAGTCATGACGACGCACTACGTCAGCAACTTGTTCCTTGCAGGTTATGCGATCAATGCAAGCTCGTATGCATGGGGTGAACTCCGCGTGTTCCCCAACCTCTGTACCATT
>JAGZOP010000184.1 GCA_018383195.1 Clostridiaceae bacterium | reverse complement strand
TTACCAGTTCCTTGCGCTTGGCGCCCGTCACATTGTATCTGATTTCCATGTGCGAAAACCTCCTTTGTTTTTGGTAGGTACATATATCACTCTGAACCCCTGAAATAGCAAGCGATTTTCGCACATTTCTCTGTAGAATAGAAACCAATTTATCCTTCCGAAAACTGTGCATAGTACACGATCCCGGAAAGCACAAAATAGACGTTGGGGAGCGCCACGCCGTTGCCCCACATTTTATATTCCGCGCTGTCGGAATGGGGATTCTTCAGCCACTTGACGATCTGGTTCCGGCTCTTTGGCTTGGAGGACGTCCCCATGACGGAGCGGTGTATCTCAAACACCTCTGTCCAGAACTCGATCTCATCCTCGGTCGGCTCGTCTGTCCCAAGCCCGGCGCACCACCAGTCCGGGAATCCTTGCAGTCTGGCGCACTCGGTAGGCGTCAGTCTGCGGACGATGTACTCCGGCTCGGTCTCGTTCACCACAGGCGGGTCCTTATAGTCCCTTGCCATCAGGGTCGGGGACTGTTCCTCAAGCGTCTGGGTGTAAGTGCCGGTGGTCATACAGTAAGCCACCGCATGGCGGTCGACAACGTCCAGCGTAAAGGACACATCCTCATTCACGCCGCTGCCCTGGGGGCCGTTCTTATCCGCCCTGCCGATCATGGAACCCTGCAGGGCCACTACAGCCATGCCGCCCTGGTTGCAGGTAGGATTGCCACCGTTCGCATCCAGGCATCTGGAAGTTTCCGCTTCGTAGAATCCGCTCTTGGGATTCTCCGATTTCATGGCGTTGCTGTCCTTGGAGCAGATACCATAGACCTTCGGCACGAACAGTGTCTGGTCATTGTTGCAGCCCAGAGTGGCGGATTTATTATCCTGGATCAGCGCGCCCTTGCCGCCGCCCTCACAGCCGGAGCGGATCTTCAGCGTCTTAGGCGTCTCCACTACAAAGGGCTGGTTGTTCCCGCCCATACCATAAGTGGCATTGACCGTGGGCGCTGTCTCCAGAGGGCCGATGTATCTGGTGTCCTGGCTATGGTTCTCATAGACCGCCGCCGGCACCGTACCGGCACGGAGGGTGGGCGAGGTTTCCTCCCCATACCCGATGCCCCTGGCTTGTGCGGAATGCTCGGTACAGAAGCCGGCGGCACCCATCACGCAAGGCGGGTGCCCGTGGTTTTCCGCCCGGAGAGTTGCCGCGACATCCTCCGTCACATCTATGCGGCTGCCGCCCTGGTCGTTTAGGCAGACGCAGCCTGACGCTCCAGCGCCTTCCTCAAAAGTTCCGGCAGTTCCTTTCCACGGGCGGAAGCCCTGCGGAGTATACCCAGACACGCCTTCGGACTCAAATAGTATTTTTCCGGCACTCCCGCCTGCAAAATCTGCGACAAGGTAGAT
>JAGZOP010000059.1 GCA_018383195.1 Clostridiaceae bacterium | reverse complement strand
AGGTCTGTACAGCGGCATTTGATTTTGGATAGAGGATGCCAGCGTTTCCAGCGACGCCTCGTCCTCCTCGGACACTTTTAAAATGGGGATGTTCTTAATCGGCAGCCGTTCCTTCGCATAGCTGATGGTACTGCCGCTGACCTCGGTCGTGTGTGTGCCCGCACCAACCACAGTAGCCCGGATGGTTTCGGCAGCTTGGTACAGTTTGACCTGTCCAAACGCCGGATGGTTGCGTATGGCTCGCCCGAGCAGTACGCCGATGTCCCCGTAGCGGAATACATTATCCGCCGTCGGATGATAGACATAATCAGCCACACCGCCCGAGAAGGTCACGCCCTTAACAGCGGGCTCGGCCGGGATGGGCTTGCCATCGTTTGTATATAGCTTCAGATGCTCCGCATCCTGAGGCTTTAAGTAAAGCGCCTGCGCCAGATGGTCAGCCATAATATCGCACACCTTGGCGAGCGTCTTTTCGTCGGCGCGGTCGCCGACACTGATCTGGATGCCGTGATTTGCAGCCAGCTCCTTGGTTTTGGGGAAGATATAGGTGATCTTCCCGTCCTGTATTTTAATCAGGCGGCCGCCAATATCGAGGCAGCAAACGCCTTTGAGGATGCCTTTTTGATAAAGTGCGAGATTGGAGGTGCCGCCGCCGACATCCAGATTGATTACCGCCGTGCGGTCATCCTCTGAAATTTTGTCCGCGCCTGCGCCGCGCGCAGAGAGCACGCTTTCGAGATCCGGTCCTGCCGTTGCAACAACGAAGTCGCCGGCAAGATCGGAAAGCGCTGCAAGCACCTGATTTGCATTCTGTTTGCGTGCAGTCTCGCCGGTAATAATGACTGCGCCTGTCTGGAGGTCTCCCGGTGTCATGCCGGCTTTTTTATATTCGTCCCGCACGATCTGTTTTACGCCTTCCGCGTCAATCTCCGTTGCGCTCATGAGGGGCGTAAAGTAAATATCACTGCGGTATACGACCTCTTTTTCCACGATCGACACGCGAGGTACTGCGTAATTGCCGGCAAGATTTTCAATGACCAGACGGCTGAACACCAGCTGTGTGGTTGATGTGCCGATATCAATTCCGACACTATGCACAATTTCCTGCATGTTTTCACCACCCTTTCTGACAAAACAAAACGCAGCCCGGAGCGCAGGAATCCCCCTGCATCCGGACTGCGTCGTACGGCTATTTTCTCTGACCGGCGCTACGTCACGCCAATCACGTCAAGTATTTGGTTTTTAAAATCAAAGCTTGTATACGTTCCGTCGGCACTGGACAGCAGCGTCAGCTTGCCGCGCAGTTTATCTTTGACCAGTGTCTGTACGATGGATAAACCCAATCGGTCGCCGCCGACCTTTTCCACATCAAACCCACAGCCGTTGTCGATTACCTCAATGCGGGAATACAGCTCCCCGGCAGTAATCACGATGCGGATTTGACCGGAATTTACGTTCGGAAACGCATATTTCAAAGAATTTTGCAGCAACTCATTGATAATGAGCGCGACAGAGGTTGCAATATCGGAATCGACCTTGAAATCATCGCCCTCAAGCAAGATTGAAACGTCGAAATGCGGTCTTGCGAAGTACCGCACCGCATTCCCCTTGATGTTTGCAATCACTTCGCCAATCTCCACCTGATCGACGCCGCTCTGTGCGAGCAGCTCGTGGGTAGAGGCGATGGCGAGAATGCGGTTCATGCTTTCAAAAAGCACCTGCCTTGTTTCATCGCTGTCCGTGCGGCGGGTTTGCAGCCGCAGCAGGCTTGCAATGGTTTGCAGATTATTTTTCACCCGGTGATGCATCTCCTTGATGGCCACCGATTTGAGGATAAGCTGTTTTTCCTGCTCGCGCAGGTTGGTCATATCACGCACCACAACGGCAAAGTCGATGTCGTCCGAGCCGATTTGGATGCGCTTGATGGATAACGAATACTGTCCGACTAATGTTTCAACGGCGGTGTAGCCGTCTTCGGTATCTTCTGCCTGATCGGTGTCGAACAGGCGGATGTTTTCGTATTTCTGCCCGAGGATGTCCTCGACAAACCCGAGTTTTGTGTATAGTTCGCGTGCAAGCGAATTGCGGAACATCACTACGCCGTCGTGTCCAACGATAATCAGCGCTTCGTCGATGCACTCAGGCAGCCAGTTATTTTCATCAAACATATGCGTGATGGCGTTTGCCATGCGCTCATAGCTTTGTGTGGAAAAATGCAGCCGTTCGCTGACGGTGCGCTGCTCGTCTGCACGTTTTTCGCGAATCAGCACGCCGATCACCCGATTGCCGTTTTTAATCGGCTCGACCGACTGAATGACGTGTGTCCGCTCCTGCGTGACGGCTTTCATCTGCTTTGTTGCAACGCCAAGCTTGAACGTCCGCGCAACCGCCGGTTCATTTTCCGGCTTTGCCAGCAGACCAACCACCGTTTTCTTATAAGAAGACGGCACACTCTGCGGCTTTGCCTCCGCAACAACAATCGCATCGCCCTCAGAAGCCGGACAATCGACAAAGATATCTGCATCCTCCAGATTTGCAAGCGGCTGAAGCACCATGCTCATCCCTTTGATGATGCCGATTTCTTCTTCGGTAAGGTCTGTATATTGTTTGCATAATGCCTCGATTACATCCATGAATCAGCCTCCGGTTTGCAGCAGCAGGATTTCTGCAATCCGTCGCATGGACATTCCCTTGAGCAAACTGAGTTTCCGGATAAAATCATAGGCTTCCTGCTCGGAAATGCCATCGCGCTCCATGATACGACCTTTCGCCTTTTCAATGATGCTCCGGTTTTCCAAACGCTCGGATACTTTCGCAATATCGCGCCGCAGCTTTCGCATCTCCTGATTGCGTGCAACCGCGAGTTCGATGCTTGGAATCAGCGATTTTTCGTCGATCGGTTTGACCAGATAGCCGCTGACGCCGAGATCTTTGGCACTGTCAATGAATTCACGCTCGCTGTATGCGGTCAGCAGAACGATTGCCGCGTCCACATCCTCTTCCATCATAATGCGCGCCGCGGAAAGCCCGTCAAGCAGCGGCATCTTGATGTCCATCAGGACGAGTTCGGGTTTTTTCGTCTTGCAAAGCTCGACGGCGTCGAACCCATCGGCTGCTTCGCCGATGACCTCGTAACCCTTTTCTTCGAGGATCTCTTTGATATCCATTCGTGTAATCGGCTCGTCGTCCGCAATGACAACGCGAAGCACCGGTTTGTCCATTGGTATTCCCTCCCAGGGGGTTGTTTATTCGTAACCGAGAAGCTCGCTCAGTTCCTCAAATCCCGTGCCTTCAACACTGCTTGTGACAAAGATTTTCTGCACGCCCGCGAGTTCCAGATACTTCTTCGCATCTGCAATCTCATTTTCGCTGGCGAGGTCTGCCTTTGTGACAATGCCGATAGCGGGTTTGGCATACATGCTCGTATATGCCGGCGGGAAAATGGTCGAATGATCGGTTGCATCCTGCACAAGCACAATCAAATCTGCATCAGCCGAAGAAACCATCAGCGCACCGCGCATATAGGTGCGTTCGATATATTCGCCCGGCGTATCGATCATGTTCTGATTGATGATCTGTACGGTCTGTGTTTTATGGTACTGCAGCGCCTGATGGCTGAAATACTGGCAGAGGGTGGTTTTTCCGGCTGCCGAGTGACCGATCAAAATAATACGTTTTTGCTTTTTTTCCATGGTATCCATCGCTTCCGGCTCAGGTTTTTGTAATCGGCGCCGGAGAAAAGCCCATCTTTCCGCACAAAACGTTCAGCACGTCGTTCAGCGCAGCTTCGACCGCCGCAACATCGCCGGTAATGACAAGAGAGCCATTGAAGCGATCGACAAATCCAATCGAAATGTCTGCCGCTTTGCTTGCAACATCTGCCGCAATCATCGCCGCTTCAGACGGGGTGATCGTAAAAATGCCGATTGCGCCGTGCGCGTCGAGCAGTCCCAATTTGCTGTAAAGCTGCTCTACCGGGCTTGCCACAACATGCGCCAGTGTCACCTGCTTACCGGGGACAAATTCCTGAATAATTCTCTGTTTTTCGTCAATTTCTATCATGCGCATCTCCCTCCCATGCTCAGAATATCCTGAGCATGCTCAGCATTAACGGCTGAGCATGATACGGTTTGAGCCGCTGTAAGCCTGTTCATACAGGCGGATAATATCTTCTTTGGTTGGCTTTTTCGGTGTAGTCGACGTGCAGCGGTCAGCCAGTGCAGCCTCTGCCATCGGCTCCAGCATCTCTTGGAATGCCGCTTCGTCCACACCCGCTTCCTTAATGGTATGCGGAACACCCATATGCTTTTCAAACTGCCGCACGGTGCGGATGAGGTTAATCGCGCTCTGGCGAACGCTTGCAGTCTCCAAACCGATCAGTCCGGCAATTTCGGCATAGCGCTTTGCCGTTTCGGTCAGAGAAGTCTCGCATCCCGCGTTAAAGCTCATAACATAGGGCAGCAAAATTGCATTTGCTCGTCCATGTGGAATATGTGCCTGTGCACCAAGCGCATGCGCCATGGAGTGGCACAGACCAAGCCCCGCGTTGGAAAATGCTGCGCCAGCCATACAGGATGCATCATGCATTGCCTGCCGCGCTTCTAAATTACCGGGTTCCCGGTATGCGGTCAGCAGATTATGATATACCAGCCGGATTGCTTTCTCCGCGAGCGCATCGGTAAAGGAATTGGCTTCGTTGCAGACATACGCTTCAATAGCGTGTGTCAGAACATCCAGTCCGGTATCTGCCGTAACCTTGGCAGGAACAGACTGGGTCAGTTCGGCATCGAGCACTGCGTAATCCGGCAGCAGGCTCTCATCGATCAGTGGATATTTGATGCCGCGCTCTTTATCGGTAATGACCGCGAACTTGCTGACTTCGCTTCCCGTGCCGCTTGTCGTCGGGATTGCAATAAACGGGCAGTCTTTCAGACCTGCCTGACGCGCCGCAAAATACATAATGGCTTTGGCTGCGTCAATCGGAGAACCGCCGCCAAATGCAATGACTGCATCGGGCTGGAACTCCATGATGACCGAAACGCCCGCAGTCACCATATTGATATCCGGGTCCGGACCGACTTCGGAATAAATGCGGTACTCCGCGCCCGCCTGCTCGATCGGGTCGGTCAGATAAGCGGTTCTCCCGCTCTTGGCCATGAACGCATCGGTGACGATAAATACACGGTGCATTCCCTGCATCATCGAGCGCAGGGCATCGCCGCCGATTAGGATTTTGGTGTGAAGATCAAATTTATCCATCAAAGCATCTCCTTTACAATTCAGAGGCTCTGATCCTGAAATGTTGTCCATTTCCGGGTCTTTCAAGCGTTTCCAGATACAAAAATACGCCTTGAACCCCTGTTAATTCTCAGAATCCAAGACGCTGCGCCGCACCTTTCCATCAAAATTTTGCGATCATGATCCAAATGCTGCATCGCATTCCAAATCAATTACGGTATTATCATACTCTCTTTCGTGCAATTCGTCAAGGTGGTTTTCACAAGTTTCTAGTCGTTTTGACTGTTAGCCCACAAAAGCATCTTGACTTTTTCGTTGAAACTGACATAATAAAAGATAAGCTGGTGCGTGTATGGACTGTTTCCAGCCGGTTCATGCGTCTGAAAGCGTTTTCCGCTTTCTTCTACAGCAAAGGAGTGAAACAATGGAGATTCGGTTCGTTCTTCCCGAGGAAGTCGAGCAGCTCAAGCGGAATGTTTTAACCGCATTCCCATCCAAAACGCCCGATTCCCTCTTACAGAACATGGAAAGCGAGCTACACCAGCCGGACGAGGGACGCTACCTCGGATGTTTCGATGACAACGGAACACTACTCGGCTCCATTTTAATGATGGATTTCACCCTCAACGTCAGAGGCGTGATGATGCCCATGGGGGCTGCCGCCTATGTTTCTACCAATTTTCTACACAAAAAGGAACACATCGCGCGCAATCTTCTTCGGGTGCTGATGGGATACTACACAAAGCTCGGCACCGCAGTCGGCTGTCTGCATCCTTTCAATCCGGAGTTCTACCGTAAGATGGGTTACGGTCACTGCATGGAGGCATATTTCTATATGCCCCGCACCTCTGCCATCCGCTCGTTCGGTCACAAAGAAAATTTGTCTTATGCCGAAGCGGGCGACCGGGAAGAGGTTTTGGACTATTACCGCGCGTGGGCTGCGCGCACCAACGGTGCAACCGTCCATCATTACATGGACCCGCACCGTATTTTCGACATGCCCTACGTAGTGGTATGCCGCAAAAACGGCCGCATTACCGGCTATCTCACCTTTGAGTTCATCGAGGTAGACCACTACACCGACATGTACCACGATTTGTGCGTGCGCGAGATGATCTACAACGACCTCGATACGCTCGAGCAGTTCATGACTTTCCTTGCGTCGCAGTTCGATCAGATCGAGCGCGTGCGCATTTATTCCCCCGATCCGTACCTGCACCACATGTTCCGCAATCCGGACAGCGGCGAAAACCGTGCACACGACGGCTGTATCCATGAAATCGGCCGCCGCACCATGGGCAATATGATCCGCCTGTTCGACATTCCCGGATACTTTGCCGTGCAGACCCATTGCCAGTATCCGGTGTCCCATCCGTTTACGCTTGCACTGGACGTCACAGACACCTTCCTTCCGCAGAACAATGGCGTATTCTTGCTGCGTATCGACGGAAGCACGGTGACGCTCGTTCCAAACGGCACACCGGACGCGACCCTGACGACCGACATTTCGGATCTGTCCTCTTTCATAATCGGCGCTGCGCCGCTTAAAGAGCTTGTACGGCTCGGTCGTGTGCAGCTGGATCATCCGGACTATCTGCCTGAGATTCAGCGTGCAATCGGCTGGGATGAAAAGCCCTGCAACTACACCTATTTCTAACATGCAAAAGCGCCTTCCCGCACGGTTCGGGGAGGCGCTTTGATTTTATCAACGAAAAGGTTCCGAATCCTTTGATCCGGAACCTTTTCATATGATATCATCAGTGAGAGGAAAAAGCGATTTTAGGCTCCAGCCTGCACCGGAGTTTTCTTTTCACGACCCATCACCATCTTGAGCAGAATCGGTGTAATCAGCGTCGTGACAATGACAACCAAAACAATGGCAGGGAACATATGCGTATCAATCAAACCGACCGCCGCGCCTTTCTGTGCCACAATCAGCGCAACCTCGCCGCGCGAAATCATGCCCACGCCGATGCACAGGGAGTCGTGTCCCCCGAAGCCGCATGCCTTCGCACCAAGCCCGCAGCCGATAACCTTACTCAGCACTGCGATAACGAGCAGCACCAGCGAGAACACCGCAATTTCGGCGTTCATTCCATCGAGCACGGTTTTGATGCCGATTGATGCAAAGAAAACCGGAGAAAAGAACATATAGTTCATAATATTGATCTTTTTCGCAACATATTCACGGAGTTCCATGATATTGCACAGGATGATGCCGGCAAAGTACGCGCCCGTAATATCCGCGATACCAAAGAATACTTCTGCCACATAAGACAGGATGAAGCAGAACGAGATGGAGACGATTGCCAGACGGCGGTGGTGCGCCCAGATGACATCCATCTTCTGGAATACGCGGTAGCACACAAAGCCGACCACGCCGATAAAGACAAAGAACAGACCGATGCGCACAAAGACCATAAGCGGGTTGACCGAAGAATCCGCAAAGCCGCTGATGACGGTCAGGATAATAATGCCGAGCACATCGTCGATTACTGCCGCGCCCAAAATGGCTGTACCCACCTTGCCTTTCAGCTTGCCCATCTCGCGAAGGGTTTCCACTGTAATCGAAACCGAAGTCGCGGTCAGTACAACGCCGATGAATACCGCTTTCAGGAAATCAAGCGGGTCAGCCGCATCGCGGAAAAACAGCTCATAGCAGGCGGTGCCGCCCGCCAGCGGGACGATAACGCCGATCAGCGCAATGACAAACGATGCAACGCCGGTTTTCTTCAGTTCGCCAAGGTCGGTATCCAGACCGGCGAGAAACATCAGCATGATGACGCCGATTTCCGAAGTTTTGAGCAGGAAATCAGTTTCTGTGACAAGACCAAGGACCGAAGGTCCGAGCAGGATGCCCGCAATCAGCGCACCGACAACCTGCGGCATGTGAACACGCTCCGAAATCAATCCAAGCAGCTTTGTAGACAGCAGGATAATGGCGATTACAAGCAAAAACTCATACGACTCCATAATAAACACTTCCTGTGGAACAGATTTTTTAACCACGGTCAGTATAGCAGATTTTATATCCGGATGCCGCTAAGATGTTGTTAAAAATGAACCCCCTTCCGAGAAAGCCCAAGAAAAAGCTGTATGCCCGCGCGAATTCGTGTATAATGAATAAGATACAGGAGGACATCCCATGAAACACTCTCACCCGTTTCTCAAATGGACGGCTGTGAACGCACTGAAAACCGCCGCAATTCTCGGCACCATCACCGCAGCCGGTGCAATTCTGCTTCAGCGGTTTCAAATGATCGGCAGCGCCACCGAACTATACATTCTCGGTGTCCTGCTCGTCTCGCTCAACACCTCAGGCTATCTCTGGGGCATTATCGCGGCGGTTGCAAGCGTTCTATGCGTCAATTTCTTTTTTACATACCCGCTGTTTAACCTGAATTTCACCATTCAGGGGTATCCGGTAACCTTTCTTGTCATGCTGACCGTTGCCGTGACCACGAGCGCGCTCGGCGGCCGCGTCAAAAAGCAGCGCGAACTTGCCCGGGAACGCACGCGCCTGACCGAAGAACGTCAGCAGATTCTGATCGAAACCGAAAAAGAAAAAATGCGCGGCAATCTGCTGCGCGCAATCTCCCATGACCTGCGTACGCCGCTGACCGGCATTCTCGGCGCGTCCGGCGCCCTGCTCGACAACGGCGACCTGATCGACCCCGAAAGCCGCCGCAGCTTGATTTCCGGTATCCACGAGGACGCCGAATGGCTGCTTCGCATGGTCGAAAACGTGCTTTCGGTCACCCGCATCACAGGCGGCGCGCTCTCGCTCAAAAAAGTCTGCGAACCGCTGGATGAAGTCTTTTCTCAGGTTGCCGCCAAATCGCGCAAACGCTTTCCTGACATTGATCTTACCATGCGCATGCCCGATGAAGTTGCCATGGTTCCCATGGATGAAATGCTCATTGTGCAGGTGCTTGTTAATCTGATTGATAACGCCATTCGTCATGGCGGTAGCAACCGCGTAGAGCTTTCAGCTGAAACCGAAGGCGATCATGTCCGTATGGTCGTGCGCGACCACGGGCGCGGTATCCCTCCCGAAGATTTGCCCACGCTCTTTGAAGGGTTTGGTTCGCGCGACCGGGAATCCAGTGATTCCACGCGCGGTCTCGGAATCGGGCTTTCCATCTGCCGTACCATTGTCGAAGGACATGGCGGCCATATCTTCGCGCGCAATCTGCCGGACGGCGGTGCGTGCATCAGCTTTACTCTGCCTATCAAGGAGGTTACTTCTTATGCCGAATCCTGAAAAAATCCTGGTCGTCGAGGACGAAATGACCATTCTTCGCGTACTTGAAACCATCCTGACCGCAAACGGTTATCAGGTGATTACCGCTGAAAACGGTCAGCAGGCGCTTTCCATGGCAAGTTCGCATTGCCCCGATCTTATCCTGCTTGATCTCGGTCTGCCCGGTATGGACGGCACCGAAGTCATCCGCCGTCTGCGCGAGTGGTCAGGCATCCCGATTCTCGTGGTTTCCGCGCGCGATCAGGAGGACGAAAAGGTTCGCGCTTTCGACCTCGGTGCGGATGATTATATCACCAAACCGTTCGGCACGAGTGAGCTGCTCGCCCGCATCCGTGCCGCCCGCCGCCACGCCAACCAGCTTGCCGCTGAACGTGCGCTCGTTTCGTCCTCCTATGTATTTCAGGACTTCTGCATCGACTTCGAGCGCCGCATCGTGACTGTCGCGGGTAAGGAAATCCACCTCACGCAAAACGAATACAAAATTGTCGAGCGTCTGGCGCGGCAGCCCGGCCGCGTATTGACTTACACGACGCTGCTGCACGATATCTGGGGACCATACAAAGGCGAGGATAACCAGATTCTGCGCGTCAACATGGCAAATATTCGCCGCAAGCTGGAGAAAAACCCGGCAGAACCGCATTATATCCTCACAGAAAACGGCGTCGGATACCGCATGGCGGACGGGGAATAAGGAGTGTCCTAAACGAAGATATTATTCGCCAGAGTTTACAGCTGTTCAGATAGACAAAGTATTCAATACAGCTTGCTTCACCGCAAAGCACCGCCGCTTTAATTGTGCGGTGTTGCCTTAACTGTGCAAGCGGACACTCCCGATGTGCAGCAGCGGTTGATTTGGTGCGAACCTCGTGCTCTGCTGCACATCTTCTGCCGCACGGCAGCAGATGCTTAAAAATGTGATTTATCTGTAACAACTCGCTTATAAAATGTGAATCTTCCGAAAATTCTCCCTTTAATTTTGTGCATGCGATTGCATTCTTCCCTCTTTCGGGGTATAATACCCTCATAAGAGGTGAAACCAAATGCTCTATCTAAAACGCAAAATCGACGCTTTTCTGTCGGAATGGAAAGCAAATCCGGATAAAAAGCCGCTTATCGTTAAAGGCCCGCGGCAGGTCGGCAAGACTGAATCCATTCAGCGCTTTGCCGCAGAGAACTACACGAGCGTTATCACGATCAACTTCGTGGAGGAACCAAAGTACAAAATGATCACCGTGGACGGCTACAAAGCGGCGGATATCATCAAAAATATCTCGCGTATCGACCCGTCTAAGCGGTTTATTGAGGGTGAAACCCTGATTTTCTTTGACGAACTGCAGGAGTTTCCCGACATTGCGACCGCGCTCAAATTCTTCAAGATCGACGGCCGGTTCGACGTCATTTGCAGCGGTTCCATGCTCGGTCTCAACTACCGTAAAATTGAGAGCAACAGTGTCGGCTACAAGACCGATTACGAGATGTTCTCGCTGGACTTTGAGGAATTTTTGTGGGCCGGCGGCTACGACGATGCCTTTATTGACGATATGCTGACGCACATGCGCACGCTGACGCCGTTCAACGAACTGGAAATGTCGGTCTGCGGCGAGCTGTTCCTCAACTACTGCATTCTCGGCGGCATGCCCGCCGTTGTCCGCGAGTTCATCGAAAAGGGCACGTTTGAAGGCTCACTCGAAACCCAGCGCCAGCTCATCGCCGACTACAAGGAGGATATCCGCAAATACGCGGACGGCATGGACCAGACCCGCATTTTGAACGTGTTTCAGCACATCCCGGTGCAGCTTGCCAAGGACAACAAGAAATTCCAGATTTCCAAGGTCGCGTCCGGCGCGCGTTTCCGCGATTACCGCGGCTGCATTGAATGGCTGAACGATGCCGGTATGGTCAACATCTGCTACTGCCTGAATTTCCCGGAACTGCCGCTCAAGGGCAATTACGATGAAACAAAGTACAAGCTGTATTTTGCGGACAGCGGCCTGCTCGTTGCCATGCTCGATGAGGAGGCGCAAGCGGACTTGCGCGCCAACAAGAACCTCGGTGTGTACAAGGGTGCGCTGTATGAGAATGTGGTCGGTGAGGCGCTGGTCAAGGCCGGGTATCAGCTGTATTACTACAAGCGCGAGGATTCCACGCTCGAGCAGGATTTCTTCGTCCGCACGGCATCCGCACTCATTCCGGTCGAGGTCAAGGCCCAGAGAGGCACGGCGAAATCTCTCCGCACACTCATCACCAGTGATAAGTATGAGGATATTCATTATGGCATCAAATTTACCGCCGGAAATGTCGGTTTCAGTGACGATATGTATACGTTTCCGTACTTTTGCGCGTTTTTGCTCAAACGGTATCTGGCAGGTGAGCAGAACGAAAAGTTTTAACTTTGTGACGTTGTAACTTTATAACTTTACGATTTGGCCAGCATCATAACCACGCCCGAAGGACGTGGTATGAATAATAGCCCTATAAGGGCACTATACCAGCAGCGCCTAAAGGCGCATAAAAATAACGCCAACCGCATT
>JAGZOP010000183.1 GCA_018383195.1 Clostridiaceae bacterium | reverse complement strand
AGGCGGGCTTGCGGGAGGGGCGCTGGTACACCCGCAGCTCCGGGGCCACCGACTTGAGGGCGGCGCACAGCAGCAGCAGGCGGCCGCCCCCGTCCAGCGCCGGGGCGGCTAAACCGCCGTACACGGAGAACACCCGGTTGGCCAGCCGGGTGAAGGAGAGCACCTCGGCGAAGAGGGACACCCGGCTGCCTCCGATGGCGCAGAGCTGGCGCTCCATGCTGTGGGAGTGCTGCTCGGGGACGATCAGGATCTGGGGCCGCCCGTCCCCGGCGGCCATGGCCTCCAGCAGAGCCCGGGTCTTTCCCGTCCCCGCCCGGCCCAGCAGCAGCTTGAGTATGTCTCTCCCCCCATTCTTTGGTCAGATATTAAATTATATCATATCCCGCCCCGCCGCGCAATCTTGGACAGCGGGGACTTCCCCGTTGAGCACGTCCCTCCGATATGCTACAATAAACAATATCGCAATTTGGAGGTGAGGCAAATTGGACGCACAGATCTTCTGGAAGGTAATCGGGGCCTATAATATGGATACATGGGGCCTGCAAATCGTCCTCTTGCTCGTTCTCCTGGTTATGTTCGCGCTGTCCTACACCCAAAAGGCACCATGGGCGGCAAAGTTTGCCCTCGGAATCGCAAACTTGTGGATCGGTCTCGCCTTTTTCGCCCGGTATGGATCAGAACCTATCCAGAAGTATTTTGCGCTTCCGCTCTATCTGCTCTTCGGCATTCTGTTCCTGTATGAGAGCAGGCACAACGGAGCGGATACGCTCCAAAAACCCACCGCCGTGCAGGCCCTGCTTCTGCTGCTCTGGCTGCTTTACCCCCTCGTCTCCCTCCTTCTGGGAAACGCCTTTCCGCAAATGGTGACACATATTATGCCCTGTCCCATTGTCAGTCTGAGCATCACGGTCTGTGCGGGTTACCGGCACAAGAACAGGCTTCTCCTTGCTCTTCTGACTCTTTGGGGGCTGACTGGGATTAAATCGATCTTTTTTCACGCCTATGAGGACACAATTCTCCTGCTCTGCGGCCTGTATGGGGCTGTACAGCTTGTCATGGCCGTAAGGTCGGCTAGGCGGAACTAGTTTTCAAAGGGGAGCGGCGTTTCGCTGTTCGGGGCGCTGGCGGAGGAGCGGAAGCTCCATCTGCTCCATACCGCCGTCCACAACGGCATGACCGAGCTGGTCTATGTCCCCCGCTAGTCTCCATGCGCGCGAGACGGCCGCCGCCCAAATGGGCGGCGGCCGTCTTTTTGGCCCTTTCAGTGAATGCCGTAGGTCTCCCACAGCGTCAGGGTATTCTGAATGGTGAGTTTCTCGGCGAACAGCTCCCGGAACTGGGCGGTCTTCTGCTTTCCCTGGGCCTTGAGGGCCTCCATCCGCCCGGCCAGCTCCTCCTGGCGGGCCAGCAGG
>JAGZOP010000182.1 GCA_018383195.1 Clostridiaceae bacterium | reverse complement strand
TTGCCAGACTATTCAATGCCCCCTTTAGGGGGCTACCACAAGAGATAGACCCTTATAGGGTCTGATCAAACCACCCGTTCAACGGGTGGTTTTGATTTGTGGGTATATTATATTTATTTGTCCAAAACGAATAGCCCAATATACATAAAGTTGTGTAGGATAATTTTTCGTTTTGTCTACAGTTTCCTGTGGTAATGAATGACGCATTTGCTTTTAGGAGCCTTTGGGACTTGAATGTTTTTCTTAATTTTCATATGTTTTTATCAAATTCTTCTTGAGTTAAAGCAAGAAGTTTCCTTTCTATGATTCCACTATTAAAAAATAGCTATTTATTTCATTTAAGCAATATGTCCCGTTTTTTCTTCTTAGATACATATATAAAAGAATGGTTTTTTCAGAGATAGCATTCATACTTCAAAAATATTGAATGATTTGTATTATAGAAATTGAAAATCCAGTGAGGGAAATCGTTAAATATATTATAGAATCGCCGAGAATTCAGATTATAGCTATAGAGAATAGGAATAGGGATATAGAAAGGGTTGGGCTTATGAAATATAAAACAAGAATTTTTATTGTACCAACTGCGATATTATGTGCATTGTGTACGACAGCATTTGCTGGTAATGCAGTAAACGAAGAAAAGTATTTCAAAGTAGATGGGGAGCCTTATAAAGGTATTACAGCAATTGATGCAAATTCAGTGTTAGCGCAAGGAGCGATAGGACGGACTTCTACAGACTATTATGGTGTTAGAGCTGAAATTGTACAGGAGAATCATGCTGCAGAAATTACAGGATTGGCGTGTGCCTATAAAAAGGCTGGAAGCCTTGAAAAATTTGCAACGGTATTGCGCAATGGAGTGATTGGCAGCCCATATTTTCCATGTGAAGTTACGGATGTTTTCGCTTGGAAAAGATATATTCAGGAATCTATGCATAGTTCACCCAATCAAGGGGTAAGCCACAGCCATTCTGGGATTGAAGCTCAAACAAATAAAAATGACCAGATTGATTTAGAATCTGCTGTAAAAAACAATGAAATGATACCAGCGATTGGTGTTGGTGGGGTAGAGGGTTTTATTTATCCTGCGGACTATCTCCATAATGATATTAAAACACCAGAACAGGCTTTGGAGAAACAAAGCCAAAGAAATGGTCGTTCAGAGTACATCAATTTATATGCCAAAGATGGAAAAACTGTAATTGGTAAGATGGAAGTAACATATGGTGGTACTATTATAAAATAACATGTAATAGTAAAGAGATTCTCGTTGTTTCTTATATAACGAATTAAAAAGGGAGTTAACAATCGTAAAATTTGAACTGCACCCCATTTGTTAGACAGTATGATATACTGAATAACAAGTGGGGTGATTTTTATGCCAAAAGGAGTACCAAATAAACGATATACACCAG
>JAGZOP010000181.1 GCA_018383195.1 Clostridiaceae bacterium | reverse complement strand
GGTAAGTTGTAAAAGTAACTTCCAAAAGAAAAAGTAAATTCCAAATGTAAGAGAAACGTCAATTTATGGGCATTTTTCTTTGCATAAAATTTGCTTTTTTTAACAAAATAGTGTAATATTAACTTACAGAAACGAGAAATTGAGCATGGCAAATAAGCAAAGAGAAATTAATTTTTTTTCGTGTAAGATTAAATTCCATTTGCTTAGTACCAATATTCAGTTAAAAGATGTTTCTAAGGTTGTTCGATTTTTTATCGAATAAAGTTAAATATTTATTTGATTTTCAAAAGATATGGTTGTAGTGTAACCATATCTTTTGCTATCTTTCGTATATTTAATTTCTCTAGTATTTCATTACCATATAAAAATTCAAAGGCTTCATAAGGTGTTTTTCCATTTAAAACTTTTCTTGGTGATGAGTTAATATGAGAAAACATTAAATTTAAATCTTCTTGTGTTAAATTTTTTAGAGATTTTCCATTGGGAATAATATCTCTAACATAGTTATGGTTGTTTTCTACATGAGGCTTTTGACTAGGAGTTTGTGGATCACAGTAAAAGATGTTAGACCTAATTTCTCCTGTTTCTGCATTTACTTCAAATAATTCATATTTCTCAAATTCTGAGCCTCTATCTGTTAGAAGTAATGAAAATAATTTTTGATAATCATCTTTTAAAGTCTCTTGTAAATTATCTAATGTACTAGCCATTGATTCAGATGTTTTTTCTGTATGTAAAAATCCTATCATTAGTCCTGTATTTTGAAATATAAATGTTTGAATATATGGACCATCTTGTTGATTGTAAACTGTATCCATTTGAGTTGTTGGAATAATAGGATTTTCTTTAACAAATTCTAAATAATCTTTGTATCTTCTTCCTTCATAGTTTACTGGTTCTTTACGTTTTTTTAGTTTTTTTCTTTTTCTCATTGCTACCTGTCTACGTAAAGAAAAATTATTAATTCCATAGTCTTGAAATATTCCACTTTCAATATACATATATAAGGTTTTTGAACACATTTTAATTTCAGGATGATTTTTTAAAATTTGATAAATAGATTGTCCTTGCTTTAAAAGTGGCTTAATGATATCCACAATTTCAAGCATTTCCGTAGTATTTAGATTAACACCTTCTCGAGAGTCTTTTAAAGTGTATAAATAACTTTCATGAGCCTGTTTAGCATAATAGAAATATTTATCTAATCTGCATTTAGAGATATCTGGACAAAGATTACACACACCAACTTTTCTATCTCTTCTTGTACATTTAATTTCTTCATATTCAGAGCATTTGCCATGACAGATTCTACATTCTTTAAATTTGGTACAAGTGATAGGATTATTAAAAGGATTCCTAGGTTTTAATTTTCTTTTGTTTTTAATTTCTTTAGCAACAGTTGAAATATCTTTATTAATATTTT
>JAGZOP010000180.1 GCA_018383195.1 Clostridiaceae bacterium | reverse complement strand
GGGCTCACCACCGCTGAACGTCAGCGTCTGAAAGAGCTGGAACGTGAAAATCGTGAACTGCGCCGCAGTAACGATATCCTTCGCCAGGCTTCCGCTTATTTTGCGAAGGCGGAGTTCGACCGCCTCTGGATAAAATGATGCCACTGCTGGATAAGCTGCGTGAGCAGTACGGGGTCGGACCGCTATGCAGCGAACTGCATATTGCCCCGTCAACGTATTACCACTGTCAGCAACAGCGACATCATCCGGATAAACGCAGTGCCCGTGCGCAGCGCGATGACTGGCTGAAGAAAGAGATACAGCGCGTATACGATGAAAATCACAAGGTATACGGTGTGCGTAAAGTCTGGCGTCAGTTGTTACGGGAAGGTATCAGAGTGGCCAGATGCACTGTGGCACGTCTCATGGCGGTTATGGGACTTGCCGGTGTTCTCCGTGGTAAAAAGGTCCGTACGACCATCAGCCGGAAAGCCGTTGTCGCAGGCGACCGCGTAAACCGTCAGTTCGTGGCAGAACGTCCTGACCAGTTGTGGGTGGCTGATTCTACTTACGTCAGCACATGGCAGGGGGTCGTCTATGTGGCGTTCATCATTGATGTGTTTGCCGGATACATCGTGGGGTGGCGGGTCTCATCGTCCATGGAAACGACATTCGTGCTGGATGCACTGGAGCAGGCGTTATGGGCCCGTCGACCGTCCGGCACGGTCCATCACAGTGATAAAGGTTCTCAGTATGTATCGCTGGCCTACACACAGCGGCTTAAGGAAGCCGGATTACTGGCATCAACAGGAAGTACAGGCGACTCGTATGACAACGCGATGGCGGAGAGCATCAATGGTCTTTACAAAGCGGAGGTAATACACCGTAAGAGCTGGAAAAACCGTGCAGAAGTGGAACTGGCCACACTCACGTGGGTGGACTGGTATAACAATCGACGATTGCTGGAAAGGCTGGGCCATACTCCTCCGGCAGAAGCAGAAAAAGCTTATTATGCTTCCATCGGAAACGATGATCTGGCAGCCTGAGTTCACAGATAAAACACTCTCCAGGAAACCCGGGGCGGTTCACCTACAGAGTACCGCTACCACTTGTGAAGCTGGCAGATTCAGATTGTTTTCAATCGACAACGCCTCATAGTTAAAGTCATCAACGACATTGAACGTGTGAAGTGGTCAACAAAAACTGGCCACCGAGTTAGAGTTTTTCCAGTATCGATTTTCCGATTCGTTTGGGGATAACCCACCGTTATATTCGTGCGGTCTTAGTGCGCTGTAATATCCAACGATATAGACCGTTATGGCGTGAGCGGCCTCGCAGAAGCTTCGTAACCCACAACCGGCATCCATTCGTTCTTCAGACTCCTGAAGAAGCGTTCCATTGGGCTGTTATCCCAGCAGTTTCCGCGCCGGCTCATACTCTGCCTGATCCGGTAT
>JAGZOP010000179.1 GCA_018383195.1 Clostridiaceae bacterium | reverse complement strand
AATCGGCATGAAGTCCTCATGCTGGAAATATTGTTCCGTATCCAGCCCACA
The DNA here is from genome assembly GCA_018383195.1 of Clostridiaceae bacterium. Lineage (GTDB taxonomy): Bacteria > Bacillota > Clostridia > Oscillospirales > Butyricicoccaceae > Butyricicoccus_B. Next base: position 1,391 of record JAGZOP010000179.1, on the reverse strand, counting down.
GCGAGACATCAGGGCATAGGCGATACTGACGGTGGCGGCGGACTTAAACTGGACTTCGATGTTGTAATCATCGTACTCCGCCAGGAACGAACCGTCAACGATATAGCGGAAGTCTCTCTGATGATCGTCCCAATACTCACTCGCCAGCTTTCCGGCTACATCAGTGAGCTGCTGGGCGAGATCGTCACCGACAACACCGTAGTTGCGCTCCAGCATGGCCGACACAGGCCCAATGTGCTGTTCTTCCAGTTGCCACAGCCAGGGGGTGCGGGAATGTTCACGGGTGCCGGTATCGGAAATATCGAACACATAGCGCAGCCGGGGTCTGTCGCCGGAATCGTCCACCAGGGCGATACCCTTGGAGCCACGGCGCACATACCGTCCCATTTTTTCATTCCACAGGTCGTACTCGGCGCAGGCGGTGGCGTCCGGGCGCTGGGCGTAAATCATCATCTGTTCATGGAACGGATATTTGTAGAGGCGGGCGGCAGTAGTAAGAAAGGCCGTCCATTCCTTCCAGCTGCCCACAAGCCGGGTCGATACCTGTTCGGCCATTTGCCGGTAAAATTCAGCTTTGGATGGCATGGTTGTTTGTACTCCTTTCATTTTTGGGGTAAAAGAAAAGCAGGAACCATTTTAAAGGTTTCCTGCTGAGTGGTGCCGCCGGTGGACGGCTTATATTCAATTGTGAAAGTTTGGCTCAGGAGCTCAGGCTGACCCGATAAACCGGGTTTTGTAAGTTAGTCGTCCTTTTTTCTTCTGCTGATACCAAGAATAATAAAGCAACATCCCAAAGGAATATTAAAAATGTTTTTCCCTACTATCGACGATATAATAAACAATATCCCTGCAATAAAAAATAATGTACTTTCCAAATTTTTATGCACTTCTTCATCTCCCTTTTTATCAAATTTTAACTTGTTGCTTGACTTTTGAAGGTGCGAGTTATAAAGAATTTATTATACATTATACCAACATTGGCCATCAAAAGAAATAGACAGTGTGTAAAATCTCCGAGTTGCTATTACTCGTCAAAATCCGGGTACAGCTCCAGCTCGGCAAACTCAGCGTCGCTCATGGCCCGGAGTTTCCCCAGGGCGCTGTCCGTCAGCTCCCGCAGCTCGGCTTCCTCCGGCGAAAGCTCGCCGCGCATCTCGGTCAGAGCCTCGATCAGCCCGGTGCGGCTGCCGGTGTTGTAGATACAAAGCAGGTTCGTTTCCTCAAAAGTGAAGTTTCCCATATCAAATCTCCCTTTCCGCGCTCTTTTTGGGCGCTGTTTTTTTGTGTTCCGCCTTGGGCTGGCTTTTCAGCTGCTCCATTACGGACTTTTTCTTTTCCCGTTCCTCTCGATGGACGGCTGCTGCCAAGTCCATAAGAGAAATGGGCTGACC